>ONFO01000064.1 GCA_900317155.1 uncultured Bacteroidales bacterium
TTCGTTAAAACACACGATACCACCCATGTTTTCATCGCTGTATGACCCCATCAGGCTTCCATAGAAGTAGCAGTTCTCTACAATGGCATCAGCATAATCACCTTCACAAAGGTTACGCAACACGATGCCGCCAACATCTATATCCCCAAGCTGAGAATACCTATCCATTTCGTAGCAACAATTGCGAACAATAGAATTGCGGTTCAAGCCGACAACGCTTGCCATATATGTCCCGCCGGCATGTGCATTTCCTACTGCTTCCAACATTTTAAGCCTGCATGTACAACCGTCCACCACTGAGAGGGAATCCGCAACAGCGGCAACAAGTGCGTCATAATAAAGCTCGTATGTTCCTGTATTCATGTCAAATGGATGCATATAAGCATAAAAACCGGAATTGAGCGACAGGTTTTTCACCGTGCCATGATACAAATAGCCAAACAACCCCATATCCATTCGCATTTCCTCTCCCAAGGAATTAAGTATAAACAGTCCATCAATACTATGATCTTGACCATCGAAGGTGCCCATAAAACGGTGTTCACGGTTTCCTATGGGAACAAGGTTCATCAAGCCGTACGTTTCTTCAAGATTAAGGTCGGCCATCAGTCTTACGGTGCGTCCGTCAAAATTGTCAGGCTCGCAGCCGTTCAGCCCGTTTACAACACACGAAAGCCAAGCCAAACCTTCAGGTGTGTAGATTTCCACATTGCCTTCGGCGTCAACCACATAGCCTTCAGGCTGTTCGGTTACGACATCAGCCCAATAACCGTATTCAAGCGTCCTGTCGTTTTCCTGCGCTTGCATCGTCACCCCTCCCGCCATCAGCAGCGCAAGAAGGGCGTAAATTCTTGTTGTTTTCATCGTATTATTGTTTTATCCATTTTCCGGTTAATAGTTCTTTTTCAGCATTGTAAACTCGATAGAAATACACCCCAAGGGCATCCGTAATGCTGATGCGGCAGCCTTCAATGTTTTCCATTCCGCTAAGGTCAATGTTCAGAACATCCTTTGCCGGATTAGGATACGCCTTGCCTTGAATCTCCGTCACAGGCATTTCCTTGACCGAGGTGGGTATGGGGTTCATCTCCTCTCGCGTCAGCCTCATCACTTTGCTGGCCGCGTATGGCGACAAAGCTTCTCCACCGTCCATGACCAACAAACAGCCTCCATCAGGATAAGGAAGGACAAATTGCGGCCAATACTTATAGTATTCGTCCTCATCGAAGAAGCGACCGCCAAGGATTTCCATGTCGCGGTCAAAAAGGCACAAGCCAGTCTGTTTGTTATCCCCTGGGTAGTACATGGTCATGTAACAGCCATACATGGTCGTGTCGTTCACCGTGGCCATGCATTTGCAACCATATCCCGATGGCTCTTCGTTTCTTCCCTCCTCGTGAAGGAAACCCACTTCATAATGATTAACTCGGCCACAGTCCACATTATAGCCCTGTTGGCCTGGTCCTACCGTCCAACTGAGGTCAAGGTCACCAATCGTCAACAAATACTCGTCAACCCCTTGCTTCCAAGGGTATCTTGCTCCAAAAAACAGCAACCTGTCTTCCGAAAGGAAATAGTCGGAATAACCTCGGTCACCCAAAGCGTAGCTGTCCATGTCAGCCCCACCAGGAGTACCCAATATATAGCGGTATGCTTTCACATACTGGAAGTCTTCGTCATAAACCGCCGTTCCAATTCCACCGCCAGGCCCATTACAGAGAAAAACATAACCATCTCCCGACGGATTCTTGAGAATGTTATGGCATTTAAAACCTTGCAGTCGAAACTCTGGATCATTGGCATTGTAGTACTTAGGCACCACATAGCGGCACGCCAAGGTGTCGGCATTTTCGTCAAACCTATACATATAAGGGAATGCTCTACTTGAGCTTTCATAATAATAACCGCAGGCAATCACCTGACCATTGTCGTATAGAAGACACGGCCGACTTATCCTTTCCAAAGAGTTCTGGGTATATATTTTTGTATCTACGATTTCAAGATTGTCATCAAAAACAATCGCCCAAAGCTCACTGCCTCCATAATTAATCATTGTGGTGTCTGGCTGAAACTGTGCCACTGTGAAATAATTGCCATTGCTAAGCTGAACGATATCATGCGTCAGCAGCATTTTCGGCAAGTCCTCACAAATACGGCGCTCATAGCTGCCATCAGGATATACTTTGATGAGTTGTGTGTTCCAATCGCGGCGGCGACCAAATCGGCCCATCAAGACGGCGTTACCATCCGCATCAATCACGCCCGCATCGATGCGGGAATGTTGGTTGATGTCGTTCTGGTCGCCAAAGTCAAGCTCCCATTGCTGGGCTTGCATTGTGACTCCCGCCATCAGCAGGAGCGCAAACAGGGTCGTAATTCTTGTTGCTTTCATTGTATCGTTATCTTATTCGTGAAAACTTTTCCTTCCACATCCATGATGCGCAGTAGGTAACCCCCTTCCGCCAAACCAGCCACATTGATTTCATTCGCTTCGCGCACGGTCTTCACCAACTGCCCGAGGGCGTTGTAGACCTGCACTTCGGCAACCTTAGCGCCTTCAATCAGCATAGTCTCTTTAGCAGGATTGGGGTATAGCGAAACGCGCTGAAGGTCTTGTTCTTGAACCGATGTCTCATCAATATAGCAGATGTTGTATTCCGGGTTCTCAAAGACCTGCTCACCGTCTTTGTATTCGCATAGCAAATTATTCTCGCAATCATAGTAATCCAAATATCCTATTGGGAAATTGTTCGGAAAAATGCCCTCACGGAAAGTCAAAGCATCATGCCACGGAAGATAAGGAAGAGCAAAACGTATCACTTTCCTTCCGTTTTCGAAAGACACGCTTTCCACGACAGACGGATGCGCCATC
>ONFO01000061.1 GCA_900317155.1 uncultured Bacteroidales bacterium
TGCGATGGTGAGGTGATGACATGGTGGACGGTGTTCGCCCACCAAGGCGAGCCGCCCGCCAAGGCCTGCAGGTCATGGACGTTTGCCGATGACAGCACGCCCGAGGACATCGAAGGCATCCTCAAGGAGCTGAGCGAGTACATCGAGCACGAGGTTTAAGGCCTCCCGTTCCGCAGGTGGGCGATCGCTCGCCCACCGATCGGAACCGGCGCCGGACGCCCCCATCGATGGGGAACGCCCGGCTTTGTCATTGAGAACGAGCATTTTTTTACTGAGAATTGAGTGAATTTTATCATGAACGCAAATAGGCTGCGGTCTGCCTCTCTACCTTTGCGGCGCAAAAATTAATCACAAAGTCATCAGATAGAACAAATAAATCGAAAGGAGATAGATTGTTATGGTAAGCGAAGAACCTAAAGTATCGGATTTTGGACGATATTCCATAGAAGAAACAAGCAAATTTCTCGGCATTCATCGACACACTTTGCGTCGTTGGACAGAAGCTGGGAAGATAAGGTGTGGCTTCAGAAGGGCCAACAAGCGAAAATTTTATGAAGGCAGAGAAATCAAACGCATTTGGAGAGCGCATTATTGAAATCCCACTTCTCGGTTTGAAAAAGTATATACGTAGTATATAAGAGAAACTATAATAAAATAATCCGTCAGAAATTTGGCAGTTTCGGCGAGAATGTGTAATTTTGCGGCCAATTTTAGAAAAAGGCTGTCATGCTGACACTAAGAGTTGACATATTGAAGGGCAAATGCATTCAGACCACAAGTTGGTTTGAAGGCTATCGCCATATCGTTTTTGCAGTCAATGCAATGCCGCAAATATGCTCAACGGCTTTCCAGATTAGGCGTCAAGATGACAGTCGCATCATGATATAACGCGTAATCATATCTGAGATACTACTCTCAAACGATAAAAGAGTGGTTGGAAAGTCAAGCAAAGCAAGACATTCCAACCACTTTTCTTATTTAATCCCCAATTATTAACCAGCGTTGATCGTGACGCACAAATGAAAGAAACAATTCAAAATGGAAACAATTATTCGTGGACTGAAGGGCGACCGCATATTTTTCACCAGCGATACGCACTTCAACCACTCAAGCATCATTAGGCACTGCAATCGTCCCTTTGCTAATATCGAGCAAATGAACGAAGCGTTGATCGAGAACTGGAACCGCGTAGTCGGCAAGAATGATAAGGTGTTCCACCTGGGGGATTTCTCCTTCGGAGGCACAGCACAGTGGAACAAAATATTGGACCAACTGAACGGCAAAATCTACCTGATCATCGGCAACCACGACATCAAGAACATGCGCAATGCCGTCATTGGACGCTTCGAGCAGGTAGCATTTCAAATGTATCTTGAGATAGAGAAACAAGAAATTGTCCTCAACCACCATCCCTTCTTGTGCTATGGAGGTTCGTACAATAACGTGTGGCAACTGTTCGGTCACGTCCACACTCGTGATAACAACACCGGCCTTGATGCTCCCAGGCTTAGCGTGTTGTTCCCCAGGCAATATGATGTCGGTGTAGATGCCAATAACTTCACACCTGTATCATTCAAACGAATCAGTGATATTATCAACCAACAAATACAACAAAGCAATGAAGATACAATACATGAGTGACTTGCACTTGGAGCTGGTGGACAACTGCCGCTTCATCAAACAAGTTGAGATACCAGTCACGGGAGAGATACTCGTTCTAGCTGGAGATACGTTCTACCTCAACGCCCAGGCCTTGCCGTTGAAAGGCTTTTGGCGGTGGGCTTCAGAGAACTACCAACATGTGATACTGGTCCCCGGCAATCATGAGTATTATGCGTATTGTGACATCATGGAGCGTGGCCTTCAATGGCGACAGATGATACATGCCAACGTGGGCATCTATCAGAACCAAGTGCTGACCATCGGCAACACCGACTTCATCATTAGCACCTTGTGGTCACACATTGAAGCACGGGATGAGTTCTTTGTTCAACGAGGGCTCGCCGATTTCCATCGAACGAAGTACAATGGCGAAATACTCACTGTGGCACAGTATAACCTGTTGCACGAGTACTGCCTTGACTTTATCCGAGAAAGCGTTGCAGCGAGCACTGCTGAACATAAGATTGTTGTGACGCATCACTTACCGACAACCCTGGTTGTTGCTCCATGGCACCAAGGCTCTGTTTTGAACAGCGCCTTCGCAACCGAGCTAGGCAACTTCATCGCTGAGAGTGATATTGATGTCTGGATCTACGGGCATTCGCACACCAACTTTGATGCCACCATTGGCAAAACAAGAATCGTGTGCAATCAACTGGGTTATAATTTTGAGTATAAGAGTAAAAACCACGGCTTTAGCTTCGGTAAGTGTTTCACGATTTAATAACTAACATTATGGACAATTCAATTACACAAGATATTCATGCCGGCAAACAAGAATGCGTTAATACGCTACAAGACTATAGACCGCTGCCTGCGGAACAGGTTCCGTCTATGGACCATAGACGACCTGACCGAGGCTTGCTCGGATGCCCTGTACGAGATGGAGGGCATCACCAAGGGAGTGTCCGTTCGGACCGTGCAGGGCGACCTCCAAATCATGCGGTCCGACAAGTTGGGCTACAACGCCCCGATCGAGGTCTTTGACAAGATCTACTACAGGTACGCTGACCCCAACTACTCGATCAACGAGATGCCCCTGACCGAAGAAGACTGCCGTCTGCTTAAGCAGGCCGTCGAGATGCTTGACGAGGACGGCAAGGCTACGCTCAACGAGATGCGGGACGTGCTCTCGCTTGTGCGGGAGCGGCTCACCGCCCTCTTGAACTACGGATAGAACGATGCCCCGACTTCAACTTATCAATGAAGCCGGGGCATTCTGTGCGCTTTTTATGGGTAAACTTAGTTCTCACCGTCCGTTGACGGTGAATCGTATTCCACTTCGACGAAGATGAGCCTTCTGGCAGAACTCCTGCTCAGTCAGGATGGTCTTGAACGGGTTGCTCTTGCCACGGGAGTGGTAGAGCCTCATGCCCCGTGTCGCCATCAGCGCCGCACGGAACCGCTCGCTCTGGTCGAACATGGCTTGATAGGCATGGAGGAGCAGCTGCTGAAAATCCTCAGACTGCCGGTCTATGGCGATGTCCTTCCACCAGACGATTTGGTCGGCCTGCCAATGGGTGCTGGACGCCCTCTTGGCATTGCGGCCTTTCATGGCGCATATTTGCCGTTGCTTGTTGCGATCCTGCTGCTTCAGCGACTGGAGAAACCCCTCCATGCTGCCGCACAGCACCCCGTCAAAGGTGAAGGGATTGCTGCAAAGGTTGGATAACACTTGTGCGGGATAGTCGCTGTGCGACCATATATCTATGGCCTTTCCCCGGCGAACCAACCATCTTATGTATAATTGCCTGAACATCTTCATACTAATATACTACCTAAGGCACTATCGTTTCTTCTTGAGTGAGGAGTCGGATTTGAACCGACGAATAACGGTTTTGCAGACCGCTCCCTTAGGCCGCTCGGGCATCCTCACATGCTTGTTGCGGGAGTGGGACTCGAACCCACGTTTGTACGGCTTATGAGACCGCTCTGGTACCATCTCCAGGCATCCCGCACTATCGTACCCTTGGCTGGAATCGAACCAGCAACCTCCTGCGTATCAGGCAGACGCGCTAACCAATTGCGCTACAAGAGTATTGATCTGTACTGCCAACGGGGCTCGAACCCGTAAATCTCCACCGTGAAAGGGTGGCGTCCTGACCGATTAGACGATGGCAGCATCATTGTGGACCCACGGAGACTCGAACTCCGGACCCTTTGCTTGCAAAGCAAACGCTCTACCAACTGAGCTATGAGCCCATAATTTGGTACTCCAGGCAGGACTCGAACCTGCGACCTCCTCGTTCGTAGCGAGGCGCTCTGATCCAACTGAGCTACTGGAGCATTATTGGTTGCCCCACCAGGACTTGAACCTGGAAGAACGGCGTCAAAGGCCGTTGTGTTGCCAATTACACCATGAGGCAATCTATGCTGGGATGGAGAGTTACGATATCTCGACCTGGTGATTAACAGTCACCTGCTCTGCCTCTGAGCTACATCCCATTATTTCTTGTGGCTCCGCTGGGGCTCGAACCCAGGACCTTCAAATTAAAAGTCTGAAGCTCTACCTACTGAGCTACGGAGTCATCATTGCAGGGTATATCGGATTCGAACCGACCTGTTATTCCTGAGTGACAGTCAGGTGTCCACACCAAGCAGACCCATACCCTATGTTGAGCTTCAAGACGGACTCGGACCGACGACCGGCTCTTTACAAGAGAGCTGCTCTACCAACTGAGCTATTGAAGCATTTGGGGAGAATAATGGGACTCGAACCCATGACCTCCAGATCCACATTCTGGCGCTCTACCAACTGAGCTACAAACTCCATGTTCTTTTAGCAGGAGCAGAAGGCTTCGAACCCCCGACCTTCGGTTTTGGAGACCGACGTTCTGCCAGCTGAACTATACTCCCATCTCGTTGTACTCTCGGCAGGACTTGCACCTGCAACCCGCTGTGTATAAGACAGACGCGCTAACTGTTGCGCCACGAGAGCATTTATCTCTTCATTGTGGAACCTCGTGGAGTCGAACCACGTTCTACGGATTTTCAGTCCGTCGCATACACCAAGTCTGCCAAAGCTCCATTTGCTTGAGGAGGTTAAGGGATTTGAACCCCTGGAGCCCATTCCTGGGGCCTCCGGTTTTCAAGACCGGCGCAATCAACCAAACTCTGCCAAACCACCATTTGACTTGTGCAAGAGGTAGGATTCGAACCTACTCAGCCCTAAGGCAACAGATTTACAGTCTGCCACGACTCTCCAACTTCGCCGCTCTTGCAAATTGCCTTTTTGCGGAAGCAGAAGGATTTGAACCTTCGGAACCCTTGAGGGGCTCGGCACGTTAGCAGTGTGCTGGTTTCGACCACTCACCCATACTTCCTTTCGTTTGACGCTGCAAAGGAAATATGGCCGACCGCAGTCTTTTTTCGTTCCAAAAAAAATCTTCATTTTTTGTGCAAAAAACACCTGTTTTTCTCAAAAAGGATAAGGAAAATGCCTCTTTTCAGCTCTTGACACCTGCGCCGTCTTGGGCGCAACCGCTTGCAGGAAGAATCTGCCATATTGCCCCTGAAAAACAAGCCAAACATACTTTCACTTGTTCACCGTCGCCTCCCTTGCCTTTCCGCTGCAAAGTTAATGCGGCTTACCCACACGCAAGGC
>ONFO01000059.1 GCA_900317155.1 uncultured Bacteroidales bacterium
GAAGAGAACCGTACAGGAACCATTGAGATGCTGGTCACCAAGCCCTTGTCGGATTGGCAGATCATTTGGGCAAAGTTTTTGGCGGGTGTGGCCTTGGTGTTGTTAGCCTTGATACCGACATTTATTTATTATTACTCTGTTTTTCAACTTGGTCTGCCGAAAGGCAACCTTGATAGTGGAGGCATCTGGGGCTCTTATATTGGCCTCTTCCTGCTTAGTGCGAGTTTCGTGAGCATCGGCGTGTTTTGTAGCTCTCTGACCAACAATCAAATCCTGGCCTTTATCATCTCCGTCTTTCTTTGCGGATTCCTTTTGATAGGCTTTGAGTTTATATACTCGCTTTCGTTGTTTGGTCGGGTCGATTTGTTCATCCAACAGTTGGGCATGAATGCGCATTATAGCTCTTTGAGTCGTGGTGTCATCGACACGCGTGATGTGTTGTATTTTCTGAGTGTAATTGCGCTGTTTCTCAGTGCAACGAAATTGGTTTTGGCAAGCCGCAAATGGTAAGGAGGATGGAGATGGAAAACAAGCGTAAAAGTCTAAAAAAGAATCAAATTGTCGCTTTTTTGGTGACGGTGGTGATTGTGGTGCTGGTCAATGTTATTGGCTCATATGTGTTCACCCGTTTCGACTTGACGAGTGAAAAACGCTATACTTTGTCGCCTACAACTAAAGAAATCCTCAACGACCTCAATGACTATGTCTATTTCAAGGTGTATCTTGAAGGCGATTTTCCCGCAGGTTTCAAGAAACTGCGTCGTGAGACCAAGGAGATGTTAGATGAGTTTCGAGCTTATTCGAAGTTCATTGATTACGAGTTTATTAATCCTTCGGAGAGCGCAGATGCTGCCGAGCGTAACGAGACCTATAAACAGCTTTATCAGGCGGGATTGAATCCTACAGATGTGGTGGTGAAAAACCGCGATGGTTCCTCTAAGCAGATGGTGATTTGGCCAGGGGCATTGGTGAGTTACCGAAACAATACCGAGATAGCCATCGACTTGCTTGAAAACCAAATCGGCCAGTCATCGGAGCAGGCTTTGAATGCGTCCATGCAAAACCTTGAGTTTCGTCTTATTGATGCAGTGAAGAAGGTGATCCGCCTGCAAAAGCCTAACATTGCCTTCATCGAAGGCCATGGGGAGTTGAGTGAGCAGGAAGTTCATGACATAGCCCAAACCTTGGCCCAAAACTATAATGTGGTTCGTCTGGAAATTGACGGCAAGATTGATGCCTTGATGCACCGCACTCAAGATGAGGAGAGCGATGTGAAGGCTTTTCCTTCGTATGATGCCATCATCATTGCCAAACCCACACTGCCTTTCGACGAGCGCGATAAGTTCCTCATCGACCAGTATATCATGCACGGTGGCAAAGTGTTGTGGATGGTTGAGCCTGTTTATGCCACTATGGACAGCCTGCAAAGTCAGGAGTCGACCATCGGCCTTGAGCAAGACCTCAACCTTGACGACATGTTGTTCAAATATGGCGTGCGCCTTAATCGTGATCTGCTTTTGGATTTGACTTGCGCCTCATTGCCTATTCGCACGGGTCAGGTGGCCGGTCAGGCTCAACTGGAGTTCTTCCGTTGGTATTATTTCCCCTTGCTGCAAGCCGCCTCGGAGCATCCAATGGTGCGTAATATGAATGCCATCAAGGCGGACTTTGTTAGCTCGATGGTTGCCACCACCTCAGCTAACGATATCGAACAAGTTCCGTTGTTGAAGACCTCTGACTACACAAAGGTGTCGGGTACGCCAGTTTTCATCACCCTAGCCATGTTGCGTCAGGCACCCGACAAGCGTATGTTTGCCTCAAAAGGTAAGAACGTGGCCTATCTGTTGAAGGGCAGCTTTCCTTCACTCTATGCCAACCGCATCCCTCAGGAAATCGCTGAGGACAACGGAACTAACTTCATGGAAGAGAGCGTTCCCACAGCCATGATTGTGGTGGCCGACGGAGACATCATCCGCAATCAAATCGACATTAAGACCCGCAAGCCTTTGCCTTTGGGCTTCGACCAATATACGCAAAACACTTATGCCAATAAGGAATTCATCGAAAATGCCATCGGTTATCTCGTTGAAGGCGAAGGCATGATTGACATCCGCTCACGCGAGTTGAAGGTGCGCCTTTTGGATGACACAAAGATTAATCGTGAAAGAACCAAATGGCAGGTTGTCAATACTTTGTTGCCTATTGCAGTGATTATCGCTTTGGGTTTTGTCATGGCTTTTATCAGAAAGAAAAAATACAGTAAAAAGTAATCCATCATGAAGAAAAATAATAGAATTACAATCATTATTGCTGCATTGTTAGTCGTTGTTGCAGGCATTCTGATATGGAACAACCGTTACCTTTCCACCATTCAAGGAGAGTCGTCCGACTTCCAGGTGTGGGACACGGCCTCTGTGACTAAGATTTATTTGGCTGACCGTAGGAATCAGGAGTCGTTGTTGGAGCGTCATGAGCATAGTTGGACCCTCAACGGTGCTTATAAGGCCCATTCCAAGCAGGTGCAAAATCTTTTGACCACCTTATATAAGATTCGCGTCAAGATGCCCGTTTCGGTGGCCAGTCACGACAACATCGTGAAGCAGTTGGCTTCGCAGAGCACCAAGGTGGAGGTCTACCAGAGGATGCCTCGTATCAATTTGTTCGATAAAATCAAACTGTTCTATCACGAGAAGCGCACGAAAGTGTTTTATGTGGGGGATGCCACCATGGATAGCAGCGGCACTTTTATGTTGAAAGAAGGCGCCGACAAGGCTTATATTGTCTACATCCCCAGTTTCCGTGGCTTCATTTCCACACGTTTCACTGCTAACCCAGACGATTGGCGCGACCATACCGTTTTCCATGAGAACATGGCTGATATCCAGTCGGTCGAAATCGATTTTAATGAAGACCCAGAGGGCGGTTTCCGCATCGACAATATGGGAAAACATCAGTACAAACTGACTCGTTTATGTGATAACAAAGACTTGCCTTATGATACGCTCAAGGTCATTAATTTAATGTCCTCGTTTAGTGATCTTCGTTTTGAGGCACTGTTTACCAATACAATGCAGCAGGAGCGTATCGATTCCATTACAAGCTCTCCTTATGTACATTATCTCGTCGTGACGGATAAGGATGGCAATAAACAGGATATGAAGACCTTCAAGAAACTGGTGTTGAACGGTGTGACAGATATGGGCGGTGAATATGGTGATGTGGACCACGACCGTATGTATGCCCTCATCGAAGGCGGTAAGGATTTCGTTTTGATTCAAAACTATGTCTTTGACAAGGTGTTGCACGATGTACGCTACTTTGAGGCAGGCAATCCCATCCGTTTTGAAATGGGAACAATAGAGGTTTTTGAGTAACTCTATTTCTTTTTCAGCAACCCAACCATCTTGAAACTCACATCCGTAAAGATGAGTGGGGCATAGCCGTTGCGTTCGATTTGACGCATGGCCTCCTCGAAGAGCTCAGCAATTTGTGCCAGATTGGCTGGGCTGACGAAAGGTGCAAACTTCGAGTTGAACAACTTCTCATCTTCAGGTAACATGACAATTTCTGCAAGGTTGTTGTTGAACAACAACGAATTGCGGATGATGCGCAAGCCGTATTCCAGCAGTTCCTTTTGCTTTTCACGGCCTATTGTTTTGATGTTATTCGAAAAGTCAATCAGTTCGGAATAAGCGGCACGGAAGCAAAGCCGCATCCACTGCTGGAAGGTAGTGAAGAAATACTTGTGCTCTTCCGAATCCTGCACCGAATGGCAGGCTGTAATCCAGTTACCTTCTGAAATCATGGCGGCATCGTGAGCTTGGTTGGGTTGGGCATTTAGGCGCTCAATGAGGGCTTTTTCTACCGCTTTGGTTTCGATGGCAGGTATCTTCACCAGAGCCGTGCGTGATTTGATGGTGGTCAGTAGCTCTTCTTGGTCTTCGGCAATAAGGATGAAAACGGTCTTCTCAGGCGGTTCCTCAAGGAGTTTCAGAAGTTTG
>ONFO01000058.1 GCA_900317155.1 uncultured Bacteroidales bacterium
TTTCTCCTTGTCGACATCGACAACGCGGATATGGACTTCATCATTATGATGTATTTCCCAGTCAAGCCAGACATATCTGTGGAAGTCATCAAATCCTGCAATTAGAACGCTGTTGGGGTTTACTGCCATAACGCCATAGATAAAATCAGCAATAACGTGATTATCCGCAGCAACTATCATAGGCGCAGAATTATTTATTCTTATCTCAAATGCTAACATACATATTAATTGTTTTTATTGTATATACGATTTTTACACGGAAATATCCCGTTCGGGGCATTCACGTCATGCTGTAACCGCCTCCGAGAGTCATTCCGAGCCACAAAGTTACAGAAAGTCCCACGAAAAAGCCCTCGGTTACAGAAAGTCCCACGAAAAAGCCCTCGGCAAAGCCTGGAAATCGGGTGCCGAGGGTGAAAGTCTTAAACTACTTAAAGAAAGTGGCGCTATTTTTCCGCTTCGAACGTGATATCCTTGTGGATGGTGGTGGCATTGTTGGTAATCTTTACATTATTTATGTAATCGTTATTTCATGATGGAACTTGGATAGACCCTGCTGGAGTTGTTGGTTTCCGGATTCACCTTCTTTCCGATATTCAGTTGCCATGCGACCTTCAGGTAAGCGTTTGCTTGCTCCATCTTGTTAAATGTGGAGCGAGCGTAACCATAATTGACGTCGGAATAGGTCGACTTCAGGTAATTACGTGGTGTGAATATGTTATTGACTCCAACCTCCAAGATCCATTGTCCCAGATTATATCTGGCGTTGGCACCCCATCTGAAGAAATCCTCCTCTTCGATTCCTGTATTCTCGAGACGAGTCTCCTTGACCTTTCCATAGACATTGATCATCATGTCCTTATATGTGTAAGTGGCATCGAGTCTCATCCTCCATGTATTCTTGCTCTTGTTAAGATAGCCATTGAAATCGTTGTGGATATAGGCGAGTTCCGATTTCAACGCGAGCGAGCCGGTGATGTTCCAAGTGCCGAAGAATACGGCAAGGTACTGGTGGAGGTCGGTGTCAGAGGAATAAGTAGAGACCATGACATCGTCCTCAATAACGAATTGTGGGACCGCCAAATGTATATAGGTGTTGTTAATGAGCATCAACTGGTAATTGAGATTCTTCAAGAACGCGTTATAGGCGAGGCCGACATTGTAGATGTGTGTGATGTCTTGCTCAGCGTTTCCCCTATGCTGGAGGAAAGGATTCTTGCCAAGGCTGACCTGGTTGAAGGTATTCAAGGTCGGGAAACTGTTGCCAACGTTGGCGTTGAGGGTGAATGCGTGGTGCTCGAACGGGGTGTATCGGAGTGTGACACTTGCCCTTGGGAGCAGCTTGCTGGTCTTTGTAGCCCCCTCTAGGCGATACAGGAGCCATGACGATCCTGCTTGGAGGTTCAGCATGAGGCTCTTGCTGAAATTATTCATGTAGCCAGCTTGAAGTATTCCCTCGTTTGAGTAGAAGCGCTGGCCAAGGTCGACGCTTCCCGTATAGCGGGCGTTGCTCCGTGTGTAGTTGTCTTTCATCACCAAGCTGAACTTCTGAGACTTGACAGTCTTGCTATAACTGAGGAAATTCTTCAACTCCCAGATGTCCTCATTGACATTGGAAAGGAAACGGTAGTCTTCTTCCTGGATGTCATCGTTATAACGGTTATCGCCATAAGAGAAAGAGACGTTCGCCGACAGCATCTGGCCTTGGCCCAGGACGAAATTGCCAAAGGCGTTGACCTCGGGATAAAAGTTACGTGAGGAACGGCCCTCGCTCAAGAATCGCGATGCCTTATCCCCAGAATCGTCGACGGTGACCTTGTCTGAAACCACCTGGAATGGGTCCTCGTCACGCACGGCCGATACCTTGATACCCATGTTATAAGTACTTGCGGACTTAGTGACGTTGAGTTGGAGATACTGGTTGTTATTCTTGTAACGGTTATCAAGAATGTCAGTGGAACGTAGGACGCTACGTCCAGGAAAAACATATTCCTCCCTCTCACGTGAACCTGCATTGCCAAAGTTCGAGAGGTCATTGCCAGCGAACAGGCTTACATTCGAATGCTCGAGGTTCCATTGTGCGGTGGCATTAAAGGTATTCCTCATATAACCGATGTACTGTGTATCATCAAAGGCATAGTAAGTGCCGTTAGTGCTTGAACGAGTGATGATGTTCAAAGAGACTGGGTCATTGATAAACTTGCCCGAAGGGATGTCGATATAGTCGATGCGAACGATGGAACTTGGCTTGATGTTCCTGAGCTCAGCATTGCTGGCCTTCTCGCCATTGATGTAGACAGCCATCTCCTGACCGAGCCTGGTGACACTTCCTCTTCGACGATCGACGTCGAGACCGGGGATCATGATGCCATAGATGACGTCGAAGCCATCTGTAGATAGTTTCAACAGTCCTTTCTGGGGGATGATCGTCATACCATCGCTCTTTTTGATGACCTTGTCCGCCTTGACCACCACTTCACCCAACTCTTTCGTATCAGGCTGCATCTGAATGTCGCCCACGTTACCCTGCCGTGCGTCTATATACATTAATATATATCCTACGCTCGACACTTTCAACAAACCATCTTGCTTGTCAGTGGTGATGCTGAATGTTCCGTCGTCCTTGGTCACGGCTCCAGCAACGAAAGCAGAGTCGGCACGATTGACGAGCATAACGTTGGCAAATGACATCGGCTGAGACTGTTCATCAATGATGCGGCCTGTTATATTCTGCGCAATTGCAAATGTCGCTCCTAACTGCATGGCCAACAGGAGCAGGAATCGTCTGTAGTGTTTCATTTTGTTCATTGTTCATCAGTTTTGTTTGGCAAAGTTACGGAAAACGGCACAAAAAAGCCCTCGGCAAAGCCCAAAAATCGGGTGCCGAGGGTGAAAGTCTTAAACTACTTAAAGAAAGTGGCGCTATTTGTTTTGTTCATATTCGTTTCGTTTTTATTTTATCTTCTTAAATCGTGCAAATTCTTTGTTGTTGAGCCAATCGGCAGGCCGATTACCTTGTTGCTCTCCACCCTGTACAAGATCATTTCACTGCTGGTAAGTTCGTGGATGACATACTACCGAGGTCTTCATATTGTATGAAGTATTAATCAATCAGTATCAGTTCTTGACATTTATAAGAGATGAGCAACTTTTGCTTGTCAAGTACTTCGCAACCGAAGAGGCCGTCAATGCTTTTGCTCTCTTTTAGATGTGACACGTCGGAGAATGCTGTCTGCTGTTTCTTGAACGTTCGTCCACCGAGCGTAAGAGTGGTCTTGCCCTTGGTGATTGATGCCCGTCCGTCACCATAGCCTATGAGATGGTCGTTCTTGATGCCCTTAACCGAGGACGGATGCTGTTGGGGCCAATCGCTGGCGAGCAGGTTGGTCTGTGCCCCGCTGTCGAATGCCAGCACAACGGGTGTACCACCTACTTCGCATTCAAAGGCTAACAGATGACCTTTCTTCACGCCGCTCACCGTCTGACAGCGATAGCCCTCGTTCATCAACCATTGGTAGGTGGAATCGGGGTTTAGCAGCACTATCTCGCCACGCTTGAAGTCAAACAACACATCGAATTCCTTGTAGAAACTCTGCCCCAGGATGCCGTGTACCGCTACGCCAACGGTCTCCAGATTGCTCAGATCAGATGTCATGATATCCGTCTCGCTGAGCGAAACACCACCCATGTCCATCAATTTTACGTGATGCATACCGTTGACTGTCCCCGTGCCGACTGCGCCATGGCCACCGTTTCCCATCACTTGGCCGTTGATGTTGTGATCGAAATACTTGCTGTTGAGTATGACGCCCGGAGCACCTGAATCGAAGAACATATTGCACGGCTGGCCGTCGATGGTGACGGTCACGATGGGCAGTCCACCATAACGATGCATGGGGATGCACACCATGCTCACCTCGGGTTGAGCCTTAGCCGTGGGGGTGGCCTTTCCAAGCGAAATTCCCGGCAGCAAATTGGCTTCAAGCACCAAGTTATCGGCATTGAAAAGGATTGTCGCCTCCGAGGTGGTGCTGTCGGGCTTCTTTATGGTGTAACGCAGCATCAGCCCCGCACTGTCCTGTTCGGTACCCGCCAGTTCCCAACCTGTCATGACTGGCATTTGGGCGATAATCTGTTTCAGCACTTTGGCAGCCACTGGCTGTTTGATGTTGGTGAAACGGAAGTCGGTTGCCAACAGTTCGTCAATGCCGTCTGGCGTATGGTCCTGTGCAGCAGTCAGGATGCGCTCTGCTATCGGTCGGCATGTGTTCACGTCTTGCGCCTGTCCCGCTATTGCAGCGAGTGCGAGCATCATTGTAATAATACTTTTCTTCATAATCGTTTTGTTTTATTGTTATACCTTTTTATTATATACTACGTTTTCGCGGAAATATCCCGTTCGGGGCATTCACGTCATGCTGTAACCGCCTCCGAGAGTCATTCCGAGCCACAAAGTTACAGAAAGTCCCACGAAAAAGCCCTCGTCCGAGAGTCATTCCGAGCCACAAAGTTACAGAAAGTCCCACGAAAAAGCCCTCGGCAGAGCCTGGAAATCGGGTGCCGAGGGTGAAAGTCTTAAACTACTTAAAGAAAGTGACGCTATTTTTTCGCTTCAAACGTGATATCCTTGCGGATGGTGCTCAGGTAATTGGGCGTGACGCAGAGAAAAGAGGCGAGGTCCTGCAAGGCAAGGTGATGCACGATGCCGGGGCAACGACGTAGCAGCAATTCGTAGCGCTCGCGGGCCGTGGCGCGGTGAAGGTCGAGGTAGCAGGCGCGGTGCTGTCTGAGGATGAGTTCGCCGACGACACTGCGCAGTTCCATCGTCTGCATGTTCTGACGGAACATCTGCAGCATCTGTTCTCCCGTGACACGGAGCACACGGCTGGGCATCATCGCCTCGATAGTGGTCTGGGCCGGACGCCCGAAGAGGCAGTTGGGATAGTCGGTCACAAACTCGCCCGCGAACGAAAACCACGTGATATGTTCCCTGTCGTCGCTGATGCCGTGCGTCACATACTTGAAGCAACCATCCGTCACGTAGCCAAA
>ONFO01000057.1 GCA_900317155.1 uncultured Bacteroidales bacterium
CTCCATTGACGATCAGCTCCCTCGCTTGTTATATCGTACAATTGACGGAGAACTCTTTAAACGCTATACCGAAGAAATTCCAAACTGGGCACAAACGATGATTTGACGCCACGAAGGGTCAACAGTTTTCGTGCCACGAAAAAACGGAAGCCGCGATTGGACTTCCGTTTCCTGGTTTTATCTTTAAAACAGATCAGAGGAACCGACCCCATGATCAATCTTTAAAACAGATCAGAGAACCGTCCCGTGATCTATTAATAAAAAGGGTTGAAAATTAGGGTAAAAACAAAGAAAAAAGGGCCTGCTCCGCGGGGTGTGAAGCAGGCCCTTGACTTACAAAGAATTTGTTGCTGTAATTATTCTCTTAGTGGGGACTGTCGTGCGTTTACCAACCGTCTTCGACTTCTTCTTCGTCGTCCTTGGGTATTCCGCTGACAGTCAGCAACTGGACTTGATATTTTATCTTTACGACGTCCTGCTCGGGTTTCATATATTTCTTTTTCATAGTCGTGTCCTCCGTTACTTAATGATTACTTTCTTGCCGTTCACGATGTACATGCCCTTAGTGCTGGGTTTGCCGATGAGCTTGCGGCCCTCGAGCGTATACCATTGTGCGGTAGCAAATTCTTCATTCTTCACTCTTAACTCTTCACTTAACGAAGTGGTCTCATCCTCTTCGAAGTTCAGATAACTCGGAGCGTTGCTGCTACTCAAGTACGCCTTGCCATAGCCGAGCGTCTTGTCACTCTTTAGCTTGTAGAAGCCAACTCCGCTTTTGCCATTATTCAATACGTAAATTGAGCCGTTGGACAGCAGTCCGTTAACATTCGACACGCCCTGCAGGTCGTTGGTCGCTGCGGCATAGTCGTCGCTGCTGGCTGCCGAGTTGAGCGTCATCACAGGATTACCTGTCGATTTCAGAATAACGGCATTGCCTTTCGTCACAATCTTGTCTGCCACCTCGGTCAGGCTCACGCTGCTGTCACTGAGAGTGCCCTTATAGACTGTTGTGTTCTCGTCGGCTTTAAAGTGATAGCCGTCGTTGAAGAATGTCATCCATTTATCGTCGCCTACTGGGTTTGCCGTCAAGTTCATCGTCACCGTTGCTGAGCCAGGGAAGGCATTTGATTGAATCTGCGGATTGCTATTAAGAGTAACCGAGGTCAAGCTGTTACACTCCAAGAAAGAAGAATTGCCGATGCTTATCACGCTGGCAGGGAGGGTGACCGATGTCATTGAACAGTTATAGAAGGCCCAAACGCCGATGGTCTGCAAGCTGCTACCGATGGTGACCGATGCCAGATTTGAACAGTCATAGAAGGCGTATTGGCCGATTGCTGTTACACCATCACCGATTACAACGCTCGTGATGTTATTCCTTTCGTTATCCCATGGTACATTCTCCAAGTCACAATTCTTCATGGCACCCGTACCGCAAACAAATAGCGTGCAATTGGGTGATTCGCCGGTCACAGCCCATACCACGTCCGATTCATGACCTGTTTCGCCACAGTTTTGATAACCATAGATGTCGTTAACGTAATTACCTTTATCAGTACTATTCCATTCTGCCTTATATGTATTTTCAGCGCCGGTGGGAACAAGAATCTTTCGTCCGCTGGCATTATTATCAAACACCTTGACGCCATAACTCGTCAGCGACGAACGGCGGATAAGAACTGATTTTAAGTTAGAGCAGCTATTGAAGACAGAGTTTCCGAAGGTAGTCACGTTGGCGGGAATAACTAATGAGGTTATCCCGAGGCCATAGAAAGCATGGTTTTCGAGGGTTGTCACGCCACTGCCGATAGTTAGGGAGGTTACGCCGGAACATCCCTCGAAAGCATAGCTTTTAATGGTTTGCACAGAGTTGGGGATTACAATCGAAGTTAGACCGGTGCAATAATAGAAGGCATAATCGCCGATGGTCGTCACGTCGTTCCCGATGGTCAGGGAGGTTAAGTGAGTGTAGAGAGTGTTGCCATTGTTTTGGCCGAATGCATGGGCACCGATGGTTGTTACACCGTCACCAATGACAACACTTGTGATATCACCTCTATTGCTATACCACGGCGCACTAGATCCATCACCACAATCCATCATAGCGCCCGTCTCGCCAACCTTCATGATGTTGAGGGTACAATTGGGTGATTCGCCAGTCAAGGCCCATAGCACGTCCCATTCATGACCTGTTGCACCACATTTTCCGTTATAACCAATAATGTCGTTTGCATAGGTGGTCCATCCAGCCTTGTAAGTATCAACAGAGGCGGCAGGGACATATATCTTCCGTCCGATTTTACCGGCATTAAAAACTTCTCCATAACTCGTCAGCGATGCAGCACGGATTACAACAGAGGATAGTTTACTGTTATAATGGAAGCCCTGGGCACCAATGCTCTTCAAACCGCTGCCAATGATCACAGTGGTCAGGCTGGAAAGAAATTCGAAGGCAGATGCGCCTATGGTTTCCACAGAGTTGGGGATTACAATAGAGGTTATGTTGCCGCAATTATGGAAAGCACAGTCACCAATTGTCGTCACATCGCTACCGATAGTCAAAGAGGTTTGTGCGCAATAATCGAAGGCATGGTCGCCAATGTGCGTCACACCATCGCCGACGATGATGGTCTTGATATTGGTTCTATTTCCATTCCACGGTTTGGCGTCTCCATTAGAGTAATTCGCCATGGCGCCCGTCTCGCCAACCTTCATGATGTTGAGGGTATAATTTGGAGATTCGCCAGTCAATGCCCATAGCACGTCCCACTCATGGCCTGTTGCACCGCAGGTTCCGTTAAAACCAATGATGTCGCTTGTGTAGTCAGACCAATGAGACGTAGTCGTATATGTATTATAAGAGCTTGTAGGGACATATATCTTTCGCCCAGCTTTATTGTCCCGAAACGCATCATTGTCACAAGTCGGCACAGACGTGGCTCGGACGATAATGGTGGATAGGTTACTACAACCACCGAAGGCCATATCTCCGATGCTCGTCATGCTGGCAGGTAGGATGAACGATGTCAGACCTGTGCAATTTTCGAAGGTGCGAACGCCAATAGTCTGCAAATCGTTGCCTATGGTCAGGGAGGTGATATGGCTGTATCCAGAGAAGGCATATTGCCCGATTCCCGTTACACCATTCTCGATGACAACGCTCGTGATTCCGTCTTTATAGCCATGCCATGGTTCTGTACCCCAGTTATATCCCGGCGTAGCGCCCGTGCCACTGATGGTGAGCGTGTAATTGGATGATTCGCCAGTCAGTTCCCATGTCACATCTGATTCATTGCCGCTTGTGCCGCAGGTTCCGTATTTTCCGCATCCTGTGCAGATGTTGTTGACGATGGTGTGTCCCGTAGCAGGAATCACCCAGCCATTCGCTGCGATTTCGGGACCTCCGTTTTCATCGCTGAAGTACTTGTGGCAAATTTCACATTCCCAATATGCAGTGTTTCCTGCTGTCGTACAGGTAGCTGCAACAGCAGCATGCGCAGTGAGGGGGTGCCCCGTGATGTAGTTTTCATATTTAGCCCAGTAGGTCTTATATGTATTAACACTGTTGATAGGGACATATATCATTCGCCCGTCTTTATTGTCGTCAAACGGATCTTCGCCGTAAGTGGTAAGCGACGGGGCTTGGATGATAACAGAGGATAAGTTCGAGCAGTATCTAAAGGCCCATTTGCCGATGCTCGTCACACTGGCTGGTATGTTAAAAGAGGCCAGATTAGCATACCAGAAAGCCTGCGTCCCGATAGAAGAAAGCAGTGAACCGTCAGCAATAGCAACCACCAGGGCAGCAGCCCAACTTCCACAACTGACGAAGGCATAGTTGCCGATGCTCGTCACACTGGCAGGTATGCTCACCGACGCCAGACTGAGGCATGCATTGAAGGCATCTTGACCGATGCTCCCCACGTTGCTGCCTATAGTGACCGATGTCAGATATAAGCATTCCCTGAAGGCATTGTTGCCGATGCTTGTCACACCATCCCCAATCACCACACTTGTGATATCATTACTCGAGTTTTTCCATGGTTGATTGCTACTAGAGGCATAATTCTCCATGGCACCATCGCCGCTTGAAGATTTCGAGACGGTAAGTGTACCGCCAACCAAGGTCACGTCGCAGCCACCACTGGTCCAGCTGCCATCGGCCCATGCGCCCGTCGCTGCCGTCAGCAGCAGGGCGAAAGTTAAGAGTAGTTTCTTTTTCATGTTGTTAATGTATAAATTAGTAATAATGTTATTGTTCACTTTTATTTAGTTTTTGCTTTTGTGTGCAAAGATACGAAGAATTCTGTTAACGAGCGTTACCTCCCCCCTTAAATAGTGTTAAAGGAGGGAAATTAGTTTCAGACGAAAAAAACGGAAGCCACGATTGGCTTCCGTTTCCTGTTTTTATCTTTAAAACAGATCAGTTACTATGTTTGCAACCGGAAAAGTTACCACCGAGCACAGAACATGCGCTGGAGATGGTTTCGTTCTAATGACAACGACGAACCTCTCCGCTA
>ONFO01000060.1 GCA_900317155.1 uncultured Bacteroidales bacterium
CCACCAGCTTCTGGTTGATGTATTCGACAATCTCGTCCTTCAGGTCAGTGGCCGATAGGGTCTTGTCCTTCTGTAGTTGGAGCTGATACTCCAGCTGTGCGCTGTCGAAAGATTGTTGTGCGTCACGAAGCCTATCCACCGCCGTCTTCAAGTCGGCCAGGCCTTCCAGATGGGAGACCAGGTCGGAGTCGGACAGGCGACGGAGCATCGCGGTGATCAGAGCGGTCTTGCTCTGGTAATTGCCTTCCTGTATCGAAGAAAGGAAGTTCTCAAACACAGGACGTAACACAGTCCAATGGGACTGGACGGTTTCGTCGGACAGCTTGTCGTAACCCTTCTTGAGGTTGACCAAGGCACTGACGCAGCGGTTGCGATGCGTGTCTTGTACCTCAAGCGAGTTGATGAGACGGTTGTTCCGTAACGAATCCAGGATACGATCCGACAGGTCTTTCAGGTCTGCCATCACGTTGCGCAGACGAATGTCTGCATTCAGCTCGGTTGCGCAGCTCTCGTATGAGCCGCACAGGTTGTGGGCCAGGCCCGCCACTTCGGCGACCTTAAGCCCTCTAAAAAGATGTGTCATGTTATACATAATAATATGCTTTATGACCGCCACCTTTGATATATTTCCGTCTCTCTTGCCCAGCGGAACGCAGGTCGGCTTTTTTCCGTGGTCAAAAAGGCAAGCGGAGAGATTTTCCACGTTTTTCGCGTGCAAACGCCCCAACCGTTGTCGGGGTTGCACTTTTCCCGCGCAAAAAGCTCGCGCGGTGGTCTGGCTGGCCCTTTTCTGTCGTGAAAAGGCCAAGCTGGCAAAAGGTCTTCCCATGCACACTCCGAACGGGCACGATGAGGCGTTCCCGTCGGTAGGCGGAATGGGGCTTCGGGCAGAGGCATATAAAGTTGCCGTGGTAGTGATGTCAAAATGTAGTATCATCGTCTATAGGTTGTTGATTGGGTTCTTCTTCAGGTAGGCATTTGTTCTCTTGCCTTGAGAAATGCGACTGCAAGCGTTCCTTGCGGTTGCGCACTTGCCGTTGTCGCCGTTCGCAGTAGCTATCAAGTTCGTCGAGGCTCATGGCTTCCACGCCGCTGCTCTCGGCATATCGGCCCAGACAGCCGGAGTCGGTTAGCAGCATGTAGCCATTGCTTTTGGCCAAGGCCACCGCGATGTAGTCTTCGATGGTGAGGCGTCGGCTTTCTTGGCACTGCGTGAACTCTTGATGGTAGGTCTCCCATTCCTTCAAGGGAAGTGTGATTTCGGCAAGGTTTTCTTTGTGTTGTTGGAGACGTTCCATGGTGCCGCGGTTCAGTTTGGCACCTTGGTAGAGGTCGAGGGTGAATAGGGTGATGCCGATGGCTTTGCCCCTCTTGGGCATGTCCTTGGCAATCAGTTCGCAAAGCGTTTCTATAGAGCAAATAATCTTCATTTTGTTTATACAAATACTAATTGTTGAATGGAATCCACCTCAACGCCGAGCAGCGAAGCTGCCTTGGCGGGGGTGATGAGTTCGTTGCTAAGGGCTTGCAGCACGAGGCGACGCAAGTAAGTGGTTGTTTCAGGTTGCCAAAGGCTTTCGCGCACCTGATCGCGGTAGTCTACGTTGGTTTTCTTTTTTAACTTAATGTTGAAATGTTTGAAATAGGCATCGTCGATGATGCCGTGTTGGTGGGCTTTGTACATCAGCGCCTCGACGGAGATGCCGTAGTCGCGTTGCAGGCCTTTCAGCTCTTCGAGGGTGAGGGTCTTGCGATGGTTGCCCAACCGAGTGTACAGCACCGAGATGGGGATGAGCATCTCGCTGGCAAAGGTGTTGCAGAGGTGTTCGACGTCGGCCCCGATTTCGAAATGGAGGATGAGGTGCGCCAACTCATGGAATAGGGTGAAGCGTTTGCGCTCGGGGGTGTAGGTGGCGTTGAGGACGATCAAAGGGGTGTCGCCAGCCTTGGTGCTGGTGCCGTCGAATTTCTCGTCGGCCTCCACCTCGACGATGCGGACGCCGAGTGATTCGAGCAGTTCGATGGGGGCGAAGATGGGCGCGTTGCCCAGACCGAGTTCGCGGCGCAGGCGTCGGGCCATGGCGTCGGCTTGCAGGTAGATGGCGACGGTGGTGTCGCTGTAATCGAGTTGGAAAGGTTGGTTGATGTTGCACACCTGTTCGATGTCGTTGATACGTTCCATCTGGTCGGTGGCGGATTGTTGGATGGCGGCGATTTGTTTGTTGCCAAGGGATTTGCGTTTGCGGAACTCCCAGGCGTTGGCAGGGATGCTGACGGTGAAGGGGTGGTGGAAATAATCGACGTCCACTCCCAGAGCGATGGCGAGGGCCGCCTGAACCTCGCTTGTCGGCATCATCTTGCCCGTTTCGTACTTGGCAATGGCGTTGGCCGACAGCGGGATGTCGAGCCTCTCGCTTAGCTGACGTTGCGAGAGGCATCGCATCTTCCGGGCGTTGACCAGGCGTTGCGCAAATACCGTGTTCGTTCCTTCATTCATTTTTTTCATTTTGTTGTTGTTGAACTTGTCTTTTCTTTTTACTTTTGCATTTATGCTTGTTCTTTTATGTACATTATTCTTGTTTGTGATTATTTCCATAGTCTTTCGGTTTGCAAAAATACGAAAATTTTGAAATAGTGTAAACTTTTGAAAGAAAAAATGAAAAAATGTTGTTTACGACACGGAGATATCCCATTTTATTGGATAGGGTAGGTTAGAGGCTTCAATGGCTTGGCCTCTGGCAAGTCTACGATGGGTAAAGGTATGCTTCAGCGGCCATGTCATGCCGACGTGGGTTTGTGCGATGACGGGCATCTATGGTTGCGGTTTATTGTATTTATCTCTTTTTCAAAACTATATCCGACAGCAAACGACAGCAAACGACTACAGTCGACAACAAACGTTTAATCAACGCCTTTATCTTGACAGAGTTTTCATCTTTGCAGCGAGAACGATAATTCATATCTATTATGGAAGCGCAAGACAACAAAACTTTTGAGATTCCGTCAGGTGATGGCAAAGAAGATTTCAAGATCAGGAAACAAATCATTTGGCAATTTTATCAAGATTGGAAAAAGAAGAACCCGTCACTGAAAAGGTACAACCTGTCTCTGAAGGACTTCATCAATATTAGATTTGTCTCTATAGATGAGACCAGTCATCAAGCAGCGAAAAGCTATCTTTCCACCTTGGCAGTACTCCAATTGGATTCCATCTTAACAATGGCAAAGAAGTATCGAACAGTAAAAGCCAAGATTAAAGACAAAAACCAAAAGCAATTCAACAAACTATTGTGGATGAAATATGATCTCCCTGGTGTTGGTGAAGTCAAACTGATGGTCGGTATAGTAAGACGAACCAAAGACAAAGTACAATACTGTATTACTGTCATCCAGGCATGACAATAGAAAACGGATGGAATCTAAAGAGTCCTGTTCCGGTGTTCTCTCATCCTAATTCCATCCGTATGGTTTGCCGCAGAATGCAGGAGGTAAGTCGTACTGAAACGATAGGCCACCGCGCGGACTTTCGGAAAGTCATACCTGATTCCTGACTTATTTCTGCCTGCAAAATTACAACTTTTCCATGAACCCGCAAGAGGATAGGCTTTTTTTCTTTTTCGGGGGTGTTGCAGCAGCCATGTCATGCCCTCCCTTTAATCCCCCGCCCTTCGGGCACCCCCTTAAAAGGGGAAAGGGCGGGCATCTATGGCTGCGGCATACAGGAATCCGCCCATCTCAATATAAAAACTGTCTTTCGCTAGAAAAAGTTGACTTTCAAAAAGCGAAAAGAGATGTCAAACTATCGAACATTGAAAAAAGAGATGTACTATGATGAAGCCATCCGT
>ONFO01000055.1 GCA_900317155.1 uncultured Bacteroidales bacterium
TACACTGGTGTCATCGACATGCTTGATCCTTCGACCAACCAGATTGAGGAATTCCCCTTCCAGGGTTCATTCACTGTGGCTCCTCCTGCGGTTAGCGTTTCAGCTGTCAAGATGAACGTGGTGTATCGTGGTATCGATAACCCAATCGCCGTCGGTGGCGGTGTCGGTGGTGAAATCAGTGCCACTGCCAGCAGTGGTTCACTGACCAGAACAGGTAACGGTACTTATAACTTGCGTCCTGGTGAGGCCAATGAGGTGACCATTAATGTCAGTTCTGCTGGTTCCAGCCTCGGTAGCATGAAGTTCCGTGTGAAAGACCTTCCTAAGCCTACAGCACTTATTCGTAACGTGGTCAACGGCTTGGTGTCGAAGAGCGCTCTGCTTGCTGCCAACCGCGTGGAAGCTGAAATGAAAGACTTCGACTTTGACGGTGTCCATTACGATGTAGTTGGCTACACCTTCCGTTACAGGACTAAGAGCGGTACCACCAAGGAAGCAAAGGCCAACAGTGGAGCCTTCACCGATGAGATGAAGAACGCCATCAACGGCTCCAATGTCGGCGATACGTTCCTCTTCACCGCTATCCAAGTGCGTGGTAATGACGGTAAAGTCAAGACCCTTGAAACGCCTATTGGTGTTGAAATCAAGTAATGAACTATTAAAACTTTTATAAGATGAAAAAGACACTTGTTTCCATGTTGACCCTTGCGGTGCTTTTCGGTAGCCTGTGCTTGAATGCACAGACGACTGACATCAAGCCGCCGAAGAATAGCATCCTCTCTGGTCAGCAGCAAATCATGAACGAAAAGGCCCCTTCGCCGCTTCCGATTATTGACGAATCCAATGTCATGTGGAAGAAGACGGTGATTAGGGAAATCGACTTCCGTCAGAAGATCAATCAAGTGTTCTACTATCCTATCAATCCGACTGAGGACTGGAGAAACTTTATCACAGTCATTTACGATGGCATCCAGAGTGGCGAAATCACTCCATATCGTGTCGAAAACAACATTGATGACATGGTGACGCCGTTGACCTTGGCTGACTTTGAAAAGGAAAACGTTAAAATTGGCGATCCTCCAGTCATCTGGAAGGATGGTGAAGAAGTCCCTAACGAGATTGTTTTCAAAGACCGTATGATTAATGTGACTCGTTTGAGAATCAAGGAAGATTGGTATTTCGACAAGAAATTGTCGCAGTTCCTCGTTCGCATCATTGCTTTGGGTCCCATCGTTGTTGACGATGACGGTGGCCTCTCGCAAGTGTGCTGGATTCCTTATGAAGATTCAAGAGCTGTGTTGGCTAGGGCCATCGCCTTCAACCGTAACAACTCGGCTCAACGTCGCACCTATGATGAGGTGTTGCAGAAGCGTATCTTCGACAGTTACATCATCAAGGAAGAAAATGTGTACGACCGCTACATCAACTCCTATGCTTTCAACATTGACGCTCTCTATGAATCGGAGCGCATTAAGAACGAAATGTTCGACTTCGAGCAGAGCCTCTGGGAGTATTGATGGTTTGCTAATGACAATGAAAAGGACATCCGCGAGGGTGTCCTTTTTTTGTTTGGTTTCGGCAGCTGCCGAAACCAAACAAAAAAAGCAGCAGGAACATCTGCTGCTTTTTTGTCGGAGTGGCCCGACTCGAACGGGCGACCGCTTGCACCCCATGCAAGAATGCTAGCCAACTGCACCACACCCCGATTGCGTTTGCGGCTGCAAAGATACGAATGTTTTTTGATTTGTTATCCACTTTCCGAAAAAAAAGTTACCTTTGCACAAAATAATTCTAAACTTTAAGCATTAAACTCTAAACTCTTGAATATGGAACATGTTGAATGTCTTATTATTGGCTCAGGCCCTGCGGGTTATACTGCAGCCATTTACACTTGCCGCGCCGATGTAAAAACTGTTGTTTACGAAGGTATGCAACCCGGCGGCCAGCTGACTCAAACCACCGAAATCGAGAACTTCCCAGGCTATCCGAAAGGTATTAATGGTCCAGACATGATGGAAGACATCCGTCAGCAGGCTCTGCGCTTTGGTGCTGAGATTCGCGAGGGCGAAGTTACTGGCATTGATGTCACCCAACGTCCTTTCAAGGTGACAACGGAATATGATGGCGAACTTTTGGCTGATACCATTATCGTTTCTACGGGTGCAGCGGCTCGTTATCTTGGCCTGCCCACCGAGGAGGAATTCAAAGGTGGCGGTGTTTCGGCTTGCGCCACTTGCGATGGTTTCTTCTATAAAGGTAAGGATGTAGCAGTCGTAGGTGGTGGCGATACAGCTTGCGAAGATGCCACATATCTGGCAAAGCTTTGCAATAAGGTCTATCTCATTGTTCGTCGCGATGTGTTGCGCGCCTCCAAGGCCATGCAACACCGTGTGCTCAACACGCCCAACATCGAGGTTTTGTGGAAGCACCAGACCAAGGAACTCTTCGGCGAGCAACAAGGCTTCATGAAGAAACTAAAAGGCGCTGTGTTGTATCATTCCGACACAAAGGAAGAGCGCACCATCTATGTAGACGGCTTCTTTGAGGCCATCGGCCATACACCTAACACGGAACCGTTTAAGGGCATCCTTGATATGGATGGTGACGGCTATATCATCACCAAGCCAAAGTCGACGGCCACCAACGTGGAGGGCATCTTCGCTTGTGGTGACTGCCAGGATCGCATCTATCGTCAAGCTATTGTGGCTGCAGGCACGGGTGCTATGGCGGGTATTGAGGTGGAAAGGTTCTTGACTGAGCATAAATGATTCTTCAAACTGAAATAAAAATTCAACCTTTGGAGCAGACCATCGCATACGGCGACGGTCTGCTCTTCCTGGGTTCCTGCTTCGCCGATGAGGTGGGTGGTATTTGCCGTGGCTTGGGCTTTGATGCTATGGTGAATCCCTTTGGCGTGCTCTACAATCCGGCCAGCATCGCTCAGTCGGTGGAGCGGTTGAATAGCGGAAAGCCATTTAGCCATGAGGACGTGATTGCAGTAGGTGAGGGTCAATACTGCACTTTCAGCCATAATACAGCCTTTTGGAATAATTCTGAGGTTGCTTTGTTGGAGCAGGTCAATCAAAACCTTGCCGATGCTCATACGCATTTCTTGGACTCCAAGTGGGTTGTCATCAGTTTGGGCACTTCATGGGTGTTTCAAGATAAGGAAACACAAAAGGTGGTTTCGAATTGTCACAAGTTGCCTGCTGCTCGTTTTGAGCGGCTTTTCCTGTCTATGGAACAATCTGTCCAATTCCTTTCCAAAATGGTGCGGCAGCATCCTGAAAAGCAGTTCATTTTTACTGTATCGCCGTTGCGGCATTTGAAAGATGGTCTACATGAGAACCAGTTGAGCAAAGCTGCATTGTTGTTGGCCGTCGACCAGGTGTGCAAGCAAATTGAAAACGTCCATTATTACCCCGCCTATGAAATCCTCTTGGACGAATTGCGCGACTACCGCTTCTACAAGGAAGACATGGTGCATCCTACCGAACAGGCGTTACATTACATCTGGGAACGCTTTGCCGACTTTGCAATTGACTTGAAGGAAAAACCAGCTATGAAAGCAGCCGCTGAATTGCGACAGATGCTCCACCATAGGCCAATGTCTCTCGGAAGTGAGGCATACAAGAAGTTTGAGTTGCAAAAAGAGAAGAAAGCCAACCAGTTGAAACGAGATTTTCCGAGAGTTAGGATTAATAATTTAGGCCAATAAGGGTTTAATTCCCAAATTATTCGTACTTTTGCCGCCCATTCCGCGACGGAATGGATTTTTTTATCACTAATACATAATTATAAATGACTGACAACGAAAGATCTGGCAAGCGTCCGCGCACCAGAAAACCTGCTGAAGAAGAATTCCAGCAGAGGAGGTCCTTCAAATTTTATCACCGCGATGGTGACGAGGAAGGACACGAAGAGAGAAGAGAATTTGGCGACAAGCCGAGAGGTGAGCGCCGATTTGATGACAACCATGGCGACCGCAGGTTCGGCGACCGTAAATTTGGTGACCGTCCTCGCCGCCGCTTCGACGACGAACACGGTGAAGGCCGTCGTGATGACCGTCCGCGCCGTAGATTCGACGATGACGAGCGTCCACGCCGTCGTTTTGATGATGACAAGCCGCGTGAACGCCGTTTCCACGACGACGACCGTCCGCGTCGCAGATTTGATGACGATGAAAGACCCCGTCGCCGTTTTGATGATGACAAACCGCGTGGTGAGCGCCGTTACGACGACCGTCCACGTCGCCGCTTTGATGATGACGAGCGTCCGCATCGTTTTGATGACGACAAGCGTCCACGTCGTCGTTTTGATGATGACAAGCCGCGTGAACGCCGTTTCCACGACGACGATCGTCCACGTCGCAGATTTGACGATGACCGTCCAAGACGTCGTTTCGACGATGATGACCGTCCACGTCGTAGATTTGATGATGACCGCCCTCGTGGTGGCGACCGCCGCTTTGACGACCGTCCACGTCGCCATTTTGAGGATGATGAAGAACCACGTCGTGGTCGCAAGGGCTATGTCCGCGAAAAGGATCCGCTGTATGACCGCCCGAAAGCCACTGGCGAAATCCGCTTGAACAAATACTTGGCCGACTGTGGTATCTGCTCGCGCCGCGAAGCCGACGACCTTATCAAGGCAGGCTGCGTGGAAGTGAACGGTGAAGTCATTACCACTATGGGGTATAAAGTGAAAACCGAAGACAAGGTGGTTTATGGAGGACAGACTCTCAACCGCGAGAAACTTCGTTATATACTGCTGAACAAGCCTAAAGGCTACATTACCACTTCCGATGATCCGTATGAGCGTGACACAGTGATGGAACTCGTCAAAAATGCTTGTCCGGAGCGCGTTTATCCTGTAGGTCGACTCGACAAGCAAACTACTGGCCTGCTCCTATTCACCAACGATGGCGATTTGGCCAAGAAACTGACTCATCCGAGCAGCGAGGTTCCGAAACTCTATCACGTCATCCTTGACAAACCTTTGACCAAGAACGACATGCTGCGTATTTCCGAAGGCATTGAGTTGGATGATGGCCCTATCGCTGCCGACAATATCGCATACGATCAGGATGACGACAGCAAGAAGAGCATCGGTATCGAACTTCATTCTGGCCGCAATCGCATTGTTCGCCGTATCTTCGAACATCTTGGATACGAAGTGACCAAGCTCGACCGTGTCATGTTTGCTGGTCTTGACAAGTACAAACTTCCCCGTGGCGAGTGGCGTTTCCTCACCGACCTCGAGGTTGTGAACCTGAAGAAGATTTGAACTTGAACGAAATAACACGACAATTCATCAGAGAAAACCTGAATGCCGATGTGCCGACGCTCGCCTTGAAAAAGGCGCCCGTCGGCATTGACGTTTCATTGGCTCTGAGGCAGATAGCCGCCCGACAATTGTTGCAAAAAAAAGTTCCAGAATGGGCCGGAAACGAAAATTTACTTTTTCCTGCACACCTTTCCGTCGAACAATGCTCGTCGGAGCCTAGTGCAACATATAAAGCCAGCTTGTTGCAAGGGCAATCTTTTGTAGACTTGACAGGCGGCTTGGGCATTGACACCTATTATCTGTCTCAACACTTCCTTCAAACCGACTATGTGGAAAGACAGGATGAGCTTTGCAATTTGGCAAAGCATAATTTTTCTGTCTTAAACACTAACATTAAGGTGTTTAATGAAACCGCTGAGGAGTATCTGAAGCATTGTGAACCCAAGGACTGCATTTTCATCGACCCTGCGCGAAGAGACGAACATGGACGGAAGACTGTCTCCATCGCCGATTGCACGCCCAATGTGGTTGCATTGCAGGGTTTGCTTATGGAAAAAGCAGAGCATGTGATGGTTAAACTATCGCCTATGCTTGACATCAGCAAGGCCTTGGAGGAGTTGAATCATGTGAAAGCGGTGCATGTGGTGGCTGTCGCCAATGAATGCAAGGAGCTGGATTTCGTTTTGGAACGCGATTATCATGGCGAGGTGCATTTCACTTGTGTCAATCTGTTGACTCCTCAGCCCGAAGTGCGTTTTACACCTGATGAAGAAAGAAACTGTCAGTGCCAGATTGCCAGCGGTGTCTCAAGATACCTCTATGAGCCTAATTCCGCCCTCATGAAAGCAGGTTGTTTCAAGTTGTTGACCAAAAGATACAATGTATTTAAATTGCATAAGAACAGCAATTTATACACATCTGAGCAATTGCTTTCGGATTTTCCTGGACGTATTTTCGAGGTAGAAGATTGGGCTAGCTATAATAAAAAGGTAAAACAAACATTGCTGCTCGATGTGAAAAAGGCTAGTATTGCAGTACGCAATTTCCCCATTACTGTTGCCGAGTTGAGAAAAGCATTGAAAATCAGCGATGGTGATGCAATATTCCTTTTCGCCACTACTTTGAAAGGGGAAGAGAAGGTCATCATTCGCACAAAAAAAACCGCCTTTTGAGAAGCGGTTTCTTTTGGATTAAAAAATACGATTAATTATCTCCTGTCGGGGATGCCAAACTTGTTCCACCAAGTTTGGTCATACTTTGATTTGATGGCTTTTTTTACGGTTTGCGTCCTCTTTTTCAGGATGTCCAATGCGTTGTGGGCTTCATCGCTTTTTTTGCGGAGTTCTTCGTTAAGCTTGTCGATTTCAGCAGAAATGGATTCCAGACGTTTGCAGTCTTCCTCCATCTTCTGCATCACGCTTTCTTCTACACCAGCGTCGCGTCCGAGACGTTGGTTACGTTTTACTCCAGAAATGATGAGCTTTGACTTTTCAAGTTGGTCTTTAAAAATTTGGTACATAATCTGTTGTAATTTATGCTAATGTTGGTTGTTCGTTTTCAAAATCGAACGCAAAGATATGAAAAAATTTCAATAGTTAATCATAAATAGTTGAAAATAAGATTATTACATTTTTAATCCACTGATTTTCAAAGGAATTTGCCGATTATTATTATTTTTTGAATCGGGTGATGAGGCATTATGTCTTTTGTTTTCTTTGT
>ONFO01000054.1 GCA_900317155.1 uncultured Bacteroidales bacterium
TGATTTCGAATCAGCTCTCGGTACTTATGGAATCGTTGTCAACGCCCAAGATTCGAGCTATCTCCGTTACGAAAATGGCGCTTGGGTCGGTACGCTTACTGCTTTTGTTCCGGGGCAGATGTACAAGATACAAACAAATGAGGCTTGTAGCATTTCACAGAATGGAAGCTATGTGCCTGTCAGCTATACTTTTTACCCTGGCTACAACTGGTTCGGTTATCATGGAACACAGCCTCTGGCTATCGAAGATATCAATTTCACACCCACAGAAGGCGACAAGATTAACTCTCAGAACGAGGGTTATGTCATCTTCGAGAATGGCGTATGGAATGGCACCCTCGAGTTGCTCCAACCTGGGCATGGCTATGTCTACATTTCGAATGCCACGAGGAAAAGGAGCATGACATTTAGCTCCCATGCGAAATAGGATCTGGGCATCATAATAAGTACAGCAAGAAACCACGTCAGTTAAGAATCGGCTGGCGGAAAGGAAAAAGAAACAAACAAAAAATATAAGTATGAATACAATGCTACAAAACAAGAAACGGATTGGTGCAGGTCTTTTTGCCCTGCTGTTGGCCATGCTAAACCTACTGAATGTGCAGGCACAAAGCACCGAACTGACAGAAATTATTATCGGAGATGGGACGGAAACAAGCTGTGAAGTGCCATTTGGTGACTGTAATGATAATTGGGCGTACTCGGAAAGCATCTATCCAGCCGAAGCCATTGGAAATCCTTGCATGATATATTCCATTGCATTTGATTGTGCGGAAACTTGGCTTGATGAATATTATTACTCATATCCATCAGGATATTGGTACATGCAGATTTATATTGGAACAACCACCCAAACAAGTTACACTTCAACAACCAATTGGGTTTATCCAAACAATCTCATCAAAGTCTTTGACCGAAATGGTGGTTCATATATACAATGGTTTTGCAGACAACCCGGGTGGGAAACTTTTGAACTAGATTTCCCTTATTTTTATGAAGGAGGAAATCTGGTGATAGGCATACTTATTAGCGGTACAGGATGGAGTAGTTTCGCCACCCCCATGACCATTTACAACACCCCATCCGTGGGGGCGTCATTACAAGTCTTGAATCATTATTCTTTGCCGGATGGCAATACCGAAGGAACCATTTACGATATTCGTCCAAATATCAAGTTAGGTTTTCTTACTGAAGCTATTGCCAGCATCCCGGCAAGCATTGATATGGGACCCCGCCCAAACAATTGCTGGATTGAACCTTATAATGCATTCCTTGTCAATGAAGGAGTTCCTGTAAACATCACTGCTTCAACGTGCGACAATAACTATTTTACATTAAGTAGTTTCGAGTTTCCCCTTGCCTGTTCGATGTTTGAAACCATTCCTTACGATTTATTAACCAGCACTGGTGAAGGATTCCAAACAGGAAACCTTACCTTCAATTATGGCAATAACAAGACTTTGGAAATCCCATTAAGTGCCATTGCATATAATCCTACAACGCCTGATGTGTGGGAAGTGGCGCGCCAAATAGAAACTTTCCCCTATTCTGAAACTATCACAAATGAGATGACCGTTTGGGACAACTACCGACTTCCAGGTAAGATAGCCGATGGTAAGGATGCCGTATTCAAACTTGATTTTGACTCAGATGTTGTTTTGAGTGCATTTGTTTCCGGTGGGGAAAATGGCAAAGTAGCGCTTTACAGGGAGGGCTTCGAGGGACAAGGTGGACCATTAACGGACAATTATTTCAGTGGCCTTGGTACAGATATCACTGACTGTCAATGCGATTTCGAGGATGGAAATCTCGGCAATATGGATTGGGTTTTAGAGGCTCCTAACTCATATGAATATTGGGCGGTTACAACAAACAACCCTCATTCGGGTACCTATTGCATGAAATCAAATAGTGGTTGTTGGTCTGGGAACTCTTCAAATAGTATTTCTTTCACTCGTTTTGTGCCGCATGACATAACAATGAGTTTTTGGGCAAGGATTTCCTCTGAAACCAATTGTGATAAAGGATATTTCTTCATTGATGGGGTTGCAAAAATAGATGGCATCAGTGGCGATGGTGATTGGATATTCTACAGCTATGAAGTGCCACAAGGCATACATACTTTCAAGTGGGAATATACAAAAGATGAAGATTGGTGTCGCAATGACGACTGTTTTTATGTGGATGATTTGTTTTTCTGGGATGCATACCCAATTTCGTTAAATTGCGGATTGCCTGTACCCCAAGGTTCCTATTATTTAATAGCCTCCTCAACTAGCGACCAATTTACAGTACACATCGAAAAAGCTGAAATACCTCTTCCTGTGGTAGTTACATCACCTATCCCTTCAAATCATTTTAATTGTTATGATGAGATTTTTTCTTCTTTGAATTGGCAATTTGGTGACTACACTAAAGAATACCAAGTTCTTTTTGGAGAGACCAATCCTCCTACCATGGTGCTAGTGAATTGGACAGATGAATTGGAGGAAAGTTGTCCTATTACAGGGATATCAGATAACAAATCATATTATTGGCGTGTAAACGAACGAAACTCCTCAGGAATCACTGAAGGCCCTGTTTGGACATTCACCACTTTCAAAGGCATCAACGCCTCTGTCGACAACATCATCTATGTGACCCCGACGGGAGCTGGCACCAAAGACGGCTCATCATGGCTCAATGCCGCTTCCAGCATACAAGCGGCCATTAATGCAGCAGCCGAAATTTCTGAAAACCAACCTGTGGTTTGGGTGGCGAAAGGAAATTATTACGCCAATGGCATTTACCAAACTATCAACAACAAATCTTGTTGTTTCTTGGGACATGGCGGCGTGAAGTTGTACGGTGGTTTCAACGGCGACGAACCTGCCAATTATGATTTGTCTCTGCGTGATCTGGAAAACAATGCCACCATTTTGGATGCGGAGAGCCATTGCTATGTGGTCGGGGCTCAGTCGGGCGAATGGGATGGCTTTGTAATGCAACACGGTGGAGAAGGAGGCGTCTATGTCTATGATGGAATTTCAACGGTACAAAATTGTAAAATCTTTTATTCCAATGGAACTGGTGTAATTGTTGGAGGTGGTGGATTGAATTGTTTCCACAATGAAGTATGCCATCATGCCAATAACGGGATTGCTCAAGATTGGTACTATTTCAAAGTTGATATCAGAGACTGCATAGTTTCCTTTAATGGAGGAACTGGTATTCTCGGCAACATGTGTATTAGATGTCAAATATGCAACAACGGTAATGGGTTCATTGCAAGATCATCTATGGGTGGTGTCATGATCAGTTGCCTGGTCGCGAATAATGACGGTTATGGAACCAATTGTGACTATATTGTTAATTCCACTATTGTGAACAATGGATTGGGAGCTTATGATGAATATGGATTTGATGTACTGTGTAACACTATCATTTGGGGTAATAACCAACAAATCTCATGGCATCATGATCAAGGTTTCATCAGCAACAACGCAATTCAAGGAGGATTAAATGGCAAGAGTGGAATCTATCCCAGCATCAATTTATCTAGCAGTTCCGATGAAACAGGCGTATTCCCCGAATTTGAGCATCCATCTTCGGGTATTGGTTCCGCGTATACTGATGGTATTTGGACACTGAAAGCAAACTCACCATGTATCAATATGGGTATGGAAAACTTAGAAAGCATACCCGGTAAGTATTCTTATTTCTGTTCTAATACAGGATTTACTGCTGCTATAGACTATTTGGATGCTGACTTTGCTGGCAATCAGCGTATCCAGCAAGGTCGCATCGACCTTGGAGCATGGGAGTCTCCATACGAAACCCCCAATTATCTCTATCCTATTCTTCCCGATGCTAACGACATTATCTACGTGAAGGCTGACGGCAATGGTAATGGTTCTTCTTGGGCCAATGCCACTTCCAATTTACAAGAAGCAATGGAAACTTCCATATTATATGAGCCAGTGGCAACGATATGGGTGGCACAAGGCACTTACACGGTTTCCGATTTTCCGTTCCAAGTCAAGGAGGAACTGAGAATGTTCGGTGGCTTCGAAGGAAACGAGCCGGCAGATTACGACTTGAACCAGCGTGACTTTATGAGCCATGCCTCCGTGTTAGACGGCAATAATACACTGCGCGTATTGAACCAAAATGACGCGTTGGTAGCGGAAAAAGCTGCCATAATTGATGGCTTCACCTTGAGCAACGGTGCTGCCGACAATGGTGCTGGCGCTTATTTGCTGAGCAATATGACCCTGTCAAACTGCACCCTGGAGTATAACACAGCTAACGATAAAGGTGGTGGAATTTATGCAGAAAACGCTACGGTGGAGAATTGTTTTGTAACAAACAACAATGCCCAGCAAGGTGGTGGCATTTATGCCAACAACACTGCAATTGTTCAGTCGCATGTCGGTAACAACCTAGCGACGGTCCAAGGTGGAGGTCTCTATCTCAACAACTCCGATCTGCTACAAAGCGATGTCGTGAAAAACGAAGGTGGTGGCCTATACGTGAGCTTGGAAGACAACAATGCCTTTTCCAATTTAACGAACAACATCATTTGGGGCAACGACAACTACAATCTCAGTTTTATTTCAAGCATCTCGCAAACCAACACTGCACTGAATCATTGTGCCATTGAAGGCCTCACCAACACCGATAACGGAAATATCTCGCTTTCGTCCAACAACAACGACCTTTTCGGACCTCAATTCATCACACCTACTGAGGATGTTGGGCTCACTGAGTCACAAGGTGATTGGCATTTGGCAGCATCTTCCCTTTGCATTGACGCAGGCACCCATACCCTTGCGGGAACAACTTTGCCCGACTATGACATGGATGCCAACCCACGTGTTTTCCAAAATGGCATCGTTGACATGGGGGTATATGAAGCATTGCACGAGGCTCAATCCGTACTAGTCGATGTCGTTTATGTCTCTATCATGCAAGGAGAAACATACGATTTCTTCGGCACGTTATTGAGTGAACCAGGTACTTATGAGCACGCTTGGACAGACGGAGAAGGTAATCACTTGACCCAGTTGCACCTGCGTGTGCTCGGTGTGCTGTATGTCAGCGAAGACGGTGCAGGCACTATGGACGGTTCCTCATGGGCAAATGCCTTGGATGGCAACACGGTTTTGGAAAGCGGTTACACGAAATTAGCCGATGCCCTTCAGAATGCCCAATGCGATGATTGTTTTTGGGTGGCTATCGGCACCTATCTTCCTTGTGGGGATTCTGATGCGTCAAAGCATTTCGTCTTGAACGAAGGTGTTGGTGTGTATGGAGGCTTTGCAGGCGACGAGACCACCCTTGAAGAACGCGACGTTGAAAACAATTTGACCATCTTCTGCGGCGAACTGCAAGGTGATGACGATGAAACCAACAATACAAACGGTCTTTTCGTCACTCCTGATGCCAGCACCCTTTGGAAACAAAACGCCATTTTGGACGGCTTGACCCTTACTAAAGGGTATACTCCCACTCATAGAGGTGCCGCGCTTCTTGTCAATGAAAGCACTGCCGTAACAATGAATCAATGCCAAGTGCATAACAACCGAGAGGGAAGCATCTATAACTCAGGAAAACTGGAAATCATAGACTCTAACTTGTCGAACAATGACACCCAAGAGGTAGGGGAAACATATATGAGCTTCTGGACTGGCTATACGGCATACCTCAGCGCAGGTGTCTTGTGCAACACTGACCAAGGATTTGTTTCTTTGAACAATTGTCTTTTCCAATCCAATTACAGTAACAACAATGGAGCTATTTTCAATAGTGGAACAATGGAAGTCGATGCCTCGGTATTCGAAGACAACTATGCAGATTGTTATGGGGTCATCATGAGCCCAGGAAAGATGAAGGTTCACAACACAACTTTCAATAACAACCGTTCTGAGCACTATATTGCTGTAATGATGATTTGGGATTCCCTTGAATTGGTCAATTGCAACGTGACCAACAACAACTCCAATTACTATACTTCCACTCATTTTCCTGTAGGTGGATCGTCCAACTTTGCAAGCAAAAGAACTTCTGGCATTGAGGCATGGGGATATAGTTATGTTGACAATTGCAGCTTCATCAACAACGATGCTGGCACTTGCTCGGGAGGAGCGTTGTCCGTGATAGGAAGCGCAGACATCGTGAATTGCCATTTCATAGGAAACACTGGGGTCAGGCCATGGAGAGATCCTGAAACTGGCGGCAATATTGGTTCTGTTGTCTTGAATCTTCAAACAGATGGCGGAGCACTTTATGTTGAGGGAACAGCCACAGCTACAGATTGCGTGTTCGAGGACAACTCTGGTGTGGATGGAAGTACCATTGGAGTGAAAGGCTCTTTGGTCATGGAAAGATGTGTCATTGCCAACAGCAGTTCGACTGCTAGCAGCCACTGGGGTAGCATCAGAAACAATCATGAGTTAACGATTAATAACTCGCTGATTGTGAATAATCAGGGAGGATTGTTCTTCCAAATCGATGGCATTCACACCACTCTAAACAACACAACTATTGCCAATACTGCTGATGAGTTGTTTATACTTGAAAATTTGGGAGGAAGCGACAGAAAGAGCATTATTGATTTTAACAACTGCATCATTTCTGGTTATTCAACTTGGATGAATAACATTTGGGATTGTCAATATGAACTCAACATGAACCATACGTTGGTGAGCCAACAAGTCAGTGGAACCGAAGGAAACGACAACGACCCACTCTTCGTCAACCCGACCACCTATTTAGGCTATGATGAAAACGTGGATCCTTTGACTTACGACTGGACCCTTCAAGCCGGCTCGCCCTGCATTGATGCTGGCGATGTCAGTCTGCTCACCCTCGACCCGTTGGCAACAGATTTGGCAGGTGAACCCAGAGTGAAGAACGGACAGATTGACATGGGTGCGTATGAGTTTGGCGCATACGCTACTCAGAACGTCAACTTTGTGCAGGGCTGGAATTGGTGGTCGGCACAGGTTGTAGCAGACGACCTGCTCGCCCAGTTAGAGCAGGGTCTTGGTGCCAATGGCGTCAAAATCGTGGCTAAGGATGGCTCATACCGCACATACTCGACGAATCTGGGGGGATGGTTCGGCACGTTGACGGGAATCACGGTTGGCCAGATGTACGCGATGTCGGGCTATACGCCAACCGCAGGAGACGTGATCAAGTCGAAGAGTGGGAGCTATGCCTCTTACAGCGGCAATCTCGGGAGATGGGTCGGCTCCTTGACCTTGGAGCCAGGTAAGGGCTATATATATGAATCGAAAGCTACGGAAACAAAAACTTTCTATTATCCTTCTGGGAATTGATAATTATTGTATTAACTAGTATAAACTCATGAAAAAAGTATTATTGTTTTTATTGTTGGTAGTCTTTGGCGTAAGCGCCATGGCACAGCAAAGGATTCAACTGCGTTCGGCGGACAAGGCCGAGTGCGTGAAGAGCGACATGACGAGCCTCAAGGCTTCTTTCTCTTTTTCAACCATCGAGGCGCAGGACTACGAAAGTGAACGTGGGACCTTCTCTTGGCTCAGCCTGGCCAACACCGTCCTTGGCGGTAATGTAGGCGATCCTCAGGTTCCCGTCATCAACCAACTCATCGCCGTGCCTTTCGGTGCCAACCCGCGTATCGAAATCACGAGCTACAGCACGACGGACTACAGTCTTGAAGACTACGATATGAAGACTTTGGTGCCGCGCCAACCTTCGGTGCGTAAAGACCAAAAGCCTGAAGACGTGCCCTTCGTCATGAATGAGGCTGCCTACCAAACGCGTGGCTTGCATGCTGAACCCATAGCTACTGTAAGTGTGGAAGGCACGATGCGCGGTGTGCAAATCGGCACGATGACCATCGAGCCCGTGAGCTACGACCCGGTCAACAACACCATCCGTGTGTTCAACGACATTGAAGTCACCGTTCACTTCGACGGCGCTGACACCCAAGCCACCGAGGACATGCTGCTCAGGACTTACAGCCCGGCTTTTGAACCCGTTTATGCACAACTGTTCAATGGTAGGGCTATAACTGATGTCTACACCGACCACCCTGACCTGTACAATACGCCAGTCAAAATGTTGGTAATTTGCTATTCGGGATTCAAGAACAATAGCTCGTTGAACGAATGGTTGCAATGGAAGCTCCAGAAAGGCTACTATGTTGATATCCACTACACCGATGAGACAGGAACCTCAGCAAGTGCCATCGCTTCGTTCATCAAGACGAAATACAACGCTTCTGTTTCAGCAGGCAACGCATACACTTACCTTATAGTGATTGGCGACACGGGACAAGTGCCACAATATATGACAAAGAGCGTTTCATACTCCTGTGCATCTGACCTTGGGTATTCGAGCGTCAACTTCTCGTCAAATACCAACAATTACTTTCCCGACATGTACTACAGCCGTATGTCGGTGGAGAACACCACACACTTGACCAATTATATTAATAAGGTGCTGACGTATGAAAGATACGAGTTCACCGATGGCGGCAACTACTTGAACAACGTTTTGCTTGTCGGTGGTTGGGATTCCGATTGGACACCTATTGTCGCCAAACCGACCATAAATTACGGTAAAAACAACTATTTCAACGCCTCCAACACCACCTATGGAGGCTTTAACGGAGGCACGATTCGTGCTGTTGTATCGACCTCTTCATCACAAGGTTATAGTGGCACCAATCATGGCGTTTACAACGGCATCAATGATGGTGCTTGCATCGTGAATTACACGGCACATGGAGCCAGACAAGAATGGCAAGTGCCGCAATTTACAGCAACGCAGGCCGCTACACTCTCCAACACTGGCAAGTACTTCTTCGGTATTGGCAACTGCTGTTTGACAGGCAATTTCAACAATACCACAACGGATTATTCCCCTGGTTCTGCGATAGGTACAACCGCAAGCTTTGGCGAAACCATGATACGTGTTCCTAATGCTGGTGCCATAGCATATGTGGGTTGCTCTCCATATTCGTACTGGTATGAAGACTATTATTGGGCTGTGGGAGCTCACTCATTCTCTGAATCTGGCAATCCTCCTTCGGTATCAGGATCGACCAAGGGCGTCTACGACGTGATGTTTATGGATAATTATTGGAACTCAGCCTCAGCGTTGATGTATTTGGGTAACCTCGCTGTGCAGCAAGCCGTCACCAACGGCAACCAGAATTCTGGTGTTACCAGTGGCAATTGCAAAAATTCGGCCCACTATTACTTCCAGTTCTACCATACCTTCGGAGATGGTTCTGTGATGCCTTACATCACCAAACCGGAAGTGAACACCGTGACGATACCCAGCACGGTCACCCCAGGTACCACTTCTATCACCGTTAACGCTTTGGCTGGTTCTTACGTCGCCGTCACCGACAACGGTTCGGTCATCTACGGCGTTGCCGAGGCCAATGAATCGGGTGTGGCTACCGTGAATTTCACCAATGCCATCCCGAGCAACGGCACACTGTATGTGGTTGTCACCCGCCAGCAGTACCACCAACCCTATTTTGGTACCATCTCGGTGCAGGGCGGCACGCAATACACCGTCACCGCAACAGCCAGTCCGAGCAACGGAGGCACCGTGAGCGGCGCTGGCCAGTATTACGGGAACACTGAGTGCACCTTAACTGCCACACCCAACGCTTATTTCGATTTCACCAACTGGAAGAAAGGCAACAGCGTGGTCAGCACCAATTCGACCTATACCTTCACTGTGACTGAAAACGCTACCTATACGGCCTACTTCACTGCCTTGCAGCCCCACAGCGTGACGTGTAACCCCGTTGAAAATGGCACCATCAGTGCCAACCCGACCACGGCCTACAAGAACGAGACCGTCACTTTGAGTGCCACACCGTCTTCGGGTTACTTCTTCTCGGCTTGGGATGTCAGGGATGCCAATAACAACTCCATCGCCGTGACGAACGACCAGTTCACCATGCCCGACAGCTTTGTCACGGTGAGTGCGACCTTTGTACAAGGCTACAATGTCACCCTGGCCGAAGCTACCAACGGCAGCATCAGCACCAATATGACCAATTGTGTCCCTGGCACCACCGTTACCTTGACCGCCACACCTGCTACGGGCTATGTCCTCAATAGCTGGGTCGTCTTCAAGACTGGCGACGTGAATACTACTGTAACGGTGAGTGGCAACAGCTTCACCATGCCAGATTATGATGTCACAGTGGTGGGTGTCTTCAGTGCACCGCAAGGTGGCGACGTGACTATTGGAAGCGGGACAAGTAACTCATCAAACGTTCCTACTTATATCGCACAAAGACATTCGATATCGCAACAAATCTACACTTCCGATGAAGTAGGCTCCGCTGGCACAATTACTGCGGTTGCCTTCAAGGTGTCGAACTCCAAGACAGCTACAAGAGATATCGATGTTTATCTGTCGCATACCACTAAGAATACTTTCTTAAGCACCTCAGACTGGATAACGCAAAGCACTTCCAATCGTGTGTTCTCAGGCAACGTTGCTTTTAATTCTTCTGGCTGGACAACCATTACGTTTACCACACCATTTAACTATGACGGGTCCAGCAATCTGCTTCTCACTGTCGACGACAACACTGGATCTTCTGTTAATTCAGCTCCTTCTTTCTTTGTGTATTCTGCGAACAGTAGGGCGTTATATAAATACAACAAAAATACCAACTATGCCCCTTCTTCCCCATCTGCAATAGGTGCTGGCAATATCCAGAATAGTGTCAACCAGGTTGTCTTTACCAAGGCCATCAGCGGCACCACCGAGTCATTGTCGGTCACTCCGAATACCTTGGACGGGCTCACCTATGCTCAAGGCGAGGGACCGTCGGCGGCCAAGGCTGTCACCCTTGTGGCCTGCGCAGCCGAGGACATCACGGTGACCGCTCCTGAGCATTTCGAGGTAAGTAATGAGGCCAACGGCACTTACGGCAGCACACTGACCATTCCAGTATCCAGCAGAGGCAATCGCGAAGAGATCACGTACGGTTTCGAGGACGGCACCACTCAAGGCTGGACCGTCAGCAGCAGCGACAACGGCTCGACTACATGGGCTGTGGGACAAAGCGGCTATAACCCATCAGGTGCTTCGGGCACGGTTTATACTTCGAATAGCGGAAGTTATTATGTGGGTTCCGTTTACGATGCGTCGAATGCCGTTGACGATTGGCTGATTTCGCCTCAAATTACACTAGGAGGTAACATGAGTTTCTATATAAAGATCACGAATACCAGCTATACGGATTACTATTCTGTTCATTTGTCGACAGGATCCACCGCCATCAACCAGTTCACAACTACATTGTTGTCTTCAACTCAAGTGACATCTACCAACTACACCTTGGTGTCCGTCGATTTGAGTGCGTATTCAGGCCAAGGTTATGTGGCCATCCGCCATACCGCAATTGCCGACCAGGCCTCGCTGTTGGTTGACGACATCACCATCGTAGAAGGCGGAGATCCAGTGACACCAATCAACCCGACCAACGCAGAACTCGTTACCGCCAATGTGTATGTCCGCATGAAAGCAGGTCTCGGCCAAGGCGTTTACGAATCGGAGACTTTGTCTGTCAGTGCGGGCAGTCTTTCCAGCAACGTCACCCTCAGCGGCGAGGTCACCCAAGGTGCATCCATCACCCAGACTATCAGCCTCGTGGCAGGCTGGAATTGGTGGTCGGCACAGGTTGTGGCAGATGACCTGCTCGCCCAAATAGAGCAGGGCCTTGGTGCCAATGGTGTCAAAATCGTGGCTAAGGATGGCTCATACCGCACATACTCGACGAATCTGGGGGGATGGTTCGGCACGTTGACGGGAATCACGGTTGGCCAGATGTAC
>ONFO01000052.1 GCA_900317155.1 uncultured Bacteroidales bacterium
GTATCACTTTCCTTCCGTTTTCGAAAGACACGCTTTCCACGACAGACGGATGCGCCATCCCCCAACTGTCAATATGATAGAAAGTGTCGCCTACTGTCAGCGACATGTCGCAAAGCAACACTTCTTCCTCGTCAATCATGGGGAAATAGCGATATAGTCTTCCCGTCGAGGTTTCTTCGCGGAAATATAACTCTGCATTTTCAAAAAAGAATCCTCTGGGGGTAGCATGAAGATAATCGTGTCCGTTGACGTGGATCGTGTCGGCAGTATTGATTTCCATATAGCCGGTGCTAACCCAGTCTATACAATATTGGAGCACATTCAATCGAGTGGAATCTGTTCCAAAATAGGATTCATACTCTTGCGCTTGCATCGTCACCCCTCCCGCCATCAGCAGGAGCGCAAGCATGGTCAAAATTCTCGTTGTTTTCATTATTCTATTGGTTTTTATTAGTCTTATCTGTCCTATAAGTCCCCTTCGTTAGCACGTAAGCACGAAAGTACGTATAACGAAAAAAAATTACTTCTTAATCCACTTCCCCGTCTCCGCAAGGGTCGTTGAGCCCTGAGCTTGTCGAAGGGTCGAAACGCCCGTGTAAACCTTCCAAACATAAGTCCCCTCACTCCAATTCGTCGTATTGATGGCGGTGACATTCTCAGTAATATCCTGTCTATAAACCATCCTCCCATTCAAATCATAAACCTCCACCCGAGCATCCTGCAATCCCGTGCGGATGTTGAGCGTGTTACGGCCTGGATTAGGATAGGCAACGGCCATTTTCAGGCCGTTTTCATGCGCCTCCTCAATACCGTCATAAACCGCTCCAAATTCTGGAACAGGTATTTGGGTTCCAGCCAACCATGTGTTGTATATACCAAACTCTTCTTGCGATTCCACCCAATAGTTCAATGCCTGAAGCATGATGCTGGTTTCGCCTTGCCCTATACCGACTGGCTCCTCCAACACGCCATCGCCTCCTTCGGCAATGAAACTGGTGCAGTTGTTTATAAAACCATAATCACTTCCAAACAAGCCTACATAGTTCTGTGTGCTCAAATCGGCGAAACAATTCTCCACAATACCACCTTTGTTGTTGTAGGCCACAATGCAACCTTGGTCTTGCAATCCAAAAAGAGGTCCCAATAATTCGGAATAGCAATTCGAAACAATTGCGCTATATCCCTTATTATCAGGACTAATGTCACCCTCGTTGAAGCAAACAATGCCTCCCGCGTTCCTTACTCCGTATGAGCCAATCATCTTTCCATAGAAGAAACAGTTCACCACCAATGCGGGCGCATAGCCCCCTTCCGATAGGTTTCGGCATACAATTCCGCCACCGTTTCTGGCAAATCCCAAGTCATATTCGCCCATCACATAGGCGCAGTTTCGCACGGTTGAATTACGGTTCAAACCTACCACGCCTCCCATATAGTTCTCTCCTGCCGGGTTCATTGCACCGATATTCCGCATTTGACAGATGCAGTTGTCTACAAGCGACAGCGAATCGGCCACGGCAACCAAAACTGCATCGTACCATGTGCCTTCTGCATGGACATATTTGTAAAAACCCGAATTGATGGTCAGGTTCTTCACCGTACCATGAAGCAGATAACCGAACAGGGCCATGTCGCTATTGCTACTTTCATTGATAGTAGGGAAATTGAGAATCAATCCGTCCAATCCATACCCTGCCCCGTCGAAAGTACCCATGAAGGGACGGTTGCGGCGGCTGATGGGTTTAAGGTTTCGGGGGCCGTACTGTGACATGTTGAGATCACACATAAGCGTTATGGTGCGACCATCAAAATTGTCGGGAGTGCAGCCATTCAATCCGTTTACCACGCCCGTAAGCCAAGCCAAACCTTCGGGAGTTGAAATCTCCACATTGCCTTCGGCATCCACCACATAACCCTCGGGCTGCTCGGTGACAATTTCATCCCAGTTTTCGTAATCTTGGGCTTGCATCACCCTTCCCGCCATCAGCAGGAGCGCAAGCAGGGTGTAAAGTCTTGTTGCTTTCATCATATTATAGTTTTGTCGCAAAACTATAACAAAAAACCGTCAAAAACGCAAGATTTCGGCCAAGTACATATTTTTGTTTTTAACTCACACTGATAATCAATAGGTTAAATTAGAAAAAGTACAGATTTTTTCAGCCCAAAAGCGTCGAAATCGGGTCGGAGCCGACCGTTTTTTTCAGGTTGGAGCGGTATTTCGCCACCGTGTTTTCACTCAAATCGAGCAGCGCTGCCTCCTCCTTGATGCGGAAGCCAAGGAACGAAAGAATGACAATACGGCGTTCCGTCTCGTTCAGATTGGGACAAGCCTGCTCCAGTCTAACCGTAGCCGATGGATAGGCGCTTTCAAACTCGTCAAGAATACGCTGTAGCCTATCCTCGCCACCCGTCTGGTAAATCGCCAACACCCGCTGCTGAAGCATATCTCTCTGGTGCTGCGATGATTGTTCCATCGTTGCCTGCAGTCGTTTCACCTCTTCCTCATGGCTTTGCCGTGCAGCCTCCATTTGCCGCAATGCATCCTCTTGTTGTTGCTTCAGCATCTTCCTTCCCCTCTGTTTCGCCAAAACAACAACAGCAGTCAAAGCCAACAAGCCAACGATTATCGCCACCCATACTAACCCGGTCTTATGATCCGATCTCACCTTGTCATACAGATAGGCGTTCAGCATCGGCAACGCTTTGGCATTATGGTTGCTTGCCACTACATCCTTCTCCTCGCTGGTTTTCAAAAAGGCGTAAAACGGTAAAGTGCTCAAGGTATCACCCAACGCCTCGTAACAGTCGACAAGGCAGTAGGCTGCTTGCGCTTTGAGGTTCTCATCCTTTGACTGATAAGCGATTTTCGAATCAGCCAAAGCAGTCGCATAGTCATGTGCCTTATAATGGACATAGGCCTTTTCAATCGCATTCCTGTGAAACAAGAGGCAGGAACTGTCAACCAAGGCAAAACTCTGTTGAAAATAGAAAATGGCTGAATCGTATTCATGGCTGTGACGCAAACAATTGGCAAGCGAGTTTTCCAGCAACGCCGTTTCGTACGGGAAGCGGTCAGCATCGGCCAAATGGAGACCTTTGTGGCAATAGAAGAAGGCCGTGTCGCCTTCGCCGGCCTTCCCGAAGCGCTCATAGAGCAACCCGAGATTAGCCATCGAACGGAGCATCCAAGCCGTGTCGCCAACGGCAGAAGCACAATCCAAGCCATAACGGGCAAAGCGAGTGCTGCAAGACTTGTCAGAGAAATTGAACGCGATTCGTGACAAGATATAGCAAATCTTGCTGTAAAGCCGCCCTACGGAAGCCTGCTTTGCATCGAAATGGGAATCCAGTATTTTCAAGGCTTCCAGGAAATGCGCAGTTGCCTCCTCGGAAAAATGGTTTTTATCAAAGACTAAGCCGCCTGCCAGATAATGGCAACAAGCCTGCATCCAATAATCGCGGGGCCTGTCGCCCTTTTCGTAGAAAGCCAAGGCGGGACCTACAAGGGAATCCGTGAAGTCATAGTACTTGTTACCGACATATATCGCATCCACTGAGTCAAGCAGCTTGGTGTATTCCGCGTCTTGGCTATCGATAGGCGAAAGAAAGTCACATTCGCGTTTGTTGCAGCCCATCATCACCACAACAATCAAAAGCCCTATGTGCAAAAGCCGTTTCATGGCCGCAAAAGTAACATTTTTGGCGACACCAACAAAAAAAGGCCAGCCACTTTCGTGGCCAGCCTAAATGCTTTCACTTCATTCCTTGCGCAATCTCTATTCCTTCACCCATTTCCCCGTTTCCACTAAAGTGCCCGAACTATCAATTGTTATATATTTGATAATCAACGTATCAAATTATCATTCCTATTGCAACAGCAGTAACCTTTTGACTACTCTCCCCCTCGCTGTGGCGATTTCCACCGAGTAAACGCCTTTCGGCAACGAACCGATTTCTAAGACAACAAGGCTCTCCGATTCGCAAACATGCTCCAAAACCACTTGTCCAAGGCTGTTTATCATTCGGATGTGGTTGATTTGTGTGCCTTCAATACTTACCTGCGAATGGGCTGGATTGGGGAAGAGTTGTATCTCGGTCGCTTTGTTCTCTTCCACATCAAACCCTGATGCATTGACGGTAATGCTGAAAACTGAGTCACATTCCACGCCTGTTCGGGCGGTCAGGATGCCTTGCCCAAGGGTAGTTACCTCAAGGTCACAATGATAGCCGTCGTTGGAAGGCGTGATTTGCCATTCGGGGCGGCTGCACGTCCAAGTCAAGGTGCCGGGCGCGATGGTCAGGGAGTCGGGGACGGCATAGCTATAGGTGCCTTCCACGACCACCCATTCAGGACCTTGCAAGGCTGAAACGTAATTGTGTTTGATGGTAAGGTTCAAAATGGCCGTGCTGTCGCAACCGTGGATGCTTTGTCCGAGGTATTCGTAAACTCCTGACTCCATGTAGGTTTGGCCGTTCCAATCAAACTTTTCGCAGTGTGTTTCATCGATTTCTGTTGTATAATCTTCATAGACAATAAGATGCAATGTGACGATGCTGTCGCAGCCTGAAATGGACGGCAGGGTGTCTGTGTAAACACCCGTTTGAACAAAAAGTTGCCCATGCCAAAGGTAAGGCTCGCTTTGGCAAGTGGCAGCCTCCTCCGATGAGGAAAACGACCTTGTTTCGATGGTGGTGGTCAGGAAGAGCGAATCTTGGGCGCGATGGGGATTGCGCAACACATTCACGACCTCGTAAACGCCATCTTCGGCGTAGGTGTGCAAGGCATTGGCACCATGAGCCGAAGTGCCGTCTCCAAAATACCAAACTACATCGTCGTAATTCCACTCGGTAACGGTACTGAAATCGATGCTATGGTTGGTGCAAAAATATTGGCTTTCAGGGATTTCCTGATAAGGTGTCTTGTCAATGGTCATGTCGTATGTGAAATTCGACATGAAACTGTGCGCCTCAAGGAAAACGCCCGAATCCCAGTCGGGGTCGCCCACGTCGCAAATGCCCATTTTGATATGGTATTCCGTGAAGGGTTCCACCCTGAAACTCACGGTCAACACTGTCGTAAAACCGTCAAACTGAATGGTTTGTCCGCCTGCATTGTTCACGAAATACTCCGAATTGTGCTGGGTATAGACGCTGTTGATGCTCACTGTTTCGTCGGTGCCTGGGATTAGGGCCATGTTCTGGTTTTCGTAGTAGCCGCCTTCAGGGTTGATGCCCGTGACGAAAAAGCCAAAAACATCGTTGTAATACGAGCCAACCCACTCCAAATACTCTTCCGAGGCAAACACATAGTTGAACGAAACCTCTTTGTCCCAAGGCACGAAGTCGAACTCAAGCACGGCCATGTCGAAAACCGAATCTGGAGCATAAGAAATGGCTTCGAGGGTTTCGTCGATGTATTCTCCGCAAGTGGTTCGCACGATTTTGTCATCGCGATCATTCGGCCCGACTGCAACCAAAACGCCACCCGTGGCAAGGATAAGTCCCGCCTCGATGCCCAAGTTGGTCGGGTTGTTGCCTGTATCAAAATAGCCGATGCTGTTGCAGTCGATGATGTCTGACGAGCCGTTGAAGCGGACGTTGGAAACCGTCACGCCGCTTTCGAGCAGCACGTTACGCACCAACCATTCGGGGGTGCATTGCTGGATGGAGTCAGCCGAGGTGACGATGAGTTGCGCTTGCGCTGTTGTTGCGCACAGGGCGATGAGGATGGTGATTAGTCTCTTCATGGTGTTTTGGGGGTTATTCTCAACTATCTACTTATAACTAATTGTTTTATAGTACGATAGCTCGATGCAATGACTTCAATAATATAAATGCCTATCGGCAATTCCGCTAAGTCAAGCGTCATAGAGTCAGTGGGCTCACAAGCCTTTTCCATGACCACTTGCCCGTAGCAGTTCGTCAGCCGGACAGAAGTGATGCCTTGGCCCTCGATGCTCACTTTCGAGTTGGCTGGATTGGGAAAAAGGTTACATTCTTTGGTATAGTCGTGGCTTTCCACACTTTCATAACCCGCGTGAATTATGGTGCTCACATAGCCAGCCAAGACGCGCCGCCCTTGTGCGTCGGTTCTGAACACCTCGCAAGTCACGGGATAGTTACCTTGTGTGGAATAGGTATGACAAGCCTCCGTGTCGGTGAGGATTTCGGTCATGCCGTCGCCGTATGTCCAATGAGCCTCTGTCATCTCATAATTCAAGTGTAAATCGAGGTTCAAAGGTTCATTCAGGTCAAAATAGAAGCCATCGGGGTGAAGCCATTCGCTTGTGTCGTTCACCGTTAGCGCGGTTGTGAGCATCGCCGCGTCAAGGAAATAGGAATAGGCTTCGGCACCACCCATGCCATAAACATGAGCCACAAAGCAGCCTTCCGTATTCTCCAAGAGGTGTGTCGTATCGGCAATTTGGAATCTCGCGTAGGCATATTCGGGCTTACTTGCCACCACTTCAAAAAGGTCGTCAATAGGCTCTCCATCAAGTTGCATCCCTGATACTGAAGCGGTTTCGGTCACTATGTTGAGATAATGCCATTTTGAAATGAGGGTATTGTGGGCGCAAAACAGGGCGCGATTTGTTTGCTGCTCCATCGGGAGTATGGTGGCCATGGCGGGGTCGCCTATAGCACCTGGAATATCGTCGTGGCCATAAAAGAACTTGCCGACGATGGCGGGTTCAGAGGTTTCGAGATAGATGGCGGGATAGTCGTCGGTAAGTTCAAAAACGAAGGACTGCCCTGCGTTGAGGGTACGCACCAAAGTGCCGTCCCTGCGCACCTCGCAATGGTCTTTCATGGCTGTAACGCGCACATAATCAACAGGGCGGAAAAGGGATTGCGTCACCACAAAATGGCGGCCCAAAGTGGACGCAGGCAGCATCACCTCTTCAGCATGGTCGATGTAGGGCGTGTTGAAATAAGGTACGCCCAAGCCTTGGTTGCCTGCAAACACGGCGATGGGTTTCCCGTCGCGAGAGGTCACACGCGTTCCTGAAAAATTGCACAAATGCTCCGATTGCAACTGATAGACCTGCCCTGCATTTAAGGTCACCGAAAGAGGCTGGTTGGCCTGATGGTGGTTCATCGTTTCGCAACTCAACTGAAAATCCACGGTGGTGTTGTCCTCGGTGGCAACGACGGACAAAACCGAGCGCACAAAATCATACATTCCAAAATTCTCGTAGGTCTGCACCAGATATTCGCTGCCAAGTATGTTGGATGGCAAGGCTTTAGATGTATCAAAACAGGCCTCTTTGTAATTGGCCACGACTACGGAAACAGGCTGTTTGGCCGTCACATGCAGGCCGATGTTGAGCGTCGTATCCGAAAGGTGCATCTCAAAAGCCTGTTCTAATGGAATGGAAATGTAGACGCTACATCCGGCCTCCACTGAAAAGTCTTCCTGCCAGCCCGTGTTGGGGTTTGTCACGCTTCCCGTAGTGGACTCGTTGGCACTAATCCACAGGGCAGGCTCTGGGATTTCGCCATCTCTGCTATTGGGCAACAGTGTCACCCAAAAATCGCGCCCCGTAGTGACTTGGGCAAACGCAGACGCCGCATCCAATAACAGGAGCGCAAGCAGAGTGTAAATTCTTAGTCTTGCTTTTTCCATAGTGATAAGAATTGGTATTTGCGTCCAAAATTATAGCAAAAAACAACGCCATTTGCAAAAATCACACACACATTTCACACACATTTTGCGCGTTTTTGCCGCACAAAAGACACTTTTTCCCGAAAATTGGGCGTTTTTGGCAAAAAAGAGAAAGGGGAATCTGTCATTTCCTGATTTAGGTTGACTGTTTTATGTCGTTAATCGCTGGTTGGAGTTGACCTTGTTGGTTATTAATACTGATATTGGTTGACTGTTCTTT
>ONFO01000051.1 GCA_900317155.1 uncultured Bacteroidales bacterium
AGTGAGGCATCGCAAGATAAGTGCCCGACTTGGGAAGTGAAGAATGTTGTGGTGGAATAAACGAAACGACAAACCAAAACGAAAAGCCTGCCTTCGGGTGGGCTTTTTTTGTTTTGCATTGCGGCAACTGATGGGGCGCGTTGCGGCAACTGCAAAAAATATTATGTCCAAAACCCCATAAAATTCCCTACCTTTGCAGCCGATGAAAACCTATCTGCATATCGCCGTATTATTGTTGCCATTAGTGGCTGGCTGCGCCTAGACCGTTGATGACAAGGTGGAAGTGATGGTTACACCATCTCTCCCAGAATTGTCAGCGATTGACAGTTAAATAAATTCTATTGCACCATCAAGATGGAATAGTTTTAATATTAGAATAGATGTAATACAAGTTTCAACATTACCATAAACATGAAAAGAGTTGTAATCAAACAAGGAGATGTATTTTCCATAGAGACCGAATGTGGAGTACGATATATTCAATATATCTGTAACGACATCAATCAATTGAATGGAAATGTAATAATTGTCTTTAAAGATGAAACGCTAAAAGAAGTGGATTTTTACATTCATACCACAGTTGCTGCCGGAGTGAAGTTTTTCGGGTGGCAGAAAATTGGCAAACAGCCCATACCTGATATATCCGACATCGTGTTTTTCACGGAAATAAGTGAAATTGTGAGGAAAGTGGTTCACAATAATGCCGATGTAAATTGGAGAGTTTGGACGATAAGCGGAACCGATGCGTATGTTAAAGATTTGCCTGATGTAGAGTGTTACGAGGGATCGGTTTGGCCTCCGTGCGACATTCCTGACATATTATGTGGCCGTAATAAGTATTACAAAAGGTTTGTCAGATAAAGAAGCATTTGCAATGCGAGAAAAGGGGAATAAGACTCCGTGAGTTTTGATACTGAAAAGCCTGCCTTCGGGTGGGCTTTCTTTGTTTTGCGTTGCGGCAGCCGTAACAAAATGTGTCTAAAACCTCGAAAAATTCCAAGATTTGGAGCAACTATAGCCTATACTTGCTCCAAATCTATGAAAAAATCGGAGATTTGGAGCGAGTATAAGGGTGTTTCTTGATGATGGCAAAACCAAATTTCAGTTTCCTGTCGTTTCGTGCGCAATTTTCTTTTATCTTTGCGCGTTGATAGAAAAACGAACTTGGTTTATGTCAGAGAATTTGGTCATCATCCCGACTTACAAGGAGAAAGAGAACATCGAGAAGATTATCCGCTACGTCTTCAACCTGCCTATGGCGTTCGATATTTTGATTATCGACGACAACAGCCCCGACGGCACCGCCGACATCGTGAAAACGCTGATGACGGAGTTTAGTGACCGCCTGTTTATGATTCAGAGGTCAGGCAAGTTGGGTCTCGGAACGGCTTACATCACGGGCTTCAAGTGGGCTTTGGAGCGTGACTATCAGTATGTCTTTGAGATGGATGCTGACTTCTCCCACAATCCCGACGACTTGGCTAGGTTACACGATGCCTGTGCCAACGGCGCGGATTTGGCGGTCGGGTCACGCTACAAGACCGGCGTCAATGTGGTGAACTGGCCGATGGGCCGTGTGCTGATGTCGTACTACGCTTCAGCTTACGTGCGTTTCATTACCCGAATGCAGGTGCGCGATACCACGGCAGGCTTCGTGTGCTACACGCGCAAGGTGCTCGAGACCATCGACCTCGACCGTATCAAGTTCGTGGGTTATGCCTTCCAGATCGAGATGAAATACACGGCTTGGAAACTCGGCTTCAAGATTGAGGAAGTGCCGATTATCTTCACCGACCGTCGCGAGGGACAGTCAAAGATGAGCAAAGGCATTTTCAAGGAGGCCGTGTTTGGCGTGCTCAATTTGCGTTGGAGAGGCATGACAGGAAAGATTAAACCAAGAAAAGACTGATGAACTACTGTATCAAAAATGCTACACTTGTCAACGAGGGCCAGACCTTTGTGGCAAGTGTTTTCGTTTCGGACGGCAAAATTGCCAAGATTGTCCGCGAGGGTCAGGCTTCTGAGCTTGCTGAAGAGCCGGCTTGGGAAGTCATTGATGCTACAGGCAAATACCTCATCCCCGGCATCATCGATGAGCATGTGCATTTCCGTGAGCCAGGCTTGACGCACAAAGCCGACATCTACACGGAGAGTCGTGCCGCCGTTGCGGGTGGCGTGACTTCCTTCATGGATATGCCTAACACCAATCCACAAACAACGACACAGGAATTATTGCAACAAAAGTTCGACCTCGCTGCCGAGAAATCGTTAGCCAACTATTCCTTCTATCTTGGTGCAACCAACGACAATCTCGCCGAAGTGGTGAAAACCGACCCAAAAACGGTGTGCGGTATCAAACTCTTCATGGGCTCCAGCACAGGCAATATGCTCGTTGACAAGAATGAGGTCTTGGTGCGCCTTTTCCGTGAGTCGCCCTGCTTGATTGCCGCACATTGCGAGGACGAACAGACCATACATGAGAATACGGTTCGCTGCAAGGACTTGGCAGCCAAAGGCGAAGTCGTCGTTGATGCAAGCATTCATCCTTTCATTCGTACCACTGAGGCTTGCTACAAATCCTCGTTCAAGGCCGTCGACATGGCCGACCATTTTGGCGCGAGACTTCATGTACTGCATATCTCCACCCAAAGGGAGTTGTCGCTCTTTAAGAATAACATTCCTTTGAAAGACAAAAAGATAACGGCAGAAACCTGTCCTCATTACTTGTGGTTCGACAACCACGATTATGAGGCCAAGAGTTTCGCTATCAAGTGCAATCCCGCCATCAAGTCGCACCGCGACAAGGAAGCTTTGCTCCAAGCTTTGCACAATGGCTTGATTGACACCATCGGCACCGACCATGCCCCGCATTTGCGTGAGGAGAAGTTCACGGGTGATTATTTCACCAGCAAGTCGGGCTTCCCGTCCATCCAGCATTCTTTGGAGGTGATGGCCAAGTTATTGCCAAACGATTTGCCGTTGTTGGTACAGCTGATGTGCCACAATCCCGCTATCTTGTACCAAATCGACCGTAGAGGTTTTATCCGCGAAGGCTATCATGCCGATTTGGCTCTTGTGGATATGAATGCAAATAGCTGTATTACAAATGCAAACGAGTATTCCAAGTGCGGCTGGTCGCCTTATGATGGTTTGGAAGTCCATTCTCAGGTGACGCATACTTTCGTAAATGGTAATCTGGTGTTTGAAAAAGGTGTCTTCCATGAGGAAAACAAAGGCGAAAGGCTAGTGTTTAATAGGTAATCAACAAATAATTTGACCAATGAAAAAGATAGTATTGTTATTGATTTCTGTTATAGTAATCACTTCATGCTCAGCCCAGCTGACTGAAAAAGTGGTGGAAACTTATCCCGATGGCAAGACCTGGAAGACCCAGTTGTTTGACAAAAAGGGCGTCTGCGTAAGAGAGGTTGAGTATTATACGACGGGACAAGTGAGAATGGAAGGAGGCATGAAAGATGAGAAACGCGAGGGTGAGTGGAAAGCCTATTTCCCCGACGGGCGTATGCAGAGCATCGGTACCTTCGCCAATGGATTGCGCACAGGCGCGGCCACAGTCTGGCAAGAAAACGGCAACTTGCTGCAAGAGGGGTTCTATAAAGATGGCAAGCATGTAGGCAAGTGGAAGTTCTACGACGAACAGGGCAATCTCTTAAAGGAAGTCGATTACGGCGAATAATGCTATCTATCGCCCTTCTATGTCATTCCAGGCCAAGCCATGTGCGATGGGTTGGAATCTGTAGAAGGGCGATATGGTTTAATCTTTCCAGCTGAACAGGTTTATGCCGAAGGTGAACTCGGCATAGTCGATGACGGCTTCGTGCACTTTCATGAAGCTGCCCACGAACATGTTACGGTTCTCGCCTAAGTAATACTTGAATCCCAAACGTTCGTAGAAAGTGCGGTAGCAGGGTGGAAGGTAGGTGTCCTCAAAGTGGCTTTCCGACGACTCGGCTAAGCCCCAGGTCTTCTTTTGGTCGGTGCCGTAATAGATGCCGTGCCAGAGATAATAGGCTCCTCCAAGACAGAAAGCGAATCGGTTGTAATTGATTTCGAACATCACGGAGGGAGCCAAATGCAGTCCACGAGCAAAGCTGTATTCCATCAACGGGATAGCATTGTCTCCTATGAAATATTCGTGTCCGTCGTTGTAGTTCTGATGTGCTTTTTCATACATGCGTTTGCTCTCACCGGTCCAGCCAAAGTCCAAGGCCACATCGTAGCTGAACTTGGGATGGAACTGACGGTGCACCCCGAGTTGGATGACATTGGCCATGTAATAAGGCCGTTCGTTGGGCAGGTCACTGACCATGGTGCCGTCGGCAGTTTGATAGCTTCGCATCCATTCGTTGGTCTGCAACAGACCTACAGATTCCGTCGCAAAGATGGCGGTGGATTTTTGAAATTTGGGCCTCGGTTGCTCTTGGGGTATCAGCTCGGGACGGCCCTTGGGGTGATATCGCAGGCCCACCAACCAGCTGAACACATTGACGCCGCAGTTGGGCAGACGGAAGGCCGCATTGGAGGAGTGTGAGAACTGATAGCGTACCAAAAGGTCGAAGTTGTCTTCAATCATGAAGGTTGGGCCCGCGTCAATGGCGAGGTGCACGTTGGCTACCGAACCGATGAATTCGTCACCGTGTTTGGTCCAGAACGAGAATCCACCCATGATGTCGTAATCGAACGACCAGTATTTGCCACGATAGAGATGTCCGTTGATGAAACCACCCAATGAATAGCAGTCACCAAGGGCTCGCCAAGTCTCTCTTTCGTAGCCATTCTCGTCGCGGTCGACGAATTGGACGCTGTCCACGTTGTTCTTCTCGAAACGTAGGAAAGCACCGTAGGAGAGGTGGTTGAAGTCTTTCTCCCATTGCATCCGACCATCGGTTTGTCGGCCCATCCTTAAATCAAGGCCGTATTGTGGCAACACTTTCATGTAGGCATGACGTTCCTCGAAAGGGAAATACTTGCCGAAGCGACAGTCTGCTTCAAAAAAAGTGCGTTCGTCGTAACTGAAAAAGGTCTGTTGTGCCTTCGCAGCTTTGGGAAGGACTGAAGTGATAAAAAGTAAGGCAAAAAGAAACGCTTTGCCTACACGCTTAATTGATAAAGTGTTTTTCATTATAATGTGAATTGGTTAAAGGTTCGTCTGTGTGCTAAAAACTACTTATTGGCTTTCTCCTCGTCGTTGTTGTACCAGTTAAGATATTTTTGAGTATAATCGACACCCGATTTGACGAGTTCTTTTTTCTTGGAGTCCGAGATTTTGAAATCGACGGAACCCACTCCCAAACTATCGATGTAGACGGTGCGCTGCCAGTCATCGCTGTGCAGGTGTACGTTGTTCTGGAAGTCGATGAGGGTGGTGACCAAGGCCTTGGTATAGGTGAATAAAGTCTTGATGTCGTTCTTTATGGGCATCTCCATGTCTGGATGAAGGAACTTGTTTATCTCCTCCTTTGAGTCTAATCTGAACCCTAATGTCTCCTTGTTGTAAACTTGTTTGTCGATTTGGCCAAGTTTTCTGGTTAGCGATTTGTTGTCCCTTTCGTAATACTCTGTTTCCCTTCTGTTGCTTTCTTTCGAGATGAAGCTGACGCGGTCGAATACTTTGATTGGGTAGTTGTCCAATAAGCCTCCATCAACATAAACATGACCATCGTTGTTGATGTTTTGTACAGCTCTGAAAAACAAAGGGATCGACATGGAGATACGGGCGGCATCGGCCACTTTGACATCTGGGGTGTTGTTGTAGCAGAACACTTTTGAAAAGCCTGTCGAAAGGTCGGCCCCGATCAGGTAAATGTCTCTAAACTTTTTGGCTTTTGCCAAGTCTTTAAATGTAGCTTCGCCATTACCGGTTTTGCCTTCGATGAATTCTGCCATCTTGTCACGGAAGAAGTCGCCTTTGTACCAACCGTACTCATTAATGAGGCGGTCGATGTCGCGTACCATGCCAAAGTTGTCGTCTAAGAAATTTTTGAAATTAAGGTCCCAAAGTATCTCGCTAATCTCTGTTGTAGTGTAGTTTAGTCCGACAAGAACGGCTACCATCGCTCCAGCGGAAGTGCCTGCCACGCGCTTGATGTTTTTCAGGATGCCTTCTTTGTCGAGCACCTCAAGAGCACCCACGTATGCGATGCCTTTCACGCCACCGCCTTCGAAGACCAAGTTTTTAAAGTGATAAGCCATAGTGTTCTTTTCTTATAAGGTTAGTATTATTCCATTATCCAACTTGTGCCTTCTTTGCCATCCTTCAAGGTGATGTGTAGCTTGGCCAATTCGTCGCGAATTTTGTCGCTTGTGGCCCAGTCCTTGTTGGCGCGGGCTTGCTTGCGGATGTCGATGATGGTCTGCATCAGACCGTCGACGAGGGCACCACTGCCGTCGGAGGCGTTGCTCTCCACCAGTCCAAGAATATCGAAGACGAAGTCTTGGAACAGTTTGTTGAGTAAAGCCAGTTCTTCGGGGTTGATTTGCGCCTTGCCGTCCTTCACGGTGTTGACGATGCGCACGGCCTCGAAGAGGTTGGCGATGACGATGGGACTGTTGAAGTCGTCGTTCATGGCGTCGTAGCAGGCATCGACAATCTTTTGGATGTCTAGACTGGCGGCGCCTTCGGTGGCTTTCAGACCCTTGGCGGCCTTCACGGCTTCCATCAGGCGGTTGTAACCCTTTTCGGCAGCTTGTAAGGCTTCGTTGCTGAAGTCCAAAGTGCTGCGGTAGTGGGCCTGCAGGATGAAGAAGCGGATGGTCATGGGACTGTAGGGTTGTGCAATCATTTCCTCGCCCTTGGCATTGATGTGGCTACCGTTGAAGAACTCGTCGAGCGTGATGAAGTTGCCCAATGACTTGCCCATCTTCTGCCCGCCGATGGTGATCATGTTATTATGCATCCAGTAGGTGACGGGTTGTTTGCCGTTGGCGGCCACGCTCTGTGCAATCTCCGACTCGTGGTGCGGGAACATGAGGTCCATGCCGCCGCCGTGGATGTCGAAGGTCTCGCCTAAGTATTTGCAACCCATGGCCGAGCATTCCATGTGCCAGCCTGGGAAACCATCGCTCCAAGGCGAAGGCCAGCGCATGATGTGCTTGGGTTCAGCCTTCTTCCACAAGGCGAAGTCGACGGGGTTGTGTTTCTCCTCTTGTCCACTTAGCTCACGCGTGGTGTTGAGCATCTCCTCGAAGTTGCGTCCCGAGAGGATTCCGTAGGGGTGCTCCTTATTATATTTTTCGATGTCGAAATACACCGAGCCGTTTTCCACGTAGGCATAGCCGTGGTCGAGAATCTTCTGGACCATGGCGATTTGCTCGATGATGTGTCCCGAGGCGTGCGGCTCAATCGAAGGACGCAGCACATTCAGCTTGTCCATCGCGGCGTGGTAGCGGTTGGTGTAGTATTGTGCCACCTCCATCGGCTCCAAGTTCTCAAGGCGTGCTTTCTTGGCGATTTTGTCCTCGCCTTCGTCGGCGTCGTGTTCCAAGTGACCCACATCGGTGATGTTGCGCACATAGCGGACTTTATAGCCAAGATGTTGCAGATATCTGAAAACCAAGTCAAAAGTGATGGCTGGACGGGCATGACCCAAATGGGCGTCGCCATAGACGGTGGGACCGCAGACGTACATGCCCACATGTGGGGCGTTCAAGGGTTTGAAAGGCTGCTTGCAGCGCGAAAGGCTATTGTAAATAAATAAGGTGCCGTTCATCTTTGTTATAGATTTGAATTATTGCGCAAAAGTACAAAATAATATGGAAGGATGGGCAGTAAAGTCAAAATGTATTGATTTGAAAGCTGAAAGAAAAGAAACAGGTGCTAGAAAAGGGAGCCGAGGTTGGATGCCGAGATTTTTTTGAAATTTTTTCCAAAAATTGTTGGATAATTCAAAAAAAGCGTATTTTTGCGGAAAAATATGGAATGAAATGGGATAAAATTAAACTGAAATAATAACGACCCTAGTATTAACCTAAAAATCTAAAGCTATGAAAAGGAACTCTACTATTGTGATGGCCACGGTTTTCTTTCTGTCGGTCGTGTTTTTTGTAACGGGTTGCAAGAAGCCCAATGAAACAAAGGTTCCAGTGGTGACCGTGCTGGAACAATCGGTAGTGGTGGGCTACTACACGGCGTTGCTTTGTGCGGAGGTTACTGATGACGGAGGTGCCTTAATCAAGGAGCGCGGTTTCTGCTATGGGAAGGTGGGAGGTCCGATCGACACCCTGCTGTGTGAGGTAGGCTCGTCATCCTTCTCCATCCAGCTGACAGGCTTGTCGCCTTTGACAGCCTACACCTGCGAGGCCTTTGCCAGCAATGAGGCTGGACGTGGCTATAGCGAAAAGTTCAACTTCACCACCGTGAGTGACACGATACCGCTGGTTGACACCTACGTCGTGAAGGACGTCACCCAGTATTCCGCTGTTCCCAGCGGTCAGGTACTTAGTGGCGGTGGCCAGGAAGTGATGGAGCGCGGAATATGCTACAGCACAGAGCCCCGGCCTAACATTGAAAGCCCGCACGTGGCCTTGGGCTCGGGCATAGGCCCATTCGAGTGCCAGCTGACCGACCTGCAGCCCGACACGAGGTATTATATCTGCGCATACGCGGTGTGCACCAAAGGCGTGTATTACGGTGACCAGCTGGTTTTCGACACCAAGATGCTGCCGATGGCGGTGCGCACCATATCGGTGTCGGATGTGACGGGATCCCGTGTGAAGGCAGCGGGCGAGGTGATCCGTGACGGC
>ONFO01000050.1 GCA_900317155.1 uncultured Bacteroidales bacterium
GTGGGTAAGGCTGGTTCGGGCATGCACGTACACTGCAAGTTCACCAAGGACGGCAAGAGCGTGATGGTCACCAAGGGCGAACTCAGCGACTATGGCAAGAAGGCCATCGCCGGTTACATGGACGCCGGTACCTCACTGCCCGCCTTCGGTAACCCCAACCCGCTGTCATTCCTGCGCTTAGTGCCTCATCAGGAAGCCCCGACTTCACTATGCTGGTCTTACTCGAACCGCAGCGCCTTGGTGCGCGTGCCGCTCGGCTGGATCAACAACGGCAAGGACATGGCTGCCAACGCTAACCCGCTTGAGAAGAAGTCGAACAAGGACTTCAGCGAGAAGCAGACCTTCGAATGGCGTGCCTCCGACGGCTGCGCCGACATGTACCTGTTGATGGCCGCCCTCTGCGCCGCTGCCCGTCACGGCTTCGAGATGCCCGACGCCCTTGAAGTGGCCGAGAAGACCTATGTCGGCCTCGGTGTGAACATCCACGACGACAAGAACAAACAACTGCAGGAGAGCCTCGAGCAACTGCCCGACAGCTGCGTGGCCGCTGCCAAGGAATTGGAGAAAGACCGCGAGATTTACACTGCCAAGGGTGTGTTCTCCGATGCCATCATCGACTACATGATCAAGTTCCTCACCGAATTCAACGATGCCCATTTGCGCAAAGATTTGGGCAACGACACGAAGAAAATCATGAAACTGGTGAAGGATAATATTCATGTCGGTTAAAATCATCGCGGCTGCCACAAAGTGACAGCCCTACAAACCAAATGCCATGACAAAGGACAAAAGATTCAATTGGAGATTTTGCCTTTGTTGTGGCATTTTCATTTGGTTTGTCATCAACCTGCTGCAGGGCATTTTCACTGAAATCCATGAGGACGAGGCTTATTATGCGCTATTTGGCGAACACCTTGCGTGGGGCTATTTCGATCATCCACCCGTGGTGGGGTTGATGACCTTTTTGAGCAGCATCTTTTTTTCGGGCACTTTGGGCGTGAGGTTTTTCACGATAATTGTTTCATGTTTGTCGTTATGGGTGATGTGGGAGATTGCAACTTATAACTCGCCCATAGATTCCAGCCACCCCACCTACCTAAGCAGGAATGACATGGGCGATGTTGACTCTCAACTTTCAACTTTAAACTCTCAACTCTTCCTCACTATCGCTTTCTCCATCGTGATGTTCAACATCTACGGCTTCGTCACCACACCCGATGCAAGCTTGATTCTGTTTTCTGCCCTGTTTTTGTTGGTTTATCAGCGCTATTTGGTTGACAAATCATGGAAAAACGCCTTGTTGATGGGCTTGACAATGGCTTTGATGGTCTATAGCAAGTATCATGCTTTCCTGTTTTTGGGCTTAATCGTGCTTTCTAACCTCAAACTGCTGAAAGACGGCAAGTTCTGGACGGCCTGCCTTTTGGCTTTGGCTTTGCTGATGCCGCATATCTTGTGGCAAGTCAACAATGATTTCCCGAGTTTCCGCTACCATCTCTCTGGACGCAGCGAACCGTTTCGCTGGAGTTATTTCCTTGAGTATCTGCCTAACCAATTGCTGATTTTCAATCCGTTTACGTTTGGGGCTATTGTTTATGTTTTGATTAAGAAGATTCATCATAGTGATTCTCCAGACCAGACCAACTTGCCGCACATAGATTCCAGCCATCACACTACCCAACGCGGGAAATGCCTTGCATTCGATGAAGTCAATGACATGTACGGTAATCTGGTGTTTGAGCGGGGACTGAAATTTATCCTCATCGGGTTCTTTTTCTTCTTCTGGTTGATGGCATTCCGCGGGCATGTGGAGCCGCATTGGACTATTGTTTGTGTCATCCCGATGGTGGTTTTGGTTTATCGCAAAGCTTTGGTTGATGCGAAATTAAGGAAATACATACAGCGTTTTGTCCTGCCTTCCTTGGTGTTGGTTTTGGCTTTCAGAATTGTTTTGTTGACGCCTTTAGCTTCCCGATTCGGTTTCAGCGACAAGGAAGACTTTTACAAAGCCATCGGAACAGCTGCGGGTGATTGTCCGGTGGTATTTCAAGGCTCGTTCCAAAGGCCTGCACTTTATCATTATTTTACGGGCAAAGAGAGCTCCACGCTGAAATGCTTCTACGACCGTAAGACCCAATTCGACCTTTGGCAGTTCGACAAGGATTGGATAGGGAAGGAGGTCTTCGTTTTTGGTTCAGTGAAGGGACGTTCCAAGGAATACCAAATCAATGGAGCATCGTTTCCTGGCTATCGTATGCAGCATTTTCGTTCGCCTAACCGTTTGGTCATCAGCTTTAAGATTACGAATGCCGACCCCAATGAGCCTCTTGTTTTCCATCGGGGCGATATCATCCATGCTGATTTCAGCGTTTACAATCCTTGTGATGCTCCTATCGTTTTCCGTAATGAGGATTATAATCTGTTTTTCAACGCCCACTACCTGCCTGGGGATGAAGTCACCTATTGCTTTTCTGACCGTTTTGCTGAGATCCCTCCACGTTCCAGTGTTGAAGGGCATTTGTTCACCACCGTTGGTGAGCATATCAGCTTTGGCAAGCATCGCTTCAACTTGGGTGTCACCGATCCTATTGCTTCTTTTGTGACAGAGGAAAGTGGGGTGGAAATCAGGATTGAGCCCTAAGGGCAGCAAATTGGGCTTCTTGTTCTTGCATTTTTTGCCTGACGGCATTGATGTCGTTCAACTTCTTTTTCTTGTCCATCATCTGTTGCTCGCAGCCGGCAATGGTCTCCAGCACTTGCCGTAAAGTCTTGTCCTTTTCCAGTACGAAGGCATGGCCGATACCATCTATCTCGCGGAGACTACGCATGATGCGCATTTGCCGTTCGGCGGAAAGGGTGTTCTGGATGAGGAAGAGATAGTCCAATCGTGGGGTGAATGGGTAAAGCAGCTTGTCTTTGTTGACGAGTGAGACAAGGTTGTAGACGTTGTAGTTTTCGCCGGCGGTGTAATAGAAAAAGGAGAAAGGCGCGCCTTCGAAGATGAGGTCGTCGTATCTGACCAGGTCCAAGAGGAGCTTGTTGTTGATGTTCCAGGCCAGTTTGTAGTCGGCCAAGGCGGAATTGATGCCAACGACGGTGGTGTCGTCGAACGAAGCGATCTGTATCTTGTTGCTTTTGGGTTTCATGCCGCAAAGATATACAATTGTTTGGCAATAATCAGTTTTCGCCAAACAATTGTTTCCACGTTTTCTCGGCTGCCAGTTGCTCGGCACCGCGGATGGAGCGGTCGATGGCATCGGCGTATGGCTGTTCGTCGATGACGATTTGAACATGGAACTGTTTCTTGTGTCCTTCACCGATTTCCTCCAGCATCTTGAACACCGTGCTCTTCTTCTGTTTCTGCGACCATTCGAGCAACTTGCTCTTAAAGTTGACGTCGGTCTGTTGTAGTTCGTCGATGTCGATATGCACCTTGACAATGCGGTCGATGATGATGTGTTTGGCGAAGTCGAAGCCACGGTCGAGGTAGATGGCGCCCATGAGGGCTTCGAAAGCGTTGCCTCCCATCGAGCGGGCTTGGTTGCCCGTGTCGGGGGCGTGACGGATATAGGTACTAAAACCCAGTTTTTCTGACAGTTTGTTGAGGGAAACACGACTCACGATGCGTGAGCGCATCTCGGTGAGGAAGCCTTCCGGTTGGGTGGGGTAGGTGTGGAAGAGATAGTCGGCCACGGCAGTGCTGAGCACAGCATCGCCGAGGTATTCCATTCTCTCGTTGCTGACGTGATAATTGCCCACGGTCTCGGCGGCCACCGATTTGTGCGTGAAGGCTACGCGATATAAAGCGATATTTCTCGGATAGAAGCCGAAGATATTATGAATATACTCGTAGAGCGCCTTGTCTTGAGGGTCTTTGGGAGTGAAGAGGGAGGGGAAAGCCATCTTAGGATTCAAACTTTTTGAAAATCAAGGTGGCGTTTTGTCCGCCGAAGCCAAAGGAGTTGCTAAGTGCGTAATGGATGTCGCGCTTGCAGGCCTTGTTGAAGGTGAAGTTGAGGCGGGAGTCGATTTGCGGGTCGTCGTCGAAGTGGTTGATGGTGGGTGGGATGATGCCGTTCTTCAGTGCCAGGATGCTGGCGATGGCTTCCACTGCACCGGCTCCGCCCAAAAGGTGACCCGTCATGGATTTGGTGGAGTTGATGCTAATATTGTAGGCATGTTCGCCAAACACTTCTTTGATGGCGATGGGTTCGGCCAAGTCGCCAGCCGGGGTAGAAGTGCCGTGGGTGTTGATGTGGTCGATAGCCTCGGGTGTGATTTCGGCGTCCTTCAGGGCGCGTCTCATGCTGAGTATGCCACCCTTGCCTTCGGGATGTGGAGCCGTGATGTGGTAGGCATCGGCTGAGGCACCGCCACCTACGAGTTCGGCGTAAATCTTCGCGCCGCGGGCTTTGGCATGCTCGTATTCTTCTAACACGATGCTACCTGCGCCTTCGCCCATGACGAAGCCGTCGCGGTTGAGGTCGAAGGGGCGTGAAGCGGTCATGAAATTATCGTTGCGCGTCGAGAGGGCGTGCATGGAGTTGAAGCCACCGATGCCGCATTCGCCGATGGCTGCACCTGCGCCTCCGGCGATGACGACGTCACATTTGCCGTAGCGGATGTAATTGAAAGCCTCCATGATGGCATGTGCCGAAGAAGCGCAAGCCGACACGGTGGCGAAGTTGGGTCCGCAGAAGCCGTATTTGATGGAGACGACGCCGCCGGGCATGTTGGCGATCATCTTGGTGATGAGGAAAGGACTGAAACGCGGTGTGCCGTCGCCTTTGAAGAACTCCTTCATTTCGTTGAAGAAATGGTTGACGCCACCGATGCCCGAAGTCAGGAGCACCCCCACATTGTCGAAGTCGGTGTTTTCAGGTGTGATGCCCGAGTCGGCGATGGCCTCGTCAGCGGCCACGATGTCGAACTGGGCGAACAAATCGTATTTGCGAGCGGTCTTCTTGTCGAAGAAGTCGTCGGGGTTGTAGCCCTTCACCTCGCAGGCAAAATGCGTTTTGTATAAAGTAGAATCGAAACGGGTAATCTCACAAGCTCCGTTTTTTCCATTCACCAATCCTTCCCAGAAATCCTTGACGGTGTTTCCGATAGGGGTGATGGCGCCCAAGCCAGTGACGACTACGCGTTTCGATTCCATGAATTACATTATTTGGTTGAAATTAGTTGTTTTCGGCACGCATCTTTTCGATGAGCTTCACAACATCACCCACAGTCTGGATGTTTTCCTGTTGGTCGTCCGGGATGGAGAGGTTGAAGTTCTTTTCAAAGTCCATCATCAGTTCGACGGTGTCTAATGAGTCAGCGCCAAGGTCGTTGGTGAAGCTGGCTTCCATAGTGACTTCTGAAGGATCCACGCCGAGTTTCTCAGCAATGATCGGAACGATTTCATTCAAAATTTCTTGCATAGTTTTCAATTTTTAGTGAATAGATAATACTCGTTTTCGGCGGCAAAGGTACGACTTTTTTTTGTAACGGCATATTTTTTTGGTTTTTTGGTTGGCCTCGGGCGGAAGCCCATCGGGTTTTGAGTCCTCCCGAAACAACAAAAAACGACTTAATTTATCTATTTATCATTATGTATATAAATAATTATCAATATTTTGCGATTAACACAAGTTTGTGTTACACAGGTTTGTGTTACACAAGTTTGTATAATTTAAAAAATGTATGTAACTTTGCCAAACAAGGGAAACACATCTCGGAACAATTAGTAAGAGAATTGTGTGAAAGCGTTGATTATCAGTCGTCATACGTCCAACAACTCGCATACGACACCTTGCTCCTGACCGACAAAGAAGTGACCGATGACATCCTGAAAGCTGCCCTCAACGACCTTGTCGACCAAAATTCCATCGTCTTCATCGAACAAACCCAGTCGCTGACCAGTTACCAACTCAATTTCTTGAGGGCTGTCTTGGCGGGGCAATCGACCGACTTCGGGAAAAAAGACCTCAGGGAAGAATACGACTATGGCTCGCCGTCGAATGTCGCACGGCTGAAGAGCGCCTTGACAGCCAAGGAGTTGATTGAGCCGACAGCGAAAGGCTACATCATCGGCGACCCTGTTTTGCGGCTTTGGCTGAGGCGGGTTTTGTGACCTGGTTCGGCTATCATTCCTTCACCACCTTGTCCGAATAAGTCTTCCCATCCTCCAAGGTGACCTTCATCAGATATTGCCCAACCATAAGGCCATGAAGGTTGACGTTTTCCAGACCCTTACACTCCCCAACCTTCCGCAAACCCCATATCTCCCCGCAGGATAGGGTATATCTTACGATGGGGAGATATGGGGTAGGTGGGGAAAGGATGTTGGTGGTTATTCCTTCACTATCTTACGTACGCATTTTCGTTCCAGCGGATTTGCAATCCGCTGGCGCCGAGTTTGGGGATTTGCAATCCCCGTAATATGTAGCTCGGTTTCGCAACAAAAGCTAGTTTTGTCGGCAAACAATTATAATATGTTACCGCGCAAGTGTTTCGCATTGAAAATGCTGATATTCATGACTCCCAAATTGCAAATTCGGGAGAACGGGTGTATTTCATTGTTCTGTCTTTTTTTGAATTAGTATTTCACAAATTTCAGCAAATAGTTTTTCCTCAAAGAAGGTGCGGACAATTTCAAAATGTAAAAGCCTTTTGAAAGATTATCAGCAGGAATGTTGTTGGTTCCTTTGATTATTCCAGAGACACAACAAATCCCATGGCAATCATATATCTGATATGCAAACGCCTCAGACAGGGAATTATTAAACTGTACTTGAAGAACATTCATTACAGGATTTGGATATAGCATAACATCTTGAAATTCAAGATCCTCTTCCAAGCCAATATGTGAAATCGAATACACCGAATCACAATCAATCTCTCCTTGATGATAAAATTTCTCCCCATCTTCAAGAACACATCTTATGCCCAATGGTTCAGGTGTTCCACAGAGAAAGTTTTCGTTACAAAGCCAATAGATCTCTTGAGGAAAGAAGTGCTCTGTATGTCCAACGTCTTCAATGATACAGCCTCCATAGAATGGATAAGAATATGACTCTGTGTTAAGCTGGTAAACATCATCATGAATATAAAGCACACGGTGATTCTTACCCCCAAAAAAGACCATATCCACCGAATCGACAATCATGTTGATTGAGCAATTACTGACTTGTATCGTCCAACTATCCCCAGGTTGAAGAGAATAATCATGCAGAGTTGTAAAATCACCTAATTCTTCATTGAACCATAATAATTTGTCAGGTTCTCTATGGAGAAAGAACGTTGATTTCCCCATATTTTCATATCCGAAGGTGGTTGCATTAAATCCATCCCCAGAATCATCGGCTTGTTTTACAATTACGCAATTTTTTCCCATGATGGTTGTATCTCCAGCCGTAACCAGATGTTGATAAAAATATCTGGAAGCCCATATCTCATGGCTCGCAAAACCATAATACCATTCCATGGAATGAGATTCACTAAGCATCTGTGCTTCTGTCATCCTCGCAATGCCCAAAAGCAGGATGAGAAAAACAGAATTTTTCAAGTTATTTAATTTGTTTTTTCTATGTCTTTTCATTTGTGCTGAAATTTAATAGGTTAGAAATTGATTTGTGTGTTTTTAGTCTGTCACCGTAAACTCACCATAGTACTCATCCCCGTTGGGAAGGGTGAAGGTGACGATGTAATCGCCCGTGTTGGGGATGTAGATTTGCAGGCCATTCGGCGTAGTTATCGAAAGGCATTCTACCGCGCCACCCAAAGCTGTTGTCACTTCCACAGCCACTTGGCCGAGGTTTTCGGTAAATACCACCGTGAGCATGTGGCCGTTAAGTGTTGGAATGATGGAGTTACCTCTGCTGGGACCCGTACAACTTCCTGACTCTTTTATTTCAATAGGTATTCCTTCTCCTTGTTCTTTTTCCATTCTGGCTTCGCCGTGGGCGTAGCACAATGCTCCTGAAAGGATCAAGCAGAGCATCAGAATCATTTCTTTTAATTTGTACATAGTTTTGTGATTTTAAAGTTGAAATTTTGCGCTTAAACTTTCTACGACAAAAGTAGAGTATCGCAAAAACATAAATCACAAAACGACGCTGGAGAAATGTTGGAATCTTTTATATTTGTGTTGAATAGCTGATAATCAATAATTTA
>ONFO01000049.1 GCA_900317155.1 uncultured Bacteroidales bacterium
TTGTAAAAGATATAAATTACTCCCTGCCTCAAATCCAAGTTGGAAACACTGTAAAGTTTCTTTACACCACTGTAAAATAACTTTACACTTTGTAAAATAACTGTTTTTGTATATCGTTGATTATTATTGATTTGCAAGTTTGGCACGAGGATTGGTATGAGGGTGCATGATAAATATAGATTCCCTACGGGAATGGAGCTCAGGAGTTGTTGTTTACCGCGGCGGCCTGTGGCGCTACAAATTGGCAACTTGTTCTTGCCGCCGCTATATAACTAAGACAAGCACTCCATTCTCGAAGGGAAACTCAACCAACAATTCAACAGTTAAACAATCAACAATTCAACAATATGAACAGATTAACCGACAACCTAATCAAAATCCTATCGTTAGGCATAGGTCTCGCCATCGGCATCGTGCTGATTGCCAAGGTGTGCTTCGAATTGTCGTACGACAGTTTCTACAAGGATGTGGACCGAATCTACATCATTCAAACAGGCATTGAACGACAAGGCGAATCGAAGAATTTCGGGCAAGTGAGCGGGGCGGTGGCTCCTGGCTTCAAGGCCGAGGTGCCGGGCGTGGAGGAGGCCACACGGATAACCTCCTTATTCAGTAACAACCGCTACACGGACGAGGACGGCCATATCATCACAGGCAATTTGCGTTTGGCCGATTCCTGTTTCTTCAAGGTGTTCGACCGCCCGATATTGGCCGGCGACCCCGCGAAATCATTAGCCAAGCCAATGTGCTTGATGGTCTCGGAATCGTTTGCCGAAAAGCTCGGCGGCGTGGACGAGTGCATCGGCAGGATTATCGCCAATGAAGATGTGCCCGACCTGAAAATGACCATCGAAGGCGTGTTCAAGGACTTCCCGAAAAACGGCTCGATGGATTCAGACCTGCTGCTTTCGATGGTGAGTTATTCCAAAAGTAGCATAGAAAACTGGGTAGGCAACGACCGCTATAGGGCTTTTGTGAAGTTGCAGCAAGGCGTTGACCCACAGTCGCTTGACGATGCCATCCGCAAGATGCAGGAGGCACACCAGCCTTTGGAAGAGCTGGAACAAAACGGAACGAAGCTGTGGTATTATCTTTCGCCATTCAGCAAGATGCACACCACCGACCCTACTGTCCACACGATGGTGGTTCTGCTTTCCATTGTGGCCGCGCTGCTGATTCTCATCAGTTTGCTCAACTACATCCTTATCGTCATTTCGGAGATGGTGCGCCGCTCCAAAGAAATCGGGGTACGCAAGTGCTATGGCGCTGATGCCTTCGACATTCATTGGCTGTTGGCGCGCGAAACCTTTGTTCACCTGTTGATGGCTTTGGCTTTGGCGGCGGCCATTATTTTCGCTTCCAAAGGATTGATACAGAATCTTTTGGGTATGTCGTTTGAGACCTTGCTTGTTACGCAAAGTATCCTTGTCATCAGTTTGGTGCTGGCCTTGGTGGTGGTGGTTTCGGTCTTCGTTCCGGCGCAACTCTACATGCGGATTCCCGTTTCGGTGGCCTTCCGCAACTACACAGAAAACTCGCGCCGCTGGAAAATCGGACTGCTTGGCGTTCAAGTGTTTATCAACGTTTTTATCGCGGTGATGCTCATCGTTGTGACGCTGCAATACCGCAAAATGATTTATTCCGACCCGGGCTACGACTATGAAAACGCCTATTATGTCAGCATGTACAACGGCAACCAGACGGAGCAAAGGCGCGTTGTGGAAGCGCTCAGGCAATATCCCGAGGTGAAGGGTGTGGAGGCCTGTTATTCTCTGCCCGTTAAAGGTACCAGCGGCGACAATATCCTTCTCCCCGGCGACGACCGCGAATTGTTCAATGTGTCTGACGGTTACGAAGCCACAACGGGCTTTTACGAGTTGTTGGGCTTTGAGTTTGTGGACGGTCGCGCTCCTGCCGATTCTTCTGAAGTAGTTGTTTCTGAGGCTTTTGTCAATCGGATGAACGAGTTCGCCGACTGGAGCGACGGTGCGGTGGGCAAGCAGGTGCTCATCACGGGACACGGGAATGGCATGGAGTTGGTACCCTTCACCATTTCGGGTGTCTATCGCGAAATCCGTACTGGCAACCTTGTGAACTTGGATAGTCGCCCTAGTGTGCGCTTCTATGGCACCTTGGACGACGGCGTGTCCTATATGCCTTATCTCGTTTTCAAGACGAACCACAAGCTGAACGAAACTGATATGCAGAAACTGAGGGAGGGCATTGCGGAGGCCTTGGATGGCAGGCAGTTGGAGATTTTCTCTTGGGCAGACCAAATGATTGCGGACTACGATGACAGCCTCAAAATGCGCAACACCATCTTCATCGGTGCGGTTTTCGCCCTGCTGATTGCCGTGATTGGCCTCATAGGTTTCATCCGTGACGAGTCGAACCGGCGAAGCAAGGAGATGGCCATCCGTAAAATCCACGGTGCGACGGTGGCCGACGTGCTTCGTATCTTCGCCACTGATGTACTGAAACTCTCCTTGGTAATGGCGGTTTTGGCCTGCATCGCTACGTTCTTCGTCGCCCGCAAGTGGTTGGAGCAGTTTGCAGAGCGCATCGGTCTCTCGCCGCTCTATTTCATCATCGGCGCGTTGACGGTCTTGATTATCGTGACTGCCGTGGTCGTCATGAGCAGCAACCGCGTTGCCCGAATGAATCCTGTTAAGTCTTTGAAGAACAATTAGTTAATAGTGAATAACTAAACAACGCATCGCCTTTGACCTCACGGGATACTTTCCGAGAGTACATGTTGTCCAACAACCCGTTTGGGGTGATATACGCTAGTAGCAACGACTTCCGCGTTTTGGTGACCTTTCGGAAGATGCGTATTCTGCGTGCGAGTTGGCTGTCATAGCTCTTGGTGATTTCGTATTCATCGTTCGAGTATTTCATTTCACAAATGCTGATGCACTTGTCGGAACGGTCGATGAGGAGGTCTATCTGAGCTCCGTGTTTCAGGTCTTCTTCCAAATCTTCTGATGCAGTCTTGGGAGGACGGTAGAACCATGAGCAGGGTTTGTTGATAGTGCCATCGATGCCTAAAGCTTGGACAATCTGGTCCAAGTGATTGAGACACACGATTTCAAAGGCATAACCGCACCAACTTTCATAGATGACTGTGGCTTGCATCTTTTGCCAATACCCTTTCAGATAACTTCCAGGGTTGCCCATAAAACGGAAATGAAAGAGCGTAAAAGGGTCAATCAACTGGTACAACGTATCTTTTTTGCTCTTTTTGAAGGGGATATAGCTTTGGATAAAAGAGCATTCCTCAAGTTCTTTAAGCAGGCGTGTCAGGTTCCCGTTGTTGGTTTGATGGGCAGCTTCTATGATTTCTTGTCGTGTCATGCCCATTCCTTTCTTTTCGAGTGCAGTCACTACAGCAATGTGATTATCGGCTTTCTTGAAAAGCGATTTGAAGATTTTCTCGAACTCGTTCACCATTTCGCCTCCTCTGGTGAAACAGAGCGATTCGATGTTTTGTGCCACACTCTTGTCGCGCTCGAAAAGCGACAGATAATAAGCCACGCCGCCCACAGCCATATAACTTTCGATGATTTCCTGACGCTCGTAAAGGAAGCCTTGCGACTTGAAATAGAGTTCCGTCTCACCCAAGGTAAACGGTGAAAGAAGCATGGTGTGTGTGGCGCGGTTGTGCAGGCCGCCTTTCGAGTTGACCACTTTGTTGAGCATCCAAGTGGTTGCACTGCCACATACGATGAGTTTGATGTCGTTGCGGTAAACGGCCCAGTCATTCCAAAAATGCTCCAAAGCGCTTACAAACTTGGAACCTCTTGTGTCGAACCAAGGCAGTTCGTCGAAAAACAGAATCTTGGGACCTTCTTCTGCTTCATGCTCAATGTATTTCTCAAGTTGATGGAAAGCCTGAGTCCAAGTTTTAGGTATCTCGGCATTTTCGGTGTAATTGCTCAAGGCGTAATGGAAGTTTTCCAACTGTTCTTTGGTGTTGGCGTTTTCTTTGCCTGTCATTCGGAAGGCAAACTTCCCTTCGAACAGTTCTTTCACAAGGAAAGTCTTGCCGACACGCCGTCTGCCATAGATGGCGACAAATTCAGATTTCCCGCTTGCCAGATATTTCTCCAACTTGATGATTTCCTCTTTGCGACCGATGATATTGTCTTTCATATTTGGTGAATTTTGGCGCAAAGTTACAAAAAAATTGAGATTGCGCCAACTTTGTTGTAGAATTCTGGCGTAATCTCGATATTTTTACGAGATTTAGCCAAGAAACTCTATTTTTATACACTTTTCCAGTAGTATTTTGGTTGAAAAGATACACTTTTTCAAATCTGCTCACAAATTAAAGTGTAAAAGCAAGTGTAAAGTTTCTTTACACTCACTGTAAAATAACTTTACAGTTTGTAAAATAGCTGTTTTGTATTTTGTTGATTATTATTTATTTGCAAGTTTGGCACAAGGATTGGTATGAGGGTGTATGATATAATTTAGATTCCCGAAGGGAAACTCAACAAACAATTAAACAGTTAAACAATCAACACTTCAACAATATGAAATCATTTTTCAATTTTTTGAAACGGAACAAACTTTACGCCCTCATCAATCTTTTGGGCTTGACCATCTCAATGGCATTCGTGCTGCTCTTGGCCGTGTATGTGCAGAAACAACTCTCCACCGATGCCTTCCAAGAGAACGCTGACAGAATTTTTGTCATCACCAACGAGGAAAGCCTCAATATGGGCTATTGGTTAGACAAGCACTTGCGCAACCAATTCCCCGAAATTGAGAAATCGTGCGCGGTTTGTAACTATTCTTTCAATGAGGAGTTTAGCATTGACGGCGAGACCGTCTATGGTAGCCTCACCTTCGCGGACTCGTGTTTCTTCGAGATGTTCAGCTACGACCTTGTGAAAGGCTCGAAGGCCGATTGGAAAATATCAGGTGACCGTTGTATGGTGAGCGAGGCGTTTGCCAACGCGCATTTCGGCGACAAAGACCCCATCGGGCGACAAATCATACTTGAAAGAAACGATGGCTACCCTATGGTGGTGTGCGGCGTTTTCAAAGACTTCGGCAACAGCATCATCAACGCGCCAGATGTGTTGGGACATGGCAATTTGATGCCGATTATCAACCCGGCCAACAATGAGCACATGAGCAATGGTGGCGGCGGAGGTGTCTGCTTCGTGATGACTTATCCGGGTGCGGATTTGCAGGCTCGCCACGACGACATTTTGGCTTGGTGCGAGGAAAACTTCTGGGTTTATAAGCAAAAGTATGACGAGGTGCGCATCATCCCGCTGCGTGAGGTGTATTTCCTTAAAGAAGGAGCACAGGATCATACAGCCACTGTGAGTTTGGGCAACCGCTTTTTTGTGAACCTATTATTGGCCATGTGCCTGATGCTTTTGTTGTTCGCCATACTCAACTATTTGAATCTTTCCACTGCACTCATCGGTTTTCGCGCCAAGGAAATGGCCACGCGGAGGCTCGTTGGGGCAACAAAGGCAGGCATTTTCTTGAAAATGATAGGCGAAAGCACTGTGCTTTGTGCTTTGGCGATGGGCTTGGCGGTTCTTTTGGCTGAAGCTCTTGCGCCTGCCGCTTCTGAGCTATTGCACTACGATATCTCGGTTTTCGGAGCGGTCAATACGGTCAATGTGTTGATTGTCATTGGATTCGTGCTTCTTTTGGGTTTCCTTGCCGGGCTTGTTCCCGCTTTGATGATTCAAAAAGTGCAGCCCATCGAGATTGTGCGCGGGTCGTTGCGGGTGAAGACCAAGACGGTTTATGGTCCTGTCATCATCGTGGTGCAGAATGCCGTGACTGTGGTGATGCTTGTTTCGGCTTTGACCCTTTACTTGCAAACGCGGCACCTGATAACCGCCGATTTGGGCTACAATACGAAAGACATTTTGGTCATAGACAATGTGTACGGCAAGACGGGCGAAATCAAGGCCTTGTTGGATGCTTATCGCGCCGAGCCGTTTGTGGAGGACGTGGGGCAAGGTGACGGTACGCCGTTGTTGGGCACCAACAATTGGACGATGGAGGTGGAAAACGGCAATTGGGTCTCGTTCCAGCAAATACAAGGCGACCAGCATTATTTCGACATCTTGGGCCTTCGCGCTAAACAGGACAACCATATCCCTGGGTCTTATTGGCTCAATGAATATGCTTTCGGCCAAATTGGGATAGACGAGACGGTGACGGAATTTAGGCACAAAGACGGAAAAACCTATGAAATTGGTGGCATATACTACGATTTCAAGATTTGGCCTTTGGAAATACAGCAGTCGGCGGCCTTGATTAACAATCGAGGTGAGAATCCCGATGACGATTTTCCATGGAAATTGTTGGTGAAGACCACCGGTGACCACAAGGCGGCTCTCGACCGTTTGGAACAAGTGACTAAAGAGCTGTTTCCCGACAAGAGTTTTGAAGCGCTTTACCTTGAGGACATGATTGAAGCCTTTTTTGCTGGCGAGAGCAGGATGCTTCGCATCGTCCTGATTTTCACCTTGCTTTCGATGCTCGTTTCTGCGTTGGGTTTGTTCGCAATGAGTTCCTACTACATGCAGCAGGAGCGTTGCGCTGTGGCGGTGAAGAAAGTTTTTGGCGCCGACTATGGCGGCGTGTTGCGCGAGTTGGTGCTGAACTTCATGAAGATGGTGGCTGTGGCTGCACTGATTGGCATTCCCGTGGCCTGGTTCATTATGCACCGTTGGCTTGAGGAATACACGCATCGAATCAGCCTCTCGTGGTGGATTTTCGCTTTGGCCGTGCTGGCCGTCGTGCTGATGGCGTTCCTGTCAGTCATTTGGCAAAGCATCAAGACGGCACGGGCTAATCCAGCTACGGTGTTGAAGAAGGAATAGCGTTTATCACAAAACAATCAAAACCCACAAAACAATGAATAATCAGAAACTACGGATTGCACGGATTAAACGGATGGCCGACAAGAAATTTGGAAGGCACAAGTGCCCAAATTGTTACGGATTCCTACCGGTGGCAGCCATCCGTACTCATCGGATGCTTGCTTCCCAAAATTTACGGGAACAAATCTGTAAAATCCGAGAAATCCGTAGTTAAACAACTGAATACAAACAATTAAACAGTTAAACAATCAACAATTCAACAATATGGAACACTCAATGGACAGAAAAATCGAACAGAAAAAAGGCATTCGCCGCGCATTCACCAAGAAGGCACTACCGTTCTGGGGCGGGGCGTTGCTCCTCGTCTTCATCCTCTGGCTCATCTTCAGGGACGACTCGAAGAAACTCCGCATCGACGCGGACAACATCACCGTGAGCACCGTCACCTCGGGCGAGTTCAACGACTACATCCGCATCAGCGGACAGGTCGCGCCCATGACGACCATCCAAATCAGCCCTTTGGAAGGCGGCGTGGTGCAGCAGATCGTCACCGAGGAAGGCAGCCGCGTCAAGGCGGGCGATGTCATCCTTATCTTGAGCAACGAAAACCTCGACATGCAGATTCTCTCCTCCGAGGCCGACCTCGCCGAGAAGGAGAACATCCTGCGCAACACCATGATTCAGATGGAACAACAGAAACTGAGCGTGGAGCAGGAGAAACTGCAACTGCAGATGGAGGTGCAGCGCAACCGCCGCACCTACGAGGCGCAGAAGTCGCTCTACGACGACGGCCTCATCGCCCGCGAGGACTACCTGAAGGCCGAAGAGGACTTCACGCTCTCGAACAGCCGCCTGAAATTGGTGGAGAACCGTGCCAAGCAAGATAGCCTCCATCGCTCGGTGGAAATCGACCGGATGCGCGAGAGCCTCGAAAACATGCGCGTCAACATGATGATGATTCGCAAGCGCAAGGAAAACCTGACCATCAAGGCACCCATCGATGGCGAGTTGGGTCTGTTGGATGTGGTGTTGGGCCAATCGGTGGGCGCAGGCTCCAAGATTGGGCAAATCAACAACCTCGACAGCTACAAGATTGAGGCCCAGATCGATGAGCATTACATCGACCGCATCACGCCCGGTTTGGAGGCCACTTTCGAACGGCAGAGCGAGCGGTATCAGGCGCAGATCCGCAAGGTGTATCCTGAGGTGCGCGACGGCAAGTTCAAGGCCGACTTCAAGTTCATGGAACAGCAGCCCGAGAACATCCGCAGCGGCCAGACTTATTACCTCAACCTGCAACTCGGCCAGCCTGTGGAGGCGGTGCTCATCCCGCGTGGTGCCTTCTACCAAAAGACCGGCGGCAAGTGGATCTATGTGCTCTCGTCCGACGGCAGCAAGGCCACCAAGCGCGACATCAAAATCGGGCGGCAAAACCCGCAGTATTACGAGGTTGTCGAAGGCCTTGAAGCTGGCGAGAAGGTGATTACTTCTTCTTACGACAACTTCGGCGAATCGGAGGTGCTGGTGTTTTAATTATGGGATTTGCTTCGCAAAGAAATCTGTCAAAAATGTCATTAAAAATCTGTCAAAAATCAGATGACATCGAAAAAAGGAAATAGTAAGATTTTGAAAGATTTTAAAAATAGATTTTTGAACGATTTCTACACGAAGTGTATCTCACAAAAAGAATCAAACAACAAATCAACAAAATACAAGTTTAACCATTAAAGACTAAAAGCAATGATTAAAGTAGAAAATCTCAGGAAGGTCTTCCGCAGCGAGGACATTGAAATCGAAACCATCGCATTGGACGGCGTTTCGTTCGAAATCAACGACGGCGAGTTTGTCGCCATCATGGGGCCTGCGGCAAGTCCACCTTGCTCAACATCCTCGGCCTCTTGGACAACCCCACCGAGGGCCGTTACGAGCTCCTCGGCCATCAGGTCGGCGACCTTAAAGAGAAGGACCGTACCCAGTTCCGCAAAGGCAACATCGGCTTCGTGTTCCAGAGCTTCAACCTCATCGATGAACTCAATGTGTTTGAGAACATCGAGTTGCCGTTGCGTTACATGAACATCCCTGCTGCTGAACGCAAGCAGCGTGTCGAAGACATTATGACGCGCATGGCCATCAAGCACCGCGCCTCGCACTTCCCGCAACAGCTCTCGGGCGGTCAGCAGCAAAGGGTGGCCATCGCCCGCGCCGTCGTCGCCAACCCCAAGCTCATCCTCGCCGACGAGCCCACGGGTAACCTCGACTCGAAGAACGGCAAGGAAGTGATGGACCTGCTCACCGACCTCCATAAGGAAGGCACCACCATCGTCATGGTGACCCACTCGCAGCGCGACGCCGGCTACGCCGACCGCATCATCAACTTGTTCGACGGTAAAATCGTGGAAGAGGTTTTGTCGCAACTGTGATTAGAAATGAGACAAGAAACGGCGACCGACGCATACCTTGTTTAGATAAAAGGAAAACCAAAGCCGTCGAAAGCCCGGCTAACCTTTGTGGTTGGTCGGGCTTTTGGTGTCCGCAAAATCCTACATCGGCTTGAACACAATCCTTTCGTTAGGAAGCTCTTTTTCACGAAGATACATCAGCAGATACACAGGCAAATATACGGTTTTGTCGCGGATTTCGATGTTTCCGGTCGTAAAGACAAAGGCCTCTTTGATGGCATATTCCGCATTGCTCATCACATTGCTGAGGGCGTTGTGCCGCTTGTAGTCCTTCCCTGACTTGATTTCTATTGGGAGCGCTTGACCGTCGTGTTCAATCACGAAATCAAGCTCTCCCTGCTTTTTGCTGTTGAAATAGTAAAGGTCGTAGCCATGCGAGCGCAACTCTTGTGCGGCAAAGTTCTCAAAAACAGCCCCGAAGTTCGCGTTGATTTCGCCAATCATGATATTGAGTTGAAAGCCAGACGAATACATGCAAGCCAGCAGACCGACGTCGTTCAGAAACAGCTTGAACAGATTGCGCTGTTCGTTGAGTTTCAGCGGCACACAGGGCTTGTCGATATTATAAGTGGGCAAGGCAACACCCGCGTCGGCTATCCAAAGGAAGCTGTTCTCGTATTTCTCGAATTTCGCCCTGTCGTTCAGCGATTTAAGGATAAACCGCTTGTTTTGGGCGTTGAGTTCCGACGGAATCCTATCGAAAATCTCCTTGATGGAAAGCTTGTTGTCGGCATACTTGGCAATGTCCTTTTTGTACAGCTTTATGATATTCTCCTGCTCGTGCCTGACATCCTGCATGTTGTTGGTTTCCAGATATTTCTGTACAACAGCTGGCATTCCTCCAATCACAAGGTAAAGCCGGAGCAGTTCCATCATCTTCTCATGGACAACGGAATCGACGGGAGTCCGCTTTTTGTAGCTGTTTTGCAAATGTTGCATCACCTCGTCGCTCATGCCCAAAGCCAAGGCAAACTCCTCGAAATCGAGCGGAAACATCTCTTTTTCAGCCATGTAACCGACAGGAACGCTTCTCAAATCTTTCAATTCGACACCCAAAAGAGAACCGCTCATGACGTAACGGTAGCTTCCCTCGTCAACGAGGAATTTGATTGCGGTAACGATTTCGGGACATTCTTGTACTTCATCGAAGAAAATCAAGGTGTTGCCAGCTTCCAATTTGGTGTCCGTCATCGCAGAAAGGCGCAACAGAATGTCGTTTGTGTCGAGCGGGTTGGCGAAAATGGTCTTGAGTTTCGGGTTTTTAATGAAATTAAACTCCACAAAATGCTTGAAGATCGTTTCACCGACCTTGCGGATGGCATACGTCTTCCCGACTTGTCGCGCCCCCGTTACGAGGAGAGATTTTTTGTCGTTCAAAAAGAAATCTTTTAAATAGTTGTAAATCTTTCTATTAACCATTTTATTGTGCTTTTCTCCAACCGCAAAAATACCACTTTTTTGCTTTTTTCCAACCATATTCTGATTGCTTTTTTGCTTTTTTCCAACTTTTTATGAAAATGACCAAATAAGCCAGATTGAAACCGTCCAAAATTTTGACTGTAAACTTTCTTTACACCACTGTAAAGAAACTTTACACTTTTTGTAAAACGCTGTTTTTGTATTTTATTGGTTTTTAATTGTTTACAATTTTGGCACGGCGATTGCCATGCTAAAAGGCAGTAAAATTATAAACCTGTAAAGCTATGGCAAAGAAATCATTTTTGACCGCACTGCTGGTTGTTATGGCGGTGCTGTGCGCTGAGGCGCAGAACAACAAGGGATGGAAGACTGATACCGTTATCGACGGGAAAGGTAACAAAATCATTACCGTGTATAAGCAAAATAACGTTGCAGAAGGCAACGGCAACATCGTCACGCGTGACATCGATGTGGCGGCGTTCAAGGAAATCAGCATGATATTGCCTGCAACGGTAAACTACAAAGTGGCGGACAACTACTCCTGCCGTGTGACCCTCGATGAGAACCTTTTCGAGTGTCTCGACATCTATCAGAAAGGCGGTTGCTTGAGGGTGGAGATGGTCAAGACGCTTCAGCAATCCGACTTGAAGCCGACGAAGTTCCTCATCGAACTCACCGCCCCGACCTTGGAGGAAATCAGTTTGGTGGGCGGCGGCGACTTCAGTTTCATCACGCCGTTTGAGGCTCCAAAATTGGAAATCAGCACGGCGGGAGCGTATGGCGTGTTTTTCGAACAAACCGCTACTATCCAAGACTTTAAGATGAGCCTTGCCGGAGCAGGAAAGTTGGTGTGCGAGGACCTTCATTCCGACCGTGTGGACTTGAATGTCGCAGGCGTGGGTAAGTTGGTGTGCAAGAATCTCCATTCCGACTATGCGGATTTGAACGTGGCCGGTGCGGGAGGAATCGTCATCAAGGCGGGTGCGGTGAAAAGCGCGGACATTTCCGTGGCCGGCACGGGTTTGGTGGAGACCCTCTGCGAGTTGGAAACGATGGATTACAACATTTCAGGATGGGGCAATATCCATTACTATGGTGATGTCAAGGTGAAAGGCACCTGTATGGTCGGAAAAATCAGTCGGATTGACTCGGAAAATGTGAAAACCAACAAAAAGTGTTGCGATGAAAAACCGAAAAAATCTAAAAATCAAACAGTTACTTTTTGAAAAACTTGTAATGGCTTTTGGGCTTGAAAAAGCGGAGAGACTCTTCAAATTATTCGGAATTATCAAGTAAAATCTTTAAAATCATAATATTATGACAAAGAAATCATTACTAACCGCACTATTCGTTTGCATGGCGGTACTTTGCTCGAAGGCGCAAAACATCAGTGGTCGCGTGGTGGACGAAACCAACGCGCCCATTCCATACGCCACCGTCGTGGCGATGCAACTGCCCGACAGCACTTTCCTCGGTGGCGTGACCACCGAAAACGATGGCCTTTTCACCCTCGAAACGGCCTGCGACCTGTTGAAAATCAGTTTTGTGGGCTACGAAACGAGATTTGTCAGCCAGCCCAAAGGCAATTTGGGAACGCTGAAAATGAGCGTCGCATCATCGCAATTAAAAGAGGTGACCATTGCGGCCAAGCGACCCGAAATCACCAACTTGCCCGACAGGACAGTGGTCGAGGTGGAAAGCACCTTGCTATCATCGAGTGCCGACGGCATCGACATGCTGAAGAAAACACCCGGCCTTTTGGTGGATGGGCAGAACAACCTCTCCGTCATCGGGCAAGGCTCGCCTATCGTTTACATCAACAACCGGCGCGTGTATTCGATGGACGAGGTCTATAACCTGAACCCGCAAAACATCAAGTCCATCGAAATCATCCACAACCCGTCGTCGCAATACGAGGCCGATGCCACCGCCATCGTGAAAATCGTCACCATAAGGCGCAACGATGATTTTTCGGTGCGTATTGGCGGCACCGTAACCAAGGCGCGAAGGTGGAGCGAGCGTGCCTTTGCCGATGTCACCTTCTCGAAAAACAAGTTTTCGGCCAACCTCTATTACGGATTCAACGGAAGGAAAACACATACCTTCAACAATGAGGACGTGATGGGCTACTCGATGATTGAGCACCGTGCCTACAACCTCTCTGAAAACCAAGGCCATAACGCGAAACTGATGTTGGAATACGCCTTGACCCCGAAAATGACCATCGGTTTGCAGAGCATCAACAACCTGGGCAATGGGACGAGCCTGCGCGAGCAAACGACCCATTTCGAAGGACCTGGCCACACGGATTTCAAGACCGTGACCAACACCCACGATAAGAGCCTGCGAAGCAACAACACGTTGTTTTTCAATTACGACATCGACAGCCTCGGCCAGAACCTCAACGTGACCTTGGATTACACCTACAACCGCTATAACGACGAGGACGCTTTCCGCAACATCATTGACGGAAGTGAAAGCCAAGGCATCTTGAACCTCAACAAAGGTTATGGCAACACGGGCATTTATGTGGGCAAGGCCGATTACACATTGCCTTTTAGAAACGGCAAGACCACGCTCTCGGCAGGAGCGAAATACTCGCTGATCCAAACCGACAACCACGTTGACCTGACAGGAACAAACAACTTGTTTCAACATTACCATTCCGATGAGGCGAACGCTGCCGTCTACGCCAGCATTGCGCACAATTTCTCCGACAAGTGGTCGGCCACGGCAGGACTGCGATTTGAGTATGTGGACCGTCACAACACTTTGAACGGCGAACCACAAGTGGACTACACGAAGCCCGGCCTTTTCCCGAATGCCACCGTGCAATACAAACCCGCCCAGGGCTATGCGGTAGGCGCGTCCTATTCGAAGCGCATTGCCCGCCCGTCGTTGGATGCCTTGAACCCCAGCATGTACATTGATTCGCTTATCAATACGATGGGCAATCCCAACTTGATTAACACCCACATCCATTCGACACAGGTTTTCGCCAGTTTTCCCATCTCGCTTTCGGTGCGTTTCGGCTACAATTACGAAATCAACCCGATTTACAGGGAACTCTATCAAAGTGCTGATAACCTTGATGTTGGCGAGTCTCGTTACAGAAATGGCGACCATACGCAAAGTTTGTTCGGCTCCATCGCGTGGAACGGGAATGTCACCAAGTGGTGGTATCTCTACAGTTCCGTCTATTTCGGCAGGAACTATTACGAGAAAGAGGAGGACGGCATCCTGAAACAGAACAACAGGAACTACGCCATGCTTTCCGTCGGCAACATGCTGACTTTGCCTTACGATGTGAAGTTCAACCTGAATTTCTATTACGGGACACCATATCCTTCACAAAGCATTACAGTGAAAGAGTTGTGGAATCTCTCGGCCAGTTTGGAGAAGAGTTTCCTCAACAACAACCTGACCGTGCGGCTGAGTGCCAACGACATCTTCAACTCCATGCTCTATTGGCAGCAGGGCATCCTTCGTGGCAATTCGTTGGTCTTCTTTGACAGCGATGGGCGAAACATCATGCTGAATGTCACCTATAAGATCGGCCAATCGAAGGTGAGACTTGATTCGAGGTCGGTTAGTGAGGAGGAGAGAGATAGGTTATGAGTAGTAAAAATGTTGTAATGAAAAATCGCAATAAATTGAGAATCAAGTATGTGATTTTTGAAAAGTTTGTAATGCCCCGAAAACTTGTCAAAACGACAATAATTTGCTATACTTTTGCAGCATGGATTTCAAAAACTAAAAACACCAAAATTTAAAAAGTATGAACAACAAAATAATCAGATTCAGAACGCTGCTCGTTTTTCTTGCGGCGATGACTTTCACTCTTCCGTTCCTGACCTCTTGCGAGTATTTCGTTGATGTAGATTTCGCAATTGCCCACACCGAAAACGACACGCTTGATTTCAAAGGATGGAATGGGACAAGCGGAGCTTTCCACACAAGCCCTTACACCAGTAACTCGGGCAGTGTTTACGACAAAACGACGATTAGTTCCTTTCATACCATGGGCGGTTGTCATACCTATGTTTCTGAAGAGCAAGCCTTCGGTCAACTCATGTCGGATTTCGACAGTGTGCAACTTACTCGCCGTTCCGATGGCGCATCTACAATCATCTTCCGCCACGACGAGAATGCCACCGAAGCGCAACGCTACTTCTTCACTCGCGAAGCCTGGAGTTGCTATCCTGAAGGCGAGACGCAACTGAGCAGGGAATATACTTTGGTTCTAAAGGATGAAATGTTCAATTAAACCGACATTCAAATACATGTTTGGATAAAAGGAAGCGTCAAAAGCCATCGAAAGCCCGGCTAACCTTTGGGTTGGTCGGGCTTTTGGTGCATTAATGAGGTTCACTATTGAAATTTTCGGCCACTATCGAAAAAAAGTGTATTTCTGCTGCCAAAACCGAAACAGCCTGTATTCCGCATTGAAGGACGACGCCCAAAACATGTATTTCCACGAATAACATTTCGTCAAATTGTAAACCACTGTAAAGTTTCTTTACACCACGTAAAGAAATTTTACACTTTTTACAAAGGGGTGTTTTTGTAAAGTATTGATTTATAGTAAGTTGTATTTTATTTGACATAAAATTCGCTATAGTTTTTTTGGCGTAAAATTATGAGGTGTATTTTACACCGAAAATTGGACAGACAACAAACAACATTACAACCAAATTTCAGTTAAACAATCAAACATCAAAAGTCATGATTAAGACAGAGAATCTGAGAAAGGTCTTCCGCAGCGAGGACATTGAAATCGAAACCATCGCATTGGACGGCGTTTCGTTCGAAATCAACGACGGCGAGTTTGTCGCCATCATGGGGCCT
>ONFO01000048.1 GCA_900317155.1 uncultured Bacteroidales bacterium
ATTCGAACCTTGACAGGCAGAACCAAAATCTGCAGTGCTGCCATTACACCACTCGACATCATTCGTTCCCGAATGCGGCTGCAAAAGTACAACTAATTTCGTTACGCGCAAGCGTTTTTTTTGATTTTTTTCGAAAAAAGTTACATTCCTGCAATACGAATACCGTTTTTGGTGTTATTCGAATGTATTCGAAGCAAAAAAGCCGTATCTTTGCCGTTTGGCAAGTGCCGTTTTTGATTCGACAATCAACAAATAGTATCTATATCATTATGACATTCAAAAGGTTAAACAACATTACAGGATGGTTGGCAGGTTTGATTGCCACCGTCGTGTATTTCCTCACGCTGGAACCTACCGTGAGCTGGTGGGACTGCGGTGAGTACATTTCAACAGCTTACAAACTGCAAGTGGGCCACCCGCCCGGGGCACCTTTGTTCCAGATGATTGGGCGTTTCTTCTCGCTCTTTGCGGGCGGCGACGTCACCAAGGTGGCCATGATGGTCAACGTAATGTCGGCCATTTGTAGCGGCCTCACCATCGTTTTCCTGTTCTGGACCATCACCATGATGGTGCGAAAAGTATGGATGAAAGAGGGCGAAGACGCACCTTGGATTAATAAAATAGGTGTGCTACTGGCTGGATTTGTCGGCGCAGTGGCTTACACCTTCACCGAGTCGTTCTGGTTCAACGCCGTGGAGGGCGAGGTCTATGCCATGTCTTCACTTTTCACCGCCATTACCTTCTGGGCTATCTTGAAATGGGAGCAAGTGGCCGATGACCCCAAAAGCACACGTTGGATCATCTTCATTGCCTTCCTCATTGGCCTTTCCATCGGTGTACACTTGCTTAACTTGCTGTGTATCCCAGCTTTCGTGTATGTAGTTTACTTTAAGAAATGGAAAAAGACCTCGTTCTGGGGCTTTGTTCTGGCAGGTGTTGTCTCCGTGGCATTGTTGTGGTTCCTCAACATGTTCCTCGTGCCTCAAGTCATCAACATGGCGGGCAAGATGGAATTGTTCTTTGTGAACTCACTTGGCGCACCTTTTAACCTTGGTTCCATTGTCTATTTCGCCATCATCATCGGCCTCATCATCTGGGGATTGTGGTACACGGGCAAGAAAGGAAAGGTGATTTGGAACACCGCCATCCTCTCCTTTATGTTTATCCTCATCGGCTATTCATCGTTCTTCATGCTGATTATCCGCGCCAATACCAACACGCCCATCAACGAGAACGAGCCCAAGGATGCCCTTTCAATGCTGGCATACATCAATCGCGATCAATATGGCAGTTGGCCTTTGCTTTATGGGCCTTATTACAATGCCCCCGCTGTTGATCTGAAAGACGGCAAGCCTGTGTATGTCAAAGACAAAGAAGCAGGTCGCTACGTCATCACCGATGACAACAAACGTAGCGTTCCCGTATATCCCGACGAGATGAAGACCGTCTTCCCGCGCATGTGGAGCACACAAAGAGGCTCACACTCAGAGATATACGAAAGCTATCGCAAGAACGAAAACGGTGTGGTCACAGGCACGCCCGTGCGCGTCAGGAACTACCGTGGAGAATCGGTCATGGTCAACAAGCCCACTTTTGGACAAAACCTGAAATTCTTCATCAACTACCAATGCAATTGGATGTATTGGCGCTACTTCATGTGGAATTTCGTGGGTCGTCAGAACGACATCGAGAGCCAGGGTGAACTAAGCCACGGCAACTGGCTTAGCGGCATCAGTTTCATCGACAACGCCCGACTTGGCGACCAGGACAACATCCCTGCCTGCATGCAAAACCCAGGACGCACCACCTATTATTTCCTGCCTCTCATTCTGGGTCTCATCGGCTTGTTTTGGCTACTTAAGAACGACCTGAAGCAGAGCTGGATCATCTTCCTGCTCTTCTTCCTGACAGGTTTGGCCATCATTATCTATTTGAACCAAACGCCGCAACAACCCCGTGAGCGCGACTACAGTTATGCAGGCTCATTCTATGCCTTCGCCATTTGGATTGGTTTTGGCGTCATCGCCATCATCGACTGGATCGGCAAGCTGACCAAGAAGAACAGCATGGTTACCACCGTAGCCGTCGGATTGGCCTGCTTCCTTGCTGTGCCTTGTGTTTTGGCCTCCAATGGTTGGGAAGAGCACAACCGTTCGGGCAAGACCTCGGCCCGCGACTGGGCGCGAAACTATCTCGCCCAATTGCCTCCTAACTCGGTTATTTTCACCAGAGGCGACAACGACACCTTCCCCTTGTGGTACGTGCAAGAGGTGGAAGGCTTCCGCACCGATGTGCGTGTATGCAACTACATGCTTTCGAGCGGCTATTGGTATGTTCACCAAATGGGACGCAAAGTGTATGAGTCAGAGAAACTTCCGCTCACATTGACCCAAAAAGAATACGACAATGGCATCAACGAATCGATACCTGTTGAAGAGGAAGATTACTTCCAGGGCAAACAAGTGGAGCTGAAGCAGGTCATCGACTTCATCCATAACCCCAAGGCAGTGAAGCGTTACGTGGGCGGCACCTACAATTATATCCCCTGCCGCAATGTGAAGCTTACTGTCGACAAAGAGGCCTGCATACGTAATGGCATTGTTCCAGAAAGCATGCAAGACCAAATCGTTGACGAAATCACATGGGAAATCAAGGACAACTGGTTATACAAGAACTCCATCATGCTTTTGGACTTCTTCGCCACCAACAACTGGGAGCGCCCAGTGTATTTCACCTCGTTCAGCGACATGTCGAAGGTCTTAGGCATCGACAAGTACCTCCACATGGAAGGCTTGGCATACAGATTCATCCCTGTCGAGGCCGAAGATTACATCAAGGCCTATCGTGGTGGCGTTTATCGTGACGGCAGCTATGACCTGTTGGTCACCAAAGCCGACGAAGGCATTACCAATTGGGGTAGCCTGAATCAAGATGGTGTGGTGCCCGACCGCGAGAGTGTGCGCAACATGAGCTATGCCCAGTTGGCTTATTCGCGCTTAGCCCAGGCACTAGTCAACCACGACCAATTTGATTCGGCCGTCATCGTGATGGACAAGTTCCAGGATTTCTTCCCCAACGAGAAGTTCCCTGCCGAGATCCACACTTACCAGTTCCCAGAGATGTACTACATCTGCGGCGCCACCGACAAGGGTGACGACTATATGATGAAGCTGGTCGACAATTATTGCGACAAGATTCATTACTATGGGGGCATGAAGCCAAAGTTCCAAAAATACTACGAGGAAGACATTGAGGAAGGCTTAAGTCTGCTCAAGCACTTCAGTGGCGTGGCGAAGAAATACGAACGCAACGAGCTGACGCAGCTGATTACCGACCGGATGATGCAATACATTGATATGTTTTATGTGGAATAATCTCCGATTGTATTGAAAGAAAACCAGCATTTGGAGCTTTCCAGATGCTGGTTTTTTCTTATAGCTTATCGAATACTATTCACTATCGATCATTCGCAACCAATTTCTTACGATTCACAAAGCTCCAAACGATCATCCCAATGCCAATAAGGACGAAAGGGACGCTCAGCCATTGACCCATATCGAAGACCATGTTGCGCTCGAATTCGACTTGGACATTTTTCAAGAACTCAATGCAGATGCGCGAGCCGAAGATGATGACGAGGAAAGTGCCAAACATCAATCCGGGCTGCTTATGGCCGAGGTCGCGCTTGTAGTACATCCACAAAAGAATGCCCATCGCCACGAGGCAGAAGAAAGCCTCATAAAGTCCCGTCGGATGGCAAGGTAGCCACTCGCTTGGCGGACAAGGGGCATCCCAAGCGTTGCACGCCGTGTAGTTGTCGACCGTGCCGCAAAATTGCTCCGCACCGCGCATGAAGACGAAGCCCCAAGGCAATGAAGTCGGTGTGCCATAAATCTCATGGTTAATCACATTGCCCACGCGAATCAATGCCCCGACAAGACACACAGCCACCACAATGCGGTCGAGAATCCAGATGTAGTTGATATGTTGCAAGTCATTTTTCTCCTTCTTCGACTTGTTATAGCTGCGCACATAAAGCCACAAGCCTATCAAAATACCGATGGCGCCGCCGTGGCTGGCCAAACCACCTTCCCAAACCGCAAAGATTTTCAAAGGATTAGAAAGATAGTAATCAGGTTCATAAAAGAGGCAATGCCCGAGGCGTGCTCCGACAACGGTTGAAACAAGCATATAGATGAGCAACTTATCCAACGCATCCTCGGCCATTTTCTCTCTCTGGTAAATGCGTTTCATGATAAAGTAACCAATTAAAAAGCCCAAAGCCCACAGCAGGCCATACCAACGGACTTGAAGGCTCCCTAAATGGAAAAGCACTGGGTCGACATTCCAGGTGATGTAGTTTAAAATCATGGTCTTGTATTTTGCGGCAAAAGTAATGATAATTGTTGAATCGTGGATTGTATAATTGTTTAATTGTTGGCTTATGGCCTATAACTTATAGCCTATGGCTGCCCCAATGCAAAGGCAAGCCATAGGTTATAGGCCATTGGCCTAGTCGAAAAAAAATTCATAAAGATGTAACTTTTTTTCCATTTCTCCGTATTACCTTTGTAACGATGGACAGAAGTCAGTACAACCAGTGCGTGGAGCAATATGCCGACCGGCTTTTCCGCTTCGCGTTCTCAAGCCTCCGCAACCGCGAGCAGGCCGAGGACGTGGTGCAGGAGAGCTTTGCCCGCGTTTGGGAGAAAGTCAAGACGATTGATTTTGCGAAGGCGAAATCCTACCTCTTCACCACCGCCCACCATGCCATGATTGACGAAGTCCGTCACCATCAACGCTTTGCGAGCGTCGAAGAGCCTTTGCCCACCGACGCGAAAACCACGCCGAGACAGTTTCCTGACGTGAACGAAATCTTGCACAAGACCTTGGCCACCCTGCCCGAAGCGCAGCGTAACGCCTTGCTGCTGCGCGACTACGAGGGCTATAGCTACCAAGAAATCGGCGAAATCACGGGAATGAGCGAGTCGCAAGTGAAGGTCAACATCTTCCGTGCACGCACTGCATTGAAAAACAAACTGAAAAGCATCGACAACCTTATCGACATAGCGCCATGAAAACGAACATCACCACCGACAACTACGAGGCCTACCTTCTGGATTACATGGAAGGTAACCTCAGCCCCGACGAGGCAGAGCAGCTGAAAGCCTTCGTCGCGACACAAGGTATGGACTGGGACGAGCTCACCGAAGAGCTACCCCATCTCGAAGCACCTCAGATTGCCTTCGAGGGAAAAGAAAAGATGAAAAAGAAAGCAACAGTCGTACCGCTCTATGTCAAAATCGCTTCAATTGCCGCTGCTGCTGGACTGCTGCTCACCGTCACCTTGTGGCCCGAAAAATCGATGCAAAAAACCGAAACCATAGCCGAATTGAAGCCCATCCTTCCAGATAGGCTCATCACCGCAAGCGAAACCACGACCTTGCCTACGAGAACATTCCATTTTGCTCAGTCACAAGTCGTTAAGAAAGAAAGACCAACAATTTCCGAAACCGTTTCAAAAAGGGTTGAAATGCCGCTTGTTGCCCAATTGGAATCTCAAAAAGCGCCAATTTTACCCACCTCGTCGACTGCCTCCGAACCCGATTTCGACCTGTTGGCTTTCCGTATGAACACCAACCTCGCCTTGGCACTCATCAACGAATACGATTTTAATAGCTTTTCGAAGGATGAGGAATTCGACCGCGAGCCTTCGCTCATCAGCAAAGGCCTGTTATGGCTAACGAATGGTCGCCACGACAGTTTTGCCAGCATCATCGCTTCCGGACTAACCACTGCCAAGAAAGAGCTCGACTTGGCCGCCACCGACTTTGCCCTGACCGCCTACAACCGTGCTGACGAAAGTTTTGAGGAAGCCAAGGAATATTGGGAGGAGAAACGCGGGGAATGATATAAAGCACGCAGAAATCGCAGAACCATGTGAAACATGCCGGACGCTTATTTTGCGTCACATTGCGATTCCCAAAAGTCTGCGATTTCTGCGTGAAATAGAATCTCAACGTGAGATTATATCAGAAATTGATGCTGAACCCAAAGTTCGCCGTATGGTAAGTCTGGGCATGAGCTTCATCAAATGTAGGCAGAATGTTGTATTGGGCAAAGAAGCCTAAGTTGTTACCGCCGATGCGCAGCGTGGCATCCAACTTAAAGCGGTTCACATAATAGTCGCTATGCACCTTGTTCACGTCTCCGCTTCTGAACACGATTTTGGTCCAAGTGTCGACACGCAAGCCTCCCGTGACGCCGGCAGCCACATAGAAATGACGGGTAGGACGCATCTCAACCATCAACGGTGCTTGGATATACAGCACACCTAGTTTGCTTCTCTTCACCGCTGACACCGCAGGGTCAATCCATTCGGCTTCAAGTTGATTCGCACCCTTGGTCAGACGTACCGGGTGATTGAAACTATAGTTGTTCCATCCCAATCCGATGCCGGTGTAAAGGCCTGCCGTATGACGGCGGTTGAAAGCGATACCCACATCTGCGATGTTGAAATTGAACACCCAACTCCTCAAGGGACGCAGTTCCAAATAATTAGTTCCCGCCGAGTTAGGGCCCATCAACAGGTTCAAACCCGCCTCAAAGCCGTTCCAGTTGGCATCGTAAAGGAGGCTCTTTTTTACGGGGCGACTGCCCTTGGAGTTGTCTTCCTTCGTCGATGACGTTTCCACGACATTCGATTCAACAGCATTCAAACCGTCGACTCTCAAGTCACCACTTCCAAGCACTGTGGCTTGCAACACGTTGCATCTACCCCGAAGGATGATGTCACCCGAGCCATTCAGGAGAACATGGACGGTATCGTAATCCAACTCCATAACCATGTCGCCCGAGCCACTATTATAGATATTGATATAGTCACCTTTTATCGTACCCTTACTGACGACATCAGCTGACGAAAGCAATTGGATATTTTCGAGTTGCGAGACTTCAACCTCATAGTCGTCAGAGCTTGAAAGGAGAAGCAACTCCGACTCTGCACGATAGTCGTTGACTACCTTTCCCTCTTTCTTCAACGAAAAACGCCCTGGGGTCTGGCTGACAACGACATCGCCAGAACCCGTTACCCGAATAACACGAACTTGCGAATCATCATTTTTCGTAGGACTATAGTTGTGCATATCATATTTTTTCTCAAACTCTGTGCCCCACTGCTCCATCTTTCGGCCCCATTCTTCCATATCAGCACCCCATTTTTCCATATCTTGTTCAAAATTTTTCCAATCAACGGAATCCGAAAGATATTGGAGGTTCATACCCAATTCACGCATCCGTTCGGAAAACTGTTCTTGGGCTTGCTTTATTTCAGCCTTTCGGCCTTTCATAATGCTATCCGTTTGGGGATCAATCGGTTGGGGTCCATTCGTCTGTGCCCTCATCGTTCCGAAGGCCAGCAGCAGCATGGCTGCAAAAAATAATCTAGTTTTCATTTCGTTTAGGTTTTAATTATTTCTCTTGTTACTTTTGTTCTTCGCGAAAACATCTGTAATACGGAGAAACCGGGAAAAAGTTACAGCCTTCACTCAAAAAAAGCGGAAAAATAGCATTTACGCTCTGCAGTAAGGGTATCGCCTTCGGTCAATTGCAGTTTCACGTAAACCTTTTGCAAGTCGGCATTAGCCAAGAATTCTCTCAAGCCGTCAACGACAAATTTCCGATTCTCGTTGGCCTTCATCTCCACCTTCACTTTTTGCTCAAACAACGGACGGTCTTTGAGCTCATCAAGTTTGAGGTCTTCAAGGTCGCACACCTTGACCGTCAGCATGCCATCAATGTTGCGCAGCAAGTCGGACGTGACGAAAACGCCGTAGTCTTTCCTGTCGAGACTCAAAAGCACAGGCGCAAAAAGCGTTTTCAGCTGATCTTGTAACACCTTGGGGTTACCATAATAGTCGATGGACGACCACGAAGTCACTGGCCAAGCGTCGTTGAGTTGCCAATAAAGCGTGCCCATATTGTAAGGCTTCGCCGTGCGGTGCGCCTCGATGGCGATTTCCATGCCATAGGCTTGCGAAAGCTGGCTTAAATGCACGTATTCTTCAAAGTCTTTCGGCTGAATGTTAGGATAATAGCGTTTGATAAAATCGTCGATTTGTCGCGTACCACGGGCATGTTTTTGGTGTGCCGCAATCACCTTAGCATCCATACTCAATTCCTCGCCTTCTGCTATTTTCAGCAAGGTCGAATAATCGGGATAGCTTTGGTAGCCATACTCGCTGTTGAAACGGCCCACCTTCTCGCGATACATTTCGTAAGGCTGCTCGCCCCACCAAACGCCCCAATAATGCACATCGCCTTCGGTCAGGCTTTCGGGGCGGCCCCATCCTTTCGAAGGCGAACTCGGCCAATAGGGGCGCGTGCCGTCAAATTGCGCAACGGCTTGAGGCAAGATGTTTTCAAACAATCGGTCATAGCCCGCTTTGATAGCCTTGTCGTCCTCTTCGCTCCAACCCAATGACTGCTGCCAGCCCCAGTTATAGTATCCTTCCGAGATTTCGTTACCGCCACACCACAAGGCCAAGGACGGATGCGAAGCCAAGCGTTTCACCTGCTCCTCCGCTTCAATCCTGGCATTTTCAAGGAAAGCCTCATCGTAGGGATACATCGTCCCTGCATACATAAAGTCTTCCCAAACCAAGATGCCATATTTGTCACAAAGCGTGAAAAAGTCGTCGGAAGGATAAATGCCACCGCCCCACACGCGCAGCATATTGAAATGAGCGTCTTTGGCTTGCTCCAAGAGTTGAATCGTATGGTCAACATCATTCCAGGTCTCAATCATCTCCTCGGGGACGTAGTTGGCGCCTTTGGCATACATCGGCACACCATTCACCTTGAAATAGAACGCCCGCCCGATGCTGTCAGGCTCATCGACCATCTCGAAGGTTTTAATACCAGACCATATTTTCTTGAAATCCAAAACCTTATCCCCGTCTTTTAGGAGAGCACCAAAGACATAAAGCGGTTGTTCGCCCATCTCGTTGGGCCACCACAGCGCTGGATTTTCAATTTCAAAGTTTAGGTTCTCATTTTGGATACCGCCATTAAGGTGTATGTTTTTCTGGCTGTTTTTCTCACCATTGACATAAATTTCCACCAGATAATTACCTTCTGCCTTACTTTCCATATCAAGGCAAAAACGCATCGTAGCCTTTTCGTTATCAACATTTTCTGTGACAACATATGCGTTTTGCAATTTCGCATCAGACCAACCCAACAATTCCACCCGTTTCCAAATGCCCACATTCTTGTATTTCGGAGCCCAGTCCCAGCCGTGCTGATAAGGTGCCTTGCGTGAGACGGCATATTTTTCAGGCAGTTGCGGCTTATGTTGCTCATACAAAGCCAATTGTATGCTATCATAACGAGGGAAATGCACTTCCAAAAGGTTGTCTCTCTTTTTCAGCAAGTCTTTCACATCGTGTTTCCAAACGCGGAATTGGTTATCAGCAAAAAAGAGTTTTTTGCCGTTCAATTTCACTTCGGCGTAGGTGTCAATGCCTTCAAATTCCAACTCAACCACCTGTTTTTCAAATAATTCCTTATCCACATCGAAACACAAGGTGTAGTCCCAAGGATGGTCGGAAATCCAGAGCAAATGGTTTTCCACCGTGCCAAGATAGGGATGCGGTATGATGCCGTTTTCATAAAGGCTTTGCTGCACCACCGAAGGCACATCGACCTGCATATTAATATTTAAGGTGTCGCCCGTGAGCGTCCAGCCTTGGTTGAGGAGTTGCACGACGACATTTTGCTTTTCAATTTGTTGGCACGCTGAAAAGGCGAATGCCAGTAAAATCAGGGAAAGTAGTTTTTTCATTTTGAGTATTTTTTGGCACGCAGAATGCACAGAATTATGGGAATCGCGATGCGACGCAACTTTTGCAGCCGGTAGGTTCTGCGAATTCTGCGAATTCTGCGTGAGATAATTATTTTAGCGTGAGACAACTAAAACGGATTCAGCATCTTTTCCATTTCGTAAATCAGTTCCTTGTTCGACTCGGTCCAGACCATCGTGGCGCCCGTGTTGTCCTTTTGGTTGGGATAGAGTTTCTCATTGAAGCGCGGCACCCAATGGGCTAACGAAGCGTGGCAATGCACCGCGCCCGTCATGTCAAGAATCTCCTTCACATTGCCGAGGTTGATGCCGCCACCTGGCATGATGCCAATCTTGTCGCCATAACGCAACTGCATCTCCGCTATCATCGGGACACCTTCCAAGGCCGTGGGTTTGCCGCCCGAGGTCAGGATTTTGTCAAAGCCGAGTTCTATCAGTTGTTCAATGGCCTCGAATGGCTTCACACAGGCATCGATGGCGCGGTGGAAGGTGAACTTCAGTCCCTCGCCCGCTCCCATCAAGGTATTAATAGTTTCAACATCGAGTTCGCCTTTGTCATTCAAGGCACCAATGACCACACCCTCGAAGCCCAGCTTCTTGCAGAGCATGATGTCGGTTTTCATCATCTCGACTTCTTCCTCGTCGTAGATATAGTTGCCCGGTCGCGGACGAATGAGCACCCGCATCGGGATAAACGAAATATCGATGGCCTTGGCCAAAGTGCCGAAAGAAGGGGTCACACCGCCCACTTCGAGGCATTCGCACAATTCCACGCACTGGGCGCAGCCGTCCATCGCGTTCTGCAACGACTTGATGCCGTTGGCACAGATTTCCAATCGTATCATAGTTTTATAAATTCTAATTCAACGTAGTTAATTTTGGGGCAAACCTTAGATTTGCAGCGTGGTTGTCTGCGAACTAGGAATGCAAGAGCAAAAATAGTAAATTTGCGCGAAATACTGATAGAAAGTCTATAAAAAA
>ONFO01000047.1 GCA_900317155.1 uncultured Bacteroidales bacterium
AGGCAAGCTGATTCTTGTGCCTCAGCTTGGGCTTGAAGAAGATAAGCAAGCTCTTGAACAAATCAGCAATGCGATGCCAGACTGTGAGGTTTTAGGCATCCCTGCATTGGAAGCTGTTAGAAGAGGAGGAGGTCTTAATTGTATTTCATGGAACACCACAACCTTACAGGACGACATCTTTGAAGAATCAATTATTGGGCAAACCAATATCCAGCAAGGCAACAAATCTGCACAGGAGAAGCTGAAAGAGTTACAGAAAAGAAAGTAAAAATCTCTACGTTCCAAGCCGCCGTTGTCATGTTGTCATGGTCTCCTTGCATATAAGCCAAAATCACATATTCTTCATACACAATCCAATCTGACGGACATCATATTTTGCCAATTCCTTGCCTAGGGTAGCCACCTTGTCGATTTCTGGTAGTTTATGCCCAATTTGTCCGAAAAACCTTGAACCCTTTTTCCTATCATAAAACTTAACAATGATTTGTTGCTAATTTAATGCGCATTAACTTAATGCTGGTTACAAAAACAAAAACTGCTATCCAAACAACCGTGTTTTTTCCAAACATTCCCTGTTTTTGCCCTCACAAACTGCGATAAAGAAAGTATAAAGTAGATGAATATAGCATCCCAAAATGGCTGTGTTCCGCTCCATACACCATTGTCCCCAATTGCCATCCAAAACCAATAATTCAGGAAAAAATCTTTAAACGAAATAATTACGACTTTTAAGCGTTAAAGATACCGTAAACTAAATCTTATATAACATGAAAAAATCAGTTTTTATCCTCGCGTTATTGAGCGTCATCACTTTGATGTCCGCCTGTAAAAAAGAACCTTCCATCACGCAAGGCGTGTATGGCACTGTAATAGAACGTTACGGCGATTGGATGCCTGGCGCAAACGCCGACCATGGCGAGAGACCCGTCGCTTGCGATGTGTACGTTTACGAGTACACCATGCTCTCTGACTTCGGCGGCGGTATTTCCGTTAATTATCCTATTGACGCAATGCCAAAACCGTTTGTGGCCAAGACCACATCAAACGCCAAAGGCTTCTACGAAATCAATCTTGCTCCTGGCACTTACTCGATATTTTTATTGTATAACGGGAAACTGACGGATGGAGGTGGACTCGATGGCTATGGTGGCATCAATCCTATTACTATCAACTCGGACGAAAAGATTGAAAGGCAACTTGTTTTGGACCACGCCGTGTATTGAAACCATCAATTGAAAAACAACGAAGCCACGCCAAAATAGCGTAGCTTCGTTGTTTATTGTGTCGTCTTCATCCGCACTGTCTCACAAACCAAGAGAACACTCTCAAACTATCACCATCCGTCTTGAACATGTACTCGGGGTGCCACTGCACGGCACAGACGAAACGCTTGCCCACCATTTTTACGGCTTCGATGAGTCCATCGGGGGATTCGGCCATGGGAACCAAGTTTTTGCCAAGGTCTTTGATGGCTTGGTGGTGTAGCGTGTTCACTTCAAGGGTGTCTTTGCCTAATAGCGTCCGCAGGTCGCCGCTCAGCGAGACTTTATGCGTTGGAACGCCGTAGGGCTTGCCCTGTCTGTGGACGATATCCGAAGGATGCTGCGAGGGAAGGTCCTGCCAAAGTGTACCGCCCAAATATGCATTGATAAACTGCAGTCCACGGCAGATGCCGAGAATGGGTTTGTCGGCTTGCAGCGCCTTAGATAGTAACAGCGTTTCCAACTTATCGCGTTCGGGGCTGGGAACGACGGTTCCAGTAGTATCTTTCGTTCTATAAAGCTCAGGCGCGACATCCTGGCCGCCCGTAAACAGGAATCCATCACAGGTTTCCACAATGCGGTCTGCATCGGCTTCTGACATTTCAATAGGTAGGATGACAGGAACGCCTCCCGCGGCCTTGATGCCATCCAAATAATCCGGCAGCATCCAAACACTCTTGCGCTCCGCATCCCAAAGCGGCGTGACGCCTATTATCGGTGACTTGCTCATGATTCTTTCATTAAAGCTGCAAAGATACTTATACTTTCGCTTTTTTTGTTGTTAATGCCATTTTTTCTATTTTTGCCCCTTTATTTAACAACAAAAACTAACCATCACTATGACACGCTATATTTTTGTGACGGGAGGCGTGGTTTCCTCTCTTGGTAAAGGCATTATCTCGGCCAGCATTGGCAAACTACTACAAGCCCGCGGCTACACCATCACCATACAGAAAATCGATCCCTATATCAATATCGATCCGGGGACATTGAATCCATATGAGCACGGCGAGTGCTATGTGACCGTGGACGGCACTGAGACTGACCTCGACCTCGGCCACTACGAGCGCTTCACAGGCATCCGCACCACCCAAGCCAACTCGGTGACCACGGGTAAGATCTACAAGACCGTCATCGACAAGGAACGCCACGGCGACTACCTCGGCAAGACCATTCAAGTGGTGCCTCACATTACCGATGAGATCAAACACCGCATCATGCAAAACACTGATGTCGACTTCGTCATCCAAGAGATTGGCGGCACCATCGGTGACATCGAAGCGGCCCCCTTCCTCGAAGCCATCCGTCAGCTGAAATGGGAACTTGGCAACCGCGCCGTCAGCGTACACCTTACCTATATCCCTTACCTTAAGGCTGCCGATGAATTGAAGACAAAGCCCACACAACATTCGGTGAAAGAGTTGCAAGCCGCTGGTATCCAACCTGACGTGCTCGTGCTGCGCACCGAGAAACACCTCTCCGACGGTGTCCGTCAAAAGGTAGCATCTTTCTGCAATGTCGACCTCGAATGCGTGGTGCAAAGCGAGGACCTGCCGAGCATCTACGAGGTGCCTGTCAACATGCAACGCCAAGGTCTTGACGCTGCCCTGCTGCGCAAATTCGGTTTGCCGGTAGGAGAGACCCCAAAGATGGAAGGCTGGCACCGTTTCTTGGAGTTGCAACGCACTGCCACCAAAGAGGTGCACGTGGGTCTAGTGGGCAAATACGACTTGCAAGACGCCTACAAGAGCATCCGCGAGAGCCTAATTTTGGCAGGCATCTACAACCACGTGAAGGTGAAGATTGACTTCATCAACAGTGAGAACATCACCAAGGAGAACATCGCAGAACAACTCTCAGGCGTGGCGGGCATCCTGGTATGCCCCGGCTTCGGACAACGCGGCATCGAAGGCAAGATTGTCGCGGTGGAGTATGCGCGTGTCAACAACCTACCTGCCTTCGGCGTATGCCTCGGCATGCAGATGATGGTCATCGAATTTGCCCGTAATGTGTTGGGCTACAAAGACGCTAACTCGAGCGAGATGGCCGATACTCCTCACAATGTCATCGACATGATGGAGGAGCAGAAGACCATTACCAACCTGGGCGGCACCATGCGTTTGGGTGCTTACAGTTGTAACCTGTGCGAAGGCAGCCGCGTGGCTGAGATCTATGGCACACCACAAATCAGCGAACGCCATCGCCACAGATACGAGTTCAATAACCTTTATAAAGACGAATATGAGAAAAACGGCATGAAGTGCGTTGGCGTGAACCCCGAGAGCGACTTGGTGGAGATTGTCGAGATTCCCAGCCACCGTTGGTTCATCGGCACCCAGTTCCATCCCGAATACTCCAGCACTGTGCTGCATCCTCACCCCTTATTTATGAGTTTCATCAAAGAAATCGCCCAATGAAAACCCCATCCAAACAGAAAAAAATCCTCTTCTTGGCCGCCTTTTTGGCTATCGTGGTGCCGATCTTCGCCATCTCATACGGCCACAACCTTGCCCAAACCCTGCGTGTGCTGCGCAATGAACTGAGTGCCGACTATCAACAAATCGACAAGAACCGCGACCGACTCACCGAGGACTACGAGAAACAACGCCAGAAAATGGTCGACATGATGAAGGAATGCGACGAGCTTTCAATTATGCTGTATTCACAAAAACAAGGCTTCACCTTCGATGTGAGCTATGCCTTGCAGAGGGTCACCGAAAAATACAACGAGTTTAACCAAGACCGTGGGCCTTTCGACCACATTGTCAGCAACCTCAACGTCGAGATGGAACGCCATGCCCGCCTCATCGAGTCGCTGCGCCGTCTTCCTCCCGAGATTGACAGTATTGTCGGCATTCCCGATAGCCTGCTCATCCACTACGACTCGCTTAACCCGCTTTTCTTCAGCAGTGCGCATCTTGAGTTGGATCAGGAAGTCAAAGCCATGGCCGACTCGATTTCTATGGTGCCTTTTGTGCTTGACGAACAGGGTGAGGACGACCGCGAGCAGTGCATCTTTTACGCGGGAGAGCTTCTCAAGATGTACGCCGACACCAAAGCTGTCGTGGTGGCCGACAGCATACACTATTACGAGACCTTCCTGCGTCTGAAGGAGACCTACGACTACGCACATGATTATTACCAAGTGCTGCAAAACCGCATCTTCGTTAATGGGCAAACCCCTTGGTACACCATCTTGCAGCGGCCGGGTTATTATTGGAGGCAAGCCATGAGCGACGCGAACGAGAAATACGATGTGGGCTCGCTGAAGTCACTGTTCAGCAAAGGCCAACAGACAAAGACCACTGACAACGGATGGGAATACTCGCTTCAGGTCTTCATCATCGTGCTGTTTGTCATTGAGTTGATGGCCATTTGGCTTGTCGTTTCACTCTTGCTTATCCCTGCTTTCCGTTATTTCAAGCCTTTGAAGGAGTATGTTGAAAAAGCCCCAAGGCGTTTCATCTCGTTGCTGGTCGCCATTTTTATCACTATCATAGTCAACAGCACCATCGGTGGCGATGGCTTGCTGCACATCGCGGCGCACCTCACCAACACCTTCCTTTGGCTGTTGGCCGCCATCCTTGTCGCATTGTTCTTCCGCCTGAAGCCCAAGCAGCTGAAATATGGTGTCAGACTATATCTGCCCACTTTCTGCATGGCTTTGGCTGTCATCGGTTTCCGTGTGGTCTTCATGCCCAACTCGTTGATGAACTTCATCTTCCCGCCGGTACTGATTGCCTTCTTCGTTTGGCAGTTTTTTGCTTGTTTGCACAATGCGAAAAAGGTGGCCCGCAGCGATCGTTTCTTAGGCTGGACTTCGCTTGTGGTTACTGGTGCAGCCGTGTTTGTAGCCATAGCGGGTTATATTTTCGCCTCGCTGCTTATTTTGGTATGGTGGTACTTCCAACTGGCTGCCATCCAAGCCATTTACACGATTTTGAACCTGATTGTGGCCTATCGTGAGAAACGCATGAAGCATCGACTAGACGACTACCGATCGCGTATCAACTTTATCTCTGGTCCAGGCAAGGAGACTTTGATGTTTGGTGCCACTTGGTTCTACGATTTGGTCAAGGACGTGGTGCTTCCCGTGATGGGTTTGCTGTCGATTCCATTCTGCATCCATTTGGCCCTTGATGTGTTCGACTTTGAGGATTTGTACAACAACATCTATTACCACAACTTCGTGCAGTTAGTCAACGAAAACGGTGCCGACACGTTTAGGCTGTCGTTCCACGGGATCCTGCTCATTATCAGCCTGTTTTTCGTGTTCCGTTATATCAACCGAGCCCTTCACGCCATTTGGCAGCAGGTTCGTTATGCCATCTTTTTGAAGAAGCATAACCGCACGACTATCCGCAACAACGAAATCAACCTGTCGTTAGGCAACAGCATCATCAGCGTCTTGACTTGGTTCACTTACGTCGTCGTCATCGTCCTGACGTTGCACATCCCCACCAGCTCGCTGAGCCTCGTGGCTGGCGGTCTTTCTGCTGGTATTGGTTTTGCCCTCAAGGACACCCTCAACAATTTCATCTATGGCATCCAGCTCATGTCGGGCCGTCTGCGTGTCGGCGACTGGATTGTTTGCGATGGCATCCGTGGTAAGGTCACCCACATAGGTTACCAAAGCACAGAGATTGAAACCGTTGATGGTGCCGAGATGTCGTTCCTTAACGCCACTTTGTTTGCCAAGAATTTCAGTAACCTTACGCGTAACCATGGCTACGAGTTCGTCAAGATTACGGTGGGTGTGGCCTACGGCACCGACATCCAACGTGTCCGCGAGTTGTTGGGAGAAGCTTTGATGAAGCTACAAGACAAAGACGCTTTTGGGCGCGACATCGTGGATTCGAAACGTGGCATCAACATCACCTTGGAAGAGATGGACGACAGTGCGGTCACCATCGCAGTGAAGCAGCAGGTGCTGGTGGCCGAACGTGTTGGCTACATCGATCGTGCCAAGGAGATGATTTACAACACTCTGAACGAGAACGGCATCGAAATCCCCTTCCCGCAATGTGATGTGCATCTCGTCAGAGAAGAATAATTTGCTATTTTTGCAGCCTAAAATCATCCCAAATGAAAAAAGCATTCATCATCATAGCCGTATCGTTGCTTCTTGCTTCCTGTGGAAACAAGCAACCTCAAGGAACAACTACTACCCCTGAAAAGCCAAAGAAATCAGTGACCGTTCCTAATTTCAATGCCGACTCGGCCTATCAGTTTGTGGCCAAGCAGACCAACTTCGGTCCACGCGTGCCCGAAACCCAAGCTCATGCCGACTGTGCCGAATGGCTCACCTCCAAGCTCGGAGAATATGCCGACACGGTCATCGTCCAAGCATTCCGTTCACGCTTGTTTAATGGCAACGGCATCGATGGAAAAAACATCGTTGGGGTCTTCCATCCCGAGGCCAAGAAACGCATCGTGCTCTGCGCCCATTGGGACTCGCGCCCTTTTGCCGACCACGACCCTGACGCAGCCAACACACACAAGCCTATCGACGGCGCCAACGACGGTGCCAGCGGTGTGGGCGTGCTGATGGAATGTGCCCGTCAGTTCAAGTTACACGAACTGCCTTCAAACTTAGGCATCGACATCGTTTTGTTCGACCTTGAGGACTACGGCCCACATCAGGACGATGCAGAGAATTATTATGATGACAGGGTCAACCATTGGGCCTTGGGCTCACAATATTGGTCGAAACAGCCGCATGTCTATGGTTATAAGGCTTATTATGGTATCCTCCTCGACATGGTGGGGGGCAGCAATCCCAACTTCCCAAAAGAGTATTACTCGCAAGGCTTCGCCGCTTGGGTGAGTAACAAGGTTTGGCGCAAAGCATACGATTTAGGTTACCGCCCCTATTTCAACAATGAGTTGGGCACCATGATTAGTGATGACCATATCCCCATGAATCAGATTGCCGGCATTCCCACTATCGACATCATTGACCTGCAACCCAACAGCAGCAACGAGTGTTTCCCTGAAGTGTGGCATACCTTAAACGACAACCTCGAACATATCGACAAGACGACTTTAGGCATGGTCGGTGATGTGCTTCTTAATATTGTGTATGAAGAATGATTTCAAATTAACAACAATAACATTCAAACCATTAAAAAATGAAAAAAGTAGTTCTTATCATGATTGCAGTCATGGGATTGGCATTTGCCTCTCAGGCTCAAGACAACAACATCGGTGTCAGGTTGGGTGGTGGTCAAGGTTACAACGCTGAACTTTCGTGGCAGCATGTAATTGACGACAACCGTATGGAATTCGATCTGGGTTGGGCAAACTACAATGATGCCTCCAGTTTTAGCTTGACAGGCATTTACCAATTTGTCTTTGATCTCCCCTACAATTTTGCATGGTTCATCGGCCCCGGAGCCAATGTGGGCATGACATCATTCGATGAGAGAGCTCATTTTGCACTTGCTCTTGCCGGACAAGTTGGCGTCGAGTACGATTTTGCGGCCATCCCGTTGCAATTGTCTTTAGACATCCGCCCGCGTTTGTATATCGTTCCAAGCACGGATTTCCATTGGGGTGACATCGCTCTAGGCATCCGTTACAGATTCTAATAAACAGATGTGAACAGACGAAAAAAGACCGCATTGCTGCGGTCTTTTTTTCGTTCTATAATCCATTGATGAAATTGTTCAGCTCTCGCTTCGAGGACTCGTAAGAGAAGGCCTCATTAAGCAAGTAGTATTTGTTCTGGTCAACACAATTGGCGTAGGCGAACTTGGCGAACTCCAACTTGTTGCTCTCAAAGGAGAACAGCTTGCAGATGCCGAGGATTTGGCTGGCAGTCATCGGGTTGGCCGAAATCACCTGTTTGGCCACGGTCAGTTTCGAGCTATCGAACGATTCATTGGAAATCACCTGGTAGGCATCTTCATAGTCCTGAGGAGTCATGCCAAATTGCATTGGTGGTGCAGGAGGCGTAGGAGGCACAGGAGGCTGGACATTCCCTCCAACAGAAGGTTGTTCGGTAACCAAATCTATGGTCACTTCGGGACGGACATGGATTTGGGAATAATCCATCCCGAACAATTTGTCGTTACGAACAATAGTGAGGGTCTGCGATTGCTTGAGGTCAACAAACTGGCCCACACAGTTTTGCAACGGGTTGTCAAGCTCCACACGGACATAAAAGCTGTCTTCCCAAAGGTTGCGGACGCAGATGGAGCGTACAGGCTGTTCATTTTGCAACACATCGTCGACAAAAAGCCAAAAATTCAGTCCCCGAGGGGCAACGATGGTCAAAGTTGTACTTCCGTGATGGTTGCCTCCGTGACGGTGCCTCACCGTTGCTACCTGCGCCATGCTGGGTAGGGCCATAAACAAGATGAGGAAGAAAAATAGATGTTTTTTCATATCGGTAAATTTTTAAATCATTCAATAATGACCTTTTGGGTCACCACCTTGCCACCAATGACACTGACAAAATAGAGGCCAGCCGGCAAGTCACTGACATCAATCGTTGTTTGCTTGTCCATGACAAAACCACGCACCTCCACACCTTGCGCATTGACAATGTGGACACAGAGTTTGCCTTGTTCATAATCAGTGGCAATGGTCATCTGGCCCTTCACTGGATTAGGCGAAATCGTGACCGTGAAGGGGTCTTTTTCGAAGTCGACATATTCCTTAATGCCCACCAAGGTGCCTTCGCTATTGGAACGGCTCACCACCATGCCACTGACTCTCAAAATCGGGTTGTCAGGGTCGGTGCAGTGGGGACAGGAGTTCTGTCCATCGTGGCAATCGGGATAGTTGGGATGGCACTGGTCGATATAGGAAGGGTCGAACTGATAAAAGAGATGAGCACCACCTTGAGGCACATACTCATTCATATCGTAGTCCCACACAAGGGCGATACTGCCGGGACACCAGCCACTGCGGTTGTGCGGCCAAGTGCCGTTTTGAGGCTGGCAGCCAGCGGGGTTGGGGTTACAGGTACGCCACAGGTGTTGGTCGAATTTGAGGCTTCCGTTCACATAAACATGGTGCGTTGCCTCGTAAAACTCTGCAGCGTTGCCCGTGTTGTAAGCACTTCCACCACTCATGGCACTGCTCCAGTTGTGGCCGCTGGTGATGACCTTCAAATGAGCTTCCTCTGTATTCTCGGCAAACTCAAAATCCACCTCAGGCAAGGGTTGCAGGTTGGCATAGTCTCCGAAGTCATACGGGCCGAACCAGATGGGCTGAACATCGCTATACAAATAGTCAGGTGTGCCTTTCTGCATATTGAAGGTCAAGATGGGACAATAGCCGCTGCCGTCCCAAGTCTGGTAGTAGACCTCAAACTCGACCAAACCTTGCAGGATGGAAGTGTAATCCGTGACATCCACATCGTCGTCACACTCCACACCGAAAGGCGAACAGTAGCGGAACAGTTCCACCCATTCGCCACGGAAATTCTTCACACGCACATAGCCAATGCGGTCGTAAGGGTCGCAGTCGCCATTGACACAACGGTGGTCGTAATGGGCATTGATGGAAGTGAAAGCACCCACATGCGAAGGCAGTGCATATTCGCCATGTGCAGTCTGATTGGATGAAGTGACAACGAGGTCACCGTTCATGGCCACAGCATCAACATTATTGAAGTCGTTGGTTATGGTGAAGTGGTTGCTGACAGTGGTCGTCTTGCCGCCGCTCTGTGTGATGCTGGCAGTCAGGTCGAAATCGCCGAAAGCAATGGGCTCCCACATGGCGTACCAATAGCCGTTTTCCGGATTCTCTGGGTAGGCCGTCTGCAGCTGCACAGTCTGACCACCGACACTACAACGCACGTCTTCAAACTTGATGACATTGCCATGTTCGATATAAGCGCTCAACACCAGCAACATAGGTTTCAGTTCGGTCATATAGACGTTGAGACCTTCATAAGGTCTGCGGATGGTGATTTCAGGCGTGAAGTTGTCGGGGTCGACCACCTCGAACGTGCGGTTGACCGCGGGAGCGGCTTGCCATTGGGTGCCATCGCCAGGCTGAGTGGCTCTAATCTTCACGGTGCCCTCCTCTCCCGTCAGCGTGATGGTGTTGCCCTCCAATGTGGCCGGACCTTCCACAATCTCGAAGCTGACAGGCAGTCCAGAGGTAGCCGTGGCATTGACTTGGAAAGGCTGGTCGAAGACGAGCTTGTCGGGAATGGCATCAAACTCAATGAATTGAGAAGCCAGGCCTGCAGGTATGTGGCGCACAGTAACATTGTCGAAGCCACCATGAGAACTGCTAAGGAAGAACATGCCATCCCATGCACCAGGGTCGAAGCGGTCGCCGCTGCCTGGAGTGAGGCCTGCATTAATACCTTGTATCTCAGGGACGGGTTCAAACTCGCCCGAGCAGCCATAGTCAGCAAAGAGGGTGACCGCCCCTTGGCCTCCGTTGGCTTCAAGGTCAATCATGATTTTCCAGCGTGTCCAAGTGCCGTATTCGTTTCCATAATCGAAATCGACAGGCATGGTGTTGTCAGGCAACACAATACCATTGACAAAGCTCGGTCTTGGGTCTTGACCAGTGGTGATGAAATAGATGCCACCGTCTTGCACGGGCAGGTTGGGGTTGGGACAGGTAGCCTCATAACTCATAGGAGGCAACACAACGCCATCGCCGTCGGCATCGTAGCCGATACCGAAGCAGGTGCCCCACCAATTGCGAAACATGTCGATTTCAACCTCGATGATGCCGCCCGTTGAGAAATCGAAGGGGAAGGTTTCGGTTGATTTGTGGGTGGCCACTTCACCGAAGTTAGTATTGGCGTTGTCGAAGAAAGCGCCCATGGTTTCGTCAGGGGTGGTTTGACCGCCACCGCCGAGGTATTCGGTCTTTAGCACACCGCCGCCCGCACTATGGGCACGCGCCACCCAACCGCCTTGACCGTTGAGCGGAGCGCCTTCATTATAGTTATTGAAATTGTCGGTAGCCTCAGTCTGGGCCATCAGGCCGATAGCAATGACTATCGATGCGAAAAGCAAAGTTATTCTTTTCATAATTCTGGTATTTATTCAATTACAACTTTCTTGGTCACGACTTTTCCACCGATGACATTCACAAAATACAAGCCCGAAGGCAGGTCGCTCACGTCGATGGTGGCTTGCTTAGCCATGCTGAATCTGCGCACTTCAACGCCATAGGAGTTGAGGATGTGGACGCTCGTGCGGCCCAACTCATAATCCGTGGTGATGGTCATATTGTTCTTCACTGGGTTGGGCGTGATGGCCACATCGAACGGATCCTCGTCCACGTCGGGATATTCGGGCGTGTCAAGCAGGATATCGGTGTTGTGGCTGTAAGTCACGAGTTTACCGGAAACCTTAATATAGGGGTTGCTGGAATCCTGACAATTGGGGCAGTTGTTTTGCCCATTAACGCAGTCAGGATAGTTGGGATGGCATTGGTCGACATAGTCGGGGGCAAACTCGTAAGTCACCTCGGCACCGCCATCGGCAAGATAGTCATCGAGGCTGTAGCGCCACACCAAACCTATGCTACCCGGGCACCAGCCACTACGGTCGTATATCCAAGTGCCATTCTGAGGCTGGCAACCCGCAGGATTGGGACTACAGGTGCGCCACAGATGTTGCGTGTAAGCCACAGCGCCGTTGATCTTGATGTTGTGTGTAGCTTCGTAGAACTCGGCGGCATTGCCTGTGTTGTAGTTGCCGTTGGTGCCACTGCTCCAGTTATGACCCGTGGAGACAAGACGCAACTCTGCTTTTTCGACGCAAGGATCAAATTCGAGATGGCGTGTCGGTACGGAGCAAAGGTTGGCATAGTCGCCGAAACTGTAGTTACCAAACCACAATTCGCTCATGTCGACATAGGTGTATTCGGGCGTACCCTTGGTGTAATCAAAGGTGATGATGGGGTTGTAGCCGTCGCCCGACCAGACATCGAAATGCAGTTCAAACTCAACGAGACCTTGCAACAAGGTGGTGAAGTCGCTGACATCGAGGTCGTCGTCGCATTCCTTGCCAAAAGGTGTGACATAGCGGAAGAGCTCGACCCACTCGCCACGGTAGTTCTTCACGCGGCAGTAGCCAACACGGTCGTATGAGTCGCAGTTGCCGTTCACGCAGTTGTGGTCATAGTGCATGTTGATGGCATTGAAGGCATTGACGTGCGAGGGGAAGGCATACTCGGCATAGCTGGTTTGGTTGCTGGGAGCCACCACAAAGTCACCGTTGCAAGCGGTTACCATCATGTCGTTGTAATCGGTGGTGACCTCGAAGGAGTTGGTGGCCGTCGTGACCTTGCCGCCCGTCTGGGTGATGCTGACGGTCATTTCGTAGGTGCCTGCGCCAGAGGGCGTCCAGGTGGTGTACCAGTAGCCGTTGTCGGGGTCGTCAGGATGATCGGTTTTCAGGGTCAATTCTAGGCCGTCGACGGAGCATTTCACCTCATTGAACTTGAGGACGTCGGGGTGGTCGATGTAGGCACTCAACACAATGAGGATAGGATTCTCGAAGTCAGGCATGTAGACCTTGGTGCCTTCGTAGGGTCGACGGATGGTGATTTCGGGAGCATAGTTGGCGGGGTCGACGACATAGAACGAGCGGGTCACTGTGGGAGCAGCCTGCCAGTTGGTGCCGTCGCCGCCTTGCATGGCACTCACTCTCACCAGACCTTCTTCGCCTGTCAGCGTGAGGATGTTGCCTTCCACTGAAGCGGGGCCTTCGACGACCTCAAAAGTCACGGGCAGACCCGAAGAAGAGGTTGCGTTCAGGGTGATAGGGGCGGCGGTGATCAGTTGGTCGGGGATGGCGTCAAAGTCGATGAACTGCTGAGACAAGCCTCCAGGGAAGTGGCGGACGGTGAAGTTGTCGAAGCCGCCCCAGCCGCTGTTGAGAAGGAAGATCTTGTCCCACATGGCGGGGTCGAACTTGTCGCCACTGCCAGGGGTGAGACCCAACGGGAAGCCTTGACATTCGGGGACGGGCTCAAACTCGCCGTTGAGCACGTCGCGTTTCATATACAGGGTGACGGCACCGGCACCGGCGTTGGCATCAAGGTCGATGGAAATTCTCCAGCGGTACCATTGGTGTGAAGGCTCAAAATTGACATGGGCCGACAATTTGTTGTTGGGCAACACGACGCCGCTCATGAAATTCGGATTGTCGCTGACGTTAGTGGTCAGCATATAGATGCCGCCATCGGGCAAAGTGCTGGTCGAGTCGGGGATGATGGGCTCGTGGTTTCCTTTGATTGGGGGAAGCACAAAGCCGTCGCCGTCGCCATCGTAGCCGATGCCGAAGAGATCGCCCCAGTGCTCGCGCCACATGTCGCATTCCACTTCGATGATGCCGCCCGTGCTGAAGTCGAAGCCGTATTCCGCGATGCTGCGGGTGGCGATGTCGCCATAGCTGGTGCCTGAGCAGGTGGAGAACACACCGATGGTTTCATCTGGAGTGGGGGTCCATGGTTGGGAGCCCCAGAAGTAGGCAAAATAGCCTGTGTACAGGTATCTGCCGCCATTGCCGGCGCTGTGCACCTTGGTGATCCAGCCGTCTTGGCCGTTGAGGGCTGGGCGGTTGTTTTCGTCTCCAGTATCCAAATAATCGTTGAAGTCGAAGGTGACTTCGGTCTGTGCCGTAAGGCCGATGGCAAAGGCCATCATAGTCAATAGAAGTAGAATTTTTTTCATAGGAAATAGTTTTAAGTTGATGGGACAAAAATACGTATTTTATCGAAGACTGCAAAAGATTTCCTAAATTTGCGGGCATGAAAGCGAAGCTTTTCGTCATAGGGTTGCTATTTTTGGCCTTTGTCGCCTGCACATCAAGAGCCAAGGTCGCTGAGCATGGGCAAAGCGAAGAAGGACCGAACCTAGAGTTATCCGCCATCGACAGTCTGATGTGGCGCCAGCCCGACAGCGCTTTGGCGGTGCTGCAGCAGTTTGCGGCCAGCCCCAAGGCCGACAGCCTCGATGAGTTTAACGAGCATTACTGCCAGCTGCTGATTTCGGAGCTGCTCTACAAAAACGACTACGGCCAAAGCTACCGCCCGGCTTTGCAGCAGGCAGTGCGTTATTTCGATTCGTTAAGTCTTTGCATTGGCGTTGTACGCAACGTCTCCACCATCTCGTTTCTGGATGCCCGCGCCCATTATATTAATGGTGTGGGATACTACGAGCGCGACAGCGTTGTGGAAGCCTGCAAGGAATATCTGAAGGCTTTGGAGGTGATGGAAGGGCATTTCGAAGAAAAGGAACTGGTAGAGGAAAAGGCACAATTCATGGCTTTGACACACACAAGATTGACCATTCTATTCTCTGATCTTTATCTTCACGAACAAACCATCTGTTTTGGCTTATTAGCATTGGGTTATTATAAAAAATTTGCTTCCCCTCGTTGGCATATTGCATGGATGTTGAACAAAGTAGGGTCACAATATGATATGATGGATAATAATGACTCAGCAAAAATGCTATACATGGAAGCATTACAGATTCTGCCCGACACCAATAACATAACCTATCGAGACATTGCAACTCGCCTTGCTTATCTCTCTTATAAGATGGGAGAATCCCCCGAGAAATCCTTAAAACAATTGCATACAATAATTGCCCAGGCAGAGAATGAAAAGGAGTTTTACTCAAGGTGTATGAACATAGGTGAAATATTTTACCATGAATCCCAATTTGATTCTGCAGCGTTTTATTTGAGCAAGGTATTTCACAACAGCCAGAGTGTTGATTCCAAGAAGCAGGCCGCTGAATGGCTGGTTGAGATTTGCAAGGCTCAAGGCAAAGAAATCAATATGATTGAATATGCGGACTTTTTGGTTCCTTACGCCAATGTTGAAGAAAACCAAAGTGCCATAAAATCACAGTTAACCGAATTATATAAGAATTATGCCCAAAGGGAGCAAGAACGAGTGTTTCTACAAGAGAAAACGAAAAACAAAAAGATGTTAAAAGTGATTCTCGGAGTTTTTTTAGTTCTGATGGCATCTTTTATTATTCTTTACTATAATGGAAAAAGAAAGAACCAACAACTTGAAACCAAAATAGAAACAGAACGCCAAGCTCATAAGATACAGCAATCCGCCCTTTCCAACCGCCTGAAGCGGAGCAACGAGGAGCTGCGCGAGCTGAAAGACCAGATCAGGCAGCAAACGGACAACATGAACCCGAAG
>ONFO01000021.1 GCA_900317155.1 uncultured Bacteroidales bacterium
ATGCCTAAAACCTCACAGTCTGGCATCGCATTGCTGATTTGTTCAAGAGCTTGCTTATCTTCTTCAAGCCCAAGCTGAGGCACAAGAATCAGCTTGCCTATCTGTAAGAAATTGATGTATGCCCAGCTACGGGCGTGTATCTTCTTGGTTTTGTAATACAAAGGAATCACTTCAAAGTGTTTTTCCAATGCCACACGGAAACGTGAGTAATAACGAGGTGAAATGTCGCCGTAGTTTGTTATTAGGACTTTGCCATCACCTGCAAAATGGATGATTCCGTCGCTGTGGCCAAAGGTCTCATGGTGGTCCCAGGGCAAATACAGCACATCGCATTGGAAAGCATCCTTCAGGATCCTATCCACCTCAATGGGCGATTTGTCCCTATTTTCGACAAAGACCTTCTCCGTCATCACGATAGTGTTGCCGCATTTTACGACATTGCCGCCATCCAGTATCAGGTCAACTTTGACAGCATTTTGCAACACATGAGTCAGACGATTCTGTTGGGCTTGAAGCACCACCTCGGGATTGGTTTGAAGGCGAAGACCTGTTTTATCTTGCAGATAATTAGGTGTGTACTTATAGGATACAAAGCGGTCTTCTGCAATCTGGATGGGCATGAAATCACGGCACCAAATGTCCTTGGTTTCCGAAAGGTAGGCATACGGAATCCTGTTTGCTTCCAATACTTCAGCAATGTGCTGATTCAAGGTTGGGCATTTCTTTGGCAGAAGGTCAGAGAAATATACTGCGGTGGTAAGGTTGTCGGTGATCATTGTTAAACAAATCTATCAGTTTTATAAGAACTATAGGCTTTTACTATTTTTCCTGTTTTTGTATCAAATCTTTGTTTAGCTGGTTTCCAATCTTTTATACTTCCATCATAGAAACATAAATTCAAAATTCCATCAATTCTATTATTCATGTCTACTTTGCCAAGAGAACGAATTGTTGGTACGGGTTTTATTTCAATTTCTGGATGGTATGGCTTCAATTTCGGCATTTCATTATTACATGAATTAAGGATTAAATCTTTACAAGTCAAAGGGCCTGTCGTAACTACACCTGCGTTATCTTTAATACTCCTAACAAGTATTCCACCAAATTTGGCATCTTTTTCATCGTAATGGCTATTGAAACATATATCAAAACCACTTAAATGAAAGAAGAAATCTCCTGCACTATAACCTGTTCGAGGATATGTTACCGTGTTCCATTTGTTTTGTTCTTTGTCTATTAGATAATTTTCTTTGTCGTAATAGTAGAATTCAACTTCAGCGAAATAATAATCCTTTTTACCACATTGAATGCAGAAATTGTTGAACAGATTCTCTGCAATCTTTTTAAACGAACTTTGAACATTGTCACCATTCATACTTTCCAATGGTTTCTGTAATGCATCTTTAATATCCATAGTATTGGTGTTTAATATTTGCTGCAAAAGTAAAGAGTTGGATTGGAAGCATTGCAAGAAAATTTGTTAAAAATTGTTAAAAATTTTCGAATATTTATTTACAACATAAATAACAAATTGTATATAAAATTCTTTTCAAATTATTATAAATCAATAATATATGCTACACGGATATAGGCAATGCTACTAGGCAAATTGTATTGGTTAGAGACTTATCACTATTCCATAAACTTCCTCTTCATCCCCTCAACCCCATAATAATCCAGCACATAAATGGTGAACGCATAGAGATGTCGTTCTTATTTTTCCGTTGTATATTATTATAAATCATTCTAATATCCGTTGATTTCCAATTAAGCGGGTTTTAGCGTGCTTATTTGGCAGTGCAATTAAATGTACACAAAAAAAGGCGTAACCATTTCGGATTACACCTTATTTTGAGAGTATAGTTGAACTTTTTTTGAAAATGTATAACTATTTTAGAATGCGAGGCAGCGTAAATTCGTTCATTATAATGAACAATATTTGAAACATTTTCATTTTGTTCATTGTAGTCAACAAAATTATACTATTTTTGCGCAATTAAAAATAATGTGGTATGGAACTGATTTCAAGACCCAATTACTACTCAAAAGTGGAAAAGTTGCTTGGGACTGGCATCTTGATTGTACTGACGGGCCAACGACGCGTCGGCAAAAGCTATGTTATGAAGGAACTTGTTCAAAGGAAGCAGCAAGAAGACGCGTGTGTCATCTACGTCGACAAGGAAAAGACTGCCTTCGATTTCATCGAGAATTACAAGGATTTGGTGGCTTATATTGAAAAGTGTATGGTACCAGGAAAGCATACTTATATCCTTATCGACGAGGTTCAAGAAATAGATGAATTTGAACGAGGGCTTAGGAATTACTATGATAGTCCAGATATTGACATCATCATTACCGGCAGCAATTCGGATACACTATCAAGCGACTTGGCGACGCTGCTTTCAGGCAGGTATATTGAAATCTTTGTTCAGGGTCTCAGCTATGGAGAGTTCCTGATTTTCCATAATCTGGAAGACAATGACGATGCCCTCCGAAAGTATATCAACTATGGTGGACTGCCTGGACTTCGGCCTATGGGATTGGATGACCCCGAGGTCGTGCGACAGTATCTGCAAGGTGTTTATAACACCATTTTAGTAAAGGATATCGTTAGTCGAAAAAAAGTGCGGAATGTTCCTTTTCTGGAGAATCTGATAAAATATGTCGGCGACAATATCGGCAAGCCACTGTCGGCAACCAACATTCAAAATTATATGACATCAAACAAGAACGTAGTTTCCAAAAACCTTATCCTTAAATATTTGAAGGCAACAGCCGAGGCTTTTCTCATACAAAATGTCACTCGCTACAACTTACATGGAAAAAAGTTGCTTGAGAGCAACGACAAATATTACTTTGGCGACGTAGGGCTTTGCAATTACGTTACGGGCGGAAGACGAGCCAATGACATCGAGAAAATCGTTGAAAACCTAGTTTATCAGCACCTCATAAGGTTGGGGTATAAAGTCAATGTCGGGCAGATGTATGCAACAGAGATTGACTTCGTAGGGACGAAGGGAGATGGCACCATCTACGTTCAGGCATCCTATCTCATCACCGAAGAGTCCACTTTCGAGAGAGAATTTGGAAACCTACAGAAGATTAACGACAACTACCCAAAATACGTGATTTCGATGACCCCATTCATGGATTCCAGCAAGTATGAGGGCATTATTCACATCCCACTTGCCGAGTTCTTGAAGAAAGGGTTCCATGATAAGTAGTGATAAGTCGCACCTCGTCGCTAATTAAGTCGCGTTGCAAATATGTTGCAAATACGAGATGATAATATATGAATTAACGTAAAACTTGACAACAAAAAAAAGGTGTAACCCATCGTATTACACCTTTTTCGATAATGCTTTGAAAAGCTTATTTGGCGGCAATGCTATAACCCATACATTTGTTTGCTTTTGTTGATGGTGTTCTCTCCTACAATATAAGCGTAACAGGATGCTGGAATAAACTGCAATATGCCTTTTGTGGTCGTATTTTATTGGTATGCTTTTGAAATTCCTACCGCTTCGCCGACGAGCCAATCCTATAGGAATAGCGAAGCTCAATAGGATAACCACCCATATACCAGCCATAGCTAGTGCTTGAATATCCCCTTCTTGTTTCCTTACGTTTTCCATCTTGTCCAAGAATGCCAAGACTCAGGCTTGAATGTTTGTGGGTGATGCCTATTCCCAAATAGGCATATTTGCCCTGCAACCACTTTTCGTAATATATAGTTTCCTGAAACTCAGGTTCCCAATGAGTAGCCGTAAGACTGTTCAAGGCAAATGTATATCCCAAACGGTATTCCACGAAGGGAGAGAACCTTTTGTTTTCCCAAAAGTGCGCTTTCAAACTCCCATAGACTGGCACGGAAAGCAATTGGCCTTCCAATATGTTTTCAAAGTAGCCGATACTGCCCCATTCTCTGGAAGTGAAGTTCACGCCTCTGAAATCAGCACCAATGCCGACACTGAATTGCCTCGGGAACTTGTATTCCAAAGCCGCTCCGGCCGAATAGCACCAAGGTTTGAGGCCTCCTGCCACATTCAGTTGTATCTGAAAACCGTCTCCATTGAACTCATTCATCAATTTACCATTCTTAATCTGCCTTAGGCGGTGTCTCCCTTCATCGGAAAAGAGTGCGAAGTTATAATCGTACCGAATGTAGAAATTGGTTCCCCAACTAAGGAGATTTAAATAATAGGTATTGAACGATTTCTTAAATCTTCCTGGTGCACTGGCATGAGAATACACCATCCCAGCGCTCAGGTTGGAATGCTTCATGGAGCAACCTAAACCGAGAGCCAGATAAGGGCCAGACAAAATGTAATCAACGTAAACGCCGGCATTGTTCATTGGGTAATACTGTGTCACTTTATTTAGTGGAATGGAATAGCCCAATCGTGCCTCCAAAAACGGAGAATAATACTTTTTGCCCCAGAAGTTCAACTTCAGGTCAGCATATACTGGAATGGCATGTAAACGTTCTTGGTATGATGAATAAAATGACCTATAGGTAGTTACCCCAAACCACTCAGCACCCAGTCCCATGCTAAAGTTTTCCGTGAAGTGATAATCGAGGGTGAATCCTAATGCAAAATGGGATGTAATTGGAAGAAATGGGAGACCGCTCCAATCATAGGGGTCTGTCTCTCCACCCACTCGAAGCGTGAATTTGTGTTTAGGCCGATAGGGATTTTCTTCTTTTTTATTGGTTGTCGCTATACTATCAGTCTTTCTATTTGTGGTCGCTTGGTTTGGCTCAATAGATACTGGTTCCGCATTTTGGTTTACAAAGGTTTCTTCAGATTTGTTTTCAATAGGCTCAGATAATACAACCGTGTTCTCGCTTTCAATGGTTTCCGATGGTTGAGTTGGCTCTACCAAAAGCGTATTGTCAGATAACAGTTGATGTTTTTCTTTCATCACTGGTTGCGCAAAGACAGATGGTTTTGTTTGGCAAATTAGAGGTTGTGCCACATTATGTGTTTCAGCAATAGATTCTTCGGCAGCCAGTACGTTGTTTTCTGGAAGCACAACTTTCGGTTCTTTGACTTCCATTGGCATTTCCGTATCGGGTTCATCCATCTCCACCATAGCTTTCAGTTTGTCCTTGACGAAATTTAGGCTTAAGGCGACCACGACGGAAAGCGCCACGGCTGTTGCGGCAGCCCAAAGCCAGTGGCGACGTCTCGTCAAGGCGGCCGAGCGGTCCATCATTGCGCCCAATTGTTGCTGTCGCCGCGCATTACGACCATGCTCGATCACGATGTCAAGCATTTCTTTCACGTCTTGGTCTATGTTGTTATCCTCTTTCATGACAATTGTTGTTTTGCCTGTCCATCGCCTCACGAAGGGACTTGTAGGCGCGTGACAGGATAGTGTAAAGATTGATGCTGCTTATCTGTAGTGCCTTCTCGATTTCAGAGTTGGGCATGTCTTGCTCATATTTCATCAAGATGATTTCGCGCTGCCTTTCGGGGAGTTGGTCTATCAATGCCCGAGCCTGGCGATAGCGTTCCTCAAAGCTTTCATCAAATGTAGTATCTGCAAGCATAAACGCTTCCTCGTCAATAGGTACGGAAGGTTGTTGCTCGCGCAACAGGTCAATGCAACGGTGTTTGACGGCAGTGACGCAATAGCCTTCCAAGTTGTTGACACGGTTCATCCGGCGACGATTGTCCCAAATCTTGAGAACCGTATCTTGCACCGCATCGGCAGCCCAATCGGCATCATTGAGGATGCTTTCGGCCACTTTTTGCAAGCCGGGTTGTAGCTGAATAAGGCTTTTCTTGAAGGCTTCGTTGTCCATTTCTGGGGTGACTTACACTTACATGACGCGAAAGTCGGAAAAAACTTGCAGTTTTTTGGAGGTTTTTTAAAACAAAAAAAGCGTGCAGCGCATTTGCGCCGCACGCTTTCGTTAAAGTTAGATTTCTAAGGTTTTACTTGACCTCCTCAAAATCCGCATCAGTAACGGTGTCATCACCGCCATTGTTCTGCGGGCCTTGGTTCGGGTTGCCGCCTTGGAAGCCACCGCCCATGTTGTTCGGGTCGAAGCCGCCTTGCGGGCCGCCTTGGGCACCGGCGTTCTTGTACATCTCCTCGCTGGCCTTCTGCCACATGGCGTTCATCTCGGCCATGGCAGCGTCGATGCCGGCGATGTCCTGAGCCTGGTGAGCGGTCTTCAGCTTGCCGAGAGCAGCCTCGATTTCAGCCTTCTTGTCGGCAGGCAGCTTGTCGCCGTATTCCTTCAGTTGCTTCTCGGTCTGGAAGATGATGCTGTCGGCTTGGTTCAGCTTGTCGATACGCTCGCGTTCCTTCTTGTCGGCTTCGGCATTGGCCTGGGCCTCGTTCTTCATACGCTCGATTTCAGCGTCGGTCAAGCCTGACGAGGCCTCGATGCGGATGCTCTGGGTCTTGCCCGTGGCCTTGTCCTTAGCACTCACGTTCAGGATACCGTTGGAGTCGATGTCGAAGGTGACTTCGATCTGCGGGATGCCACGCGGCGCGGGCGGGATGCTGTCGAGGATGAAACGGCCGATGGTCTTGTTCTGTGCAGCCATAGGACGCTCGCCTTGCAGCACGTGGATTTCAACCGAAGGCTGGTTGTCGGCAGCGGTCGAGAAGACCTCCGACTTGCGGGTCGGGATGGTGGTGTTGCTCTCAATCAGCTTGGTCATCACACCGCCGAGGGTCTCGATACCGAGGCTCAACGGGGTCACGTCAAGCAGCAGCACGTCCTTCACTTCGCCAGTCAAAACGCCACCCTGGATGGAGGCGCCGATGGCCACCACTTCGTCGGGGTTGACGCCCTTCGAAGGCTCCTTCTTGAAGAAGTCGCGGACGATGTTCTGGATGGCAGGGATACGGGTCGAACCACCGACCAAGATGACATCGTCGATGTCGTTGACGGTCAAGCCAGCGTCTTGCAGGGCGCGACGGCAAGGCTCGATGGTATCATGGATCAGCTTGTCGGCCAGCTGTTCGAACTTCGAACGGCTCAAGGTGCGGACCAAGTGCTGCGGAATGCCATTGACAGGCATGATGTAAGGCAGGTTGATTTCGGTCTCGCTCGAAGAGCTCAACTCAATCTTTGCCTTTTCGGCAGCTTCTTTCAGACGTTGCAAGGCCATCGGGTCCTTACGCAGGTCGATGCCGTTGTCCTTCTGGAACTCTTCGGCCAGCCAGTTGATGATGACTTCGTCGAAGTCGTCGCCGCCGAGGTGGGTGTTACCGTTGGTCGACTTCACCTCAAACACGCCATCGCCCAATTCCAGGATGGAAATATCGAAGGTGCCGCCGCCGAGGTCGTACACAGCGACTTTCACGTCGTTCTTTTTCTTGTCCAAGCCGTAAGCCAAAGCGGCTGCGGTAGGCTCGTTGATGATACGGCGCACGGTCAAGCCGGCGATTTCGCCAGCTTCCTTGGTGGCCTGACGCTGGGCGTCGTTGAAGTATGCAGGCACCGTGATGACGGCTTCGGTAACCGTCTGGCCGAGGAAGTCTTCAGCGGTCTTCTTCATCTTTTGCAGCACCATGGCAGAGATTTCCTGCGGGGTGTATTGCTTGCCGTCGATGTCGATACGAGGCGTGTTGTTGGGGCCTTGCACGACTTTGTAAGGCACACGGCGCATCTCGGCACCTACCTTGTCGTAGGTCTCGCCCATGAAACGCTTGATGGAATAAACGGTACGTAGCGGGTTGGTGATGGCCTGACGTTTGGCAGGCTCGCCGACCTTACGCTCGCCGCTGTCGGTGATGGCGACCACGGAAGGGGTGGTGCGGTGGCCTTCGCTGTTGGCGATGACAACCGGCTCGTTACCTTCCATAACAGCCACACATGAGTTGGTTGTACCTAAATCGATACCAATGATCTTTGACATAGTTTTGTTCTCCTATTTTTTATTTGTTATTTTGTTTGTTGTCTTTTTTTCGTTGCAGTTCAATTTGCAACGGCCTCCCTTTGTCAATCTTTGTGCCAAAAGAAAAAACTGACAAAATGACAATATTTTGATTTTTGTTCCGTTTTCAACCTGATTGTCCTTGCCTAGTCAGGGATTTTACTTACCTTTGCACCTTATTTTTCAAAAACTACGCCCATTTACAATGAAGAAAATAGCCGCTATCGTTATTTGTTTGTTATTGTCGTCTGCCGCTTTTTCACAGGACAACGGTGGTTTCTTTAAACGTTTGAGGAATCATTTTGTCGTATACGACACCATATATATTTATGTCACACCTTCAGAAAACGACTCCGTTATCAATGTTGATGACGAGGAGGAAGAAGACGAGGAGGAAGAGGAGGAATTTTCAGAAAGCATCCCGATACCTATCGATACGCTTTACACCTTTGACAAGTTTCGCAAGGTGATTCTTTTTGACAACAATACATGGTTGTACTATAATCTGGAAAAGCCTGTTATTCCCGATTCGCTGAGCGACGACCACTGGGATACGGAATCTATCCATAGCTATAAAGACATCGCCTTGAAGGATCTTCCTGATACTGTGACTATCACCCTCGTTGATTCCTTGCATGGGTATTGCATCCCGCATCCTGGCCCGGTGACTTCGCAGTTCAAATTCAGATGGCGTCGTCCCCACAGGGGTGTTGACATTGGTTTGGACACGGGCGATGCGGTGTATGCCGCATTCGACGGTGTGGTACGTGTGGATATGCCGACCCGTATGTCAGGAGGTTATGGCAATGTTATCGTCATAAGGCATGTGAATGGGTTGGAGACCTATTATGGACACCTGTCAAAGCGTCTTGTTAAGAGCGGAGATATCGTCAAAGCGGGTGAGTTGATTGGCTATGGCGGCTCCACAGGACGCTCCACTGGCCCCCATCTCCATTTCGAGACCCGTTATATGGGACAAAGCTTCGACCCCGAACGTATTTTTGACTTTGAACGCGGGACACTCCGTTCCGAAGAGTTTCTTTTGAAAAAGCACTATTTCAGCATCAATTCGCATTATGGTCAGACCGACCAACAGTCTTTGGCTGCATCTAAGAAAACGCCGAAAGACACAGCAAGCAGTTCCAAAAAGGTATATTATAAGGTGAGAAAAGGTGACAATTTGGGCAAGATAGCGAAAAAGCACGGGACTACGGTCAGTAAGATTTGTAAACTCAACGGAATCCGTGCAAACAAGGTGCTGAAAGTGGGGCAAACCATTAGGGTGAAATAATGGCGAGCTTCTTTGGGCTAAAAATCAAGGTTAAACGACACATAATATCGCGGTTTCTTCGCGATTTGTCCGTCTTGTATGCCCCAAGCCACATCACCACGGATGAAATAGCCTAACAGCGTTGTGCGCAGACCAAAACCAATGCCTCCCACCAATGGCTCTTTCAGCTCTGTGACCGTAATATCAAGGTTGCCATCACTGATTTGGGTATTGTAGAGCGAGTTGCTTGGGTCGTAGGGATTCCAACCTGTCCAAGCGGTGCCGAGGTCGCCGAAAGCCACGATTTGAAAATCCTTGATGAATTTCATGTTGATGGGTCGGTCCATGAAATAGCTGAACACAGGGAAACGTAGTTCGCTATTTAATACTACGAAGTTATTGCCGTTGCGGATGTTCTGTCGGAAACCACGCATGTTGGTGGCAAGGGTCTGATAAGCGTAGTTCTGTGTGTAGTCAATGGAAGTGCCATTGTCAAAGGAAGCCAGAATCCAATTGTCGACGCCGCCCATGTAATATATGAGTTTCTGCTGTCCAAACGAACTGCTTCCCGCAACGCGGTTGGCCCAAATGAAATTGCGGCTGATTCGTGTGTAATGTCGATAGTCGAAGCCGACCACCACCATGTTGTTGGTGTTTCTTGCGATGCGCTGGTAATACTCGGCGAAGATTTTTCCTCTTGACCCTACGAGCAGGTTGGTCCCAAGTTTCTTGGAGTTGTCGTAAACGAGTTCGGCTCTTATTCCACCCCAGTTGTCATAAACATCTTTGTCGGCAAGGCTGTAGTCGTCGATGGCCAGGTTCACTTGATGGTCGAGTCGATAGATGGCAGTGCCTCTGAGGCTTAGAATCTCACTGAAAGGATAGCTTAAAGTGTAAAAAGCTTCGTTCGTGAAGGTGCGATAATAGAATTTGGAGTAGTTGTCGGTGACATAACGGTGCAGGGTGATGCTCTTGTCCAAGCGTTTGCTGTAGTCGCTGAAGCGCAGCATGTACTCGTTGTTGATGAGGGTGGTGTTGAGCTTTACGCCGAGTTCGATTTTGTAGTCTTCCATCAAGTCTTTCATCTTGGTGCCTAGGAAGACGTTGAAGCCCGAATTGAGGTAGATGGGCGAAGCGCCGCCACTGAACGGCTGGTAGCTATAGTTCATGCTAGTGAAGTCAATCTGGCTCATCAGCTGGTCGGCAAAGAGTTCCACATAGTAGTTGTTGGGCCGTTGGACGGTGTCTTTGGGGCGAGGTTGGGGCGCGGGAGGGTTGTCTTGGGCGACTTGCTGGATGGAATCAGCTCCAATCGGCCCGTTGATTTGCCTCTTATGACGTGAATATCGGTAACTTGCAGAGAACCGGTGCTTTGAAATGGGCTCCACAATGGTGTCTTTCTCTTTTTGGATCCATTCGTTGAGAAGTCGTTTCTGGGCATATGGACTCATTTGGCTGATGTTCTGTTCGTGTCCGCGTAAGATGGGCGACATGAAGAACTTCTCTCCGTTTTTGTCTGCTATCAGCAGGGCAGCTTTGTGGTCGCGAGGTTGGTAACTGTAGTCGATGATGTTGGTGGAATAGTCTGTAAGTTGCTCTTTCTTGCCGAAGTAGCGATAGTGCACAGTCGTGTCAATATGGCTGATGGCACTGTCGAAACGGATTTGGTAGAGGTTATAAAGGCCGCTCGTGTCGCTTAGGTAGAGCAGGCTTCCGTCTTTCAGGGGCTCGGGTAGGATGTTGTTGGAAAAACGCTGTTGGGTCAGGTTTTGCAACAGTGCGCCTTTGTTTTGATAATTGTAGGCGTAAAGGTTAAATAGTTTGTTTTGGAAAACGATTTGTTCGTCTGTCTTCAGTGTGTCATTTTGACGGTTCGAACTGAACACGATTTGACGGTCGTCGAAGGTGAAGACTGGGGTCAGGTCGGTGTACCAGTCGTTGGTGATTTGTTCCAAGGTGTTGGAAAACAGGTTGTAGACATAAATGTCGGGCTTGCCCATGCGGGTGGCTGCCAACACGATTTTTCGGCTCTTGTGGGCATAGGAAAACGAACTTACCTTTTGGAAATCAAAGAGATAAGTGCTGGCTTTCTTGCCTGTGTTGACATCAAGGTTGAACAGTTGGATTTTGCCTTTCTCTTCAAGGATGAACGAGAGTATTTCGCTGTTGGGATGCCAAGCAAGAAGTGGGAAAGAGGTGTCGATGTGCTCGTCGGAGTGGTAACCGGCCTCGAAGAGTTGCTGCCTGTTGCCACTTTGCATGTCTTCGAGCCACAGCCTGATTTTGCCCTCGTCATTACTGACGTAGGCGATATACTTTCCGTTGGGGCTAATGGAAGGCTGGGTGAAAGTGCGGTATTTCTTGTATTTCAGCTTCATCACGTCAGTCGGCAGGTTGACTAAAAGGGTTTCGAAGCGTGTTTTATAGAAGTCGTACCATTCCTCTATCAACGCTTTGTATTCCTTGCCGGTGACGTAAAGCAGCGCCTTTCTTACGTTTTGCGCATTTTCAGCCAAAGTCAAGATGTCGTTGAACGATTTGCTGCCGTATTGCTCATCGATGAAGTTCCAAAACGAATAACCTGCAATCAACGCGTCATCATCTCGCAAATGGTTGATTTTTTTATAGTTGCCTGATACGATGCCGCGTTGCAGTTGGTTTTCTTTATAGCAGTCCCAGTTGCCGGCAATGAAAGCCACCAAACCATCTTGGAACCATTGTGGGATGTCGTAGCGGTAGGAATTGCGGATTTGAGAGCCAACTGAGATACCGTTCATCACCTGGCTGAACAATAGCCGAGCGATGCCTTCACGGATTTGCGCCTCAAAATGGGTGTAGTCACCATCGAAGTAAAGGATGACTTTGGTGCCGATGATTTTGGTGATGCCTCCCGTGTTTCCGATTTCTTCTTCCTCAAGGTCGATGTTGCTCTGCTTGAAATCGCCCATGCTGTTGAATACGATGAACTGGATTTTCTTACCGAAGCGGCTGTTGAGGCGGTTTTCAAGTCGTGGAATTTGGTCTTTGGCGTAGGCTTGCGCATATCGGGCGAGGTCGTTGCCGCCTTGGTAGAAATACACGTCGAAGTTGTCGTTCATGTAGTACGACCAATGGAAGTCGCCCCACTGCACGCGGTTCTTTCCGAAAGGCATGTTCATGCCGTTGTAGAACTGGGCATGGGACAGCGGAGCCACAACTAGTAGCAGCAGGAACAGGAGCGTGTATTTCGTTTTCGACAACATTTTTCGTTTCAATTAAGGAAGCAAAAATAAGTAAATTGAGTTAATCTATTAAACAAAAAACTATATTTTTGCACGATTTAAATTTGTAAGAAATAATTGTTTGGTTTTATATATGGATAAAAGTAAATACAACATTATAGAGAGTATTGTACCAGACGAGCTAAAGAATAAGGAAGCTATTGTTGAGTTGTTGAAGAGGGTAGAACCAGTAGGCGTCATTTCTGCGTTAGACAATCATTGTAAAATTTGTATTGATGAAAATGATGAAATCAAATTCTTTAAGTTGTTATTGCCATCATTTACTGAAGCAGAAGTGTGTAGATATACATCATTAAATAGTTTGTTTACCACTATCAATACCTTAAAACAAGGGATGTGTTGCTTGAATTGTATGAATGACAGAACGGAAGGACAATATGCGGATAGAATTTTGAATTCTTATTCTCCTATGGCGGATATTATTATTAAGTCTGCAATGTCACTAATATCAAGAAAACAAATTAATTCTAAATTTAATAATGATATTATATATGAAATAGGTATAGATAAAGCTAATACTTCGTTTATTTTATCACTTTGCGGTGATGATATGATTGATAATCTTGATATGTGGCGATTATATGGAGACAATGCAAAAGGAGTTTGCATTATTTATGAAATTGATTATTCTTTTATTCATTCACAGGATGAGTTTTTTTTAGCAAGAGTTAGTTATGGAAAGGATGTTGATAAACATCCTGAATTGCAATTGATTAAAGATATCAACGATAAGTTGTTTGATAAGCAGTGGGTAATAAAGCAATGGGGAATTTGGAAGCACTTTTTTAAACCGTTTCAATTTAGAAATGAATCTGAAGTTAGACTGTTGTATGTTAATGACAAGACGGATATGGTACATGATCGAACATGGTTCATGAGTAATAACAATATTATTACAAGGATGATGCTTTTTGATTGTGGAAATGTTAATAATGCGTTTCCGTTAAAAATAAAAAACATCATCCTTGGGCCTAATGTATATGAGGAAGAAACGAATGCTCGTCAACTTAAGTTTTTGTTGTTTGAAAGAGGTATTACTAGGCCTTCTGATCAAATACTTTTCCATTCTAAGCATAAAAACATTTATCGTTGAATTAGTTTTTTTAATAATAGTATAAACCTTAACATTATGCTTAAAATAGATTCCTTCGTTTTCAATCCTTTCGCGGAAAACACTTATGTCGTTTACGACGACGGTACCAAAGAATGTGTCATCATCGACCCGGGCTGCTCCACTGAGGGCGAGGCAAACGAGCTCTTCGGTTTCATCGACAGCCATGGCCTCAAGCCGCTGATGGCCATCAATACGCATGGACACATGGACCATATTGTGGGCAACATGGCAGTGAAAAAGCGTTACGGCATCCCCGTGGCGGCGCATCCCAATGTGAAAGACGACTTCATGCGTTCGCGTCAACATGCGCAGATGTTCGGGCTGTCGTATATATGCGACTGCGAACTGCCCGACCGCGACCTTGAGGACGGCGAAGTCATCAAGGTGGGGGAGAGCACCCTCGAGGTCATCAGTACGCCGGGCCATGCCATTGGAAGCATCAGCCTCTACGCCGAAATCGAAGGCTGGGTGTTCACCGGCGACGCGCTCTTCTGCCGTAGCATAGGCCGCACTGACTTACCTGGCGGCAACTACGAGCAGCTTCGCACCAACATCATCGAACGACTGTTCCATCTGCCCGATGATACGGAAGTCTATTCCGGTCACGGCGAAATCACGACCATCTTTGACGAAAGGAAGTATAATATGTTTCTTTGATGAAACAGTTGCTGCTCATATTGCCATTTGTTGTTTTTTCGACTTGGGCTATTGCCCAAGATGATATGGCTGTCATTGATAGTCTTGAAAATGTGTTAGTTACACAACAAGGCACTGAGCGTATTGAGACCATGATTCAATTGGTTTCTGCATTTTATGATGTTTCTTTTGATGATGGCATCGAATGGGGAGAAAAGTCTGTGCGGTTGGCGCGTGAGATGAATGCTACTGAGCTTGAGGCAGACGCTTTGTATGCCCTTGGTGTTCAATATGGTTATCATAATGATCTTGATCTTTCTCAAGACTATTTGAAACAATCATACCATCTTTATGAGCAGGTTGGAAATGAAGCAAAAGCCTTTGAAGCATTATGGAGTCAAGCCTATTTTGAATTGATTCTTGGCAATATGGATACAGCTTATGTTGTGTTCCAAAACGCAAGATCAATGGCTGAACGACTTCATGATAGTTTGGCATGTGCTCAAACATGTTTCAATATGGCTGTCATTCAGTATCAGAGAAACAATATAAATGAAGCCATTTCGGACTTCCTTTCCAGTAAGGCTTTATATGGAATCCTCAACGACACAGCTTCAGTGATGAATTCTGATTTAAATTTGGCAACCCTATATGGCGAATGTGGAAAATATGAAGAGGCTAGAGAATTATTCAAGAGACTTATTCCTTGGTACGAGGCAAACAATGGGTACGAGCAACTGTTGTATGCGTATAAGAATTATGGCCTTTTGTTTGAACGTGATTTGATTAACTATGACTCAGCAAATTATTATTTTGAGAAGGCGCTTTCTGTTATTGAGTTGTCGGATGTTTCAAGGGCAGAACGTCAAACAATGGCTAACTCAAAAGCCGATGTGCTGACTGAATTAGGAAATGTAGCAATGTCGCAGAATCAACTTCAAAAGGCGCTTGCATATTACCAGGAAGCATTGTCGTTGGCCGAAAGTTATGGTTACCATTTTGGGCACATGCAAACGATGTTAAGCCTTGGCCAGCTTTATGCCCAAATGGGACAGGCTGCCCAATCCTTATATTATCTCGAAAGATATTCCGAGGAGGCTTCTTCCTCAGGTATCACGTTGATGGAATATGCTGTCAAGAAGTCCTTGATTCTCGATTATGCACGCTTAGGTCGTTATGACGAGATGAAGAAAGAGCTCGACAATCTCGATGAACAGCGTTTGTCTCTCACTAGAGAAAATGCCGACGTTTTAGACCAAATCCGGGAGCTGAATGATGAAGTTTGTGACCTTGTCAAGCGATACGAATCCCAAAACGAACAGATCGAAACCCTCAAAGCACAGCGTAATCAATATCGTTTGGCCTTCTTCGGCTTGTTGGCTATTGCTCTTTTCACAGTGGTTTTGTTCGTGGCCTATAAAATTGTTAGTAAAAAACGGTCTAAAATAGAAAAGGGTTGAAAAAAACCTTACCTTTGCACGAAATTTTGAATCTTAAATCTTTAAATCTTAAATAAGTAACACGTTATGATCGAAAAAATCACATCATCACAACAAGCTATGGACCTGGAAGCCAAGTACGGTGCCCATAACTATCACCCGCTGCCAGTCGTCCTCGCCAAGGGTAAGGGCGCCAAAGTGTGGGATGTCGAAGGAAAGGAATACTTTGACTTCCTGTCGGCTTATTCCGCCGTCAACCAAGGTCACTGCCACCCGAAAATCATCAAGGCCATGACCGACCAGGCCGAACGTCTCACCCTCAGCAGCCGCGCCTTCTATAACGATGCACTCGGCGTGTGGGAAAAATATGTGACTGAATATTTCGGCTACGACAAGGTGTTGCCCATGAACTCGGGCGCCGAAGCCGACGAAACGGGTCTGAAGCTGGCCCGCCGTTGGGGTGTCGTCAAGAAGGGTATTCCGAACGACAAGGTGAAGATCGTATGCTGCGAAGGCAACTTCCACGGTCGTACCATTACCATCATCACGATGAGTAACGACCCCGAGTCGTATGCCAACTACGGCCCCATGACTCCCGGTTTCATCCGCATCCCTTACAATGACCCCGATGCTCTGGAGCAAGTGCTGGCCAAGGAAGGCAAGGAAATCGCTGGTTTCCTGTTAGAGCCCATCCAAGGTGAGGCTGGTGTCTATGTGCCCGATGACGGTTACCTGAAGAAGTGCTACGACATCTGCAAGAAATACAACGTGCTGTTCATGGCCGACGAGGTGCAGTGCGGTATCGCCCGTACGGGTAAGATGCTGGCTTGCGACCACGAAGGCGTGCGCCCCGACATCCTCATCCTGGGCAAGGCCCTCGGTGGTGGTGTGGTGCCGGTGAGCTGCGTCTTGGCCGACGACGACATCATGCTGAACATCAAGCCCGGTGAGCACGGCTCGACCTTCGGCGGCAACCCCATCGCTGCCCGCGTGAGCATCGCCGCCCTTGAGGTCATCAAGGAAGAGCACCTGATGGAGAATGCCGAGCGTCTCGGTAAGATTTTCCGTGAGGAAATCGGTAAGATCAAGAGCCCGATGATCGAGAAAGTGCGTGGTAAAGGCCTGTTGAACGCCGTTATCATCAAGCCCAAAGACGGTAAGGAAGCTTGGGACGTGTGCCTCAAGATGCGTGACCTCGGCCTGCTGGCCAAGCCCACCCATCAGCACATCATCCGTTTTGCTCCGCCCTTGGTCATCACCGAGGCCGAACTCCGCGAAGCCATCGAAATCATCAAGAAGGCCATCGCCTCGTTTGAATGATGAAGAAATAGGTTTCGAGTAAAAATGAACCAACCCCGAGAGTATTAAAACTTTCGGGGTTCGTTCGTATTTGGTAACACTGTTGTTCAAATCTTGTCGCCGTATGCGAGGTCGCCGGCATCGCCGAGACCAGGAACGATGTATTTGTGTTCGTTCAAAATCGGGTCGATGGCAGCGCACCACAGTGTGACGTTGTCAAGAGGTTTGAACAGTTTCTTCAAGTTCTCGATACCATCTTGTGCTGCAATGACGCAACACAAGTGTAAGTGTTTCGGGATGCCTTTGGTGCAGAGGGCTTGGTAGGCCAATTCCAGACTGCCGCCCGTGGCCAACATGGGGTCGGCGATGATGACAGTTTTGTCGGTGAGGTCGGGCGCGGCCAAATACTCCACCTTGATGCCGACGTTTTCGTGCTTTTCGTCAAGATAGTAACGATAGGCTGAAACAAAAGCGTTGCCTGCATGGTCAAACACATCAAGGAAGCCTTGATGGAAGGGGAGACCGGCACGAAACACGGTGGCGAGCACTATGTCGTCGTCAGGTGTGTTGGCCTTGGCAAGAGCCAGTGGGGTTTGGATGGCCCTTTCTGAATAGTGGAGGGTCTTGCTCACTTCGTAAGCCATCATTTGCCCGATGCGCTGCAGGTTGTGCCTGAAGGTGTTTCTATCGGATTGAACCTTAATATCCCTCAACTCAGCCACATATTGGTTGATGATGCTGTTTGTCTCTGCAAAATTGATGATTTTCACGGCACGATGGTTTGGTTGTTCTAACTGAATTTTGCCACAATAGGAATTAACCTCTCTGAACCGAAGGCACGAGGCGAAACACGAAGGATGGGAGCCACTTGATGACGTTTGAATTCGTTGCGGTTCACCATCTTGATGGTTCGCTCAACCACTGCTCTCTCAAAACCTTGAGCGATGATCTCCTCTGCTGACTTGGAGCATTCGATATACTGATACAGAATTTGGTCGAGGAGGCTGTAATCGGGAAGGCTGTCGCTGTCTTTTTGGCCGGGACGCAACTCGGCAGAAGGAGCCTTTTCGATGGTGTGCCATGGGATAATCTCTTCGTTTCTGTTGATGTAGCGTGACAGTTCGTATGCCTCTGATTTATAGACATCACCGATGACTGACAGACCGCCACACATGTCACCATAAAGGGTTCCATAACCCACCGAAGCCTCCGATTTGTTGCTCGTGTTGAGCAGCACATTGCCGAATTTGTTGCTGAAGGCCATTAAGATGACGCCACGTATACGGGCCTGAAGGTTTTCCTCGGTGACGTCGAAGGGACGACCTTCAAAATAAGGCTTCAAAGCAGTGTCAAAACTGTCGAAAATTGGCTTGATAGCTACCGTGTCATACCGCACACCCAGTTTTTCGGCCAATGCCACGGCATCGCTCACCGAATGGTCGGTGGAAAACTGAGAGGGGAGAAGAACCACGCGAACGTTTTCGGAACCGATAGCCTTGGCAGCAAAATAGGTCACCAAAGCGGAATCCAAACCGCCGGAAAGGCCAATGATGGCGTTTTTGAAGCCCATCTTTTGGAAGTAGTCGCGCACGCCAATCACCAAAGCGTCGTGAATCAAAGACATCTTTTCAGGGATGACCAAACGGTCTTCGGAGGCGCGATTAATAAATAAGTTGTCCGTATTAACTATCTTCACCGCTTCCTCGAAGAAAGGTAGGGCAGTATCAATATAGCCGTTGCTTGCGAAGGCCATCGATTCACCGTCAAAAATGAGGTGTGTCTGTGCCCCAACTTGGTTGACCATAATTAAAGGTAACTCGTGCTTCAATACGGTTTGGCGCAACACATTGCTGCGGTAACGTGGCATGGTGTAGTCGAATGCCGAGGCTGCCAGAGCGATGACCATATCTGGATTTAGCTTTTTGAGTTCGTCCACCTTGTTTTCCATCAAGATGGGGTCGATTCCATGATTGGCCAAATCGTCGCCCAAGGTGACAGCAATGTGATGTCCAGCCCAGTCCAGCAGATGCTCTTCATCGTGGGATGGTTCGAAATACTTGCGTTCATCAAACAAAGGATTGTCGCCAATATACTTTTTCTTGAACACCTGACGCTGGTTCTGATACAGGAATATGGCCGCATTGAACAAAGGCTTTTGTCCTTCAATATCATTTCGTAAGGGTGCGCCCACCAAAACAGGGATGTCGAAACATTTTTCGGCAATTTCGTCCAAAGCCTTTTGGCAATTGTCAATGAAGTCATCGAACTCCAAACAGTCGAAGGGGAAATAACCGCAAACGGATAGTTCGGAGAACACGACCAAATCGGCGCCATCCGCTTTGGCTTTCAGGGCTGCGCCTATGATTTTCTTTGTGTTCTGCTCAAAATTGCCGATGCAATAGTTGAGCTGAGCTAATGCTATTTTCATGTTGATTGGATTATATAACTCAATATAGGATGCCAAACTCTACCCCGAAGTAGTTGTTGAGAATCATGCTGCCTGTCTGTTTTTCCATCGATCTGATGAATGCGTTTGTGAAGGCATGGTCGAATGTCAATTGGGCGAAAAGGCTAAATACCCTGTTGATTTCATATTCTGCACCCAATCCGAAGATCATCGACACTTGTGTCATGCGGTATTGGTTGGTGCAGTCAATATAGTTTTCTCCTTTTGAAGACACCCAATAAAAATCGTAACTGTCCTTAGCAAGGTCGCTGATATTGAAGCTTAAGCCGCCACCTGCCTCAACGTAGGCTTTGAGTGAATTGGTGACATCGACATCGAACTTGGCTTTGAGCGGAATTTCAATATTATTGGCTTTCAGCCGGCGTTCCACAGCAACATTGGTCTTTTCGAGGAAGTCGTCAACATACCGATGATCGGTGAACGTATACTTCATGCGGAGAAGATTGAAATTTGCACCGGAAGAAATCGCTACATGGCTGGTAATATAATGGTCGTAGACAAGTCCGACATTAAGACCTAATCTAACGCCCTCGTTTTTTACGGCGGTTGAACCCGAACTGACCCAATCAATGGTTGGCCCCGTTTTAATACCGATTCTCACATCTTTGGTTTGAGCGTTAGCGTTCATGGAAACTAATGCTACCAAGCTGATAATCAACAATATTTTTCTCATAATGATAAAATTTTGACCTACAAAAGTAATTATTTTTGCCGACATTTCCCTAAAATTGAAAAATGATTCTTACTTTTGCATCAAATATATCTATTAAATCATTAAAACTTATCAAAATGAAAAAGACGTTTTTACTGATCGCAGCCCTGCTGATGATGGGCAGTGCAGCATTCGCTGGCGGTGGTTTCGACATCGCCCTCGGACCGAAAGTCGGCTACCAAACCGCTAAACTTTCCTACGACAAAGCCGACATCAAATCAGGCTTCGCCAACCACTTCACCGCTGGCATCTTTGGCCGCGTGACCATCGGTCGCCTCTACGTGCAACCCGAAGTGCTTTATTTTAAGACGACCAACATCTTTGACGGACATGTTACAGGCGTTCCAAGTGACAATTTGTTCAACCTTCCTACGGGTGCCAATGTAAACCTGACGTTGAACCAAATGAACCTTCAGGTACCCGTTTTGATTGGTGTTAAAATCCTTGACCTTGATCTCATCGCTCTTCGTGCCCAAGTTGGTCCTACAGCCAACTTCGTCCTGAAATCACAGACTTTGTTTGACAAGACTTATACCATTGATGGCCAGAATGCCGAATTAGAAAACACCACTACGGATGAGCATTTCGATGCCAAAGCCATCTCTTGGGGACTTCAGGCTGGTCTTGGCATTGATGTGTGGAGACTAACGTTCGATGTCAACTACAACTTCGGCTTGAGCAAAGTCTTCAAGAACTTGAACGACACCGTCCTCGGCGAAACTTTCGATTTCAGCAACGTCGACAACACCAAGCAAAACTTGTTCATGGTTACAGTGGGCTTCAAGTTACTCTAATTGATTCAAATAAGACAAAAAAAAGAGCGGCCCAAGGGTCGCTCTTTTTTTGGTAACTGTCAGCTATTAGAAGAAGACTCCTACTTCAATACCAATACGATTTTGAAGTACATTCAACTTGGGGTCACGCTCGCCCAAGTTCTTGTCGCCATTGTAATACTTTACATAATTGGATTTGATGCCAGCAGCACCAGTGCTGATGCTATTTAGGAAGTCATGCGAGAAATAAATGCCAGCGAAAACGCGAGTCGTTTCCAACAGTGCATATTCGGCACCGGCACCAATGCGCAAGGAAGCATGGAACGGGTTATACTCGCCCTTGGTAGCTCTGTAAACCTCGTCATCCATATCAAGATCAAGACCATTGATGTCAAATTCATCTTTCACCTTTACGCCTTGCGTGTAGCCAAAGGCACCACCCACTTGAGCATAAGCACGAAGTGGAGCGTTACCCAACTGAGGGGTAACCATTTTCAGCATCAACGGGATTTCATAAACCGTTGACTTGAACTCTCTTTCAACTGTACCCAATTGGTAATCGGTAATGGAGTCAAGAACACTGATGTTACGTTTGTCGTCAAAGCTGTATTTCCCCTTAAGGAAATCAACATTGATGCCGGTGACGATGGCATAGTTCTCGGCGAAATAATACTCAGCCACTAGACCAACGTCAAAGCCTGTCTTGGTTCCTTGATTGATGGCTGCACCCGTCTTGGAACCAACCCAATCGAAGCTGGGACCTACTTTGAAACCAAAGGAAAATCCTTTGTACTGAGCCGAAGCACTCAGCGTCATGCCCAACAATAGGGCTACAAAAAGAAAGTTTTTCTTCATATTAGATTAATTTTAGAATTACACGGCAAAAGTAGTCTTTTTTTCAATAGCAATGAAAAGTCATGGATTTTTTCTAATTTTGTACGGTAATTAAATGAAAGTAATCACCATCATGAACACTCCAATTCCCAACCGTCTATTCATCCACAACAGGGCCAACTTTGCGGCGCAATTGCCGCCCAAATCCGTGTCCGTCTTCACCGCCAACGAGCCAATGCCTCGCAACGGTGACGAGTTTTATCCATTCCGGCAGCAGTCTGATTTCTTTTATCTTACGGGCATCAACGAGGAGAACGCGTATCTTATCATCGCTCCCGACTATCCCGACGAGTCCATGCGTGAAATGCTTTTCATCGAACCTTACGATGAAGTGAAAGCTACCTGGCAGGGCGAGATGCTTGACTCTAAGCAAGCCACCGAGCTCTCAGGTGTCAAGACCGTCAAAGGCAGCGACGCTTTCTGGATGACCTTGAACGACATCGTTTTTTCCGGATACGGCGATACCATCTTCTTGAACAGCTACGAATACCCGAAATACGAATGCGCTGTGGAAACGATTCAAAAACGCTTCGTAAAACAAGTCAAAGAATTGTATCCTATGCACAACTATGGCCGCACTGCTCCGATTCTCAATGCTTTGCGCATGAAGAAATCGGAAGATGAAATCGCCATCACCCAACAGGCATGCAATATTACTGCTAAGGCGTTCCGTCGTTGTTTGGAAACGGTGAAACCTGGTATGTATGAATACGAGGTGCAGGCCGAGATAGAATACATCTTCAAGCAGAACAACGCCACAGGTCATGCCTATGCCCCCATCATCGCAGGCGGAAAGAATGGTTGTTGCTTGCATTATTCAAAGAACCAAAGTCTCTTGAATGATGGCGACTTGTTGCTCTTCGACATAGGCTGCGAGCTGAAGAACTATTCCTCCGACTTGAGTCGTACCATTCCCATCAATGGGAAGTTCACCGAACGGCAGAAAAACTGCTACAACGCCGTGCTTCGCGTAATGAAGGAAATCACCAAACTCTATAGGCCTGGCGGCACCATCAACGAAATCAATGAGACCACTCATCGACTGATGGAACAGGAGATGATCAAACTTGGACTGTTCACTGCAGAAGATGTGAAGAATCAAGACCCCAATAAACCTTTGGAGCGCAAATACCTGATGCATGGCATGTCGCACCATATCGGTCTCGACGTGCATGATAGCATCGACAAGTTCAAGCCGTTTGAACCTGGGATGATACTCACCTGCGAACCTGGCATCTACATCCGCGAGGAAGGCATCGGCATCCGCATCGAGAACGACTTGCTCATCACCGAGGGCGACCCAATCAATCTGTTTGAAGGCTTGCCTACGGAAATAGAGGAAATTGAGGAGGCAATGAAAAAATAATTATTTTTGCAAAATCTTGCAGAGACGCATAGATTTCTTTCCATCGCATAGCCGACCGCAGGAATGACATGCGTCTCAACAGTTCAACAATTAAACAAATCGAAGATTCAACGAAGTTAATCAACAAATCAACAACAATATGTTCACAAAAGACGTATACAGTGGCCGTCGTGCTACATTGAAAAAAATGATCTCGAAGGGCATCGCTTTCTTCCCTGCCAACAACGAAGCCCCCTTCAACTATCCCGACAACACCTACATCTACCGTCAGGACAGCAACTTCTCCTATTATTTCGGTCTCAACCACCCCGACTTGGTCGGCGTCATCGACTTTGAGAGTGGCGAGGAGATTCTCTTTGGCGTGGATGTCACCATCGACGACGTGATTTGGTGCGGTCCCCTGCCTTCGCTGAAAGAGCAAGGCGACAGCATCGGCATCACCGACTGCCGCGACTTCAACCATTTCGGAGAATACCTCCAGCAGGCCCTGGTCAAAGACCGCAAGATACACATGTTGCCTACCTACCGTGGCGACACACAGATCCAGTGCTCGAATTGGTTGAACTGCCATGTCAGCCAAGTGAAGGAGTATGTCAGTTTGGAACTCATCAAGGCTGTCATCGCCATGCGCGAGGTGAAGAGCGAGCTTGAAATCGCCGAGATGGAACGTGCAGCCAACACGGCCTACTATATGCATACCACCGCCATGAAGATGTGTAAGCCTGGTATGGTCGAGCAAGAAATCGCTGGTGTGGTGGAAGGCCTGTCTCTTTCGGGCGGTGGCCCTGTGTCGTTCCCCGTCATTCTGAGCGTCGATGGCCAGACCCTGCACAACCATGGCCATCATAACGTGCTGAAGGAAGGCCGTATGATGGTATGTGATGCTGGTGCCGAGACGGAGAACTACTATGCCTCCGACTTCACTCGCACCACGCCTGTGGGCGGTGTGTTCAACCAGCGCCAACGTGAGATTTATGAGATTGTGCTTGCTGCCAACCAAGCTGTGTCTGCCAACACCCGTCCCTACATGCCTTACATGGTGATGCACACTTTGGCCTGCCGCACCCTTATTGAGGGATTGAAATGCGTCGGCCTGATGAAGGGCGACACCGAAGAGGCCTTGATGAACGGAGCCCATTGGCTCTTCATGCCTCACGGACTGGGTCACATGCTCGGTATGGACGTGCACGACATGGAAGGTCTCGGCGAGACCTACGTGGGCTACGACGACATTACGCCACGTTCCACCAAGTTGGGCTTCAGCGGCCTGCGTTGTGGAAAGACCTTGAAACCAGGCTTTGTGGTCACCGATGAGCCTGGCATCTATTTCATCCCTACCCTCATCGACATGTGGAAGGCCGAAGGCAAGTTCAAGGAATTCATCAACTATGAAAAATTGGAGACCTACAAGGACTTCGGTGGCATCCGTATCGAGGATGACCTGCTCATCACTGAAGACGGCTGCCGTGTTCTTGGACGCCCCATCCCCAAGACCGTTGCAGAAGTTGAAGACATGTGCGCTCAAGGGCGTGAATGGATAAAGACACCTGGGCTGTATTAAAGTTGTTTTTCACGCAGAATCCGCAGAATCGTATGAAGCTTTTCACATGGTTCTGCGGATTCTGTGTGTAATAGAATCAAAACTCCATCACCAACTTCACGTTGACATACCTTGGTGTCAAATAATTAGGGGCACCGTACTGAATGTTGTCGATGTACTTCACCCAAGTGTAGGAAATGACATTGGGAATGTTGAGCAGGTTGAAGACATCCACGCTGACATACATATTCCGGATATATCGCAACGGGTTGTCTTTGCTGAAACTGCTGGCCTCGCTGATGAGTTGCTTGCTGAAGCCGATGTCGACGCGGCGATAGGATTGGTAACGTGTGGAAGGGTAATAAAAGTCCGAGTTGTCGCTGTTGACAGGGAGACCCATGCCAAAGGTTAGGGTCATATTGACGCGCCAAGTCGGGAAATTAGGAATGTAGTCCTGGAAAAACAGCGAGAAATTGACCAGCTGATGGGATGGCCGATAGTGCCAACCTAAGGAAACCGTGTCGGCCACTTGGTCGTCGGTATGGTTATAGAAAGGCAGCAGTTTCCCTTCGGCATCCACCAGATAATAGTCACCACGAATGTCTTCCTTGGTCTGCATAAGGGAGAGACTTGCCCAACTGTCGATGCCTTTCACAAACTCTCCATTCACTTTGAAGTCAAGACCTGTTGCATAGGCCTTGGCCGACTGGTCGGCATAATAACGAATACGCACGTTGTCGACGTCGTAGGGAATCACGTGGGTGAACCATTTGAAATAGGCCTCTGAAGTAAGGATGAAAGGTCGGTTGAAGGCACGAAACTTGAAATCATTGCCCGCCACGATTTGATAGGATTGCTGGGCCTTGGCATCTTTGAAGAGGCTGCCGTTGCGGTTGCGTATTTCACGATAGAACGGGGTTTGGTTATATACGCCACCCGAAAGGCGATAAACAGTTTCATTCTTCCTGCTTTCAGGCTTGTAGGCTATCCCCGCCCTTGGACTGACGTACACCTTATTATTATAGCCCCAATAGTTAGCCCTCAAACCGCCTGTGATGACAATCTCGCCCTTGTCTTGATAGGGGATGGTCCAAGAATTTTGCACGAATCCATCCAAGTTATTCACGGAAAGTAGATTGTGTGCCTTGTGTGTGAAGTCCATGCTAATTTCGGGCAACACGTCGGGATAGCCTCCAATCACATCGGGGACATGGGGGAGGGTATAGCCTGCTGAATCCATCATCTGCCATTCGTCCACCACATCGTCTATTTCCTGATGCTGGAAACGGATACCCCATTTCAACAGACTGTTGTCGAAGGCATAAAGCCCTTTATGGTCAAGGTTGTAGACTTGGGCATAGAATCCGTTGCGTGCATGTTTGATCATGGTGCCAACTTCGTGGTTTTCGATGACTTCGCCAAAACTCTCCGAGCCGATAGAAGTGTTTCGGATGCCAAAGAAATATTGTTCCTGAATGTCGAAGGTTTCCACCTCATAAGTCGAGTATGCTGAGGCAATCCACTTCAGATTTAAGTCTTTATTAGGTTTGTACGACAAGGTCAAGGCACCGAGCCCCGTGGTGTAGTCGTCGATTTCCTGACCGTCGAAGTAGACGTTCACTTGGAAAGGGAAATCATAGGTGCCACCGTTGATCTTGGCATTCTGTGGAACGAGCATATAACGGTTCTTGGAAAAATAACCCAAGAAAGACAAATCCCACTTGTCGTTGAATTTGTAGTCCAACAAGGTCTGGGCATCGGTGAAATTGGGCTTGTAGTCTCCCTTGGTGCTCATCATGCCAAGAGCCAATGATGGGTTTTTGTATCGTGCACCAACCAAATAGCTGAATTTTTCGTTTTTCGTTGCACCTTCTACGTGGGCTTCGGCCCCCAGAAGGCTCAAATTTAATGAAGCAGCAGTCTCGCTAGGAGTTTTATACGTCACGTCCAAAACAGACGACATTTTGTCGCCGTATTCTGCGGCGAAGCCTCCAGCCGAAAACTCGATGTTGGATACTAGCTGGGAATTGACGAAGCTTAGGCCTTCTTGCTGCCCTGAACTGACGAGGAAGGGACGGTAAATCTCGATGCCGTTGACATAAATCAGGTTCTCGTCGAAGTTGCCTCCACGAACGCGGTATTGTGAGCTCAGTTCGTTGTTCGAAACCACACCGGGCAAGGTCTTGATGAGGGTTTCCACGCCTCCGCCCATCGAGGGCAACAAGGTGGCTTGCTTGGCGTTGAGGCGCGTCAGGCTTGAAGCTTCTGTGCCACGGTCGCTGATGACGGCATCGGGCAACACCGTGGACGAGGAATGCAGCACCATGTCAAGTTTCCGTTTCTCGCCTTTCTTCAAACGTACAGTCGTTTGCTTCTGTTCATAGCCGATGAAGGAAAAATGGATGGTCCAAGTGCTGTCCGAAAGCAACGATAGTTCATAATAGCCTCTTGAGTCTGTCGTATAGCCCACCAACAGTTCGGGGACAACCACGTTGGCCATCTCGATAGGATGACCTAACTCGTCAATGACCTTACCATAGACCGTGCCAATAGGCAGCTGCTGGGCCATAGCTGTCAGGGAAAAGAACAATAATGATATGAGGATGAACTTTGTTCGCATGAAGGGATAACTGAAATAGTCAGGAATTATTATCTGACGCGTCCGATTTGAGGCAGGTTCAAACAAAAAAAGCCGCTGCGCAAGGCACAGCAGCTCTGATATTTCACATCGGCAATGAAATTACCAACGTTCGAGGTTGCCCTTTTCGGACGCATCCATGATGGCTTGGTAAACGCCCTTCTTGTTGATGGTGCGCATGCCAGCGGCTGAGACCTTCAGCACAATCCATTCATCCCATTCCGGAACATAGAACTTCTTGATTTTCAAATTCGGTTCAAACGTTCTCTTCGTCCTCTTGTTGGAGTGAGAAACATTGTTGCCGTGCATGACCTTTTTTCCTGTAATTTGACAAACTTTTGACATGACTCTTTATCCTTTATTATTTATACTTGTCTTTTTTCTAACGGGCTGCAAAAATACAAATTTTTTCGTTTCAAAACCCATTTCCGAAAAAATTGCATCAAAAAAACTGCAAACACCTTACTTTTCATAGTTCAACTTCTCATATGAATGTCCATTTGCGGGAATGGGATGTTCAAACCCTCGGTGGCGAAGGTCTTGTACACCTTTTCGTTCATGCTGAAAAACACTGGCCAGTAGTCAGCCGAATTGACCCAGGCACGCACGGTGATGTCGACTGAGCTGTTGTTGAGCTTACCCAGTTCGATGAAAGGCTCTGGTGACTTTAGGATACGCTGGTCTGCGTCCAACAGCCCTCGCAAGACGGTCTTGGCTTTGTCGTAGTCGTCGCCATAAGAGATGGAAAACACCCAGTCGACGCGGCGGGTTGGTTGCTTCGAGTAGTTGGTCATCACGCCTGTGGCAAGGGCACCATTGGGTAAGATGACTTCTTTGTTGTCGGTGGTCAGAAGATGGGTGTTGAAGATTTGTATCTCGCTTACAATGCCCTCGTAGCCTTGTGAAGCGATGAAGTCGCCTACCTTGAACGGCCTGAACATGATGATGAGCACACCACCGGCGAAATTCTGTAAGGTGCCGCCTAGCGACATGCCGACAGCCAATCCCGCCGAGGCCAACAGCGCCACCAGCGAAGAAGTGTTGATGCCCAAAATGCCTATGATGGCGATAATCAGAATGAAATAGAGCAGCACCGAGACCAAGTTCGACAAAAAGCTGTGGAGCGTGGCATCGCCATGACGGCTCATCAACCCGTTGGCCATCCATTTCTTGACCAACTTGATGACCCAACGACCGAGAAGTAGTACAACGATGGCGGCTAAGATTTTTAGACCAAATGGAACAAGGTAGGTCTTCACCAAATCGGGCAGCCATTCCGATACGGGTGTCGTGGTCAGTTTTTGGATACTTTCGGTCATCGTAGTGAGTGCGGAGGTGTCTTGTATTGTTTCCGTTACTTGGGTGGTAATGCTGTCATTTTCCATATTTCCATTATTTTTGGGGTGCAAAGGTACGGATAATTCAATTATTTCGTAATTTCGCACCAAATTTTTCGTCCATGAATCTTAAGGACATCAAATCTTATTGCAAAGATCCGAAGAATCGCAACACAGTCAATGTGGGGTTGTTTATCGTGCTAATCATCAGCTTCCACTTCATCTATTTGGGGTGGCAAGCCTTGGATTATTGGCCCGTCGAGAAATGGGTCAACCAGCTGATGGTCTGGTCTGTCAATATGTTGTATAGCCAAGCATGTTGGGTGCTCGATCATGTTTTCCACATCGATTTGACAACGATTTCCTCGGCGAGATTGCTGGCTACTACAAACAGCGAAGGTGGTTGGGCTCGAGTCGTCATCGCACCGGAATGTGCCAGCCTGAAGCAATGGATGCATTGGATTTTCCTCATGGTGCTCTTTCCTGGTCCATGGAAACATAAACTGTGGTATATCCCCATTGGGTTGGTCATCATCGAGTGGACGAATGTCATTCGTATCTGCGGTATATTGATGATGCAGATACCCTGGCCCAATAGTTTCCATATCGCACATGACTATATATTTAAGGTGTTTTTCTACTTTGTCATCTTCCTCATGTGGGTGCTTTGGGTGGAGAAATTCTATAATCCGACATTAAAAGCTAAACAACATGAATAACAATCCTATCATCTTCATCCTCGACGCTGGCGGCACGGGCTTCAAGTTCTCGGCCGTGCAAGACTGGCACGAAATCATCGAACCTTTCACCATTCCTTCGGCAGCTCCCACGCTGGAAGAAGTGCTTCAAAAACTCATCACGGGCTTCCATGAATGTGAGACTCGCTGTGGCGCCAAGGCGGCTGCCATCAGCTTCTGCTTCCCTGGTCCTGCCGATTATCCTAACGGCATCATCGGCGACTTGGAGAACCTTCCCACATTCCAAGGCGGAGTGCCGCTGAAAGCCATGCTCGAGAACGAATTCCATGTGCCCGTCTACATCAACAACGACGGCGACCTGTTTGCTTACGGCGAAGCCCTAAACGGCTTGCTGCCCGAAGTGAACAAACTGCTTGAACAGCAACGCAACCCGAAACGCTACAAGAACCTGTTAGGTGTCACCATCGGCACGGGTTTTGGCGGCGGCATAGTTATTAATAAGGTGTTGCTCAACGGCGACAACTCGGCAGGCGGTGAAATCAACCGTCACCGCAACCCGCTCTACCCCACCACCAGTGCCGAAGACAGCATCAGCATCCGAGCCGTGCGCCGCGTGTATGGCCGCGAGGCTGGCATCGAGTTCGATAAAACACCGCATCCCTACGACATCTACAAGATAGCCATGGGACAGCTGCCTGGCGACAAGGAAGCAGCCTTGAAGTCGTGGAATGAAATGGCCACAGCCTTGGCCGATGTGTTGGCCAACGCCATTTCGCTCATCGATGGCATCATCGTCATCGGCGGTGGTCTGTCAGGAGCTTGGCCTGTCTTCATGCCCATGCTAATCAAAAAGATGAACGAGCCCTTTACTGGCCTCAAGGACGGTCACTCATTCAGCCGAATGGAGACCGAAGCTTATAACCTAATGGATGCGCAGGAAATGATTCGCTTCACTGAAAAGTCGGGAAAGATGGTCAAAGTACCCTTCAGTGAACAGTCGGTATGGTATGACCCGACCAAGCGCGTCGGTGTTGGCATTACCAAGCTCGGCACATCCTCAGCAGTGGCTATTGGCGCGTATGCCTTTGCCTTGGAACAGCTGAAAAACTGATATCCTCATGTAGAGATGTTTAAAAAAACGTCCCTGCAGCGTGCCATTTTTTGTCGTTTTTCCATATCCTTTTGACTATCAAAAAGGAAAAATTTATCAACAGTGATTGTTGATAAATAACTGCCCGAGAAAGCGATTTTTTCAGGCGGGATACCTCTTTCTTTGCTAATTTCGCAAGTTGAAAAAGGACGAGTGGAATTTTGTTGCTTTTGCTTGTAACTCAATAATTATTAGGAAGATGAAATCAAATCATACTCAAAAGGAATTTGAGGGAGACTTGTTTAGCAGCCTTGAGGAAGTGCAGCTTGTTCAACCGGAAGCCAATCCATATGACAAGATCATCGAATCGCGGAAAAACGCCACTTTTGCCGCTGAACAGATCGAACGTCAGGACGAGGTGCAAGTGGTTGACAAAGCCGTGCCTCAAGAGATGCAGAAAGAGTCTGTTGCCGAAGAAAAGCCGACGATCGAATACCATGCCCATCCTATTGAGGAGGTAAAAGCCGCTGCCAAGGAATATTTCCATGGTGATGCCTTGGCGGGTGACGTGTGGGCCAACAAATACGCTCTGAAGGACAGTGATGGCAACACATACGAGCTTACTCCCGATGAGATGCACCATCGTATCGCCCGCGAGATTGCCCGCATCGAACGGCGTTATCCCAACCCGATGAAGGAAGAGGATATTTATGAGGTGTTGAAGGACTTCCGTTACATCGTGCCGCAGGGCAGTCCCATGGCTGGCATAGGCAACTCTTTCCAGATTTCTTCCTTGTCGAACTGCTTTGTCATCGGCAACAACGGCAACTCCGACTCATACGGTGGCATCATGAAGACCGACCAGGAGCAGGTGCAACTGATGAAACGCCGTGGTGGTGTGGGTCACGACCTGTCACATATCCGTCCCGCAGGCAGCCCGGTCAAGAACTGTGCCTTGACTTCCACGGGTGTCGTTCCCTTCATGGAGCGTTTTTCCAACTCAACGAAGGAAGTCGCTCAGGATGGTCGACGCGGTGCCTTGATGATGAGCATCAGCATCAAACACCCCGATTCGGAAGCTTTCATCGATGCCAAGATGACGGAGGGCCGCATCACCAACGCCAACGTGTCGGTGCGTCTTACAGATGAGTTCATGCAGTGCGTCAAAGAAGGCAAGCCTTTCATTCAACAATATCCTATTGATTCCCCGACACCGAAATACACTAAAGAGATTGATGCCCGAGCTTTGTGGAACAAAATCATCCACAATGCATGGAAGTCGGCAGAACCTGGTGTGATGTTCTGGGACACTATCATCCGCGAGTCCATCCCCGATTGCTATGCCGACCTCGGTTTCAAGACGTTGAGCACCAACCCCTGCGGTGAGATTCCGCTCTGCGCCTACGACAGTTGCCGTCTGTTGGCTATCAATCTCTACAGTTATGTTGATCATCCTTTCACGCCTGAAGCTCGCTTCAACCACCAACTGTTCTCGAAGCATGTGGCCATCGCTCAGCGCATGATGGACGACATCGTTGACCTTGAAATAGAGAAGGTGGACACCATTTTGGCCAAAATTGCCTCCGACCCCGAGGACGACGAAGTGAAGCGTACTGAGGTCAACCTGTGGAAGAACATCAAGGAGAAGTGTCTGCAAGGTCGTCGCACGGGTATCGGTATCACTGCCGAGGGTGACATGCTGGCCGCTTTGGGCAAACGATATGCTTCCGACGAAGCCATTGCCTTCTCAACAGAGATCCAGAAACTATTGGCTTACAACGCTTACCGTTCATCAGTCAACTTGGCTGAAGAACGTGGCAAGTTCCCGATGTACGATGCCAAGCGCGAGGAGAACAACCCCTTCATCAAGCGCCTGCGTGCCTTGGATGAAGACCTTTACCAGAAGATGTGCCGCGTAGGTCGCCGCAATATCGCCATGTTGACCATCGCCCCGACAGGCACTGTCAGCATCTGTACGCAGACCACCTCGGGCATCGAGCCCGTCTTCATGGTGGCTTACAAGCGCCGCCGCAAGGTGAACGCCAACGACAAGGATGTCCATGTCACCTTCACCGATGTGACCGGTAACTCGTTCGAGGAATACAATGTGTTCCACCATAAGTTCATCACATGGCTTGAGGTGAATGGCTACAATGTGGATGAGGTGCTGCAATATGACGATGAGAAGCTCAACGCAGTCATCGCCAAGTCGCCTTATTACAAGGCTACTGCCAACGACATCGATTGGGTGAACAAAGTAAGGATGCAGGGCGCGATGCAGAAATGGGTCGACCATAGCATCAGTGTTACTGTAAACGTGCCTAAGGAGACAACGGAGGAGCTTGTCAGTCAAATCTATATGACAGCTTGGGAGAGCGGCTGCAAAGGCATGACCATATACCGCGATGGCTCACGCGACGGTGTGTTGGTCTCGAAGGACGAGAAGAAAGAGGAGAAGAAGGTGGAGGCTCAAGACGGTGCTCGCCCTGACGATATTCACGAAAACTCCGCCCCGCCCAGACCTAAAGAGTTGGAGTGTGATGTGGTCCGTTTCCAGAACAACTACGAGAAATGGATTGCTTTCGTCGGCAAACTGCATGGCAAACCTTATGAGATTTTCTTGGGCAAAGCTGAAGACTTTTTCTTGCCGCCATACGTCGATAAAGGCGTGATTATCAAGGAGAAGATTAAAGGTGAAGCCACGCGTTATGACTTCCGCTACACTGATAAAGACGGTTATGATGTGATGATGCAAGGCCTGTCGCGCTCATTTGACAAGGAGTATTGGAATTATGCCAAGCTGATTTCAGGTATTCTGCGTCATGGCATGCCCATCCAATATGTGATAGAATTGGTTCAGAATCTCAACGTGGAGGAAGAAAGTATCAACACGTGGAAGAATGGCATAGCACGTGCCTTAAAGAAATACGTTCCTGACGGCATGGTCGATGAGAAAGAAAAATGCCCCACCTGCGGCGAGAAGCTCGTATTTGAGGACGGCTGTAAGCATTGCCGTAACTGCGGATATTCCAAGTGTGGGTAAACCAGTATGAAAACAGTTGTTTTTTTATCTTCATAATGGCGAGAGGGTGTGTCAGTATTGGCACACCCTCTTTTTATCCGTATCATTTGTTCTTATTTAGTTATCTGCGTCCGCTGCCTGAGCCACTGCGGCTGTTGGAGCTTGAGCTTCTGGTAGAGCTGCCGTTCGACGAGCTGTTACCGCTGCTGCGCGTGTTGCCACTGTTGCTGTTGCCGACTCGGCTGCTTGAGCTTCCACTGGTGCCACTGCTGCGGGTGTTGCTGCTGGAGTTGTTCACTCTGCCGCTTGAGCTCCCGCTAGTGCCGCTAGTGCCGCTGGGGCGGCTGTTGTCGTTCGAGTTGTTCACTCTGCCACTTGAGGAGCCTGTTGTTCCCGTGCGACCGCTTGAGCTGCTGTTGGTGTTCGGGCGGGTGCTGGTGCCGTTGCCGGTGCGTCCGCTTGACGAACTGGTACCACTTGAGTTGTGGCCTGAAGTTGAGCCTGTCGTAGACCCGTTGTCGACTTTCGGGCGGCGGCTATTCGAGCCTCCATTGCTTCCGGATACTGAGCCATTGTTTCCAGAGCCTGTGGATGAAGTACCGCTGTTGTAGCTTCCCGAGCTCATGCTGCCACCGTTGTCTTTCGGTCTGACCGTAGCTGAAGGGGCGGGCTCATTGTTGCCAGGCGCGGGTTCCGTCCACTCGTTGTGAGTCGCAGGATAACCGCCGTTGTTGTAGTGGTAACCATAGGTGTGGTACTTAGGATTCATCGGCGGGGGCATTCCAGGACCGTGTCCGGGAGGCGGCATCGGCGGACGGTAGCCGTCATAGTAGTAGCGATAGGTGCCAGGACGGTGGTAGTAGTGCGGGCGAGGAGGTACGGTGATGACCACCCAGCGCTCGGTGCGCGGCCCATCCCAGTAGAAGCTGATGGGGTCAAAGTATTCGAAGGTGGTGAAGCTGTAGAGCTCATCGCCAAGCTCGTAGTAAGGCATGATGGTAAAGGCACGTCTTCTGTCGATGCGGTGCATCGGGATGTCGATGGCGATTCTCTTGATGCGGCCAGGATACACTCTGACGTATTTCTCGGCATAGTTGTAGCCATAGTCAGGGTCGAGATAGAGGGAGACGTAACCCCTATAGGTGTAGTCGCCGATGTTCTCCACGTCGTAGTAGACCGTGATAGAGTTGTAGTTATACACCATCACGGGCTGTGAGACCAAGGCGAGTTCGGGTGGATAACCGGCTGCTTTTGCTGCGATGGATCCCATTACCAACAGGATGCTCATCAGGATGTTCTTGGCTTTCATAGTGGTGATTTTTTATAGGGTTAGACTTCGTTTTGTAGTTCAACGCATCACTTTACCAAAATCGTGCCAAAAATCATTCCTCCGTTACCCGAGAGACGTTTCCATAATTCATGTCGGGATGCTGTGCCAGATATTCCAGGGTCAGTTCGTTGGAGGTGCGGAAGGTGGTTGCGCCATCGTCCTCATGTTCGAAGTCGAACACCGAGGCCATATAGCTGTTCATGACGATGTTGTATTTGGCGTTCATATCCAATGGCTTACCGTTTTCCAAAGTCACGCTGACGTCGGTCATCTCACCGTTTTCATTCACCTTATATTTATAAGAGCAACCTGAGCAATAGATGGGGCCACCATCGGTGGTGAAGCAGCACTTGATCAGATTGACGATTTCGTTGCCAGTCAAGGTGAAGCGGATGATTTCGTTGTCGAAGGGGTCGAGGGCGGCAATGTCCTTGATGGTCACGGGGCGCACGGAGAGGGTGTCGAAGCGCACACCACCTGGGTTTTGGAAGCCCATCTCGGAGTCGGTCATGTAACGGATGACATCGGTCATAAAGCAACCGAGCGATTCGTAGCTGTTGACAGGCGTGAGGTTGTTGCCGATTACGGTCGAGAAATACGGGTCGCTGTTGTATTGCTTGACCATGGCAAGTACTTTTTCATTGCGTTTGGGGAATTCCTTGACGGAAAGAAGCTGCATGTCCTTGTCTACGATTTTGCCATTGCGAAAGGTGAAAGTGCTCAATGTCACGTATTTGGCTTTAGCTTCGGCTTGGGTGACCATCACGTTGCCGACGAGTTGTTTTTCGGCCACGCGGGTGTGGGAGTGACCGCCAAAGATGGCATCGATCTCCGGGAATTTGGCGGCAGTCTCCATGTCGTCTTCAAAGCCATAATGGGTGAGGAGAAACACCGCATTGCATTCCTTGCGGAGTTGGGGTAAATACTCGGGCAATACCTCAGTGAAGGGACGGAAATGCGAACCTCCAGCATTCTTCGGGTGGAAATCGGGGATACCGTTTTCGCCCACTTGGATGCCCCCGATGACGCCGATTTTCAAACCGTTACGTTCAAAAATCTTGTAGGGATAGACATTGGGCATCTGTAAGGTGTCATCGAAGGTGACGTTGGCGCAGACAAAGGGGAACTTGGCCCAGCCTAAGGCGTTGCGCAAGGCGATGGGGCCGCCGTCCCACTCGTGGTTGCCGAAAGTGGACAGGTCGAAGCCGATGGCATTCATCAGCTCGTACATGGGGCGGCAGGGTTCGACATAGCGGTCGTTGATGGGGTTGCCGGAGCGGTTGTCGCCGGCACCGAACAAAAGCAAGTCGGGATACAACACGCGAAGGCTGTCGATAAGGGCAGCCATCTGTGGGAGGTTGTCGATGTTGGCATGCATGTCGTTGGTCGAAACGACATAGATTTTTTGTTCCTTAGGCTGGCATGCAGCAAGGAAAAGCATGGCAAACAAGGTTGCCAGAAGGATGTTGGACAGTTTCTTCATAGCCTTAGAATTTGACGAAGATTTTCGAATTGGCCCGCAGCGAACCGTCTAAGTCGATGACGTTGCCGTAGGCATCTTTTACTTCGATGTCGTCCAATTTGAGCGGCAAGTTGTTGGCTCTGCAATAGGCAAGCACAACAGATTTCACTTTGGCGCCATAATAGGTGCGCACTTCTGTGTCGTTGACGAAAGCTTTCATGGGATTTGGGGTTTAAAGATTTAATTTCAAAGTTTGGAATGATATTAAATAGGCAAAATTACGGATTTTTCGGAAAAACGGAATTGTTTTCAGGTTTTTTCCTATTTTTGTGCCATTATTAATCCTCAAAATCAAATCATCATGAAATTAGAAGGACGCAGAGAAAGTACCAATGTGGAAGACCGCAGAGGGAAGAGAACTGTTGCCGCAGCCGGTGGTATCGGTATTGGCGGTATTATTATTTATTTGATAATTAGTTTATTGGGTGGCGACCCCAGTGCTGTTATGGAGCAAATGCAACCAGGTACGAGCACCGAATATGTCGAAGACGGCAAGGATTACAGCGAAGTCGATGTGGAACTTATGACCTTCTGCAAGCGCATTCTCGCAGGTACCGAAGACGTGTGGGCAAGAGAGTTCCAGAAGATGGGACGCACCTACCAACCTCCCAAGATGGTCATCTTCAGTGATGCCGTCAACTCGGGCTGTGGCAATGCCACTTCGGCCAGTGGACCGTTCTATTGCTCTGCTGATGAAACGGTTTACCTTGACCTTGAATTCTTCAAGAGCATGAAGAAACAGATTGGTGCCGATGGCGATTTTGCATACGCCTACGTCATTGCCCATGAGGTGGGGCATCATGTTCAGAACCAGCTTGGCATCTTGGGTCAGGCACACCAACAGATGGCGCAATATGGCCGCGACACAAAACAATCAAATGAAATCAGTGTGCGCCTTGAGTTGCAGGCCGACTTCTTTGCAGGCGTTTGGGCTTACAACGACAACAAGATGTTTGGCTCGTTGGAAGACGGCGACATTGAGGAAGCCCTCAATGCCGCTGCAAAAATTGGTGACGACTACTTGCAAAAACAGGCTTACGGTCGCACTATGCCCGAGACTTTCAACCACGGCACTTCGGCGCAACGTTCGCGTTGGTTGAAGAAAGGCCTGAGCACGGGCGATGTCTCGCAAGGCGACACCTTCTCGCCGGCTTATAGTTCACTGTAAAGCCCTATTGAGATTCCCTTCGGGAGTCGCTTTCTATTTATCCTACGGCGGCTTGTGATGTTTACGGTTGTAAGCGTTACAGGCCGCCGTCATTGCGAGGAGGAACGATGCGAGGGATGTTGTGGTTTTAGATTGGTATCGACCAGTTATTTATCGTCGTAATGTCCGTAGCTTCTGAGCACGAGAACAAGGACTTCCCCTTCAAAGATACGATAAACCATACGGTGCTTCTTTGTAATCTCGCGACTCCATCGGCCTTCGGGCATACCCTTCAACGGTTCGGGATGTCCCAGACCTGTCTTGGGATGTTCTTTTAATTCGTCGATGAAGCGCACAGCCTTTGCAAAGGCTTTAGGCTCACTCTTTTCCAGCCGAGCCAGCCCTTCTCGAGCCTCAGTGGTGAAATCAATATTATACATCAGAGTCCGCTCCTCCTAAGCATTTCTGAGACCGACTCGTTTGGCAACAAACGGACACATTTCCCTTGTCTATACTCTTCCTCGCCACGATCGAGGCTGGCCATGAACTCCTCTTTTGACACCAAGGTCTCATCTTTTTCTTTCTTGGCAGCCAACTTCTTCAAGTACTTTGCCAACTGCTTCATCAGCGATTCATCATCGGCTATTTCAGCTATGCTGCGCCAAATCTGGGCATTCAATTCCAATGCTGTCATAATCCAAACGTTTTTAGCTTTCAGCTGCAAAAATACATAAATTTCGCAAAACACACGCTACCAATGCATTGTTTTCGTACCATTGCGCCCTCAAAAAACGAAGGTTCCAATGTCCTCAATATCCTGTTTTTGTGAACTGATACTAATCCTGCCCCTTCATATACTCCCTTGGAGTCTTCCCCGTAATCGTTTTAAAGGCGCGTTCAAAGTTGCTGATGCTGTAGAAACCCGACTGGTCGGCGATTTGCTGCACGGTGAGTCCAGGTTTCTCCTTGATGAGTTTGAGCGCGTATGCAATGCGCAGCCCTTTGATGTAGTCGGGGAAGGAAAGGTCGGGCTGTATCTCGTTCAGCATCTTGGTGATGGTTTGATGCGAACAGCCCATCATTTTGGCTACCAGTGCGCGTGAGAGGTCCTTGTTGAGGTAGAGCTGTTGCCCCTCGATGAAGGCCGTTAGTGACTTGGCGGCTTGTTGGGTAGCTTGGGGCGAAGTCTGGCTGTTGTCGCGGGCGATGATGTGTACCTGCTTTTGAAGCCGCGTCATTTCCTGCTCCATCGACTTGGTCTTCTGCCTCAATTCCTCAGTCGATTTCGCCATCTTCCGCTTGTTTTTCCAATACAAGACTAGAATGATCACCAGCAATAGCAGAACAAACACGACCAAAATAACTTTCATTTTCTTGGTATTCTTCGACAGGTCGTCCAATTCCATCTTGTATTGTTGCGTCTCATATTTTGCGGCATTCACGGCGGTGCCTTGCTCCTGTTCCCTTCGGTCGATAAGTTGTGACAAAGTGTCGATGCGGCATTGGTACAGGTTGGCCATGGCTGTGTCGCCTGCCACGCGATAGGCTTGTTCAAGACGCAAAAGTCGCCTGCAATAGAGCCTTTGCACCGTGTCGTTTTCTTGGTAAGGAAAGCGGTTCAAGAGGCTGAGTACAGAATCCACGTTGCCCGCAGCGGCATAATAACGCAACTGCATATCGCCGCCGTGATAGCTTTGGGCATAATCGAAGGCAAGGGCTTGGGCGAAGTCGGTTTCGGCTTCTTGAGGGCGACCAAGGGTGATTTTGGCGATGGCACGATTGGAATGGAGGTCGAAGCGGCATTGGTCGCAATAGGGCTTCGCCTGTGGATATTTGGCCTCCATTTCATTAATCAAACGTTCGAAGAGATTTGACTCATGAAGCGCATCTTCCATATTGTCGACTATGATATAGCAATTTATCAGGTTGTTGACAGAATAAATAAGGTGTCCGAATTCGCCCTCACCGTCCACGACCTGTATGGCCTTGTCGACGGAGGATGACATGAGTGCCAACCCCTCGTCTTTCAGACCCATGTCGAGTTTGCATTTTCCTACGTGGAAGTCGAATGAATACTCATCAAACTTCATCTTGTTCCGATGGGCGACCTCCTTGCCTGCAGAGCAGGCGTTGATGCAGGTTTGGAAGTCCTTTTCCGCTTCCGCTATAGTGCTCAGCAGATAGAGTGTTTCCACGAGCTGTTCGTCGTCCGCGTCGTCAGAGGCTGCAAGTGCCTTGCGGCAGTATTCCATCGCCAAGGGGTTATTGTCGGTGTATTGGTAGGTTAGGTTGGCGCACAAGCTGGCCGATTCGAATGCCGAGAGCTCGCCGTTTTGTTCGCCTTCGCCGACACGCCGATAAGCGGCATCAAGGTCGATGGCGGCCAGTCTTTTCAGCGTGTCCACACTATAGCGGTCGGAGTGGGGCGCAGGCTGGGTATGTTGGCCGCAACCGCACAGGAAAAGAGAAATGACAAACCATAAGTAAGTATTCAGAATTAAACTACAATATCTTTTGACTTCGGGACACGGGACTTCGGGACTTTTTGACAATGACCATTGACAATGACCATGACCGCTTTTACGGGAATGCTGAAGTTTCAGCTTTTGGTTAAAGCAGTCATTGTCATAGTCACAAGTCATCGTCCCGTAGTCTCGCAGTCTCGCGTCAATAAAACTAAATATGCGCATCATTGTTACGTGGTTTTGCCTACAAAAATAATCCATTTGCCTACACTGACCAACAAGACTGTTGAAAAAACCGCAATAGGTTTACATTTTGCCGAATTGGTTTACATTTTGCCGAATCTAATTGGTAAAAGTTTGCAAATCACCGACTCCAATGTACAAATTGCCGAATAGAAATAGCCTGCTAAAATCTTGATTTAGTGTAATTTTGCGTCCTTAAAAACAAACCTAGGTGACAATACCCAAAAAGTATTAAATTCAAGTCAAAGCATGGAACAAATCACCCAAGATGCATTAAGCCCGCTACCCGACGCCCCGAAAGTGAAAGGAGGCAAGGATTTTTGGCAAAGCCTGCTGCGCACCGTCCTTGGTATTTCCATCTCCATCATCCTCACCTTTGGCACTGCGGCCATCATCAACCACCACAGTAAACAGCGTGAGAAGTGCGAGATTGTGATGATGGTGATGTACGACATGTACAACTCGCTGCAGTCGGTGCAGAAAGCCGACTCGATGCTCTACCAGTCGATGCTGATTCAGAGGCAGATTGCACAAGACACCACTCAGTTCGACGTGTTGAGGTTCCGGCTTGCTTCGCAGATGCCCTCTGCGGGGTTTACGGAGACCACCGAGCAAATCTTCTCGTCAAGTATCGAGACGATCAACACGGTGGGCAATGTGCTCTTCACCGAGAACGTGGCTGATTTCTATCAAGCCCGCAATAATTTCAAAACGATGATCTGCGAATCGATAAGCAACGCTATTGCCTCCGAATCGCCCATTTACTCCCTGAAGCGCACGCTCTATTTTGATTTCTGCGGCTATGCCATCTTTTGTAACGGGCTATTAGTGAATATGCAGCATCTGTTTGCCCAGTGCCAGCAGATCACGGGTGTCACCAACGAGGAGATAAAAGCCTACTACGATGAGCGCAAGCAGATCAAAGCAGGCATAAAGGACACAGACACCAAGAGTTCCTCGAAGATGAATGAACTGATGCAGCTGCAAAAAGAAATCGATGAAGCAAGGCAAAACGGCAGCGTCCAGCAACCCAAACCCCGCCAGACCCGTCCCGAAGGGACGACACTACCCTAACCGTAGGTCGCGACCTACGGGGGACAGCACCCACAGAAGTCAGCGACCTGCAACTGAACAACTAAACAACTAAAAAATGATAGAAAAACAAGATTCCCCTACGGGGAATGGAGAGAAAGACAAGAGTGGAAAGCGGCGGCTTGAAGTGGTGGCAAGCCAGAAAGTGCCTGATGCCGCCGTCCTTCACAAAAACGCAAACACTCCATTCCCTGAAAGGGAAACCCAACAAGACAACAATTCAACAATAACAAACAATAATCAAATGAAAAAACTATCCCTCATCCTCCTCGCCCTCTTCGCCTTCGGGCCGATAGCATGGGCGCAGGTTCCGCTTGACAACATTCCAGCCGAGGTCAATGCGGAAGATGCCACCATCACTGAGTTGGGGCATGCCACCATGACGGTGAAGGTGAAAATCGTGACCGATTCACTCACCCACCACACCGACACGCTATGCAGTGTGACCCAAATCGAATGGAACACTCCAAGTGGCACCGCCAACCAACGCAACGCCCAGCGAGGCAACGGCTCCAACGGCTCGGAGTTCTACGGCGAAGACAACAACTCATGGCTCGACATCTATTGGTACCGGTTCAATTATCCTTCCATCAATGCTGAAGGCAGACCTGTGCTGCTCAGCGCGCTGACTTGTATGCCCGACGAGGACTGCGACTACATCAACAATGTCATCATCGGCTGCCACGTCACCATCACCAGCAACAAAGAATGCCCCTCGGCATACACCGACGACAACTATGATACGGATGTAAGCATGATGATGAATCACGCTGGCAGCGGACTGTTATTCCATTCGCTCCAGAGTGACAGAGCCTACTACAACCTTGTTATCATGCCTGACTATGAGGGCTATGGCATCACTCGCAGCAATGCCCATCCCTATCTCTATCAAGAGCTCACCGCCCGCCAAGTGGTGGACGGTGTGCGATATGGCATCGCGCTTTATAAGAGCTCTCCTAGGATTGATGACATACGACACCCCTTCCGCGATGGTTGGCGCAGTATCTGCTTGGGCTACTCGCAAGGCGGCTCAGTGGCGATGGCAACCCAGCGTTTCATCGAGCAGAACGACCTCACCGACGAGCTTCAATTGGCCGGCTCGGTGTGCGGTGACGGCCCCTACGACCCCATGGCCACGCTGATGTACTACACCAATCAATACAATGAAGGCGATCCTATGTCGATGCCTGTGGTGTTGCCCCTTATTCTGAAGGGTATGTGCGACTACAACCCCTATATGAAGGACCACCAAGTAAGTGATTATCTGAAACCATGGTTCTTGAACAGCGGCATCCTCGATTGGCTCACCGCAAAGGAAAAAACGACTAATGACATTACAGCTGCATGGAAGAATTATTTCGGCGATAACTGGCCGCTAAAGCTGAATCAAATCATCAACGAAGCTGGATTAGCTTATTTCCAATCCCTATATTCAGCCTACTCAGACACTTACACCTCGGAGGCAGGTATTCCCTTGCCCGAACATCGCGGATTGATGGAAGACCTTCATTTTGCCTTGGCAAGCAACAACTTAACCAAAGGCTGGACACCGCAGCATGCCCTGTGTCTCTATCACAGCCGCTATGACACCGTAGTGCCCGAGGTGAATCGCGAAAGTGCCGGCAACTCCTTCCCCGACTGGGTCCTCAAGTTTCACTCTGGCTATATACTCCCATTTGACCATGTGAATTCCGGAAAAGCATTCTTCCTTGGCACAGCGGAATTTAAAGCCATTAGGGTACTGTCAAAGGCTTCTGTACACCAGACCACAGATGAAATCGAAACCATGAAAGAACATTTATCTGATTATTTGGACGAACTTTAATACTTTGCATCATGAGAAATAGACACAAATTCTTCATATTGGCAAGCTTGCTATATTTGCTTCCTGCTGTTGCAATGGCCGACGGTTTGGTGCACGGCACTGTAACGATTGACGACAAGACGGTGACAGCCGAATACATCATCATGGGCTCTGAAGCCTACTTAGGCTCGGGCAACAATGCCTGCATCCCGCAGTATTCGGTAGGCAATGTGGTGGTTCCTGCAGCCATTACTTATAATAATCAAGAATACCCAGTCACCAAGGTTTCGAATATGGCATTCAGATTATGCACAAAGATTACGGAAGTGCATCTGCCCGCCAACGTGACCCGAGTGGGCGACTTTGCCTTCCAAGGCTGCCGGGCACTGCTTAAGGTGGAGTTACCTTCCGCCCTCACCAGCATCGGCACGGGCGCATTTATCGATTTGCCGTATCTTTACAAAATCGACTGCCACGCCACCACACCGCCCACATGGGAATACAACGACGTATTCAAATCCCACACTGGAGGTATTGGCGACAGCCAGATCTACTCATACGGCATCATGCTATGTGTGCCTGAAAGCAGTCAAGAAGCCTATAGCACTGCTTTATATTCCAATTCAAACTTGGGTTGGATCACACCTGACGGCTGGGGACGTTTTGAAAACATCTACAATACTTACGATGAAAATGCCGAGGCATACACGGTATATAATGCTTCTGACCACTCTTTGACTTTCTATTATGACGGCATGCGAAGCGAGCGCACAGGAACCACTTATGATTTAAACATATGGAATGATGTGACAGAGAGTACACCAGCTTGGATTACAGAACACGCCAACGATATTCAAAGCGTTGAGTTTGCCCCTTCGTTCCAATTCGCCCGTCCAGAGACTACCGTCCAATGGTTCTGTGGTTGCGCCAATCTCGACACCATAGTCGGATGGGAATATCTCGACACCGAAGAAGTGTTGGGCATGGGTTCCATGTTCAGAGGCTGCCAAAATCTGACCAGCGAAGATATTGAATTGACACATTTCAACACTGCAAAAGTGAAGTCGATGGGACGAATGTTTGAAGACTGCCAAGGGTTGACCACGCTCGACTTTTACTTTTTCTATACACAAAATTGTGAGAATATGAGAAAAATGTTCTCCAACTGCTCAAACTTGACAAGTGTCAATTTGAATACATTTACAACAGATAATGTTGTCCATTTCGACAGTATGTTTTACAACTGCTCCAAGCTCGAAACACTTGATATATCCTTTTTCAAAATAAACGAAGAAGCGCAAACGATATCCGATGACTATAATGGACTTATGCGCATGCTGATGAATTGCAGCAGCCTGAAGAGTTTGATTATTCCATCGTCGATAAGAACCATGGGATTATTTATGTTTCAAGGCTGCACCGGTATGGAGGATGTGTATTACTATGGTCCTGGACCATTTACTTGGTATAGTGCCATTGGAGACTTTGCTCCAAATAGAGCCACGAGATTCCATGTGCTCGCCTCGGCTTACCAAGACTGGGTTAATACACACGGATTGTTTGCGAATGTCACTTTTGTCGGTGATTTGTGCCCCAACGGCGACCCGTTACCACTCTTTGGCTCCGCCGACTGGGAATACGTCAACGAACTAACGCAGGCTGGCCAATCGGTCAATGCCATCATGATGAAAGACTTCATAGTCAACACCATGGTGGGCACTTGGGACCACCCGTTCACTGGCACCTTCGACGGTAACGGTCACACCTTAATTGTGAATTATGCGTTCACAACAGGAGATGGAGGCGTTTATAACGAAGCTTTTATTGGTCCTTTCAGAACCATCCGCAATGCAGAAATCAAGAACTTGATTGTCGGAGGAAGCATTTCGACCACCAAGCAACGTTCTGCGGTCGGAGGATTGGTGGGCTTTTGCCGCGACAACGGGAATGAAAATGTTCAAAACACCATCACTAACTGCCATGTTTCGGTCTTGATTACTGGCAGTTTCACACGAATGAGCGGTTTTATAGGAGCTTCAATATCGTCAGGTACCGACAAGGTTACCAACACAGTGAATGGGTGTCTGTTTGATGGCCGTTTCGAATATATCGATTCAGGAGTTGATTATCCAACGACCTATGCTGGTGTCATCACTTGTTTCGGCACACCCAGCAACCAGATTGTGAACCATTGTTTTGAGAATGGAAGCTATGGTGGAAGAATAAATAATTACACCTTCTGTGGAATGTTCGATAATACCTATGGTATGGTTCATTCTTCCACAAACAATTGTTATTGCATCACTGAAAGTATGGCAGGTAACGCCAAGCGTGCCTACAGCATCACCGTTGAAAACAATGACAATCTAAAATTTGTATTCGGATTCATCGATACAACACCCGAACCGATAGCTGAATACGATGTCAGCGGTATCATTGCCCACAGTCCTGGTTTGGAATTGGCAGGGGTAAGATATGTAGAGGATATCAATGATATAGAAGTCTTTTATACCTACTATGCCGGTTCAGGGGAAACTGTTTGTGGAACCATTTCAGCAGAAGGTTTGGATTATGACATCCAGAGAATAACCGCTACAAATGGAGCGACAGCCCATATTTATGGTACTGCTTTTGATGCTTTCACTGTGCTTTTAGCTTCCGGCAACACTGTCGTTCACGTGACAACAGAATTATATCATATCAGCCTTGATGCCGTTAATCTTGACAACCAAATGGTGCTGCATGACCAAGAAGGCGTGTCCACCCTTGTTGGCATTAATAATTTGACACTTTCAAAAGACGTGGCGTGGAATACGTTGTGTCTGCCTTTCGACGTGCCAAACCTCTCGGGTACCTATTTGGAAGGTGCTACACTGAGAGTCCTCGACACCATCACCTTTGAAAACAGGGTAATAGTTTACCATTTCAAGGACACCACTGCAATCAATGCCGACAAGCCCTATCTCGTGAAGGTTTCTGAAAATGTCAACAATCCCTATTTCTACCCTGTAACCATCAAGCGCTCGTTGCCACCAGGAATGAAAATCAGATTCGACGAAAACCAATACAAAGGCTTTTCCATCCTTGGCAATTACAACTACATGACAGCGGACGATCTCAATAAAGACATAAATGACTATACCGCTTTATACCTCGATGGAACATCGTTGAGAGTTGTAGATTCGACCACCACTTTACCCGGATTTAACGTCTTCTTTGAGATTCTGGAGATGCCCCTTTCCGATGCGGAAGCCGTAGTGCTCGACATTGAAGGCTACAACAACATCTTTATTGACTTGGACGACCTCACCTCCGATAACCTCTTCTACAAGGACGGTTACTGGAACAATCCCGAAAACTGGGCTATAGAAACCCTTCCTGATGGTAGCCAAAAAGTGCACATTGAAGGCCAGGCGGTCATTCCCAATAATTACACCGCAGAGGCTAATGAGATTGTTATCGACAATGGCTCCATCACCATCGCCGACGGTGGACAACTCATCCACAACAACGAAGGCGTGGTGGCCACAGTGAAGAAGAACATCGCGGCTTACAGCGGCGACGGCGGGTATTACCTCCTTACCAATCCCGTGGCCGACGTGCAAGACCCTGAAACCCTTGAAATGACCTCGGGCAACTACGACCTGTACTGGTTCAACCAAAGCGAAGAACTCGAATGGAAGAACTACAAACAAGCCCCCTTCAATTTGACCAACGGCACAGGCTATCTCTACGCCAACGACACGGTCAAAACACTGGCCTTTAACGGCGTGCTCAACCGCGCCAACGCCGACATCAGCGTGCCTGTGACCTACGACGCCAATGCCGATTTTGCAGGTTGGAATCTCGTGGGTAACCCCTTCGTCTGCGATGCCTATCTGGCCGACGGTCGAGATTTCTATGTCCTTAACGAAGCTGGCGATGAGGTTACCACTGCCGATGGTGCCATCGCCCCGATGCAAGGTGTCTTTGTGCAGACGACAGAAACTGAAACTGCTGTCAGTTTCACCACGACAGCTCCTACCCAAGGCAGGGCACTCAACCTGAGCATTACGCGTGACCGCAACGCTTTCATCGACAACGCCCGCATCCGTTTTGGCGAAGGCCGCAGTTTGGAGAAATTCCAACTCAATCAGAACCACAGCAAGCTCTATATCCCACAGGAAGGTAGGGATTACGCTGTAGTATGCAGCGAAGCCCAAGGCGAGCTGCCTGTCGACTTCAAGGCTGAGGAAAACGGTACCTACACGCTGAACATCGGCAGCAAGGATGTGGAGTTCAGTTATCTGCACCTCATCGACAACATGACTGGTAATGACATCGACCTTCTGGTCAACCCGAGCTATACGTTTGAGGCCAATACGACAGACTATGCCAGCCGATTCAAACTGGTGTTCTGCGCCAAAGAGACGGACGTCCCTTCGACGGGCTCAGGGACCTTTGCGTTCATTTCCAATGGAAACATTATTGTTAATGGCGAAGGAGTTTTGCAGATTGTGGATGTTATGGGCCATATCGTTGTTAGTACAGACGTTGCGCGCAACGTCTCTACTGCAGGAATGACGCCTGGCGTGTACGTTTTACGGTTGATTGACGAAAATGACGTTAGAACGCAGAAAATTGTTATTAAATAACTTATGAAACGCATCATCACCATCGTTGCTGCCCTCGTTTTGGCAGCAGGTCTCACCGGAAGGATGGAGGCCAAACCTGTCGACAAAGCCACTGCCGCGAGCATCGCAGCTCGCGTGCTCAACAAGGCCGTTGTCGATGCCACTACTGTCCGCCTTGACGGATGTTTTCTCTTTACCGGAGCCGACGGCAAAGGCTTTGTCCTCATGGCCGCTGACGACCGTGTGCGCCCCGTGCTAGCCTATTCGCCTGACGGCACCTTCGACCCCGCTACGATGCCCGAACATGTGGCCGCATGGATTGACGGCTATCGGCAAGAAATAGCCTCCGTGAAGGAAGTCACCACTATCCCTTCGCCCAGGGTGGCCAAGGAATGGGAACGTTGGAGCAAAGGCATCCCGCAAAGCAGAACCACATGGGTGGACCCATTGATGACCTCACGTTGGTACCAGGCCTATCCCTACAGCAAACACTGCCCATATGACCCAGATTCCTTGGACTATTGTCCCACCGGCTGCGTTGCAACGGCTATGGCGCAGATCATGCGTTACTGGCATTGGCCCGAGGTGGGCTATGGCAGCAACAGCTATGAATCGAACTACGGCATCCTTTCAGCTGACTTCGGCAACACCTACTACGACTGGAACCATATGCCCGACACGTTGAGTAACGCTTGTACCGAGGAAGAAATCGATGCCGTGGCCACCTTGATGTATCACGCCGGAGTGTCGGTAGATATGAATTACGGCCCGAATGGCAGCGGTTCCTACTCCGTCTCGGCAGGCAGGTTGGATTACGCCTGCGCCGAGAACGCCCTGAAGACCTATTTCCGCTACAATCCCATGTTATATGGTCTGCATAAGGGTTCATACAGCGATGCTGAGTGGGACGCCATGGTGCGTGACGAGCTTGACGCAAGCCGTCCCGTGTATTATACTGCCGTTGATCCTTATAATGGGGGTCACGCTTTCGTCCTCGACGGCTACGACAGTATCGGCATGTTCCATGTCAACTGGGGCTGGGCTGGGTATTACGATGCTTGGTATCTCATCGACTCGCTTGCACCTGGTGCGGGAAGTATGGGCGGAAATCCGATATGTTGCTTCAATACCAAAGCCTGTGCCCTCTTCGGTCTTTATCCCGCCTCCATGCCAACGGGTGAGCCCTCGATCATCAGCGTCGTCAGTAACGACCCAGCACTAGGCACGGTGACAGGCAGCGGCACCTATCAGACTTACGACACAGTGAACTTAGAGGTGAGTGCCGCCGAAGGTTGCCGCTATGTGGGTATGGCCACAGGCAAACGCAACATCCCCTTCTCGTTCCTCGCCATAGGACAAGACTACGACGACACCGCCTATTTCGAGCGCATCACCGGCGACACCATAAGCTATAGTTACAACTACAACACCGACCGCTACCCCTATGGCGAGTACGGCAATGTTGAGTGGGGCATGCGTATCCCCGCCTCGATGCGGCAGGGAAAAAGCCTCTCCGCCGTGCAGCTCTACTACCAAACCCATGGCAACCACACACTCAACATCTACGAAGGCGAGACCCTTGATGGCAACACGCCTGTCTACACCAAGACCTATTACCTTGACGGCGAACAAGGTTGGCGCACATTAGAACTCGATAGCAACCTTTCGTTCGCTCCCGAGCAGACCATCTGGGTCACTTTCAGCTTCAACGCCTCTTCTAGTTCGGAAGCTCCCATTGCCACTACTAGCTATTGCGGCAACCCTGACGGCTCATGGTACCATTTTGGCCAATGGAGTAATGGTTGGGATGTCTACACCAACCTCTCCGTCTATCTTACCTGGATGCTCCGCGCTGTGCTGGTCGATGAAACTGGCATAGAAGACATCTTTGACAATAATCATGGGAATTTCGCGTATTTCAGCAACGGCAACATCATCGTCGACGGCGAGGGCGTTTTGCAGATTGTGGATGTGATGGGACGGGTCATCGTCTGCAGAAACGCGGCGCGCCACGTCTCTACCACAGGGATGACACCTGGCATATATGTTTTACGTCTCATCAACGGTAACAATGTGAAAACACAAAAAATCATTATTCAATAATTATTAGAAAAACCATCAAGCAAATGAACAAACGAATCATCTTTGTGCTCGCCGTCCTTCTGTGTTGGACGGCAACCGAAGCCAAGGCCCAGTGGGCGATTGGCATCAAGGGAGGCTGGACCTGCACCTCGCCCGACCGTTCCATTGCAGGACGTATCGACGAGACCTACTCGCGCTTAAGCGGCTTCGATGCTGGTTTTCAAGCCCGTTGCGAGTTCAACGATTGGATTGCCCTCCGTGCCGACTTGAGCTATATGAAACGCTCCCACCGCATGGACCGCAACCTTAACTATCTAGACCCAGTTTTCACCGAGTATCGCAACGACTACCTGATGCTCCCCGTGATGGCCGACTTTTCGTTTGGCGGCGAGGCATTGCGTGGACACCTGCTTTGCGGCGGCTTTGCTGGCTACTGGCTGCAATCCCGTATCAAGGGAACAACCTACTGGATGACTGACTATTACGTGTTTTTCGATGACTTCAACCAAAAACGCGAATTTAACAGCGAAGACCAACGCTTCACAGCCGGTCTCGTTGGCGGTGTGGGCTTGAATTGGGACATTACTGACCATGTTGGCCTTAACCTTGACGCGCTTTATTATTATGACCTCGTCAGCTACCGCAAGAGTTACGCGCACTTGAGCGACCCGCGCTATCTGAACACCCTTTCCATCGACCTTGGCGTTTATTACAAATTCTAAAACCGAACGACTATGAAAAGAAATATCATTATATTGGCACTGATTGCCTTGATTTTCAGTGGTTGCCGCAAAGATGCCGACTATCACCCCTATATCGGAGAAACGGACAAATTGGCCTACGACAGCTATTCCACACAGTTCGAATACCTTTGGAAAAGCCTCAGTTCGGGTTATGTGTTTTGGGATGTTGACGAAACCGACTGGGATGCCGTCTACGAAGAATACATGCCCAAGTTCCATGCCCTTGACGCGCAGCATGAAGCCGGCCAGGAAGTGACTTTGGACGATCTAAACGAACTCTACACAGGTGCGATGGGCGGTCTGAGAGACCATCACATGGCCATAGTAATTAAAAACCTTCACCCCGCCGTTTCCGACACGTTACCATATTTCTACGTCAGCCCTGGCGAGATTGAGGTTGAGAAAAGGGATTATTTTACTATACCTACTTTTTTGTTACAGGTATATTTCAAATACCAAATGGATGCTGAGATGACCCTGCTTGACAACATTGAGGAGCAGGAATCGTTTGACGGCATGCTTGAAGAGATTGGCACGGGTATTTCTTACTACTATTTCTTGTTTAGGTTGCCCGATGGTCGCAAGATACCTTACTTCTGGCAGTCGGCGGCTGTCATTTCATACGTGATGAACGGCACTTCAGCCTCGGCTCAAGCCGCTAAAGCCGTTGTGGACAAATGGTTGACCGCCATCAAGGAAACACCCCGTGAGCAGTTGGCCGGCATCATTCTCGACAACCGCGCCAATGGTGGCGGCTGCCAAGATGACCTCGACTATCTCGTCGGCTCCTTCATCAACGAACGCACCGAGGTACTGAAGACCCGTTACAAGGAAGGTCCTGGAAGACTTGAGTACTCGCCTTGGGTTTCCTATTACATCGATCCGAAGCCCGACTACCACCGCGACATCACCGCCGAAAATATCCCCTTCGTCGTCCTTACTAACATCTGTTCAATCAGCATGGGCGAGATTGAACCTGCCGTCATGAGGCACGTGATGCCTACGGTTCATGTCATCGGCGAGCGTACCTACGGTGCCACGGGGCCTCTGCAGCCTGTTTCGTTCATCGATCTCAACTACGGAGGGCCTTTTGGAGACCAAAACAATATGAATCATTACATCTACACCTCGACATTTGAGGCGCAAGTGGGTGGCAAGGTACTTGAAGGCATTGGCGTCACACCCGATGAAATAGTGCTCTTCAAAGACCACAACACCAGCTTCATGCCCCAGTTTGACGCGGCTATTGAATACATCAAGAACTACAAATAGATGTGCCTACTACAAATGGTTCAAAACAAAAAAACTCCAGCGTTTGCTGGAGTTTTTTCATGGCTCGTTTTCAACAATCTCAACTTTCTTGTTTCGCCTAAACCACTCCGTGATGTCCTTCACGCGGCCGTCGGCCAGGCGTTTCATCATGCGTTGGTTGGTGGTAAGGCTGTCCAAAGGACCTAACTCAGCCACGTAGCGTCCAATTTTAATGTAGTCGAAATGGTCGGTGGAGACGTTTTGAGGCAGGTCATTTTTTCCCGAATACCAGGCTACCTTTACACCATAGTCCTTCTTGACTTGATGGGCCAATTGGGCCACCGACTCAGGCTCATTGTCACCGCCCATGAAACATACACAGGTGATACCCGTCTTGTATTGCTCTACAAGACGATACAATTCCTTAGTGTCCAGTTGTTTACCAGTGTTTTCCCACAAATACTTGCTGTGGCAACCAGGACATTGGTTGGGACAGTTAGTGATATTAATGGCAAGCGTCACTTCTTCAGGAACTTCCTGGAAGACGATATCAAAATTGGCGTATTTTAGCATCGGTCCATCTCCATTTTTCCATAGTGACGGCGGGCGGCTTCCTCTTGGCGTGGCTCGCTGAAATTGCTGACGCGCTTCAAGTAACCGATGATGCGGGTCAGGTACAAATTGTGTTCGGGATGTTGAAAGTGAAATAGTTACAGCCTTCGCGGGCGGCTACACGCTCAACATTTACGAAGGCGAGTCCCTCAACGGCAACACGCCTGTCTACACCCAAACCTATTCCCTTGATGGCGAGCAAGGCTGGCGCACATTAGAACTTGATAACATCCTGTCGTTCGCTCCCGATCAGACCATCTGGGTCACTTTCAGCTTTAACGATCCTACGGGTTCGGCTGCTCCCCTTGCTATTACCAGCTATTGCGGCAACCCTGACGGCTCATGGTACCACTTCAGCCTGTGGAGCAACAGTTGGGATGTCTACACCAACCTCTCCGTCTATCTTACCTGGATGATCCGCGCTGTGCTGTTCGACAGTACTGGCATTGAGGACGTCGTTGGCAGTGACCAGGGGAATTTCGCGTATGTCAGCGACGGCAACATCATCATAAATGGCGGCCCTTCGACAGGCTCAGGGACCTTGCAGGTGATTGACATGATGGGACGTGTCATCGTCTGTAGAGACGCAATGCATTGCGTCTCTACAAGCGGGATGGCACCTGGGGTTTATGTGTTGCGGTTGATCAACGGCAACGACGTTAAGATGCAGAAGATAGTGATTAGGTAATTGAGATTCCCGAAGGGAATGGAGGTTATCATCAGTTATCAAGCGGCGGCTTGTGGCGTTTACGATTCGTAGGCGTTACAGGCCACCGTCATTGCGAGGAACGAAGCAATCCAGAAAGAAAGCTTAACCCCTGAATTGCTTCGTCGTTCCTCCTCGCTAAGACGCGAAGCGCGTCAGGAAGGGAATCTCTATCCTTTTTTCCGCCCGTAATACCAAATCTGCCAGCTATTGAACAAGTTCTGCAAGACAGAGTAGAAAGCCAAATAAACCGAAGCCAAAGGATGCAGGTAATGGTTGGCCATCCAAATGCCCATGGCGGAGTTTTTCTGTCCCAACAGTTGTCCGCCAGCAATCGTGTCACCATATTTGTGCCCAATCCATTTGCCCAAACTGAATTGGATGATACAGAACAGCAAAGCTGAGATGCCGAGCCAAAGGATACTGTTCCAGTTGCCTTTGCCATTGAGGAAAATGAAATGGATGGTTTGACCCAAGGTAAGGAACAGGGCGACAGCCCAAAAGTAGAAGGCCAGACCTTTATAGCGGCTCAGGACCTTGTTGGCTTTGGGCCACCATAGTTGTAGGGCAAAAGCTACGATGAATGGCAGTCCAATGACTGTTCCGATACGTCTCAGGATTTGCAGGAAAGATTCGAGGAAAGGCATGTCTTGGTTCACACCGATGAAAGAGAAATAGACGGGTGCCACGAGGGAAACCATCAGGTTGCCGATGATGGAATAGGAAGTCACGGTATTGCGGTCGGCACCCAGCATGGTGCTCACCACAGCTACCGAAGCAGCCACGGGACACAAAACCCCAATAAGCACGCCTTCCGCAATGATTTCGTTGACGTTCAATAGTCTAAGCAAAGCATAGCCACCTAAACTCACCCCCACTTGGAAGAGGATGATCCAGATGAACAACGGCTTGAATCTCAGTTTGGTGATGTCTACTGCCGTGAATGTCAACAGCAGGATGGTGAAAATGATATAGGGCACCACCACGCTGAAGGCCGCGCAATAATCGTGCAGCAATAAACCCAAAACAATGGCGATGGGTAAGACGTAACTTTTTATTTTTTGCATCATTTCCAATTTGGGGCTGCAAAATTGCGAAAATTATCCGTACTTTTGCCGCCTAACTTTATTAATATGAAAAAGTTTACACTTATCTTCGCAGCGCTGACATTGCTTGTCTGCGGTTGCTGCAAAAAGGAAACAAGTTCCAACGAGAACACAAAACAAGAAACTACTATTATGAATAACACCATGCAAGACCTGCTGACGCGCCGCAGCGTGCGCAGCTACACCGAAGAAGTACCTTCGCGTGAAGTCATTGAGGAAATCTGCAAGGCGGGTACCTATGCCCCCACGGGCATGAACCGTCAAGCTCCCATCATCATCGCCGTCACCAACCGTGAGGTGCGCGACCAGCTCAGCCGCCTCAACGCCGGTGTAATGGGTGCTGACAACGACCCCTTCTATGGCGCTCCAGTTGTGCTTGTGGTCTTGGCCGACAGCACTGCTGCCATGACGTGGAAGGAAGATGGCTCGTTGGTTATGGGCAACCTGCTTAATGCTGCCCATGCCAAAGGTCTTGGCTCCTGCTGGATTCACCGTGCCAAAGAGGTCTTCGAGACCGAAGAAGGCAAGGCCATTCTTGCCGGACTGGGCATCGATACCAGTAAGTATGTCGGCATCGGCAACTGCATCCTCGGTTACGTGAAGGGCGACTATCCCGAAGCCCGTCCGCGCAAGGAGAATTACGTCTACTGGATTGAATAACAAGTCCACACTCATCGGGCACCTCGCTTGTTTCGGTGCCTACTGTATCTTTGGGTTCAACATTGTGTGTTGCAAGAATATCTCCAATGCACACGTGTTGACACCCTTGGACTTGTTTTGCCTGAGAGCGACAGGAGCCACAGCTTTGTTTTGGCTCTTGTCGCTTTTCATGCCCAAGGAGAAGGTGCCACTGAAAGACATGCTGCAAATCTTTGTGGCTTCCATGCTAGGCCTCTTCCTCACACAGATGAGTTTCCTGAAGGCCATCACCATGACGACCTCCATTGATTTGAGCATCACCAATACTTGCACACCCATCATGACCATGTTTGTGGCTGCAGTTGCCTTGAAAGAGCCTATCACGGGAAAGAAAGTCGGTGGCGTTTTGGTGAGTTTGGTGGGTGTTCTCATTTTGATATTCAATTCGGTTGGCTTGGGGGGCGGAGCATCAGAGACCAAGCCTTTGGGTATCATCCTTACCATACTCAATGGTTTGACTTTTGCTTTATATCTCGGTATCTTTCGTCCGCTGATCTCGAAATACAACGTGGTCACATTTATGAAGTGGATGTTTTTGTTTTCCATGCTGGTGGCCCTGCCGTTCAATGCGCGGCATTTCTTTCGCTTGCCTTTTGGGCAAATGGAAAGCAAAGTGCTATGGCAAGTGGCGTATGTGGTGTTTTTTGCCACTTTTGTCGCCTATTTCCTGATTCCTGTCGGACAAAAGCGGTTGCGTCCCACTTTGGTTAGCATGTATAATTATGTGCAACCGATTGTCGCTACAATTATTAGCATAATCATTGGTCTTGACCATATCACATGGAAGAAACTGGTAGCCATGGTGCTGGTCTTCGCTGGCGTTTGGATTGTCAACCAGAGCCGAGCGGCAACTCCACAACCAAGCGAAAAATAAGGCATGTCATAATAAAACCGACCGTCTATGTCATTCCCGAATGGAATCTATAGACGGTCGGTTTCGTGCTTATTTTATCCGAATTATTCCTTCACAAACTTTCTGGTTTCAGAAACTTGGTCGGTCGTAAGGCGGATGAAATAGACGCCTGAGGGCAGGTCGGTGGTGTTGATTTCCACCTTGTTGGAGCTGCCTTTTTGGCTATATACCAAAGCACCCATGAGGTTGTAGATTTCAACGGTACCGAGGGCGTCTTCTGCCATAACGGTCAGCTTGTCGTTGACCGGGTTGGGGTAGATGACAAGAGCATGAATGCCTTGTTCGCCGAGGCCTACAGTATGCTGGAGGTTGGCTATAAGGTTGCGGCTTTCTGTGGCGATGAAAGTGTACTCTTTTTCTACTGAGACGACTTCGCCGTTTTCGGTCCAGTTCTCGAAGGCGTAGTCTTCGTTGGTTTCTACGCACACAGTCACACGGTCGCCATAGTGGTATGTGCCGCTACCCGTAGTGGTACCACCAGCAACAGGGTTGACGATGGCATTGATTTCAAAGGCTTGCAGAGTGAAGTTAGCTATCAAGTTGTGACCACCAGTGACGGTAAAGCTATAGCTGGCCTCTGTAGAGATGGCGTTGCCGTTTTCCGTCCAGTTCACGAAGTCATATCCGGTGGCAGGTGTGGCAGTCACGGTGCAAGTTTCCCCATAGGAATACAGTCCGTTGCCGCTTGTGGTGCCGCCATTGCTCGGATTGGAGTTGGTGGCAACGTAATAGCTTTGGGCTTGGAATTGGGCCACGTATGTCGCCGATTCAGTTACGACAAAGGTATAGGTGGCATTGGTACTGACTTGCGATCCGTTCTTAGTCCAGCGCAGGAAAGTGTAACCCGTGGCAGGTGATGCCGACAGAGTGCAGGATTGACCGTAATTGTAAGTGCCGCTACCTGTCACAGTTCCGCCGTTGCTCGGGTTAGCAGTAGCAGTGATGGTGAATTGTTGCTGTGTAAAGTTGGCCACCAAGGTGCGGTTGCCAGTCACAGTGAAGGTGTAATTGGCGTTGTTAGAGACCACGTTGCCGTTCTCCGTCCAATTGGTGAAGGTGTAACCCGTGTTTGCCGTGGCTTGTACGGTACATTGTTGCCCTTGTTGGTAGGAGCCGCCGCCAGTGACGGTGCCACCGTTGCTCGGGTTAGCCGAAACGGTGATGGTGTAATTTTGCTGCTGGGCTTGGAAGTTGGCTACCAAAGTGCGGTTACCTGTAACGGTGAAAGTGTAATTGGCTTGGGTGGAGACCACATTGCCGTTCTCTGTCCAGTTGGTGAAAGAGAAGCCATTGTTGGCCGTTGCCGTGACAGTGCATGATTGGCCTTGGTTGTAGGAACCGCCACCAGTAACGGTACCGCCGTTGCTCGGGTTGGCCGACACATTAATGGTGTAGGATTGAGGAGCACCGCCCACGGTAATGTCTTGGATGTATGGCTGACGTTGTGGCTTGGTGACCACGATGTGTACCTGTCCCGAACTGATACCGCTGACAGGCACGCTGACTGAACCAGAGGCAGGCACCAAGGCAGCGCCTTTCAGCACGTTGTTTTGCGAGATGCCCACGTATGAGCCCGCTTGTGCGCTCACTTGGAAGGAGGTGGCGCCAGCTGGAATAGTGGAAGCGTGGCTAACGGTATTGGGTGTAGGATTCACGCGATAGGGCATGATGGAACCATCGCCGAGCACATGATAGGCTTGCCAATAATAAAGCGGGGTGGTACTGGTCTGATAGTTTCCTGCATGGGCATAGCAGACTGCAATGTTGCCGAGGAAGGTGATGGACGAAACTGTGTTATAGGTGTCGTCCATCCAGATGCCGTCGTAAACGCCTGTGGCACTGTTTTGCTGAGTGGGGGTCTGGTTCATGACAGTTGTGGCACCCACACCGAAGTAATAGTCTTCATACCAGTAGGTCACGGGGCAGGAACCAATGTAGGAATAAGCGGCTTTGTTTTCGCCACGAAGCATGGCCTCGCCGAAGCAGGGCTGGCTGTAGCCGAAGTTACCCGTCAGGCAGCAGTTGCCCATAGCCAGGAAGTATTTGTTTGTGTTGGTCAATGCGTTGACGTTAGAAACCGTAAAATACGGATCGGACCAGCTGGTTTCAGCACCATGGGCAGTATAGTTGATGAAACCTACGCCCGTGTTCAGAGTATTATAGCAACCTGTATATTGACCTTGTTGGAGGTAGGTGTTCACCTGATTAAAGCCGTGGGCCGTATTATAATAATAGGTGGTGGCGTAGTTGATGGTGGGCTGACCGATGCGCGGGTTCCAATAACTGTCCCATCCGGCGATGAGCGTCACATTGCTCAGATAGCTCGGGTCGGGCATGGTGTATTGCTCGTATTGCAAAATCTTGTTGACGATAGCGGTAACTTGGTTGGTGTTTTCGGCTGACATGCGACTGTAGAACATGTCGGGGAAGTAGTCGCCATCGACGGAGCCGTAATAAAGGTCAGTCACTTTTTGGGTGGCATTGCCACTGGTTTTTCCAGGGATTTGTCCTGTGTCGCCGACAAGGATAACGAAAGTCGGCGTGGCGCCTTGGCTGACACCAGTGTTATAGAGATTCTGTACGTAGGACTGGATGGCGTTGTAGTTGCTGCCAGCTTGTGCTGTGGTCACCACATTCACGTCGAAGCCTTTCTGGATTTTCCAGTTAATCCAAGGCTGTAAGGCACTGATATAGTCTTGGGGAGTGATGACAATCATGTGTACGGGATAGGCCATGAGGTCCGGGTGATCGTCATACACGTCCATGATTTGACGGTAGTTGAACATCTGCTTGTAGACGATGTCGAAGTAGGGGCTGTAGGTGCTGAGCAGCATGCGCTCGGTCTCATTACGGTCGGCGCCGTCAAAGCTGATTTCAACTTCAATGTCGTTGAAAACGCGCAAGGTGTTGGAGGCAGGATTATAGCTCACAGGGTTGATGACCAGCGAGCCGATGCGGATGCCGCGCATGGTGCCTTGTACCTCAATAGTGGCTGCCGGAGCCGAGGCAAGGCTGCGGGTTTGGTAAGCTGAGGCATTGTACACAAACTCGACTTCATCGACATTCTGGTCCTTGCGAACAGAAGGCTGATGGGGCAAGATGGTGCCAATTCCATAGTCAGATAAACTATAGTCAGTTGTCGTGTAACTGATTACGTTGACGCGAGGCGTGGCGCCAAAAGGCACGGCCAAGAGTTGGTGTGAGGCAGGTAACTCGGGCGAGCCGATTTCGCCAGCGGCATAGGTGCCTTCGATGGCGATTTCGGAAAACATGCCTTTTTCGGTATTGACTTCAATGCTCTCAATGGAGCCATAGCTGAACACAGCATTGAGTTTGGCAAACTCACTTCTTGTGATTTCAGCCTTCGTTTCGTGGCGCAAGTCGATGCGTCCGTTCTGGGCCATGGCGAACAAGGTGCTCAAGGCCAGAATGAGGAGAAGGGATACTTTTTTCATTTTGATAGGATTAATTTGGGTGCAAAAATAATCAAAAATGCTTTCTATGAAAAGTCTGGAGGAAATGAATGGTGTTTTTTTCAAATAAAAACCTTCGTTTTGATATAAAATTCCTACTTTTGCAGCAAAATATGAATTTTCACACAAATCAAAATAATTATGCTTAAAGAAAACGACAAATACATCTTCGGTGTGGTGAAGGTGGGCGAGCGGGGTCAGATTGTCATCCCCAAGGAGGCTCGCGAGGTTTACGAAATTAAAGCAGGCGATAGCTTGCTGGTGCTTGGTGACTCAAGAGGCATGGCCGTCTTGAAGACGGAGATTTTTCAGGACAAAATTGATGAAATGTTAGGGGAGGGTAGGTAATGGAACGCAAGCATTGGATCGATAATCTCCGTTGGGTGACGGTGCTTTTGGTGCTGTTTTACCACGTTTTTTATTTCTACAATAATAAAGGCGTCTTCGGTGGTGTTGGCGGTTTTGGTGAATACCCACAGTATAAGCAGTACCAGGATGTTGTCATGTATATACTCTATCCTTGGTTCATGCCCCTCCTTTTCTTGCTCGCTGGCATCAGCGCACGCTATGCATTGCAAAAGCAATCCGCCAAAGAATGGTTCAAGACACGCACCCGAAAACTTTTGGTGCCTGGCACGATAGGCCTCTTTGTGTTTCATTGGATGGTTGGTTATTTCAATACCGTTGTGGCTTCAAGGCAAGGTGTATTTGATGGCGTGCCTGCTATAGCAAAGTATTTCATGATGGCCATAAGCGGCACGGGACCGTTGTGGTTTATTCAGGTGCTGTGGCTGCTTTGCCTTGTGTTGCTTTTGGTGCGGGCGATAGACAGGAAAGACAAATTCTGGAACTTCTGTGGAAAGGCCAACCTTGTGGTCATCATCCTGCTGGGTGTGCTGTTTTGGGTTGGTGAGCAAACGCTCGTCAAGAATCCTCGTCCCGAATCGTTGGACGGCCTCTTGAACTTGTATAAGCCCCTTTTCTATCTGGTTCCCTTCCTGCTGGGCTATTTTGTGTTTTCGCACGACGAAGTGCAAGAGAAACTCGAGAAGGCTTGGATACCGTTGCTGGCATGTTCCGTCGTTGCTGGCACGGTCCTAATCATCACCACCTTTGGTCAGGACAACACTTCGCCTCAGTATCTGGGTAGCCCGCTCAACTGCCTCTATGGTTGGCTGATGTGTCTTGCCATGATGGCTTGGTTCAAGGCGCGCTTCAACCGTACTGGAGCCTTTGCAGGATATATGACCCAATCGAGTTACGGTATTTATATTGTTCATTACCTGGTGATTGCTTCATTGGGATACATGATGAAATATTACACCTCGCTGGCACCTTGGATGATGTATGTGATCCTCTTCTTTGCGGTGATGGTCTTATCGCCGTTGATTTATGAAATTATACGTCGGATTCCGTTTGTGCGGTGGTGCGTGTTAGGCATTAAAAAGAAAAAGTCATGAGCTGCAAACTCTATAACGAAATCCTTGCTCGACAAGATGTGGAGCAAGCCGTCAACCTGTCGCGTTTCTTCAAGACGGGGAAGGGACAGTATGGCGAGGGGGATAAGTTCCTTGGCGTTAAAGTGCCGACTACCCGCGATGTGGTGAAGCAATGCTGGCAAGAGACCTCGTTTGAGGATTTGGAAATCTGCATCTGCTCTGAGTACCACGAAATACGCTTGGCCGCTTTGTTGACCTTGGTACAAATCTTCAAACATGTCAAAAAAGACAAGGCCTTGCAGCAGCAATGCATTGACTTCTATTTGACCCATACCGAGTTCATCAACAATTGGGATTTGGTCGACCTTTCATGTTACGAATTGCTTGGAACTTGGCTTTTGGACAAGGACAGAACTTTGCTTTACGACCTTGCTCGCGACGGAAAGACGATCTGGGAGCAACGGATAGGCATGGTGAGCACGATGCAGTTCATCCGTCATGATCAATTGGATGATACTTATGCCATTGCAGACATCTTTTTAGCCAAGTCGCAACCTTTGCACGACCTCTTGCAGAAGGCTGTCGGATGGCTCCTCCGCGAGGCAGGCAAACGCGATGAACAGAGGCTGAAAGACTGGCTGTCGACACGGCATGCAACGATGCCCCGAACCATGCTGAGGTATGCCATTGAGAAGTTTACGGATGAAGAAAGGAAACGTTATATGTGAATTGATTCCCGAAGGGGAAACTCAATAAAACGCACAACCTATGGATATCAAACTAAACTTTATCGAACAAGGCCAAGGCCAACCCATGATTTTGCTCCACGGCAACGGCGAGAATTGCGATTACTTTGAACACCAAATTCCTTTTTTCTCACAGGATTATCATGTTATTGCCATAGACACGAGAGGACATGGCCAATCACCGAGAGGAGAAAAACCGTTCACGATCAAGCAGTTTGCTGAGGACTTGCACGATTTCATGGACGAGAAAGGCATCGGAAAAGCCATTCTCCTCGGATTCTCTGATGGTGGCAACATCGCCCTGACTTTTGCCTTGAAATATCCTGAAAGGATAGAAAAGCTGATTCTTAACGGTGCCAATCTCTTTCCAAGTGGTGTGAAGCCCTTGTATCAATGGCCTATTGAAATCGGTTACCGCATTGCAAAGCAGTTTTCCAAAAAAACCGAAAAAGCCAAGCAAAATGCCGAAATGCTCGGCCTGATGGTGAACGAGCCGCACATCGAGCCATCCGAATTGGCCCGCCTGACCATGCCCGTGTTGGTCGTTGCCGGCACAAAAGATATGATTAAGGAATCGCATACAAGGCTTATTTACAAGAGTTTGCCCAACGCGCAGATGAACATCATCGAAGGCGACCATTTTGTGGCCAACAAGAATGCGGAAGCATTTAATAAGGTGGTGGACATATTTTTAAGAAAATAATGCTACATTTGCAGGCAAATTGAAACATTGTCTGAAATGAAAAAGCTTTTCTTATCTCTTTTTGTACTGGTTATCAGTATAATGACCCTTCAAGCCAAACCCATTGACCGCAGTCTAGCCTTGACGGCGGCTCAGAAATTCGCCACAACGCAATTTGCAATGGAACGCGCCCTGCCGCAACTCATTTATACAGGTCAGGATGAGACGTTCTTTGTGTTCAATGTGGGCGACCATGCCTTCGTCATCATTGCTGGCGACGATGCGCACCGTCCCGTCATAGGTTATTCTGACGAATCTTCATTCAACGCCTCTGACATTCCGCCTGCGTTGGCCTATTATTTGGATGGCGTGGCTGAGTGTATGCTGCAATTGCGTTCGGCTGTTGCCACGCCAGAAATTGCTGCGGAATGGAACTCTGTACTTCAGCACGGCAGACTCATCTCGCGTCACGGCGGTCGTGGCACAGGCTATTTCTGCCAAACCAAGTGGAACCAAGACTATCCCTACAACTATTGTTGTCCAGAAGACCCTGCTGGCTCGGGCGGACACACCTATGTGGGTTGTCTCGCCACGGCGATGTCGCAGTTGATGCGTTTTTGGGCTTATCCCTCCAAAGGCAACGGCAGCCATTGTTACTATCATGAGGACTATGGTGAGATTTGTGCGGACTTCGGTAATACCACTTATGATTGGGACAATATGCCCAATACGTTGAACAGCAATTCCTCCGAGGCTGAGAAACTGTCAACGGGTACTTTGTGCTTCCATTGCGGTGTAGCCATTGACATGGGCTATGGCCCTGATGGCAGCGGCGGGGCATCAGGTCCTATTCCTGACAAGATGCGTGAATATTTCAACTATAGCGAGGCCAATGTGCAGCGGTCGCGCAATGACTTTGAAACCGAGATTTGGAAGACCATGGTGCGCGAGCAGTTCGACATGGGCTGGCCGATGTATTACGGCGGCTGTGAAAACGATGGTTGCCATGCTTTCGTTTGCGATGGCTACGACGATAACGATATGTTCCACTTCAATCTGGGCTGGGGCGGTAGCTCCGATGGCTGGTATCTCATCGATGATGCGCCTTACACACATCCCGCCGATGCCATGTTCAACTTTGTCCCCGCTTGGGTCTACAACCAAACGCCTTCCCTGCCGACCGATTTCACGGCAGTTCCCACTTCCGACACCGATTTGAAAGTACACCTCAGTTGGACGAATCCAACTACCACCCTTGACGGCACGCCTTTGAATGCCATAGAGCAAGTTGTGGTGCTTCGCGACAATGAAATTGTTGCGACTTTGACTGATGTCGTCCCTGGTGCAGCCATGGAAATTGAAGATGCCGATGTGCCGCGCTATGATGTTTACCATTATGCAGTATATGCCGTGGCCAATGAACGCGTCGGAAAACACGCCAATGTGATGAAGGTGTTGGTCGGTCCTACCTGTCAGTGGAAGATTATCATGACGACCAATTCGTTCCAAGGATGGCAAGGAGGCTGCATCAATGTGTACAACATGGCTGGACAGAAGCTTGACAGTTACACGATGACTTCATCGGCTACCGTTTCCGTTGAGCCAGCTTTGCCTTTGGGTAGGCTCAGTTTTGGATGGACCGCACCTGGACAAACGGTTAACACTATGGCTTTTGTCATTAAAGACTCCGACAATAATACGGTGTATTCGTTCTCAGGTTCCTCCGATGACATGCTGCCAGGTGTTTTCTTTGAAACCAATAATACTTGTGGTGGTGACGTTTCGTGCGGTACACCTGACAATTTGGTAGCGACGGCTCAAGGCGATGCCATCCTGCTCACTTGGGATGCCGTCGAGAACCCTGGCTATGGTTACAATATCTACCGTGATGGTTTACTGTATCGTCTTATTCAAGAAGGCACAGCCTTCCTTGATGAAAATGTTGCTATGGGTGGTTATTGTTACCGTGTGGCCGTTCTCTGCGAAGGTGGTGAGAATGGTGAAACTTCCAACGAATCGTGTGCCACGGCTGGTCCTTGCTATCCGCCACGCAATCTTGATTTTGAATTGACGAACAATTACAAAGCCAAGCTGATGTGGGAAGCACCGCAGCCGCACGATGGACTTTCGGGCTATTACTTGTACAGAAAAGATGGTGATGATGAATTCCGCCGCATCAAGTTGTTGAACGCTTCGGCTGTCACTTTTACTGACAACGGTGTGGGGCAGGAAGGCGACTATTACTATCGTCTCTATGCCTATTATGGCGATTTGGACTGCATCTCGTCACCAGCCAACCGTCATTATTACGATAATGTGTTTGAATTGCATTTCTATTATTCGCCTACGGGCATGGAGGAAAACGAGGCACAAGTGGAAGTCTATCCTAACCCGACCAAACACCTGATCACCATCGAAGCAGAAGGTATGTCAGAGGTGTTGCTTTACAACACTTTGGGACAGTGTGTGATGCAGAAGGTATGTGTAGGGAATCAAACGACGGTTGATTTGCAAAATGTGTCAGAAGGGCTCTATCTGCTGCGCGTCAAGACAGAAAATGGAGTCTTCTCGAAGCACATTGCTGTTGAGCGTTAGAAAAAACTCTCAACTCTCAACCCTCAACTCTAAACTATTTCTTACCTTTGCAGCGATAATTATTTAAAATCATGCTAAATAAAGAAAATGTACAGGAAGTCCTGAAGGACGTCATTTATTTCCCCAAGGGGGACAATATCGTCGCGTTGAATATGGTTGAAAACCTGATGGTTAAGGATAATGCCATCCGTTTCGATCTCGTTATGGAACATGCCAATGACCCGAAAAACGACATCTTGGTGAACGGTGCCAAGCGCACGTTGACCGAGGTTTTCGGCGAAGACATTGATATAGAAATCAAGGTGGTGGAGGAAAAAACAGCCCTTTCGAAGGTGAAGCACATCATCGCTGTGGCTTCAGGCAAGGGTGGCGTCGGCAAGTCGACGGTGGCGGCCAACTTGGCCATCGCCTTGGCGCGTGCCAACCAGCGCGTGGGCTTGATTGATGCCGACATCTACGGCCCTTCCGTCCCGATGATGTTCGGCACCGAGAACGAGCGTCCAGCCGCATTCGAGAAAGACGGCAAGACGGTGATGCTGCCGATTGAGAAATATGGTATCAAGTTGTTGAGTATCGGCTATTTCGTCGATGCCGATCGACCGCTTATCTGGCGTGGACCCATGGCCACCAGTGCTTTGAACCAACTGATGAACGACACCCTTTGGGGCGAGTTGGACTGGATGGTGGTGGATATGCCTCCCGGAACGGGCGACATCCAACTGACTTTGGCCCAACAATATAACGTGTCGGGTGCGCTCATCGTGACCACACCACAAAAGGTAGCCTTCGCCGACGTGCTTCGCGCCGCCATGATGTTCAAGGAAGAGGCTTTGCAAATCCCGATTTACGGATTGGTGGAAAATATGGCCTACTTCACTCCTTCTGACATGCCTGAGAAGAAATACTACATCTTCGGCAAAGAAACGGGCAAAGAATTTGCCGACCAATTGGGTGTGCCGCTCCTCGGTCAAATCCCTATCACAGAGAAGATTGCTGAGTGTGGCGATGCTGGTACCCCACTTGCCTTGGATGCTGATTCGCCTGTCACCAAGGCTTTTGACAAGATTGCACACGAAATAATAAATATGAAATGATGTTTGCACGCAGAATTCGCTGAATTATGTGAAGCGCAAAGCGACGAAAACTAAGCGTCCGGCAGGTTCAGCGATTTCAGCGGATTCTGCGTGAGAAAAAAGATAAATATGGATAAAGAAACCATCCTCAGAAAAGTCAAAAACGTCCTCGAACAAGTGCGTCCTTACCTCCAGCAGGACGGCGGCGACGTCAACTTCGTGGAACTCACCGACGACAACACCGTCATCGTGGAATTGACAGGTGCCTGTGGCAACTGCCCCCACAGCCGGTCGACCCTCAAAAACGGCATCGAATCCGTGATGAAGAAAGTCATCCCCGAAATCAAAGCCGTAGAACAAGTCCAAACCCTTGACTTGTAAGAATTTTGAATCTTAAATTTTGAATCAAACTAATTGTCAAACATAAAATCTAAGAAAATGAAAAAAGTTCTATTCTCATTAGTGGCTGTGCTGCTCCTTTCGCTCAGTGGCATCGCTCAAACGACCTATACCATGGTCAACTCGGCCTCACAGCTTGAGGCGGGTGCTAAGTATGTCTTGGTGGGCTATGACAACGACGGCCAAGCCTTCATCATGAGTTACCAGAAGTCTAACAACCGCCATGCTCTCGCCATTGACGAGGCAGGTGGTGTTATCACGGCCACCGTGGCTACCGATCCCTCGCAACAGGACGCTCCCTTCGAGTTCACTCTTGATGGTGCTCCCGGTGCTTGGACCATTTATGACCCGCTCAATAACGGTTATCTCTATGCTGCTGGTGGCGGCAACTACCTCCGCACGCAAACCGACCTGACCGACAATGGTCGCTGGACCATCACCGACGGTGACGAAGGCGGCATGGTGCCCGTCAGCAACGGCGGCGTGGAGCAGTGCTACATGCGTTACAACATCACTTCCACTTTGTTCGGCTGCTATAAGGAGTCGTCGAATGTGGCTGCTCCAGTCTATTTCTTCAAGGCTGGCGGTGCTGCCGAGCCTGATCCGGAGCCGAGCAACTATCCCACCGATTTCTACTATTTGGGAGCTGGTACGGATGTCATTCTCACTTGGACAGATGCAACTGGTGCACAACTTCCTCACAAGTATCTTGTTTTAGCTTCAACGGGCAACATCACCGTTCCCACCGACGGCACTCCCGTTGCCGATGGCATTCTCGCCAAGAATGTGCCTTACGGTACCCAAGTCGCTGAATTCACTGGTTTGCAAGGTGGTACTACCTATCACTTCGCTATTTTTCCCTACACCAACAGCGGTGCCAACATCGACTATAAGACTGACGGCGACTATCCGACTTTGACTGCCACAACAGAAGAGATTTACACATTACTTTTCGAAGACTTCAATGAAGACCTCGGCGTGTTCACGGCTTACGACATGTACGGCGACCAAGGCTGGCACCAAGGCTCTTACCAAGGCACGACTTACGCTGTTTGCAACGGCTATGCCAACCAGACCTATAATGAAAACGAGGATTGGCTGATTAGCCCTGCCATTTCCAGCAACGGCTATCAAGATGCGATCTTGTCGTTCCGCACGGCCATGAAGTTTGATGGCGACCCGATTCAAGTGAAGGTTTCCGTTGACTATGACGGACAAAGCGAACCGACTGATTTCGACTGGGTTGACATTACCGATGCTTTCGACTATTCGACAGGCAACTACGAATGGGTAGAGTCTGGAGAAGTGGATATCTGGGGTATCTTGGATGGATACGCACTCGGTTATCCTGATTTCTATGTCGCTTTCGTTTATAAGAGCACAAGCGAATCCGCTTCCTCTTGGGAAATCGATTATGTGAAGGTTGTGTCATTCGGAACGGAGGCTGTTGAAGAGAACAATCAAACCATTGGCCTCTATCCCAATCCTGCCTGCGAGCAGGTGTCGTTTACGCTCGAAAGCGATGCCCAAGTCAGCATCTTCGACGTGACGGGCCGCAAGGTGAGCGAGACGGAATGCAAGGCCGGCCAAACCCAACTTGATGTCAACGAACTCGTCAACGGAGTCTACTTCGTCAACTTCCGCTTTGTCGATGGCACTTCGGCTGTCTCTAAGTTTGTGAAGTTCTAATTTACATCTCTTCAGGTTCGGGCGGATTTGCAATCCGCCCGTCCCGAAGAGGGGATTTGTAATCCCCTTGTAAAGCTGTTCATTAGGGATGGCAAATCCGCCGAAACTTACAGACTTCAATTTGAAAAATCCATTCCTCATAGCATTACTCCTTATTATAAACTGGGCCTCAGCCCAGCAAGTGGAGCCCGTGCGCTATGAGGTGAGCCGTTGGAACAAGGAGCAAGGTTGTCATTTTCAGTCGTTTGGCGAGAAAGGTGGCCTCATGGTTTATGAGACGGAGAAAACCGACAAGGACAAAAGCCGCCTCTGGAATTTCGCCTGTCTCGACAGTAGCCTTTACGAAACCCGCAGCGACCTCATCCCCTTGCCCGACAAAATCAAATACTTCGATTCAGATTGCGACGAGCATCACGCAACTTTCCTCTTCGTTAACGAGAGCAACAAGAAAGCCGCCGACTCGCTGGATTTCATCGTGGTGAGCTTCAATCGGGTGGAAAAGACCTACCAGACCTTTTGGGACAAATGGCCCGAGAAATCGGTACCACTGTCAGTAAAAGTCGCAGATGGGACGATGTTGTTGGCGCTCAACAACAAAAGTGGCAACGGAAGCCTGTATTTCTACGACTTGACGAACAATTCTTGTCGTTCGGTGACACCTTCATCAAGCAGCTATGTCTTGTTCCAAACCGAAGCTTTTCCCAAGGAACATTGTTTTGTGGTGGCTGCCAAAGAGTTTGAAGACAAGCGTTTTGTATCTACAGCGTTCTTGGTCTATTCGCCCGCGGGTAACTTGCTGTGCGGTTATCGTTATGAGAACATCCCCAATGCCGCCTTGGGTCGCATGGTGTTCCGATTCGACGAAAACAAAAGCCTCGTTGTCATTGGCACTTTGGAACGTGAGACAGGCCGAAAAGTCAATCTCGAAGGTGTTACGGAAAACTTTGACAAAGAGAGCGTTGGCGTAGTTTGGATGAAGTTCGACGGTGCAACGGCTGGCAACAAAGTGTACTTGTTCAAGGATATGCCTGAAATTGAACACGCCTTGACCGCTTCCGACCGAGTGCGGTTACGCGAGGAGAAGTTGAGGCTAAGCAAAAACCAAAATGCCACCAAAGGCGAGATAGCCTTCCAGTTCTGGACCCCCCGATTGACTGATTTCGGCGACTTGACCGTCTTTTCGGTGGAGGCTTTCATGCCCTATTACCATACGGAAACCCGCATGAATTATGGCTATTATGGCTATTACGGCGGCTATCCTTATACCTACACCGTGTTTGACGGATATGACTTTTTCAGCGAGATACTGTTGGCTTTCGACCGAGAGGGCAATCTGAGATGGCAGCAGTCGGTGAAGTTCGAAAATGAGTTGACTTATGACCTATTTCCGCACGCTTCCGAAGGTGTTTGCTACGATGAACTTGTCGTCGCGTCGCCTTATCATAACAAGTTGCGTTACACCGCTTTCGATGCCAATGGGCAGCCTTTGATGAACTTGCAAGAGGAAAAACTGGCTCCCATTTATGGTGCTGACTATGTGGAGGATGAGTATTTTGCCCAGTTGGCTAAATGGTACGGCACTCGTTTCTTGATTTTCGGCTCGCAAATCATCCAAAACGGCAGCCAGCCCAAGCCGACGCGGACGGTGTTTTATTTGCAGAAGGTCCAATATGATTGAGTTATGGTTTTCAGTTACTTGAAATATCTGTTGAAGCGCAAGAGTGAGTACTCGATTCATTCGCCTTTTGTGTACGAGTTTATGCGCAAGGTGCTCAATGACAGTGGATCCAACCGCGACTACGACACCATCTATCGCCTTGCTCGTTTGTTGGACAAAAAGAAATACATCAACTACAACCTTCGCAAGCAGAGCCGTTTGCTCTATCGCATGGTGCGCTATTTTGAGCCTGATTCGGTGGTGTCGTTCGGTCACATGAGTGCCTTGAATGCCACGGCCATGGCTTTGGGTCACATGCAGACCAAGGTCTTTCTGGAGCAGTCGGAGAACTTCCTGGAAACGCTCAACTCGATGGGTGTCGTCAATGTGAATCTCATCCAGCCCGAGGAGTTCGACTCTGAGCATTTCAAGCGTCTCAATACCGGTTTTGTCTTTTTTAGTCGCGACTCCTTTGAGGACGATACATGGGATTATCTCATTGATTGCCTGAACTATAAGACTGCTGATTCGGTATTTGTCTTTGAAGGAATTCACCATAATAGGGCGATGGAGGATGCTTGGGAAGAAATCAAGGCTGATGAGGATGTATCGGTCACTTTTGATTTGTATTGCATCGGCATGGTCTTTTTCCGTGAAGGCATTGAGAAACAGGATTTTATTCTTAAATATTGAATGCTGAATGAGGTGTGAGGTGTGAGGTATGAGGTGTGAGGTGTGAGGAATGTAGAATGCAGAATGCAGAATGTAGAATGCAGAATGTAGAATGCAGAATTTTGAATCTTTGAATTTTAAATTTTTGAATCTTTGAATTTTAAATGAAGAATATCACTTACACTCGAACGGGCGACGAAGGCAAGACCTCGCTGATTGGTGGTTTGCGTGTCGCGAAATATGACGATAGAGTAGAGGCTTACGGCACGGTCGATGAGCTGAGCGCTTTCATTGGTGTGCTTTACGACCAAGATGGTGTCAGCGATGAAATGAAAACCGTGTTGGATGCGGTTCAAAACAAGTTGTTCACCATCGAGTCGCATTTTGCCTTGGACGAGAACTCTGAGGTGAAGAAGATGATTCCCGTGCTGACTCCCGAAGATGTGGCTTTTGTGGAGCACGAAATCGATGTCATGAACGAACAACTCCCCGAGTTGCGGAGTTTCGTCATCCCAGGTGGCAACCTTAAGGCTTCCTATGCTCATGTGTGCCGCACAGTGTGCCGTCGTGCTGAGCGTCAAGGTTGGCGATTGGCTTCGAAGCACCCTGTCGACACGCTCGATTTGAAGTACCTGAATCGTCTTTCGGATTATTTCTTTGTTTTGGCAAGATTTTTTGGCTTTTTAGACAATGTTGGTGAAAATAACTGGGAATCAAACAAATAAAAAATCGTTATTTTTACTAAAAAACCCTTGCTAGTTCCGAAAATACTTGTACTTTTGCGCCCTCAAAAAAGAGTAAAACACAAAAAGATAATACAATGTATTGGACACTAGAATTAGCCTCAAAATTAGAAGATGCCCCATGGCCGGCAACCCGTGATGAATTGTTGGATTGGGCCTTGCGCACAGGCGCACAAGAAGAAATCATAGAGAACCTTCAGGAAATCGAAGACGAGGGTGAGATATACGAACGCATCGAAGACCTCTGGCCTGATTATCCTACCAAGGACGACTTTTTCTTCCATGAAGACGAGTATTAAGCGGTTTTTCCGCCTTATTCCCTAATTTTAAGGATTTTATAAACTTGGGTATCAGTTAGTTCTGATACCCATTTTTATTTAATTTGAGATTGGGTAAGATAATAAACTTGGGTAAAACTTGGGTATTTACTTGGGTGTTTCAAAATTAAGTTGTATCTTTGCCTATTCATTCAATAGAATTAAGTCATGAGCAGACAACAAAGCACAAAGCCGACAGGGAAATTCGTGGTCAGGAAAAACCAAATTAATTCAGCTGGGATGGCTCCTGTTTACATCACTTATTTCATCAAGGGCAAAACCATTGAAAAAAGTACTGACATTAAAATAATGCTCACGCAATGGGATGCTAAAAATCAAAAGATTGTTAAGCACTCTGATGCAAAACGTTTACAAAACAAGTTGGATGCAATTAAACGTGGGTATGATGAAGCCATTGCTGATTATGATGGTGTCATCACACCTGATGTTTTACGGAAGTTGCTCAATGGGGAAACTGTAGGTCGCCCAAATCCTCAGAAAACTGATTTTATTCAGTATGCAAGAAAAGTCAACGAAAGCAGGTATAACAACAATAAGATTGGTTATAGTGTCTATTATAACACCACCCTATACCTCAATAAATTTGAGAGGTTCATTGAAAGCAAACTTGGTGTGGCTTCAATTCCAATTTCGGAACTAACCAAAGACCTTATTGATGAGTATAAGGATGAGAGAAGGAGCAAGGTATGTCAGGCCACACTTAATAAAGAAATTGTCCCCATTATCAAGGCCATCGACAATGCCGTGAAAAACGGTTTGATTGAACCATCAAAATTCGGCGACCTTTATGAATTGTATGTTGGCCAGTCCCGTGCGTATGGAGATAAGGTAGATGAGGATGAAACGGATATTCATTATCTTACCCGTGAGCAGATGGATAAATTTATTGAATATTATCCCAAGGCACAATTCAATCGCCAAAGGGAGTTTATGGACATGTTCTTGTTCGCTTTCCATGCTTGCGGATTGCGTGTGTCTGACATTGCCACTTTGGAATGGAAACATATTGATTTTGAAAAGAAACGAATGCAGAAAGTTCTTGTCAAAGGAAAGAATTTACATGAAATACATTTGAACCAGTATGCTTTAGCAATCTTGAACAAATGGAAAGCCATGAACAGAAATCCAAGGTTTGTTTTCGACCTTCTCCCACAAGATTTCCAGCTAAAAGCTGATGGGAACGCTGATAGAATAGAAACGGAAAAGAGGCTAAAGAACAAAATTGGCTCAAAGAACAGGCTTTTGCAAACGTCCTTGAATGGCATTGGAAAAAAGATTGGGCTTGATTTCGGATTAAGTATGCATGTGGCTCGTCATACATTTGCTGTGTGGGCATTGAACTATAATGATTTGTCGTTGCACATTGTGAGCCGTATGCTTGGGCATAAATCCATCATGGCAACGGAAAAGAATTACGCAAAATTCTTGAAAGAGACTGTTGACGATACGATAGAAAAAAAGGCAACCTTTAAAGATTGCCTTCCAAAAGTATTCGACCAAGAATAAACTCACTTGATATTGAACGCTTCACAACGTATATTCTTGTTCATTAGAAAATTCATCAAGTCCTGATAGGAATAGAGAAACTTGCCGAAAGGGTGAGAAAAGCCTAACAGTCCCTCGTCTCTGTATTTTTTCAGGGTCTTGGGGTCAACACCAAGTAATTGCAGCATTTCTTTATTTGTATAAACAGGCTTGATGTTGTCTGGCTCTATTGCCAGATTGGGTTTCATTTTTCTAATTTCTTCCTCCACTTTTTGCTGAACTAACTCGTTAATATAGCTCTCAATTGGTGTCATGGATTTCGTATGATACCTTCTTATTTTTACTCAACCATTGTTGAGAGCCAGCCTGTCAGTTATCTCATTAGGCCAACCTCGACAAATATACTAAAAATAAAACTAAAAAACAAGTTGACCAGACTGGGGCAAGGTAATTTCCTCATTTCTTGCTCCTTTCATATTCTTCAATCTTCGATTTATTGTTTAGGTAAAACTCTGCCATCGTGTTAATTGTCCTAACAGCAAGGTCAAGTTCTTCATCGCTCATATTGTCAAAGCCTTTGTATGTCCGTAAGCGTTCACGGGTCATTCCGCAATCCATATATGGGTTCATGGCTAAATCACACCTCCTTTCTTTTTTTTCGGCTAACTTACGAAGAGAAATTTGTTTTTTCCAGATAAAATTTGTATATTTAAACAAAACCAGACACCAACGAGAATAAACTTCGGTGTTCGTGTGGTCAATGGTATCTGGTTCTCCGAACCCCACTGAACACAATAATAAAAAATAAATAATTTACAATTATGCAAACAAAAGCAAAACAATCATTTGTGATGTACGACACATTTTTTGAGGCTGCTGATAGATTAGATGATAAAAGCTTTAGAGAGTGTATTACGAGAATTAGAAGATATGCCTTATTTGGAGAAGACGAAGAAAGCGAAAACACCACGGTCAATATCATATTGGGCATAGCCAAACCTTTACTGGATAAATCCAAAAAGAGATATGAGAAATGTATAGAAAACGGTAGTAAAGGCAAAGATTATGGATGACTGGGAGGAAGGCCAAAAAAGAACACAAAACCCCAAGAAGAACCCCTTAATGTATATGTAAATGATTATGAAAATGATAATTACAATGTAAATGAGAAGGTATATGATAATCCTAATGGTTATGTAAAAGAAAATGAAAGCCTGCATGAAAACGGGAATGACGTTTCTGTTCAGGACAGCATCATCAACATAGGAAGCGTTGATAGTATCGCAAATCAAAATCAATCAAAGGATGAAAACCATCTTCAAGTTGAAGATGATTTCATTTCGTCTCAAGAGACGGAAGACAATCATATAGGCAGTTCAAATAGTTGTTTATCAATTCAAAAATCAAATGAAAACGATGATTTCATGGATGCACTCTTTGAATTTCAAGACCTTGATGGATAGCCATACCAAGGGATAGGATTATTTCTACCAATTTATTACTGCTTCCGACCCTCTATTATCATTCCAAGTAAATGTATAATAGGGGGCTTTTGTTTTCCATAGATAACAGGTGGGTTCCGCCTGTGGCCGTTGCGCCAGTTGGATAACTAATACAATACTCTCAATTAGAATTTCTGACTTTTTTCTGATGCCTATTAGATTTTTTAAACCTACTTGATATTTATATAAAAAGCATGTAGATATGGCACTATTACGATTTGAGCCAGAAACAACGAAACTCACGGAATACGAGTTGAAGCTTGTCCCGATTGTCGTAAATATATTGAAGAGTAGATTGGGCAGAGAGAACGCAATCACCAACAAAAATCTTGTGAATAGGATGAGTAAACTGGGCTTTAGCTCCATTACACCAGAAAGAATGAGAAAACTTATAAACCACATACGAATTTACGACCTATTAGACTGCTTGGTGGCCTCCAGTAAAGGCTATTACATTTCCAACGATGAGAAAGAAATATCTGACTACATCGACAGTTTGAGAGGTAGAGAAGAGGCTATACGTGCGGTTAGATTAGCTCTGGAAGCTCAACTTGGCAGACTTGAAAAGGAACAATTAGAATAAAATGTATAAAACTTTTGCGGTAGGTTGGTAAACCGCTATTTGATATGACTTTAGATGAATTAAAAGCGAAGAAAGAAACAGTGAAACACTTGGCAGGCTTTATCATTGACGATGGTGATGCAAGGATTGGTGTATTTGATACCAGCACACTTGCGGAATTGTTCAACACACAGAAAATATTTCTGTTCTTATATGAGGAAGACGTTATGCTTTTGACATACCAGAAAGGTCTTTTGGGCTTCGGGTCATTCCTTCTTAGAACCCATATCTATGAAGGAGGGGATTATCCAACAGGAGAGTACCAAATTGAGAATTATTATGGGGATGTCAAAGAAATCCTCAATGGTGAAGTGAATGTTTTCCAAATGATTGCGGATGACATAGAAAATGAGTACGGCATGGAAATGAGCCAAAATAGCAAATGGCTTGATGACCTGAAAAACATCCTCGGCCAGTTAGGAAGATAACAATATTCTTATAATCCGAATATATTACATTGTTTATGAAGCAGTTAATCAGTCGATTGGCTGCTTTTATCTCGACCAATAGGCGGCTTGTCTTGAAAAAGGCGGTCGCCTATGTCCTTTAATTGAGAATTAATCTGAAATAAAATAGGCTCCCGATATGGAAGCCTAAATTAAACAAGGATTGAATATTAAATTATTGTTTCTTTTTTAGAACTAACTGGCCTTCAATATAGCCATCACTAATTATTAATGTTGAACTTGTTAGCTCATCTATAATAAATGTCGTATTACCACCTTTTGCTCCCCAACCTATTAAAGTTAGCGAACTGCCTTCTATTTCATAGGGAATGGCATCTCCATCAGGGAAAGTAGTTAATCCATCGGCGGTAAAAACAAACGTCTCGCCTTCATATACTGAGAAGCTATGATAACCATGAACAGTATTTGTGGCTTCCCATTTACCAACAATCAATTCTGCGTAGGTGTTGCCACCTCCTCCGTTATTGCCTCCATTGCCCCCATTATTCGGGTCTTTCGTACAAGAGGCCATAATTGCCATACTCAAACCAAGCAGGAGTATTACTGCATACTTTAATCTTTTCATAGTGTGTAATTTTTATTGTTGAACTTTATTTTTCTCTTTTGTCCCTAACGGCTCAAACGGGAAACCTTATACTTTGAAAAAAGTGGAGCCATTCACCTTCACAATATCTTGTCGGTGAAGGGCTTGGACACCCCTATAAGAACAAAATAAAGTTAAATGATTGCTCCACAGGGATGTATCGTATATTGAAACGATTACAAACCGATGGAAGCTACCATCTTCCTTCATTCCAATTCTTATAGTAAAATTGTCCAAGTTTCACCGAATGGAATAAAGCGAAAATTGAGCTTTCTTCATCAACCCGTTTTCTCTCGGATTGACAGGGCAAATATACGGAGATTTTGGATTGAGTAAGAAAAAAAATGAAAAATGATTGTATTTGCACCGCAAATGAACCACTATTTACGTTGGTAGAAAGCCTGGGAAAAGATGGGCGGCTCTCTTCGGAGGGTTGCCCTTTCTTTTAGAATAATTTCTTTATTTCCATTGGGTTATCTATGGTCTCGCCTCGTTTCTTCAACTCTTCCGCTTCCTTGCTGTCCCATAAAGCACCGACAAACCTAATATTCCCAGCCCTTGACATTACTTCATCGGTTATCGTGCTGCCAATTGAAACCATGTTCTCCTTGGCTACATTTAATTCCTGAATGGCGAAATCAACCAGTATTGGGCATGGCTTTTCGTAATATGGCCTATAGCCAATTACTGTATCGCATTTGAGATTGAAATGTTCAAGTGCCATTTCTATAAGCTCACGCTTTGCCTCGCTGATAATTCCAATTTTGATGTTGTTCTCTTTAGCCCAATCAAAGACCTCTCTCCATCCATCATATAGCCTGTATTGTGGGATAAGAGGATAAATGTCCTTTTCCCAGTTTTTTTCTCCTTTTGCGTTTTTACGAACTTCATCGTCAGCCGATGTGTCGAAAAGGGTGTAATCGAAGTCAAGGATAAGACATTTTGTTTCCATGTCCTTCACTGGTGGAGCTTTATATTCTGGATGTCTGCTTCTGACTTTTGAGATTTTCAGTTTTTTGAACAACTCGATGATTTTTTTGGTGTCTTTGATGACAGTTTCATCGTTGTCCATCTTTTGCCTCATTTGGGCATAAAGAGCCTCGTACACGGCTTCTCGTTCCTCGTCCGACAACTCCCTGCCTTTCCGCTTCGTTTCTTTCTCTACGGCCTTGTTTTCCAGCGAAAACATCATATCTCTAACCATCATTGTAGTTATGCCAGAACAATTGTGGCCTTCAAAGATATTGCTGTCAAGGTCTTGAACTGCCCCAAAATGGTCATCATGCCCATTCGGACATTCCACAAGGTCACGGGGATAGGTCTCACGCAATCTGTCTCTATAAGGCTTGTATGAAAGATATTTGTAAAAATGGCATAAAGCAATGTGTCTATAACAAGTCGCCCTTGCATCCCAATTCCTATTGTCGCTTATGTTTTTGCATAATGATTTTGCATCTAATGGGGTCGTTTGCTCCATTATGCCTTTAATTATTTCTGGACTTTCCGAAAACTGCAATACATGAAACAACTGTTCAACACCATAAAACTCAAATCCTTTGAAATTGATAATGCAGTCTTCGTGATTACTTAACACTTGGTTTTCAGGTTCCGCATGGCTGTGAAACTGAATACAATCTTTGAGAGGGTATTTATGCCATTCGTTAGGTTTGAGTTTTATTCCTCCAAGTATTTCAACCTCATCGAAATCCTCTACAGTATAAATGGGCTTTTGCTGGTTTTTCATCCATTTTAATTCAGTCGTTCCCTTGTAGCCCTTCTCCCACACACACCAGACATATTCTCTGGCTTCCGATTGGCTGTATTTTGGCACATCCACTGGCTTTGCCCTGCACACATCGAAAATGTTTTGGTATATCCTGACTGGAGGATGTTTCTTTAAGATGCCCTTGAAACTTTCCTCGCCAGACAAGAACTGCATAGGCATAAACAAGGCCACTTTCTTCTTGCAGATGTTGAGACAAGCCTGAACAACAACATGGATGTCATCAGTGTATGGCAGCACTGAAACCACATCACACTTCTTTTTGGGCTTGTAATCGTCAAGGATGTCTTTGTCTGGCTTGTTTGGTGTCTTGCCGCTTTTGCGCATCACTTCCCAAACTGGGCTGTCGGCATCGTAGAAAGGCTCTGTTATTTCATCAGTAAAAGTTTCAGCATGAAGAATGTCCCAAATCACGTATGGATGGATGTCAAGGTCATCAAACTTTTTCTTGGGAGGGCGTTTTCTACTGATTTCTGACAGTTTTTTTTCTCCCTTGGCCACATCCCAATACTTTCTGACAGTGTTGATTGAGATTTTGGCTTTTTTTGACACCTCCACCTTTTTGGCATTGGGGTTTTTCTTCAAGTAAGCCTTGATTTTATCAACGATATTGGCACTTCTTTGGTGCTTCCTGTCGATGCCTCTGGTCTTGATGAAATAACGAATACCCTCAATGGTAACGCCGTTGTTTTTGGCGTTTTCGGCTGGGGTCTTCGTTTCGTCATATTTGATTTTACTGGTTCTCATCCTTCTTCTCGTTCTCTTTCAACTGGAAATCATAATACATCGCCTTGGCCATTTCGCCCATTACTCGCTTGTAAAATTCTTCATCCTCAAAGAGCTTTGAAAAAGCGTCCATCTGTTCCATATAACAGGCTTGCGCCACCTTGGAGAACTCTTTCGGGAAAATGTCGTTGGCAAACATATTGCCATCGCTGTTCTTCGCCTGTTTCTTCAAGGTCTTGTTCGACTTCTGCAACTTGTCATAGATGGTCTCGACAATAACACGGTCAGCCTCGGTGAACTTGCCAGCATACATGATGTTAATCTTGTCGATGATGTTCTTCAACAAGTCCCTGCTGACCTCCACGGGTTTGCCATCGCCGCCTTTCTCACCCTTGATGGTCTTTGTCTTCTCGGTCGGTGATAGCTTGATGCTTCCAGAAAAACCTTCGGTCAGCTTGTTGTTGATAAGTGCCAGTTTGTTCGTCAAATCGACTTTTTCATGGGGTGTCTTGGGCAACAGCTTGTATAGGAACTCGGTGAAGATATAGGTTTTGTATAGCTCGGCATCGAAAGTCCTTGCCACTTGCGCCATGAAAGCATAGAAACGGTTGAAAGCCTTGACATTGAAGCGCAATCTGAACTGGTCTTCCTCTGCCAGCTCATTGAACAATGCCAGAATGGGCTTGTAGGCACTGGCCAGCTTGCCCAAATCAACACTGGACTGCTTCTTTGCAGAATATATTTTATAGACTTTCTCGACATCTTCATTGCTCCACAAATGGAAAGCATCAAGTATGGTCTTGTACTTGTAAACCATGTTCACATCAACGGCATCGGAAAGCAGTGTGTCTTCATAGAACGGCTCAAATGATGCCTTGATGCTGTCGGCTGTGTTGGCGAAATCAAGGATGTAGGTGTCAATCTTTCCAGCGCAACTACGGTTGACCCTCGATAGTGTCTGGACTGCCTTAACGCCTTTCAGCTTCTTATCGACAAACATTGTGTGCAGCAATGGCTCATCGAAACCCGTCTGGTATTTGTCGGCCACAATCAGCATATTGTACATGTCGGAGCCAAAGTACAGGGGAAGGCTCTTCTCGCTTATATACAGGTCTTCTGTTGCGTTTAGTTTCGGCTCGGTGTATTCCACTCCATTATAGGTGACAGTGCCAGAGAAAGCCACTAACGGGCGTACATCGGTATATCCTTTCTGCTTGCAATACTCCTTCATCAGGAAATAATACCTGACAGCATGCGCCCTCGATGGCGAAACCAGCATAGCTTTTGCCGTGCCGTTGATTTTAGTTAGTGTGATTTCCCTGAATTTCTCAACAATGACCGCTATCTTCTGTTGCAACACGGCTTCATGGTTGTCGTGGTACTGCTTGATGGCCAATGTCGCTGGCGGTTCCTCGTATTCTGGGTTCTCGCTGATGGTCTTGGCTATCTCGTAGGATGTCTCAATGGTGGTGTAATATAAAAGAACATCTTTGATAAACTCTTCATCAATGGCTTGGCGCATTGAATAATGGTGGTAGGCATCATAACGGCCATCTGGCAACAGTTCTCCAAAGGTCTGCAAGGTCTTGGGCTTGGGTGTGGCCGTGAAAGCGTAGAAGAACAGGTTCTTGTGCTGCCCTTGGGTCAACAGGGTTTCCAGCATTTCGTCCATTTCGTCCCTGACTTCCTCTTCGGTCTTTTCCTCCAGCTCGGCATACTCCCTCAATGCCTCGTCCGTGTCCGCAAGAGCAGCCTTCAGCTTTTCGGCTGACTTGCCCGACTGACTGGAATGTGCCTCGTCAATGATGATGGCGAAGTTCTTCCCAGCATGTTCGTCAAGTTGCTTGTAGATAAGTGGAAAACGGTGCAAAGTGGTGATGATGATGCGTTTCTTGTCGTTGATGGCATCCTTCAGCTTGCTTGAATTGTCCTTATCTTCTATGGTCTCAATCTGGCCTTCGTAATGGTCGAAGCCAAGGATTGTGTTCTGGAGCTGCTGGTTCAGGATGCGCCTGTCGGTGATGACAAAGACGGACTGGAAGATTTGCTTGTCGTTTGTGTCGTGCAATGAAGCCAGCCTGTATGTAAGCCATGCAATGCTGTTCGACTTGCCAGAGCCAGCACTATGTTGAATGAGGAAATTACGGCCAGCGGTTGCGTTCTTGGTGTCTGCTATCAGCTTCTCCACCACATCCAACTGGTGATACCTTGGGAATATCAATGAAGTGCTTTTTTCCTTGACCTGTTTGCCATTCTTGATTTTAATTTTTTCCTCTTTTTGGAGGCTGATATAGCCCTTGACCAGCGAAAGCAACATATCTCGTTGCAGAACCCTTTCCCAGAGGTATGCCGTGGGATAGCCTCCTTCGTTTAGCGGATTGCCGCCATCGCCAATGTTGCCAGCTCCGTTGCTGCCTTGGTTGAACGGCAAAAAGCGTGTCTTCTCGCCTCGTAGCCATGTGGTCATTTCCACCTCGTACAAGTCAACGGCAAAGTAAACGAGAATACGGGTGTTGAAACGGAAAAGAAGCTCTTTCGGGTCTCTGTCATTGATGTATTGGGTGATTGAATTGCCCACATCCTGACCCGTAATCTGGTTTTTCAGTTCCATCGCCACAATCGGGATGCCATTCAACGAAAGCACCATGTCAATGGAATTGTGGTTTTCGGTGGAATAAAAGAACTGGCGTGTGCAAGTCAAGATGTTGCTGTTGTAGCGTTCAACCACTTCTTCGTTCAGTCCTGACGATGGGGCTGGATAATAGAAGTGGATGGCCACACCACGGTCTTTGATGCCGTTGCGAAGCACATGTATCAGGCCGTAAGAAGCCACATCGTTCTGGAAAGTCTTGTAGAGTTGGCTTTCAGCATTGTCGCCGTAGATGTTCTGGTAGCGTTTCCACATCTTCGGCTGGGTCTTGCTGATAAACTCCACAAGTACGGGCATATCAATTGCTTTGGCCTTGTCGTAGGTCTTCATGTCGCCCTTGCGATAGCCGCCTTTCGTAAGCAAAAAGGCTTCAATGTCGGCTTCAAAGTTCTTTTCCTTGGTTTCCATTGGATTGTATTGTGATTGAGTTTAATTACAAGAAAATTTCTTCTTCGTTGTTTTCGTCAGGCATGGCTTCATCAATATCTTCCAGCTTCTTGTCTCGACCTGCAATTTCTTTTCCAGTAGCTTTTTCAATCAGGTCGAAAATAGCAGCTTCACGTTTGCTGAAATACGTCTCAAAGTCATCCTTCCTTATAGCTTCTACGTCTATCAAATGCGATTGGAGATATGTATTCAGGTCTTCTGGAGAAACGCCGTGATTTCGTTCTATGCTGCTGATGTATCTTGTTGGCGCAACACCGCCAATAATACGGTTGGTTCTCGCATAGATTGGGGTCTTATTGATGACAGAGTTCCATTTCTTTATCTCATAACCTTGTTGTGTGCAGTAATTGGCTGGAAAGATATGATGAATGTCTGTGGCTTCGTCAACATACATTGCAAAATCCATTTCCGTTCCCGTAATGAAATCCTTGCAGTGCTGTTTTAATATCAATGCCATGACACCTTTGTATGCAGCACTATTACGGGTCGTTAGTTGTCCTAATCTTGCGGCAAAGAAATTTGAACGTGCCACTGTTTCTGGCTTGTCATCATCGTCTTTTGCCCAGCGCATCAATCCTTGAACGTCATTGACGTATCTTGTTTCATTTGCACCTCCGTACAATTCGCCAAATACGCCACACCAATACCATTTGGCCAGTTTTGCCCTATTAGTGGAGTTATACCATAAGTGTTTGTCTATGGCAAAAACAACAGAAAGCGGTATAAGCTGCGAAGTATATGGTAAATCAACTGACGTGTAAACGCCCTGTTCCTTGATGAATTTTACTGCCTCCTGCAAACCGTCTATCAACTGGTTTTTGTACTTGTCATATTCACGATATTCCAGTTTAAGAACATCTTTCTTTTTGCAACTAACACCAGCCCGTTGGCCGCTTTGAACTTGCATATAGCTGTTCAACAGGGTAATCGCCGTGAGGAAATCCGTTCCAGTGAAAGCAGGTTGGCTGTTCTTGTATTTCATCAGGGCATCTTTCTTAAAACGTCCCCAAATCAAATCCCAGTCTTTTCTTAATTCAAAATTGTCGGCTGCGAAAGTTGCTGTTATTAGTTCAAACACTGTCAAAGAAACGCCTCCTTGGTTGACATTTTCAAACACTTGACAAACCGCCTCTTTTGGAACATCGTTACCCAGCTCAATCACGGGTATTTGATATTGCGACATGGGGTTTAATATCTTGTCGAAGAAAGCATCCCAGTTGTTTTCAGCCTCTTCCGTGTTGTGATACCTGCAATACTTTCTTTGCCATTGCATTGTGGCGGCAGGGTCAAATACGATATTCAACGGGAAACAGTGTTCCTTGTATTCCTGTTCTGGTGTCGAAAGGTCAAGTTTGATGTCTCTGCCAATATTTTCCCTGATTATTCTGTCTTCGGGAACTGAAATGACTGCATCTATTCTGTCGGTCAGCGTATCTAAACACTTGGGAATGTCCAAATAATAAAACCTTGAAATGGGTTTCTTTTTAAAATCCACTGTCTGTACCACCGATTTGCTGTACATGGAGCGGTAAATCGAAGTAATTCTTTGCTGACCATCCAGCACCAGTGTTTTCGGAATAACATTGGAATATGAGGCATCTACACCTTCAAACAATCGGTTCTTGAAATGAACATTATCGCCAGTAGCGTCCAGAAACATTGCCGCACCAATAGGATAGGCGTTGCTGATACTGGCTATCAAAGCTCTAATTCTATTGTCTTCCCATACCCATCCACGTTGAAAATCGGGTAGTTGAATTGTGCCATTGCCGATACTCTTTAGGATGTCAGCTATTGGAGTGTCATTTGATTTTATCATAACGTCAATATTAATCGGTTAAAAGCAATCAGTATATCCTCATTACCCCTCTATTATCTGGTTCCGTATTCCATTGGACTTGCCAGCATCGACCGTCTATCTGGTCAAGTAGGATGAAGTTATACATGTTGTCGGTCGCATATAGAGTGAAGCGGCCACAGATAGGGTCATCAAAATACTCTGATATTCTTGGACTTGTATCAAGTGCTGTCTCAAACCTGTAATCACTTCCTTTTGTGCTAAACTGCACTTGCCAAATCTGGCCAGTCATTGTGTCCAATTTCAAGAATGTCCACATGTTCTGTGTCTTGAACAATTGGTATCTCGGCTCTCTCAATTGGTTCATATAGGCATCCATGTAATAAAACATCAGCGTGTCCTTGGATGTAAGGTTAAGGTTCTTGAAGAAATCTTCTTCTTTGGATGTGGGCGATTGGGCATTTGCCGTAAAACCAATGCCGCATACAATCATCAGTGTCATCAATAGTTTCTTCATAACATATCAGTTTTAATTGTTCCTTATGATTTTTTATTCTACACTCGCAATATAACTGGGCTTCATGTCGATGGTCAGGGCGATAGATGTGTCATCCTCTGACACCCATGCTTTCTGGCTCTCGTCCCACAAGAACACGATAAGTTGAGGGGCTTTGACCGCATTGATGACCACACATAGGCGATAGTTGTCTTTGTCGGCCATCATTTCGGAATGTTCGTTTTGCGTGATATGTACGCTAATGGTGCTTTGAGCAAGTCCCTTGGCTTCTAATTTCAATTTGATTTTCCCTTGCCATGCATCCAAATCCCAACCCAAGTTTTCCTTTTCTCTGGATTTCACTTTGTAGCCTTGCGCCTCGTATTGCTTGATTACATAGTCAACGGCGGCTTCTTCAACCTGTTTCCTTGCCTCGGCATTGACTTGGATGGCGTGCTTTGACACATACTTTTTATCAGCAGAATAGTTCTCGATATAGTCGATAACCTTGTCTCTGAACTGGCGAACTTTCTTTTCGTCTGCATCAGCGTACCAGACATTTGACTGTCCAAGAAATCCCACTCCTTGGGATTTCGCTCTCGGCACAAGAAATGTCCTTTTGTCCACAGGCAGCAAAACACCGTCTGAACTTTTGGCAACGATATTGTAAGTGTATTCCTTCCGCTCTTTCCTGTCGGATGATTGGAAGTCGGCGTACACGGTGGCATGATTGTACCAACCCACCACATAAGTACCGCTGCCTTTGGGTCTATTGGCAATCCATACTACCAGCACATCCTTCAGGCTTTCTTGGTCTGCCTTGCATCCTTTGTCGATGCGTTTCAAGTTGATTTTGCCAAACCTGACAGGCTGGACATAACCATAATACTTGCCTTTCAAATTCTGGAAATTGTAGGCTTCGTGCTTTTCTTCATTTCGATAGCTACCGCCGCCCACAATCATATCTTTGGCTGAATTGCCCTGATAATGGGTCATCCATCCGATGTTTGCAAACAAAACTCTCATACGACCTCCTTTTTGCCCGTGATATATTCGTATATGATTGATTTCTTGTAGTCTTTCAATTCCTCTATCTTCTGCTGCTTAATGGCTATCATGGCATCAATATCAGAACATTTACTGTCAAGATAATTTCCAATTGCCTTTTGCTCTTCAATTGGTGGAACTATTACGGATGTTGAACCAAGAAGCCTTTGGGGAACACTAAACACTTTGACCCCATTGACCACAGAACGAATTTGTATTCTCCAACAATCAGTTTTGAACAAATAACTAAAGTAATTGTTGGGATTATCATTCAGATATTTGGCTATGATTGTGTGATAACCAGCGAACATGGTAATGTCTCGGTCGATATAAATGCAGTTTCCGCAACCATCCAAATCCTCTGATGTGTCAGCAAATATTAAATCACCGACTTTTACGAGTGATGAAGCGTTTCCTTCAAGGTAATAATCAGGAACAAACCGTATCAATTCATCTTTAATGGCTGTGCCTGTGTTTGACTTGGAATGTATCTGGCCATAACTAATTACTGGAATACCTTTCTGCACCAAATCAGCCTTGGTAATTGAAAGTCCTTTTCCAAGTTCATACAATTGCTTGAAAGGCTCGACCTCCCATCCTTCAGGTATTTTCCCAATCCATTCAACACCGCTGTCTTTCATTTCGACATCAGGGTTCAAGCCTTTGCAAACGGCCTCGGTAATAATGGCTTGCTTGTAGGCTTTCAGTTCCTCAATAATTTTTTCCTGCAATGACACCATTTCGTCAACCTCGCCACATTTCTGGTCAAGGAAATCGGCTATGCGCTGCTGCTCTTTTGATGGAGGTAAAATAAACTCAAGTTCTGATATTTTATTCCACCTTAAATCGCAACTACGCTCCCTAATGCCTGTCGCCAGAGCAACAAAAACATTGGTCATGGCTAAAGAACGAAGATAATAAACAACATATTCAGGTATTGCATCATATTTCGGGGAGCATACGATTAGAACAGGAGAACCTTTGCCTGTTGATTTTGAAACACCCATCGCACCAGCAAAACCATCCATCCCATGAATTACAATATCTCCTTTGTTTATTCCTTGATAACCGATTTCTTTATCCGACATTGTAAAGCCGTCAGTCCTTCTTTCACTACGAAGAACAACTTCGCCATCACGAAAACAGGTTATTACTTCATCGTCTTCTCTAACAGGACGTTTGTGAAGTAATAACACATTCTTGCCTCGTTCAACATTCCACTGTTCTGGAATAGCTTTTAACCACGGGATGCCGCTGTCTTTCATTTGTCTGCTCATCTTCCCATGATTTTGGCCATTAACGCTGCTTCCTGTTTGTCAAGCTCCTGAAGGTGGCTGTAGATGTCATCACTCTTCCGTGGCTCAACATACTTGTAGAACTCACGGGTGAAGGGTATTTCATAGCCTATCTTGCTCTTGTTGGTGTCAATCCAAGCATCTGGAGCGTATGGCAGTACATTCTTTTCCATGTAGGCATCAATGTCTTCCTTGAACGGTATGCTTTCCGTATCACGGCGGCTGCTGTCAGGCTGGGGCTTGCCTTTCTTCAAGATGGGCTTGCCAGCCTCGTCAAGCAATGGTCGTTCAACAACGACCTTGGTATATTTGAAGTCCTCGTTGTCCTTCACTTTGCTTTCAACAATCAGGTCGCCATCAGTGAAAACACCATCCTTGAAGGCGTTGTAGGCTTCCACCACCAGACGGATGCAATCTTCCGAAAACTCGTTGCGCTTGTTGCCTATGGGTTTACGGCGTTTCACACAGCATTTGGAGGCATCAATCAGTTGCACCTTGCCAGCCCGTTCAACGGCCTTGTCCTTGCTGACCAGCCAGATATAGGTGGCTATGCCAGTGTTGTAGAACATATCGTTAGGCATTTGAACGATGGCCTCCAGCCAGTCGTTTTCAATCAACTCGCCACGGATTTCGCTCTCGCCGCTCCCAGCATCGCCCTTGAACAATGGCGAACCGTTCTGGATGATGGCCATTCGGCCAGTTTCCTTCAACTTGGCCGTGCCATTCATCACAAAGAGCTGCTGGCTGTCGCCGATGGCTGGAAGCCCAGCACCGAAACGCCCAGCCTTGCCCTGCTTGTGTTCCTTCTCGACATCGGCCTTTTCGTTCTTCCATTCGATGCCAAAAGGCGGATTGCTGATGATGTAGTCGAACAGATAGCCTTCAAACTTGTCATCGTTCAATGTGTTTCCGTATCTCATATTGTCGGCATTGCCGCCCTTGATAAGCATATTGGCCTTGGCAATGGCAAAGGTCTGTTCGTTCAACTCTTGTCCAAACTCGGTAAGGCTGGCCTCTGGGTCGATGGCCTTCAGTCGCTCGTCCATGCAGTCAAGCATCTGTGAGGTTCCCATCGTCATATCATAGATGGAGGCCGTGATACCGTCTTTCTTAATGCGCTCACGGTCTGGAGCAATAAGCAACTCCACCATCAAATAAATGATGTCTCTGGCCGTGAAATGCGCTCCTGCCTGTTCGTCATAGCTTTCAGAAAACTTTCTTACCAGCTCTTCAAATATGTAGCCCATATCAACGGCACTGATTTCATCGGCTCCCATATACGCCTTCTTGCTGCAAAACTCTTGGATGACATTATAGAGGATGCCATGATTGCCCAATTTGGTGATTTCCTTATCGAAGTCGAACTTTTCAATGATGTCGATGACATTGTTGGAAAAGTGGTTCAGGTAGCTACGGAAGTTGTCGGTCAGGTTCTCTGCATCGCTCAACAAGCCTTCAAAGGTAAATGGCGAAGTGTTGTAGAAGTCGAAGCCAGAGGCGGTTTTCAGAAAACCATCCTTGACCTTAACACCTCGTTTGTCAAGCGTCTTGTCCATGTCGATGACCTTTTGCTTGGTCTCGGCCAGCGTGTCGCTAAAACGCTTGATGACACACATAGGCAAAATGACATTGCCATACTCATGTGGCTTATATGTTCCAACCAGTTTGTCTGCAATTGCCCAGATAAGGTTGGCTTTTTCTTGTATGTTGACGGTTGTCCTTCTGCTTAAAACATCGGTTTGCATTGTATCTCTTTTAATATCTCGACCACCAAAACTGTTATTTCTTGGTAGTTATCATGCTCCAAAAATACGAATAATTTCAACCCGAAATAAAATGATAAATAGATTTTTTCTCGTATCAAATAAAAATATCATTTTTGGGTAGTTATAAATCCATGATTTTTTGTATCTTTGCAGCGTGATTAAAACGTGGTAGATATGAAAAACACAGTTTTACTTTGTAGATGCTCAACGAACAGGCAGGACTACAATCGCCAGATTGACGAATTGACCGATTATTGCGAAAAGAACAATTGGAACATCCTGAAGGTTTTCGCCAACAAAGTCAGTGGCGCAAAGAAGCTTGAAGAAAGGCCAGAAATCCAAGAAATGATTTCGTTTGTCAAGAACAATCAGGTGGACATGGTGGTGGTGCTTTCCATCGACCGCCTTGGGAGAAACACACTTGAAGCATTGAAACTCATTCAGCTACTCAACGAGAACCATATTGCGCTTTATGTCAAGAACTACAATCTTTGCACCCTCGATGAAAATGGCAAGCCCAATCCAGTAGCCAGCCTTATTTCGACAATCCTACTTGAAGTCGCCCAGATGGAAAGATTGACCATTGCAGAACGCATGGAAAGTGGTAGGAATAGATATATCAAGATTTGTAAGGAAGAAGGCATCAAAATGGGAAGGCCATCCACTTACAGGAAAAGTGATGACAAGTATAAAGAGCAATATTCCAAGGAAATTTCATTGCTCCGCAAGAATATCAGCCTCCGCAACGTCCAGAAGCTCACAGGCACATCCGTTGGGACATTGAGGAAATTGCAGAAATTTGTGTAGCTACCAACCAAAACAATATAAAGATTATGAAAAGAGAAAACGCTCGGCCATTACGGTCGGGCGTTTCTCATTCACAAAGTTGATGGTACAATTTATCATTTTGTTATAAGATGACACACTTGGTATATTCCCAGAATGTATCAGTAGATTTTAAAATGTATCAAACTTAAAATGACACACTTTTCTATTGAGATATACGCTATTGCGTACATTTTTGGGTTAGGCCACCAATCGGATGTCCTCTATTAGTTCTGACCCGATAATATCATTAGTAATAAGCTCAATTATATCAGGTTCTAATTCATCGTAATATTCTTCTATGTGAGAAGAAAGACATGCTGCTATCAGATTGATTGTGGATAGAAATTGGTCGGTCGATACTTGTTCACTACTCATAAGCTGACATAAAGTAAATACTTGGCGTTTTGCAAAATCACAAACATCACTCTCGTAAATATCATCAATGATTTCATACACTTCTTCTGCGCTGGTCGCTACGCTATTCTGGCCATCTTCAAATTTTTCATTCATGGTTTTAAAATTTTCCATTTCTTATAAATTTTAATTCGATTTCAAATTTTAGCGCAAGCTATCGCAAGGCATCATCAGATGTCTTTTTGTGAGTGCGATAAATGATGGGTAGTGTCTGAAAGGTCTGGGTGTTATTTCAGCTCTATCATCTTCCATCCCCTTAACCTTCGTTTCAAATATACAAACAATTTTCGTAAAAAGCAAAAATTGCTATGAAAAAAATTGATATTTTTTACACACCTGTTTTATAAATAAAAAGACCCAGCGGCCTTTTAACTATGGTCGTGGGTCTTCTGAAGGGGAACGAGTTACTAACTATTACCTAAACTTCGTATTTAGATTTTACGGTTGACCAATAACTCTTTAAGCTGTCGGCAATAGCTTTACGATGGCTGGTTGATAACTGTCTGCCCTTCAGCGATTTTGAAATCTTGCTTTTGGTCTCTTCTGATAGTTCTCGGTACTGTCTTTTGTATTGCTGTTTCTTCATGGGTAAAGTTTTGTAATTCAAATTATTATTCAAGTTATTACTGGATTTATCCATAAATAGGAGATAGGAACAAAAAAGATGCTGGGAAAAGTAAGTATTCGGAACCTGTTGCGGCGAAAACAGAATTGCGGTATCTTTGCACCGCAATAAAACATCAAGAGTGTCAGTAGGCACACCAACCGAGTTAGAGTTATACTACGGTGGTAAAATGATGTGAGTTAGGAACTTAACTAAAACTATAACTTATGCAATACGACAGAATTGTTTTGAATGAACCTCACGCCTCTATTGAAGGCTTGTTTGATAAAAAATTGAGCGGATGGAGCATTGATGACCGCTTCCTTAACGAAATAGTGTTCCCATTAACTGACTGGCACACAGATTACTTGTTTCATGGTTTCAGTCACCCAAACATTAAGACGGTGCGTTTCCCATTTTCACGTTTCATCGTGGATGCAGAACGCCTGTGGAACGACCCGATGGAACGTATAGGGCAAGGTGTCATTTATCGTTATTTTGGTGATTATCAACGCATACTGACCAAACGGCAAGAATGGTCTTTAGGTTCTCTCTGGACAAAACACCAGAATAATCTAAAGAAAAATCTATGCGAAAATGCTCTTTTGCTGGATTGCCATTCGTTCCCAGAAGACATGGGCGATGTTGACATCTGTATCGGATTTAATGACGACTGGTCGAGGCCGAATATGAAATTATTGAGTTATACCTTCAACCTTTTTAAAGATAACGGCTATACCATCGGCATCAACTATCCATATAGCAATTCAGAGGCTCCAGAATGTCCGTTTAAGTACCAATCCATGATGATTGAGATAAACAAAAGGGTGTACCTTGAACGGCGGTCTATATACTTGAAAACACATCACGAACAGAAGAAAAGTATTCGTGAAGTTATCGGCCAGCTAATTGAAACTCTGGTTAATTCTTAATTGGAATAAAATCTATCAGATTGTGATAGTTTTTACATGGGAAAATTTTTTCGATGTAGGTACTACTTTGGGATTTTAGGCCACCCCCTTGAAAAAATCCAAAATTCTGGAGAAAATTTTCGGAAGCAACTGTTTGGCCTAAAGGTAAAATGCTGGGTCATGGGTAGGCGGAGAGGGGGATAACACCGCCACCCAGATGCCAGCCCGTATTGGGCTGGCAAAAAAATCGCCAGAGAATTTTCATTTCTGATGGTTTCTTACATAAAATCGACAATGTGATTTGCCAAGAAATTATTTGCTTGCACGGCCACCTTTTGATGGAAATGCAACCTTTGGAACCACATTAATATATTAATAAGGAGCTGGGATTTGTGTTTTTATGGGCTGGCCAATGGACTGGTCATTTAATTCAAATCATATCATTAAAGTCATACATAGAAAAATGACGATTGTTGATATTCAAATCAGTAATCCCAAATAATACGTATGAATATGGCTGTTTTTCTGATGGATGCTTGTAATAAATAGGAAAATAAACTTGGGTATAACTTGGGTAATATTGGAAAATTATAATCTAAATTGTTGATAATCAATATTTATGGATAATCTTCAACGAGGATGAGTATTAATCTGATAATCAAATGATTATCAAAGAAACTAAAGAGGCTGTTGGGTTAACTAACAGCTTTTTTTGTGTTCATAAGTAAAAGTTATAAACTTAAATGAATACAGCAAGTCGAATAATCATTTCCCTAGAGTGTTGGCATAGTACCTTCTTGTAATTTACTTTAATGGAGTCACTGGAGATCTTACAAATTTTATTGGCGACTTCATTTTGAGGGAATTGTATCTTCCTGTTATGATGATAATTCGATTAGTAATCGAACAAATCCTCCATCGTAATCGGTATCGGCGAGATTTCAGAATACATGTTCTCCTGGAGTCCGTATGTGGTCACGATACTCGCTTGGATTCCGCCTTTGTGACCGGTTTCCTTTTGGAAGGTTTCCATACGTCGAACTATATTTCTGTATTCCTTCTCGGTAAGAGTGTAATCGTCTTTAGAGTATTTCATTTCACAAATGGTGACAATTCCGTCGGCCCGATCAATAACCAAATCTATCTGAACCGCGGGCTGACTGTTCTGGCTGCGCCACGAATAATACTCATGACGGATGGTGTCAAGACGCAAGCCGCGTACAATCTGTCTCACATGCCACAAGCAGACGCGTTCAAATGTGAGCCCGTACCAATTATTTTGCTCTGGGGTGCCAAGCGCATTGCGCCAGAAATGTTCGTCCGTCACTCTTCGTGTGCAGAATTTGTAATGGAAAAGCGAGAAGAAATCAACCAATTGATAGATACCGTTTTTCTGTAGTGTGCCGTTGTTATATCTTCGCACAAAATCACAATGTTCCAAGTCGTCCAACATGTCGGTGAGATGTCCGTTGTCTGGAATCTTCAATTCGTTAGCTATCTCAATACGAGTATAGCCATCTCTACGCGTGCAAAGCAAACGGATTATTTCCATATAGGCATCAGCATTTTTGAACAAGGAATTGAAAAGCCTTTGAAATTCATTTTCTAGTTCGGGCTCTGCTGAAAAGAAAAGCGTGTCAATGTTATCAGGAACATTTTTCTTTGGGTCAAGCAGGCTTAGGTAATATGGTACACCTCCCATAATCATGTATGCCTGCAATACGGCAATCCTTGGCCAGTGGAATTTCCTGCTTTTAAGGTATTCTTCGGTTTGCCCTAGCGAGAACGGTCGCAGATGCATGGTATGTGTGGTGCGTTTGTGAAGTCCGGCTTTGTTGTTGACAATATTACGCATCATCCAAGAGGTGGCGGAGCCACACACTACAAAGTATATGTTGTCAATCCATGAAGCACGGCTGTTCCAAAACAGATCCAGGGCTTGTAAGAAGCCAGAGCGAGGTGTGTCAAAGCAGGGGAGCTCGTCAATGAATACGACCAAACGACGTTTGCGATTCCTGTTTTTTCGTTCCAGCAGTTCTGCGAGTTGTGTAAATGCGCCAATCCACGTGGTGGCTTTCTCACCTTTATATCCATAACGTACCAAAGCATTGTAGAAAGCCTCCATTTCTGTTTCTCTTGACCCTTCTATAACGCCAGTTGCGTAAAAGTCAAACTGGTCTTTGAAGAAATTTCGGATTAAGAAAGTCTTACCGACACGACGGCGACCATATAAGGCAATGAACTCGCTTTTTTCTGATTCAAAATAGTCCGCGAGCTTTCCCAGCTCTGCTTCTCTGCCTATTATCTTTTCCATGTGTACAGTTATTTGTTGCTGCAAAGGTACAAAGAATCTCTAGATTCAAAACATAAAACGGGCGGAAACTTCAAAAAAATGCAAGTTTCCGCCCGTTTAACACTAATCACAATGGAAGCAGGAACCGATAAGAAACATAATGAAGGCATTCGGCGGTAAGGGAGATGAGAAGGGGGAGACGGACGAGAAGTCGATAAAGAAGTTGCGGGAGAACAACAAATTATTATCCGTATCCACGAAGCTGCATGATGTTTCATCATTAATTCATTATTTTGCAGTCTCAATTATGGTTACATAATAGCAAAAAAAGGCTATAAGAAAGCCAAGAAAAAACTTGCCGAGCTTGGCGTGTAAGGACTTGTTTGTTAGATTTTACAAAGAAGAAGAGTGCTAAACCGAAGTTGCTTGTAAATTGTTGGTAACGACTGCATTTTAAACTTTTTTTTGTATTTTTGCGGCTTCTTTTGAAAAGCAATAAAACAATCGTATATTCAACGAAATGAAGAACTTACTAAAATCTTTATTCCTGTTTATCGCTCTCTTCGCCTTCACACAAGGCGTTTGGGCGGAGACCTTTATCACCGATGTGATGGTCATCTCTGGCAACCAAAGCCAAACTGATGGTTACAAAACCCAATATCAAAATGAGGGTTGGACGGTTATCGACAACGACCTGAACGCGGGTGCAGGCGGCAACTTTATATACTTGCTCTATAAGACGAATGAAAGTTCGGGAAGCAGTGACACGGCCGTCACGGGCTTCTATCTCAAAACGGGGAATGACGATCATCCCAACTCCATAACCCACGACGGACACACCTACAGCCTCGTTCCTGCGGTCGGTTCCAACGACCTCAACTGCGGGGCCAGTGGTGCCTACATCTTTCTCTATTATACCAAGGAAGCCTTTTCACCGGGTCGCATTGTCACCGACATCTTCTTTAACAACAATTCAAATGGTGCATTGGGTGCCAATGGTAACACATCCAGTGGCTTCGACCTCAACAGCGGTGCGGGCGGCGACTACATCTACATGCACGTTGTCACCATCACTACCGATGACATCATTAACGTTTACACGGAAGCCGAGTTGAGGAATGCGGTGATGCTCAACGATGCCAACATCCGGATGATGGCCGACATCAATATTAGTTCGGAGGTTGAAATCAACAACAACCGTATGGTCACGCTCGACCTGAACGGCCACACGCTCGACCGTGGCTTGAGCAGTTCCACCAATTACGGCCATGTGCTGAAGGTCATCAGCGGCAGCACGCTCACCATCAACGATGCCAGCGGTGACAACAGCGGCATCATCAAGGGAGCTTACACGGGACAAGGCGGAGGCATCCGCAACTATGGCACAATCATCATCAACGGCGGCACCATCCGCGACAACCATAGCGGCACCAAGGGCGGCGGCATTAACAACCACAACGGAGCCTCGCTCACCATCAACGGCGGTGTCATCACGAATAACGAAGCGCAAGACGGCGCTGGCATTTATAACGAAGCCAACGGAACGATAACGATCAATAATGGCTCCATCACTGGCAATACCACTAACAGATATGGTGGGGGAGGAATCACCAACTACGGTACCCTTGCCTTATGCGGCGGCACGATCTCCAACAATACCGCCATTATGGATGGTGGAGGCATTTGGACCGACAAATCACTTACTGTCAATGGGGCTACCATAGAGGGGAATAGCGCCAAAAATGGCGGCGGCATTTGCATCTCCCATGGAACGACCGATCTCACCAACGTCACCATCAGCGGCAACACTTCAAAAGACGGCGGTGGCATCTACATCTATGAAGACGGCACCCTCACTTTCAACAGCGGCTCCATTTCTGACAACACGACTACAGAGTACGGTGGAGGTGGCATTGCCAATCACGGCAACACTACGATTATCGGTGGATCCATAACCGGCAACACCGCTATGGAAAACGGAGGGGGCATCTGGAGTGGAAAGACACTTACCATCAAGGGAGGCACTATCACGGGCAACCGCACTGGTAACGGCAGACTTGGCGACGGCGTCCATTTCTATGGTGGTACCTTCAATTTGGAAGGCAATCCGCAAATCTATGGAAATCTGAAAACCAATGGACAGCCGGGTACTAATGCCTTTCTCCCAAGTGGCAAGAAGATTACCGTCAGCGGTGCCTTCACGGAAGGAGCCGATGTGAATATTGCCATGGAAAACCATGGCGTTTTCACTACGGGCTTCAAGAGCCATAACACTGTTTCCCCTGTTGCGATCTTCACACCCGACAACGCCACTTTCTATGTAACTTTGGATGGCGAAGAAGCACGTTTGAATATCGACCTCAGTGTGGTGTCGTATGTTGATCGCGCATGGGATTCAGTGAACCGAGTAGTGACAGCGCAGGTCAAGACATGTACCAACTTCACCAAATTGGAGGGCAGCAACTCCAACAGTTGCACTGAACTTGGCGACGGGTGGTATGTGGTTTACAAAAATGTCAGCTACAAGAAATGCTTGAAGATGGTTGGCGACGTGCACCTCATCCTTGTGGACGGGGCCACGCTCAACGTCAAGGATGGCATCTACATTAAGAAGGACAATACCTTTACTGTGTATGCGCAAGAGGCTGGGCTGGGCAAGATTTATGCCCACCCTGATAGCGGCCCAGGCATCGGTGGCATGAAAAACAAAACGGCTGGGCATTTTGTCGTCAAAGGCGGTATCATCGACGCCAGGGCAGGTGCGAACAGAAACGCTGGCATCGGCGGGGGCTACGACCATAGTGGCATCCAAAGCGTCACCATATATAGCGGCAACGTCAAAGCCGTAGGCGAAGATGATGGTGCTGGCATCGGCAAAGGAAAATATAACAATGTCCATGAAGTTGTGACCATCTACGATGGCGATGTGTATGCTGAAGGTGGCGATTTTGGTGCAGGTATCGGTGGCGGCTTGGAGCGAGGCAATGGCGAAGTCATCATCTGGGGCGGCAATGTGAAAGCCAAGGGCTATAGTGGTGCAGGCATTGGAGGGGGATGTGGAGGAGACCAAGACAATCCTATCACCATTCATGGCGGCACCGTCTATGCCAAGGGCGGCGCCGGTGCAGCAGGTATCGGTGGGGGAGATAGCTATGCCTATGCGCATTGTGACTTCTTTCCTCTCCAAGGAGGTCTGGCTGGAACCATTACTATCAACGGTGGCAACGTCACAGCCATCGGCGGTTATCTTCACGGTGCCGGTATAGGTAATGGAGGTGCACCTGAAAGTAGAACTAGAGGAAGGATTACCATTAACGGAGGTTTTGTACAAGCTTATACTGATGATTATAGAGATTGTACAAGTTCGGCCATTGAAGCGGGTGATGACTGGGGATACATCCATATCAACGGCGGTGAGGTCGTTGCCATATCCTACGGCTATGGGGCCGGCATCGGCAGCCACAACAAGCCTAGAATTCGTATCGATGGTGGTGATGTGACGGCAATGAGTGTTTACGGCGCTGGCATCGGTTCATACGGCTCCACTCATGATGAAGTAGGAGGTGATGGTGGCTCTATCTACATTAATGGTGGTAATATTTTTGCCATGTCAGCTGGGAAAGGCGCTGGTATCGGTGGCGGCAATGGCCGTCATGGTGGAGAAATTCATATCAACGGTGGCAACGTGAATGCCATCGGCGGCTATTGCGAATACAGTTACTTTGCGGATCATGGTCCTACCTTCATCAACCTTGGGTATGATGTGAACCCCGCTTATAGCATGGCCGCCACTGCCTTGATGACTTTTTTCGAAGAGTGGCTTCACTCAGGTACCTTCGGCGGAGCGGGTATTGGCGGTGGTGACCATGGGAGCGGTGCTACGGTCAACATCACCGGAGGTACTGTCAAGGCCCAAGGTGGCATGAACTCTTGCCGGGCCATCGGCAAGGGCAATGGCGGCCGTAACAACGGCAGTTTGAGTATCTACAATAAAGCCAGAGTGTATGTCGGTGTCGGTAACGATTCCGTTGTCCAATGGAAAGGCGACCGCATAACGGCTTGCCAAGGTAACAAGGCAGCTGCAGTCACGCATTGTATCCACGACAGCCTGACCTACGCTATTTTCGATGGTGAAAAACATGTTGAACAATGTTTCCATTGCGATCATATAGCTATGAAATTCCACGTGTTTGACGATCAGGACAGATGCACCCTTTGCGGCTATGGCAAGCCGACGTATACGGTCACGGTGTATATGCCGGCTGAGAGTTGCGACGGTACCTACGAGTCGGTCACTTACACGGTGGGGCAAGGGAAAGACTTCCAGCTCCCCGAAAGCATCTCCCGCATCGGAGCACTTCAGTTTGTGGGATGGATGCTGGGTACCCCGGCCGATGTCCAAGGCTACGAGTGGATTGACTACGAGCCCTTGTGCGCTGAGAACGGCATCTATTCCAACGTCACATCCGACCTTTCTTTCATTGCCCGCTACGCAGAATATTGGGATGGAACAGGAATGGGAACTATCGGTGACCCCTATCTGGTTGCCACCACCGCTGACCTTGACCAGCTGGCAACTCGTGTGAACGAAGGCCAGGACTTCCTCGACAAGTATTTCCTTCTTGTCGAAGACCTAGCATACGATGGTACGGCCAACAACTACACTAGCATCGGTGGGACACGTCTCTATAACCGTTATGCTAGTTTCAACGGCACTTTCGACGGCGATGGCCACAGCATCAGTGGCATCAACATCCAAAGCGGCATTTTCAGAGGCGTGTTCGGCTATCTGGGAGCCAACGGCAACATCACCCGATTGACGGTCAGCGACTGCACTTTCAAGGGGTCTGCGTTTATTGGCAGCATTGTTGGCTCCAATGAAGGTACCGTTGACCATTGTCTGGTGCTTGGTGGCACGGTGCAAGGTTCCACCAGTTGCGGTCATGTCATTGGCTACAACATCAAAAAGGCTCTTTTCAATTACTACACTGCCAACGACAACTTGGGCGGCATCGGTGAGAGCAATTCAGCCAGCACCGAGGTCAACCTCTTTGGCGGCGACAAAGGTTATACCATCCACTGTGCAGAGGGTTTGTCCTTAGAATATGTCAATGGATCGGCTGCAGGTAGTTACGATGATGCCCTCATCGTACATGATGGAACCCTTTATGCCGCAGCGGGTGTCACCATTTCCTTTAAGGTGAGTCCCGCCATGGGCTTCGGCATCGAATCCCTTATGTGCAATGGTACGGAAATCACACCCAATAGTCATGGTGTCTATACCTTCACCATGCCTGCCGCCGATGTGTCAATCACCTCAATCTTGCTGCAAACCACCTTCATTACCGAAGGCAATTGGCATGATGAAGCCAACTGGAGCCATGGCCTTCCTAGTGAGGGTAGCGATGTCGTCATCGCCGCACCGGCCACCATTCATGGCATCGTCAATGTGGGCTATGTCACTTTTGAGAACGGAGGTAGCATCACCATCGCCGATGGTGGACAACTAATCCATGTCGACAATGTGCGGGCCACCTTGCAGAAGGAAATCATCGGCTATGATGAAGACAACGAAGGATGGTACACCATAGCATCGCCTTCCACCAGTCCTGTCTCCACTGCCAACCTTATCACGGAAAGTGAATACGATCTTTACCTTTACCATGAACCTACGCACTATTGGTGGAACTCTGAAGACACCCTACACAACTTCAACACCCTGAGAGATCTCGAAGGCTATCTTTATGCCAATGAAGAAAAGGTCACGCTGTCGCTCACTGGCAACATGCAAGCCACCGACAATACGGTCACCATTCCGTTAAGCTATAATAATTCCGCTGGTAGATTGAAGGGTTTCAACCTGGTGGGCAATCCTTTCACGAGAGGACTCACACAAGGTGATCTTATCACCATTGGTGATGATGCCCTTACCACTTACCTTTTGGCCGACGGCGATGGTGAATTGGTTTCATACGCCCTTGCCGAAAGGCCCATCGAGCCAGGTGAGGGATTCTTCGTGCAAGCCACTGAGCCTGGCCAAAACCTAGTCATCAACTCCGCCACCCGTGGGGAACAAGCGAAAGGACAACCCGCATACTTCCGCATTGAGGTGGGCAAGGAAGGCTACTACGACCATGCCTACGTGCAGTTTGGCGGCGGCAACACCCTGCGCAAGATGAAACTCAGCGACAATATACCGAGCGTTAGTGTGTTGCACGACGGCGAAGACTGGGCAGCAGTCACCATCGGAAGTGCCACAGGCGAATTGCCTGTCAACTTCAAGGCCACGGAGAACGGAACCTATACCATTAGCATCAGCACCGAGGGCTTGGAGGTGGAGTATCTGCACCTTATTGATAATATGACGGGAGTCGACACAGACCTGCTCCAGACCCCGAGCTACAGTTTTGAGGCCAAGACGACTGACTATGAATCACATTTCAAGCTGGCGTTTGCCGCAGACGAGGCCGTCTGCAGACCCAGTGAGGCCTTCGCCTTCATCAACAACGGTGAAATCATTGTCAATGGAGAAGGCATGTTGCAGGTCATTGACATGATGGGGCGCATTATCGTCAGTAGAGTCGCGGCGGGCCACATCTCTACCAACGGGATAACACCTGGCGTTTATGTGTTGCGCCTTATCAATGGTGACGATGTGAAGACACAGAAGATGGTCCTTCCATAAAGTCAACCTAAATTCAAATGAAGCCTTGGGGTAAAAAAGGATCTACAGGGCATTCACAATGCCAAAAGGCAGCGCAAAAAAAGTTTGCCCTTTTCCATTGCAAAAAGCTGGAAAAAAACACGGCTTGACCTTTTGCGCGTGTGAAAAGGTCGACCAAACGCTTTTTCTGCCGATTTTCATGGTAAAAAGCCAGCGCAGAAAAAAAGTCCGCCTTTTTCCATGCAAAAAGCTGGAAAAAAACACAGGTCTGCCTTTTTGCATTGCAAAAAGGCAGACCTGGCATTTTGCCTTCCCGTGAGCATTCCGAAATAGCACGTTTATTGCATGTCTATTACGCGGATATGTAATAAACACCCGCTGTGGTATTTTCATGTCTTTTGGTTTGCAAAAATACAAAATATTTGTAAAACGCAAACTAAAGTTAGAAAAAAATACAATATCTAAGCTGCTCCTAAACGCTCTTTATTCTCCTTCCACTACTTTGATTTCGTCGGGGGTGAGGCCGTAAAGTTCGTAAACCATGCGGTCTATTTCTTTGTCGGTGGCGGCAATTTGGGTGGTGAGGGCGTAGATAGGAAAATAATCATTATAAGTTTTTGGTCTCACAAGAAAGTGTGTATCTTTGCCCCCATGTTATCTAATCATTATAACCGTTTCCAACTCGCTGCCCAACTCACCCAAGGCCTCTTCCTGACCGACTCCAAACGTTCAACGATAGGCCGCGTATGGCAGCTCCTTTCAAGGTTCACATGGGAGCTTCCGCAGACCTTTGTGGGATGGCTTTATTCAGTGTCACGGGCACTCGCTGGTCATGTCAATCGTGTCGATACTTTGGGCGGCATCACCTTCGCGACGAAATTGGGATGTGGCTATGGTATGGGTGTGTCGTTGGGTACTTTTGTCGACCTTTGGGCTGGCCCTTGGATGCGTGGGGAAGGAGAGGCATATATCCTTGGCAACCAAATCTGTATGCATGAGTTTGGCCATACCGCCGATAGCCAGCTTTTTGGTTGGCTCTATCTGCCTCTCATCGGGCTGCCCAGCCTGCTGAGTGCCTTTGGTAAAGGCGACCACAACGTGTTTTGGACCGAGATACGCGCCAACAGGCATGCCAAACGGTATTTCGGCAAGTATTATGGCATCGCATGGAACGAGAATGGCTACCCGACAAAAAACTTGACTTAACGGTTATTAAATCACCTTTTCATTTACTACACGCCACTCGCCAGGCTGTAAGTCACCCAGCGCTATGTTGCCAATCTTGACGCGGATCAGACGCAATGTGGGAAACCCCACAGCGGCGGTCATGTGGCGCACCTGCCGGTTCTTGCCTTCGATGAGGGTGAGACGCACCCAGCTGGTCGGGATGTTGGCACGGTAGCGGATAGGTGGCACACGCTCCCAAAGGTTTTCAGGTGCTTCCACGATTTCCGCTTGGCAGGGTTTGGTGCGGTAGCCTTTGATGGTCACACCTCTTTTCAACTGGTTGACCGCCTCTTGCGTGATTTGTCCATCGACTTGGGCAAGATAAGTACGCGGATGCTCAAACTTCGGGTCAAGTAGCTTTTTGATGAGCGGTCCGTTGTCGGTGAGGAGTAAGGCCCCCTCGCTGTCGTGGTCGAGGCGGCCTGCGGCATAGATATTAGGCGGGAAACCGAACTCGTCGAGGGCGCGATGTCCGGCCTCGGGAGTGAACTGGCTGAGTACGCCAAAGGGCTTGTTGAAGATAATCACCATGGCGCAAAATTACATTTTATTTTCTTTTCCTGCCCTTTGAATGATAAAATCCCTATCTTTGCAAGTTCGAAACATAGTTTCTACAGGCTTAACAACCATGCGAAAAGTAGTAACCCTTTCGGATCTTAAGAATGCCCTCGGCTTAAAAGGCTTCTTCGGCACTTGTATCGCAGGAGCGGCTTATGGATATCTCCGTCTTGGAAAAATCAACCGTTTGTTCGACGGAGCTGCTGATTATCAAGGCCGTGAGTTTGCCGACCATCTGCTTCAAAATATGAACATCACTATTGATGTCAGTCCCGAGCAGTTGGAGAACATTCCCAAAGAAGGCGGTTTTGTCGTGGTGAGCAACCATCCTTTTGGTGGCATCGAAGGCGTGATGCTGTTGAGCGTCATCGCCAAGGTGCGTCCCGATTTCAAGGTCATGGCCAACTTTATTCTTTCGCATATCCCCAACCTCAAGGAGTGTTTCTTCGCCGTCAACCCGTTCGAGAAAAACCCGGAATGGAAGAGCAGCGTGGGGGGCATCAAAGGAGCCATCTTGCATATCGCCGAAGGCAATGGCTTGGGTGTGTTTCCCGCGGGAGAGGTTTCGCGCTATCATGGACATGACTATCCCGAGGACCTGCCTTGGAGTACTTCCATCGCTCGTATCATCAAGAATGCAGGTGTGCCTGTGATTCCCGTGTTTTGGGAGGGCCATAATTCGAAGTTGTTCTACATGGTCGACAAGATCCATCCTATGTTGGGCACAGCCCGCCTGACTAAGGAATTGATTAATAAACACGACCAGCGTTTCAACCTTCAAATAGGCAAACCGATCCTGCCTGCTGAGGTCGCCCTCTACGACAAACCTGCTGACTTGGCGGCCTATCTGCGTAGCCGTTCCTATGCGCTTGAGGCCAATATACCAGTCAAATCCGGTGAGAAGAAAGAAGTGAAACAGGATGAGATTGATGCTCCGACGGATTTGTCATTGATGGTAGCCGAATTAAATGCCATTCGCGAGAAGTCATTCTTGTATTCAACAGCTAACTATGATTGTTATTTGGCGGATTGTGAGGATATTCCGAATATCATGCATGAGATTGCACGGCTGCGCGAGGAGACTTTCCGCGCCATCGGCGAAGGCACGGGCAAGCGTCTCGACCAAGATGAATTTGATGGGTATTTCAAGCAGATGTTTCTTTGGGATACGGTCAAGCAGAAGATTGCAGGTTGTTATCGTCTGGGCATCGGCAGCGAGATTATTCCCAAATATGGTATTAAGGGCTTCTATGTAAGCACTTTGGTGAATATCCAAGAGTCTTTTTCCGACAAGTTGTTGCATACCATCGAGTTGGGGCGTTCTTTCGTTGCTCTTGATTATCAAAAGGAAGTCCTGCCGATGATGCTTTTGTTGCGCGGCCTTTCGGATGTGGTGGTGCGTTACCCCGAAATCAATCATTTCATTGGTCCAGTAAGCATCAGCGCATGGTATCCGAAGTTCTATCTCAGCTTGATTGCACGCTTTGTGTCGGAAAAACATGCTGTTGAGGATGAGTTGAAAGGCAAGGTGACACCAAAGACCCCCTTTGTTCCCGATTATTTGAAGGTGGATTTCGATGTGTTACTGAAAAACAACATGAATGGTGTCGATAAGTTCGACAAGTTCCTGTTCCGCATCAGCAACGGTGAGTATCGTCTGCCTACTTTGTATAAGAAGTATTTGAAGCTTAATGCCAAGTTCCTCTGCTTCAACGTCGACCCCGACTTCAACGACACATTAGATAGCCTTTTGTTCCTTACTTTCACCGACTTCCCCGAAGACGAAGTGATGCCGCTCTTCCGCGACAGCAGCGATGAGGAGAAGGAAATCGTCAGGAAACGCTTCGGATATATTTGATGTTTCACGCAGGAACTGATTTTTGTTTCACGCAGAATACGCTGAATGCGCTGAACCTTCCGGACGAAAGGTAGGCATCGCTTTGCGCTTCATAAAGATCTGCGCGTTCTGCGTGCTACTAAATATCTTCCTCAGATTCTTCCTCGATGGTTTGGGCAAAGAAGCTGAAGTTCACCTTGCCGTAGTGTCGTTGCTCCATGAAGTGAGGATGCTCCTCAAAATGCTGATACTTATCGTGTTCAAGGATAAACATGCCGCCCTCACGTAAGAGGTTGTTGTCGAAAATCAGTTGCACCAGCGTGTCGTAGTGTTGGCAATCATAAGGTGGGTCGGCAAAGATGAGGTCGTATTGCATCTTGTGCTTTTCGAGGAAACGGAATACATCCGAACGGACGACGAGCAACTCTTTCATGTCGAGTTTGTTGGCGGTCTCGCGGATGAACTTCACACAGCCGAAGTCTTGGTCGACGGAAACGACTTTTGGACAGCCTCTTGAGACCAGTTCGTAAGAGATGTTGCCCGTTCCGGCAAACAAGTCCATGGCTTCGACCTCTTCAAAGTCGAAATGGTTTTCAATGATGTTGAACAGGCTTTCCTTGGCCATGTCAGTGGTGGGACGCACGGGCAGGTTGGCAGGAGCGGTGATTTGCCGGCGTTGGTATCTTCCTCTTATGATTCTCATCTTTTTTCTTTTTGACTCGGGACTATTGGTTTCGTGTCTCGAGCCCTAGTGAATGGTAAAGTGTGTAATAATACTGGAACGGCACATCCTTCAACGCATCGCTGACTTGCAGGACATGAGGGTCGTCTACAAAAATGAGGTTCTTTACATAGTGTCTACACAGGTCAATGATTTCTGAAGAGGGTAGGATAAGTCCTGACAATTGCACGGTGGTTTCTTGTCGCGAAAGGCCGTTTTGCTCCATGGCAAAGAATAGAAAATAAGCAAAGTCTTCTTTCGTGTCGTATTTGAAGTTGTTGAAAAAAAGCAGATGGCCTTCTTTCAGGATGACCATATCGAAATCATGGTTGCGCACATTGACAAAGACTTGGGCTTCTTGTTTTGGGTCATGTGTCACACTGTTGATGAACAAGGTGCTTGAATGGGTGAAGGTAGCGTTTCCCCATCTGGCTAACACTTTTTCTTTCAGTGTGTTCGGCATGGCGAAGACATTAAAACAGGGCATGGAAGCCATTTTCTCAGAATGGATGGCATATCCATCAGGGATTTGGAAAGCAAATTCAAGGTATTTGTCTTTGTCGGCATCATTGAAAATGGGTTCGGGTATCAAGGTGTTGATGCGTTCGTCATAAATGCAGGTTACCGACAGGAAAGCCTTGTTGTTCAACCCTTTTTGCTCTAAAGCTTGGTCTAAGGTGCGGAACAGGAACTGGCTGTCGGTCAGCATCTCTGAATGATAGCATTCCAAGGCGATGAGGCGGGAGCTTTGGGTATCGAGAAGGGCATAAGAAAGACCATCCAATGCGAATTGGATGGTCAGTCTGTATTGCGATGACTTCCCGGCATCAAATACCTCGTCAAATTTGGAGATATTGGGGATTAACGATGCCGTCATTCATGCAGTGATTAGAGTTTCTCCCAGTTACCATCGGTGGTGGCTTCTTCCATGGAGCCAACCTTCAGACCGGCATAACGGTTGATGCTTTCCTTTTCAGCTTTGGCGTTGTCGCGGCGCTGATTCCATTCTTTTTCGCTGAAGGCATCACCTGGGGTGGCCAAGTAGACTTCATAAGGAGTGCGGGCCTCGAACACCGGGATTTTAATGCCGTTGCGTTCGATGGTACCAGCTTCGAGTTCGTACTGATGCTGAGGTTGGCTGAATGGCACCCACTTGATGTCGTTGATGTTGAAGTTGTCGCGTTTGCCTCTGAGGGAATCCATCACTTTCACGAAACCGATGGTGTCGTTAATGGTGCGCGTGAATGTAGTGTCGGTCGGGTCGGGAACAATCTTCACAATCGGGATTTCGGCCGTCTGGCAGAATTTGATGAGCGTGTCGAAACTGTTCGTGTACTGGCTTGTGGCGTTCTTGTAAAGCACCTCGGCATTACGGATGTCGATGAGGCGCTCAACGACTTTGGTTTCACGGGCTTTCTGCTCGGTGTTGAATTTGATGGGAGCCTGGATGCTCTTCACGACTTGTAGTGCTAAGACCACAATAATGGCAAACAACAGAATGTTGATGACGATGGATAATCCTTTTTTCATTGTAGTATGATTTTCTAATTATTCACTCTTTCTGAATGGCGGCAAAGTTAGGATTTTTTCCGTTATGTAGGACAAAAAAAATCGTTTCATTTTAAAAATGGATTTTGTGGAAATTTAAATATTTGTCATCCAAATACTTGCGAATCTTATCGGCAAGAACGATAAAAACCTGAAGTTCGTTTTTTTCGAGCCAAACGATGGCATCGTCATCGCGATTAATGGCTCTTGCGAATGCCAAATTGATTTCAAAGTGGTTTTTGATGAGCCATTCCTCGGCTTTTTCTTCCTTGTCGATGACGCTGTCGATGGCGGCCAAGTGGGGGAAGCCGTGTTCCATGAGCCAGTCCTTGGCCTTGGTGTCGCCTTGGATAGTTTGGCTCAAGGCACCCAATTCGGGGTAGCCGTTTCGCATCAGCCATTCGAAAAACTCGTCGCCCTCAGGCTCAAAGGTGCAGCCGAAAGCCATCAGTATTTTTACAGGATAATGGGTCATTGAAACTAGATTTCATACCTTTTCATAATGCTCTATTATTATCTCATTTAGCAAGTCCTGGAACTCCACAAAAGAGAAGCATCCTTTCAAAGTTTTAGGATAGACCTTTTTCTTTGCGCGATAAGTGGTTGTGTCTGTTTTTCTTATTGTAGTTGCAGTAGTTTGCATCGGATATAATTTTACTCTGCAAAAATAGAGTATTTTTCAATAGGTCGCATTTATTACGGCCTATTCTTCTCTCCATTCCCTGCACTATCAGAAATGTTGTTCTTCCAGCCATTGCTCAATTGTTCAAATAGATATGGAATGTGGGCATAAGTATCATCCTTCAGCCCCAGCCTGACCATAATCAGTTTTTTGTAGGGATTCACAAAGAGAACCTGCCCCCTGATACCCATTGCATAGTAACCCGGATATTCGGGTTTGTCAGCCCCAACGCTGCTTGTATTATACCAACAGAAGTGGTAGCCTTCATTCTCTTCCGAATAGGTCGTTGATTGCTCAACCCAGGACTCACTGACAATCCTTTTGCCATCCCATACGCCCTCATTCAGATAAAGCCGACCAATCTTCGCCAAATCCAGCATTGTCAAGGCAAGCCCCCCGAAAGCGTGAGGCACATGATGCTTCTTGCTATCGAATGAAAGGAAGGCTGGAGACTCCATTCCGAGAGGCGTCCAAACTTTTTCTTCGAGGTAATCGGCATAACTGCGGCCTGTGGCTCTCTCAATGACAATTCCCAGAATCTCGGTGGTCATACTCTCGTAATTATACTCGGTGCCTGGTTCACAGTGAAACTTCAACTTTTTGACTTGGTACATGATGTTGCGCCCATAGTTCAACTTGGCCATTGCGTTCAGCCTCTTCAAATCCTTCAGCCTCAGCGAATAGGTGTCGTCGAAGTCAAGACCACTTCGCATATCAAGCAGATGCCGGATGGTAAGTTTTTGCCACATTGAATCTGCCTTCAGCAGTTCGGGCAGGTAATCAGTTACCGGATCATCAATGCTCTTGATGTATCCCTCATCCACCGCAATCCCGCAAAGCAGAGACGTGACGGACTTGGTAACAGAGAACACACCAGCAATCTTATCAACGGACATATCGCCAATGCATTTCTCATAAACAATGCTGTCGTTCTGGATAATCAGCACGCCCTGCGTCTCCGTCTTCGGGCCAATGGCTTCCCACATCGAATTATTCACGTAAAACTTGCCCTGGTTGAAGAAATGCAAAGTATCTATCCAGTCGCATTGATTCTCCGCACGATTGAAAGTGAAGACCTCGCCACGATTAGTAATAGTATCCTTCAACTGTTTCTCATAGCTGAAACTTGTTGGCCCATAAGCACCGTCAGACATATAGCCACGCACAATCGAGCAGGATGTAAGTAAAGTCAACGCAATGTAGAGCACGGGGATAAAAAGCAGTTTTTTCATTATGGTTGAAATTTGATGTTGAACACGGGTAATACGGATTTGGCTCGAAAAAGTTACACATTTACAGGCTGCAAAGGAAGCGAATAGTCCAGACCGCATTGTTACCCAAACGGGTAATAATGGTTTGAAGAGCGAAGAATTACCCTTTTGGGTAAGGAATGGCCATGAATGGCCATTTTTTGTAATTTTGCGAAACGAAAGCAACAATTATGACCCAAATTGAAGACTTTTTCAACGAGAAAAACCGCGTGGAAAGCATCACGGAGGCGGATTACCTGCGAATCAAGCCATATATCGAAACAGCTAAAGCCTTTGCGCAAACGACTTACCAGTCTATATACATCATCGATTACTTCAAGAAAAGATTTCTGTATGTATCTGACAATCCGATATTTCTTTGCGGGCATTCTGCCAAAGAGGTGATGGAGATGGGCTATGGTTTTTATCTGAACCACGTGCCTGAGGCCGAACTTCCGATGTTGACAGAGCTTAATCAGGCAGGATTTTCGGCCTTCAATGCCACGCCACGCGAAGAAAAAAAACATTGCTTGATGTCGTATGATTTCCATATCCTTTCAGGTGGGAAGAAATTGCTTATCAATCATAAAATCACGCCGCTGGTGCTGAATGATTTGGGACAAGTGTGGCTGGCACTTTGCACGGTGTCACTTTCCTCACGTAAGGAGGCTGGACACATTGAATTTCGTCATTGGGGAACCAGCCAATACAGCGTGTATACTTTGACCGAGCATCAATGGATAGATCAAGACGAAATCAAGTTGAAGCCCGAAGAGAAGGAAGTTTTGGTGCTTTCGGCTCAAGGTTATACGATGAAGGAAATCGCCGAAAAGGTATGCAAATCCATCGACACGGTAAAGTTTTATCGCAAGCAAGTGTTTGAGAAATTGGAGGTTGAGAATATTACTGAAGCATTGTCGTTTGCTATTAATTATGGGTTGTTATAGTTTTTTTCTTATTTTTGCACAAATAATTGAAAGCAAATGAAAACCAAGCAAGAAATAGTTGAAAACTGGCTGCCGCGCTATACTGGCCTGTCGCTGGATAAATTCGGGAAATACATCCTGCTGACCAACTTCCAAAACTATGTGGACCGCTTTGCCGAATGGCAGGGCGTGGAAGTCGTGGGGCGTGACCGCTCCATGCCTTGCGCCACTGATGGAGAAATCACCATCATCAACTTCAGCATGGGTAGTGCCAATGCGGCTACCATCATGGACCTGTTGAGTGCCATCCAACCCAAGGCAGTATTGTTTCTCGGCAAATGCGGTGGCATCAAGAAAATCAACAAGGTCGGTGACCTGATTCTTCCTATTGCTGCCATCCGTGGTGAAGGTACATCAAATGACTATTTCCCGCCTGAAGTGCCTGCGCTGCCGGCATTCAGCCTCGAAAAAGCCATCTCCACCACCATTCGCGACTATGGCCGCGACTATTGGACAGGAACGGTCTACACCACCAACCGCCGCGTGTGGGAACACGATGACGAGTTCAAGGACTATCTCCGCAAGATTCGCTGCATGGCTGTTGATATGGAAACGGCCACCATTTTCACGGTCGGGTTCCACAACGAAATTCCGACGGGAGCATTGCTTCTTGTGTCCGACAACCCCATGGTGCCAGAGGGCGTCAAGACCGAGGAAAGCGACAAGGTGGTCAGCAAAAACTATGTCGGCGAGCACCTTCGCATTGGCATCGACTCGCTGAGACAACTTATCAATAACGGTATCACCGTCAAGCACTTGAAGTTCTGATGACTTACGACCAGATCCTATCCGACATTCATAAGAAGAATTTCGCGCCCATCTATTTCCTGACGGGCGATGAGCCCTATTTCATCGACATGATTTCCGACACCATCGAGAACGAGGCTCTGGATGAGGCCGACCGCGCCTTCAACCAAATCGTGGTTTATGGCCGCGACGTGGATGTGGAGACCATCGCCAACCACGCCCGCAGCTTCCCGATGATGGGCGAACGCATGGTGGTCATAGTCAAGGAGGCCCAGGATGTGAAGGACTTGGAGAAATTTGAGGCTTATCTCGATACCATTCCTGAGACCACGCTCCTTGTTTTCGTCTATAAATACAAGAAGTTCGACAAGCGCAAGACCCTGGCCAAGAAGATTGACAAGAAGGGCGTCTGGTTTGAGTCGAAGAAGCTGTACGACAGCAACATCCCAGGCTGGATTCAGAATTACCTGAAAGCCGAAGGCTACAGCATCACGCCGAAGGCCACACAGATGTTAGCTGACTTTCTTGGCACCGACCTCCACAAAATCGCCAACGAACTGAAGAAACTCACCATCGCCCTGCCCAAGAACAAGAGCATCGATGACGCAGACGTGGAGCGCAACATCGGTATCTCGAAGGATTATAATGTCTTCGAGTTGCAGAATGCCATCGGTAGCCGCGACGTGCTGAAAGCCAACCGCATCGTGAACTATTTCGGCGACAACGGCAAGGACAATCCGCTGTTGGTCACGGCGATAACGTTGTATGGTTATTTCACTAAAATCCTAAAGCTACATTTTGCCACCGACAAGTCGCAGGGCGCTTTGGCAAGTATGTTGGGCGTGAATCCTTATTTCGTAAAGGACTACCAGTTGGCTGCCCGCAACTATCCGCCTGGAGCCTGCATCCGTTGCATCTCCATCCTCCGCGAGTTCGACATGAAGTCGAAAGGCTATGAGAGTGGCGAGGTGAGCGAGAAGGACTTGTATAGAGAGATGATTTTCAAACTAATGCACTAAAGATTATGCGTATTGTAGCACAACGAGTAACTCACGCATCCGTCACGATTGACGGCAAAGTGAAATCGGAAATCGGTTTGGGAATGCTGATACTGCTCGGCATAGAGGAAGCCGATACGCAAGAGGATGTGGAATGGCTCTGCACCAAACTCACCAAACTCCGCATCTTCGACGATGGCAACGACTCGATGAACTTGGACATCAACCAAGTGGAAGGCTCGTTCCTCGTGGTGAGCCAGTTCACGCTCCATGCCTTAACCAAGAAAGGCAACCGCCCAAGCTTCATCCGTGCCGCCCGCCCCGAGCAGGCGATACCACTTTATGAATTGTTCCTAAAACGTCTCGCCGAAATCTCAGGCCGTGAGGTTCAAAGCGGTGAATTTGGTGCCATGATGGCTGTAGAACTGCTTAATGATGGGCCGGTGACGATTTTGATGGACTCGAAGCGGAAAGAGTGATTTTTTTCACGCAGAAAACGCAGAATTCACAGAACCTGTCGGACATATTCTTGTCGTCGCTTCGCGCTTCACACAATTCAGCGGATTCTGCGTGCGAATATTATTCCACCACAATTTTCCGCGTTTCGCCGCCCAAAGTCACAAAATACATTCCTTGCGGCAATACTAATTTTTCTTTTCCCTTGATTTCCTTGGTCAGGATGGTTTGGCCGAGGGCATTCGATATGGTCATATTGCCTGTGCCTTCAATGATAATATATCCCTTGGCAGGATTAGGATAGACTTTGAAGGTGCTTCTATGGTTCTCGCAAAGATGATCATAGGGCATCGTGCAATATACCGCTTCAGGACTCACTGGCGAGGCATAATGCGATCTTGTTTCCTTCTTGCGTTGAGTGAAAAAATAGGAAGTGTTTGGCATTAAGCCTTCAAATACTGGAGATGGTTGCCACTCGCTGCCATTGATGTTATATTCACCATCTTCTATAGCAACAAGAGTTATGCTAGTGTCGGTGTTGCTCTCCATTTGTGGAGCTTCGGGCATGGGCTGTTCCGCTTTTTTGATAGGGCCAAAAAGAGGTGAAGTTATGGCTCCTGTGCAGTTTTCGGCCGTGACTTGCACACAGACTTTCTCGAAAATGTCATCTTCGGTCAAAGTGTAGGTTGAATAGACAGCTCCTTCGATAGCTGTTGTGTCTCTTCGCCATTGGTAATGCAACTCGCCTAAATCAGGAATGGATGGCGTAGAACCCAAATTTGTTTCGGCGGTCAAGGTTTCTCCGAAGAAAGGTTCTCCAGAAATATTGACTTCGCCTGTTAAAGTGGGTATAATGCTGTCATATAAAACACTTTCGATTGCACCGTAGGCATTCAATCGCCTTCCTGAGGCAACCAAACCATCGAGCGAAGGCAAGTGGTCGGCACCGTTAAGAAGGTGATGCCTCATTGAAAGACAGAAATTTGCTGGGTCGTTTTTGCATGCTATCATCATCTCCTCGGGCAAGGCAGCATACATCAGTGCAATGGTTCCAGAGACTTGTGGAGTGGCCATTGAGGTTCCAGTCATATTGCCGTAATTGTTGTTAGGAAGTGTAGAATAGATAGATGTGCCGGGTGCACCAAGGTCGATGTTGTTGACACCATATCCAGCGTTTCCATATTTTTTGTCGGAAGAAGTGGTGTTGGTGATGCCTATGAGATAATTTCCAGGACAGGCGGATGGGACATCACCCACCACATCAACATTCACATTCATGTTGGGACCGGCGCCGCAACTCAAAATGCCGACATTGCCCATCTCGTCATACATTGAGCACCAGATAGGATAATCGTCAGGATTCCCGTAATCGACCCCAAAAGAAGAATTAGTAGCCACGATGAAAGCACCTTCCTCTCCATCAGTTTCATTGTACCGCGCACGCATCTCCAAAACATAGGAATAGGCTTCTACAACGATAGACTCGTTACTCGAACTGCCGCCGATGGGCATGATTTTTACATTCCAATTCACGCCGCAAACGCCTTTTCCATTGTTTCCGACAGCACCGATGATGCCCGAAACATGAGTGCCATGGTTGTTGCTGCCGACATATCCGTTATGGTTGTATGCGTTCCAACCGTGATAGTCGTCGATATAACCGTTGCCATCGTCATCGATGTAATTGTTGGGAATCTCATGGGTGTTCACCCAGCAATTCAGGTCTTCATGGGTCCAATCAGCACCCCCGTCGATGACTGCAACCACGATGGTGTCGCCAGTCGCCGTGACACCGCCTGTGGTAAATTCCTCCCAGGCTTGCGGCAGGTTCATAATGGCAGGTGCCCATTGTTGGCCAAAGAAGGGATCGTCTGGAATCGCTTCGCGTAATGTGATGTTGGTATGGTTGTTTTGTATGACACGCACATCGGGATTCTTCGATAGTTGCTCCATCTTTAATTCTCGTGATATAGCCTTGTCATCAATTTCGAAAAGCCAGATGTTCAGTCTTTTGGATAGCATTCTTTTTGGCGTGATTCCTGCATTCGAATTGGTGGCAAAAGTCGCGGCATCCACATCTTGCTCTAGCCAGATGATGAATTCGTTCTCCACATAGGTGGTTGATTCTTGGCTTTGCTCTGGCTCCTGCGCGTATGAAAACACGGACAAAGCCATTAAGGCCAAGATGAATAGTGGTTTAATGATTGATTTCATGGGAATGTTATTATTTATGTTTCAGTTCGCAAAAATAAACATTTTCAGTTTACTGAACTCTTTTCCGAAAGATTTCAAAAGAATTGCCTATTTTTGCACTTTCATAAATTTTTGAATCTTAAATCTTTAAATTTTGAATCTTTGAATTTGGAGTTATGGAAGGAAAGCGATTAGAAAAAGTAAACAAACTGCTACTGAAAGAATTAGGCGATATATTCCAGAAGGAACTGAAACCAAAAGTGCCTTCGCTGATGATTACCGTGACCCGAGTCAATGTCACTTCCGACTTGTCGTATGCGCGTGTGTATCTGAGCGTGTTTGGCGTGGATGAGAAGAAAAAGGTCGTGGAGGAGGTAGGCCAAAACGCTAAAGCCATCCGGGGCTTGCTGGGCAACCGTATCCGTCACCAGATGCGCGTGGTGCCTGAGTTGCGTTTCATCGAGGACGATTCGCTCGACTATATCGAAAACATCGATAACCTGCTGCATCCCGAAAAGTGAGACTGCCGCTATTCATAGCAAACCGTTATCTGCTGGCCAAAAAGAGCCACAACCTCATTAATATCATCACGTGGATTTCCATTTTGGGTATTAGTGTCGGCTCGTTTGCGCTTATTGTGGTGCTGTCGGCATTCAATGGCTTGGAGAAGGTTATTTCTTCGATGAACAACCGCCTCACACCTGACCTGCAGATCGCACCGGTGAAAGGCAAGACCATCGACTTGACAGCTTTTCCATTAGGTCAACTCAAAGATATTCAAGGTGTTGATTATGTGATTCCAACAATTACCGAAGATGCACTTTTTCGTGCTAACGACAAGCAGCATATTGGGCAGGTGAAGGGTGTTGGCTTGGAGTACCAAAAGGTTGCTCGTTTGAAAGAAGTTGTTTTCGGTGGTGGTGATTTGGTTCTTTCAGATGAGGATGAACATTATTTCGCTATTCCCGGCGCAGGTGTGGCGTGGTATCTTGGTATTAATGCCTACAACCCATACGCAATGGTGCGCATTTATGTGCCCAAGCGTGGCAATGCCTCGCTGATGAGCCTCGAAAACAGTTTCAACTCCGATGTGCTGACTGTGCGTAGTGTCTTCTCCACTGAGCAAGAACAAGATGAAAAACTCGTACTTGTTCCTTTCGATTGGCTCTCGGAACTACTTGAATATGAGAATAAAGCTACGAATGTGGAACTTTTCGTTGCCCCAAACGCCGATATTAACAAGGTGAAAAAGGAAGTAAAAGCCGCGATAGGGGAGGACTTTACAGTGAAAAACCAACAAGAGCAGCAAGAAACGCTTTACCGAATCATGCGTTCCGAGAAATGGGCGGTCTATGTCATCCTCACTTTCATCCTGATTTTGGCCACATTCAATGTAGTTGGGTCGCTTTCCATGCTAATGATCGACAAGCGCAAGGATACTGAAATCCTAAAATCCATGGGAGCCGACAAGCACTTGATTCAGCGCATTTTCCTCAATGAAGGCTTGCTGATTTCCGTGGCGGGTGGCATCATCGGCTTGCTGTTGGGCATCATTTTGGTGCTTTTGCAGCAGCAGTTCGGTTTCGTGAAGTTTGGCACGGGCGGCAACTATGTGGTGGAAGCCTATCCCGTGCTTTTGAAGTTGAAAGACGTATTGCTCATTTTCGCCACCATCCTCGTGGTGGGTTGCACTTCGGCCTTCCTCACGGTGCGCCATGCCATGCGGAAAGAGGTCAAAATTTAAGGTTTTGTCCGCCTCAAGAACTATATTTTTCATCCACCAAAATTGTAAAACTTGTTTTTTTGTCCGATTGATTTTCAGTTATTTATGATTTTTCTACGGAAAAATACTTGTAAAAACCGAAAAGAAGGCTGTAATTTTGGCAATCGCTTTTTTCCTTGCGCTACCTTTGCGCCAAAATTTGGTTTTATAAAACAAGCAAATACATTATTCCGTAATTTTGCCCTTATGAAAATAAGTCATTTGATTTTTGGTAGTCTGTTGCTGGCCTTGGTTGCCTGCAACCCGTCACAACGCGAGGCGAAACGCTTGCTCCGCCAAGCCGAAAGCATTGTAGAAACCCATCCCGATAGTGCCTTGCGACTCATTGATAGTGTGATGCATTTGGAAATCTATTTCACCGAAGACGAGCGCATGGAGATGGCTTTGCTGCAAGGTCGCGCCATCTACGGTGCCGACCGCGATGCCACCGATCCAACTCAATCAAACGGCAACTTCTTGTTAGATAAGGTAATGAACCACATATACACCTCGCCCGACCTCGACCACGCTTCTGCTTATTTTGCCCAAAAAGGTCAACCCCAGAAGGCGGCTTTGGCCGCGCTTTACAAAGGTTACGACTTGCAGACGATTTATGCCGATAGTTTGGCCTTGCTATCTTTTGAGGAAGCCACGAAATATGGCCTTCGTGCAGGTGACAGTCTGACCATTGCTCGCGCCTTTTTCCAGATGGGACGGCATTTGCACTGGATGGATAAATACAAGGAAGCCGCCGCTGCCTTAGACTCTGCCGACCGTTATTTCGGCCATCACCTTTATGAAAGAGCCTTCGTGCAGAATATGTTAGGCTTGAATTACCAGTTTTTGAATGATTTCGACAATGCCACGCTCGCTTTTGCCCAAAGCATTGATTTTGCATTTGAAAGCGGCAATGAAGATGCCCAGTGGCGTGCTATGTTCAACCAAGGAATAATGTTAGGCGACAAGCATTTTGATAACAGGGATGTTGGGATCCTGCTTTTGAAACAATTGGAGACAGAAGACACTGGATTGAAACTGGCAACCAAGGCATACGGCATAAAAGAATTGTTTTTTGATCATAATGTCAGACACGATATTAAGCCATTAAGCGACGATTCGACTGGTTATTATCTCCGAATTTGGGCGAGGGCAAAGTCGCGCAGTCAAAAGTATAAATTTAGTGGTGATGACTTGTTTTCTTGTTATGGCCGACAACATGATCTTGTCCCTGTTTTTTTGTCGCATCGGATTATATCCGACGAAACATACTATGGTGCGAAATTTGGCGTGGTGCGAAATTATTGCCGTCAGCAACAACAAAACGATTATTTGAACTTGCGAAATATGATGGCTGAAAAGCAACTGCAAAAGCAGCATAAAACATTGGTTTTCTGCATCGTGGCTTTATTTGCACTAATAATAGGTGCGCTGCTGTTTTGGCTGAAACGCAAGCCGAAAGCGGAAACGGTTGAAACCCCAATGGAAGAACCAAAACCGGAAATCCAAGTGACGGAACCGAAGCAGCCCGAGGAGAATCCATTTGTGAAACAGGAACTTACGACCCGCCTCCGCCTGATTCTATTCGCCTCCCGCATTGAGAAAAACGCCTACGACCCCAAAATGGAGTGGAAACCTTTGGTGCGACAGGTGATGAACGGGAAGGAGATCGCATTCGAGAGTGCCGCGTCCATCATCGAGGCGGCCTATCCTGGCTTGCAGTCAATGATTGCAGAGCAATTCCCCGACCTAAACGAAACCGATGCCAAGGTGTGTCTGCTTTCGTGTAGCGGCCTCTCCAACGCTGAAATGGGCGACCTGCTCGGTTTGAGCGTCTATTCTATCAACAAAAGCCGCAGCGAATTGCGCAAAAAATTGGGTTTCGAGCCTGACGAATTGAAGAACCGCTTGTAATTTCACTTCCTTATCTTATTGTTTTTTAGTTGTTTGCAAATCATTATTAAAGAAAGATTTGTAAGCCGCCAAATCAAAACTGTAATCCCGTTGACAGGTCATCGGCTTGGGCTACTTTTGCCACAAAATCAACAATTAAACAGTTAAACAATCAACGATTCAACAATGAAACACATTCCAACTTTAACACTTATGCTAATGCTTTCAATGGCAGGCATAGCCCAGACCCATACGTTGAGCGGCACGGTCTGTGACGAACAAGGAACCTTGCCCTACGCCACCGTTATGGTATGGCAAGGCAACGACACGGTGAAAGCCACTTACGGCATTACCAACAAGCAAGGCGACTTTGCACTACACGGCCTAAAGGAAGGCCAATACAAAGGCTTGGTGAAGTTCACGGGCTTTGCGCATCTGCCTTTCTCGATCAATCTTGACAAAGATGTGCACTTGGACACGTTACGCCTACAGCCCGACGTGCATCAACTGAATGAGGTGCAAGTAACCGCCTCCAAGGTCTTTGAGGACAAGTTCGACAAACTGAAAATGAACATCAGCGAACTGAAACTGCCGCCTGCGGCCACTTACATTGACGCGCTGCAGGAAATCCCCGGCTCGTTCTACAAGGTGAGCGAGAACACGCTGACCGTCCTGAACAAGCCAGTGCTCGTGCTACTTAACGGCAGGCCGCTTCGCGTTTCGTTCAGCCAAATCACCGATATGCTGCAAGGCGAAAAGGCCGAGGATATCGCCGAGGTGGAAATTATGTACGAAACGCCGCCACGCTTCGCGGGCGAGTGGGATGGCCCTGTGGTGAACATCATCACGAAGAAGAACTTGGCCACGGGTTTCTACGGCAGCGTTTCAGGCGACCTGCAACTGCGCAAACGCCTTGGTGCGAGGTCGTCGCTCAATCTCAATTTCAGAACATTGAAAACCAACACCTATCTGTATTTGTCGCAAAACTACAATCCGAAGGAGTATTCCTATCGCTATTGGCAGTATCGCGAGGGTGGCGACACGCTGATGCGGCGCGAGGCAAACCATACCAGCAATATGAACTCCTATTATTTGAACACGGGCACAGGCATCCAGTTTGACGACAACAACTCATTGGACATCAACTTCTCGGGAGACCTCGATTTCGACCACGACAACATTGATGAGTATATCCTCGACCGAGGAACGGCCATCCATTCCACCGACACGGCGCGGAACGACTCGCGTTCTTATTGGGGCGACATCTATTACAAGCACAACTTCAACGACCCCAAGCATTACATCACCGTGGATGCCAACTTGAGCCGCAACCTCAATGAGTCGGGCAACCTGCGCCAATACAACTATTTGCTTGATTCGGTGACTTACAACCGTGATGCTTCGCCCTATTCCGGTTGGCTTTTCTCGACCCGCGCCGACTATACCCGTGAATGGGACAAAATCCGAATCCAATCTGGTCTCTCTTACAACTATTCCGATTTGGAAAATGATTTCAGTTATGAAAATCTCATTGACGGCGTATGGCAACCTGACACTTTGGTAACCAACGATTTCAATTACAAGGAGAACTCCTTCATGGGCTATTTCATTTTTGACCATCAGGTGAGCGAGAAGTTCAGTTATGCCCTCACGCTTACCGATTCGTATGTGCGGACTTTAGGCGTCTCGGAGACCACAGGAATCAAAACACCGTACAACTACAATGTCGTCCGTCCTTATTTCACCTTGCGTTACAAACCTCATGATGATCATTTCTTCACATTTGACTATGGGCGTTATTATACGAAGCCCAATTTCACTTATTTGAATCCGTTCCGCAGATATGAAAGCCCTGTCTTTTATGTGGAGGGCAACCCCAACCTGAAGCCTTGCCTATATGATGCTGTCACTTTTAAGTATCGCTATCGTTATTGGCTGAATTTCGCCGTTTCGTACATGCATGTCGCGGATTATGTGTTGCAAGTGCCGCAATTGGATGCCGACGGCGCCACCATCGGCTACACCTACGGCAATTTCGGCAAGAGAGACGAATTGTTGTTCATTCTGAATATGTCGAAAAGGTTCTTCGACAACCGGTTGAACATAGGTTTATTTGGTCAGGCGAAATATGAGAATTACAACAGCAGCGATGCCCTCGACTACCGCAATTCATTGTGGAGTTACTTTGGCGACCTTAATTTCTCGTATGTGCTCATCAAGAAATACGATGTGGAATTGGGCGGCTATGCTTTGTACTATTCTTCGCATCTCAGTGGCTATGCCAAGACACAAGGTCATCCCAAGATGGGCTTGGACCTTTCGGCAAGGTTCCTTGACGGCAACCTGCAAACCACGCTCAGCGTGAACGATGTGTTCAACACCGATATCAATAACCGTGAGAGTTTGTTGAATGGTATCGTCTCAAAAAGTGATAACATCATAGATGCGCGCTACATCCGCTTTTCCGTGCGCTACAGTTTCAATCGTAAGAACCTGAAGCGTTTCGAGAACCATCAGGGGAGCAATGCGGATAGCGGTAGGTTGTGATTTAGCCCCCAATCAGATTCGTCAAATCAATAAATTCCTGCACCGATAGCTGCTCAGGTCGTTTGTTGAAGACTTCGTTTTCAATGATTTCAGGGCTGAGCATGGGGCGCAGCGAGTTGCGCATGGTCTTGCGGCGCTGGTTGAAGGCCTGCTTCACGATGCTCACAAACAATTTCTCGTCGCAACCCAAATCGGTGACGGCATTGCGCCGCATCTTGATGACGGCAGACTTCACCTTTGGTGGCGGGTTGAAAACATTTTCGTGAACGGTGAAAAGATAGTCGATGTCGTACCAAGCCTGCATCAGCACGCTGAGGATGCCATAGGTCTTGCTACCTTCCTTGGCGGCCATGCGCTCGGCCATTTCTTTCTGCACCATGCCGACCACTTCAACGACTTGCTCCTTGTATTTCAGCACTTGGAAGAAAATCTGGCTGCTGATGTTGTAAGGGAAGTTGCCAATGATGGCCATGTTCCGCTGCCCGAATTGGCTCAAATCGGTGCGGAGGAAGTCGCCCTCAATCAGTCGCTCACCGAGCATGGGGAAATGTTTCTCCAAATAGGCGATAGACTCCTTGTCGATTTCGATGACATGGAATTTGTCGAGGACATCTTGCACGAGATATTGGGTCAAAACGCCCGTGCCGGCACCCACCTCAATAACACTCTCCACATCAGGCGACAACTGCTCCACAATGCGCTGGGCGATATTCTGGTCGGTCAGGAAATGCTGGCCTAAGGCTTTCTTGGGTCGGACCTCGTTCATAGTTTTCGGTAATTCTTTTTCGCTTGTGCGGTATAAATACTCGTCGGGTATTCGTCTATCAGCTTCTCGTAATGCTGCTTGGCCAATTCTTTGTCTTTCAATTCGTTTTGTTCAATTAGGGCAGCGTGCATTAAAGCGGCGTCAGCCATGTAACTTTGGGAATAGTTTTCCACGATTTGCAAATACATCTGCTCGGCGGCTTCAAACTCTTTCCGCTTTTCTGCAATCTCACCTTTGCGGAACAATGCGTGTGGTTTGCTGACTTCATTTCCCGTGGCGATGATGCCGTCAAGTAAAACGATGGCTTCGTCCTCACGTTGCTGGTAGATTCTGTAATCGGCACGAGCCAATTTGTTGAGCTCCACGCCTGTAGTGTCTATTTCGAGATTGTCTTTGATGACCAGCGAAAGCGTCATGGCATCGTTGGCAATGAGCTTGGAGGTGGCGGCTTTCAGTACTTTCAGTTGACTCTCAGCCCACTCATATTCACCGATGAAGTATCGGAGTTGGGCGTTCTTGAAGCGGGCTTCGTGTCCGAGTGGCTCTTCCTTCAGGCTCTTGTCGACTTGACTATAAAGCAAGGTGGCTTCCCACACTTCGTCTTTGTAGAGATATATGTCGGCAAGTTTAAGTTTGAGTTCGGCCTTATCCTGTTTGCTGCCAACGGTCTCGATGGTCTGTGTAAGCATGGCAATGGCTTCCTCAGATTTACCAAGTTGATAGGTCATGATGTCGGCTTTAATCAAGATTAGCCTCGACAGGTCGTTAGTATTAATTACATTATAAGCCTCATCAATACGTTTTGTGAGCTTTTCGTAGGCTTTGATGTCGGTGTTGTTAGAGGACTTCAGTTTCAGGTAGTCGGTTTTGATGCTGCCGGTGAGGGCTTGTCCATAGAAGGGGTTGCTGGTTCCTTTATCCATGATGTAGGTGTAGCCTTGCTTCGCAATGTCATATTGCTTGTTGTTCAGGCAGATGCCCGACAAATTATTGATTTGGGCATCTTGGTCGTGGGTCTTGCGATCGATGCTTTTGCATTGGGCCAAAGCGATGTCGTAGTCCTCTTGTTGCAGGGCAAACCAAACCAAAAGTTGGGCAAACTCCAAGTTGTCGGGCTTTTTTTGGGTCTGTTTCAGCAAGGCCATGCGCATCTCGTCAGAAATGCTGTGGTTCACATCATAGAACAACATGGTTTGCAGACGGTTGCGGATATTGTTATATTGCCCAGGATGGGCTTCCAACTCAAGGAAATAGTATCGGAATGCCTCTTGGTAGTTAAGCATCGATTGGTTGAGGTATGCCAAATCCAAATAGAAGTTTTCTTCGCCTTCAAGCAACTTGTTGCCTTTATCCAAAATAGCGATGGCCATATTATAGAGTCCTCTTGCTTGAAAAGCGTTGCTGAGGCCTCTGATGCTGGGAGCGTTAGCCGGGAGTTCTTTCAAAACTTCATTCAGCCTTTTTTCGGCTTTGTCGTTTTTGCCTTGGAGGGTGTAAACGTAAATGAGGTCGGCAATGCTTTTGGAATGGTTGGGATTCTTTTTGGAAAATGTTTTAAGCTCTTTTTCCGCTTGATCGAAGTCTTTCAGTTGGATGAGACATTCCGTATATTGTTGGAAATAATGAGTTTGCCCGGTTTTCTGGTAGAGGCTTGCATAAATGTCGCGGGCCTTGTCAAACTCTTGTTCACGGAAATACTGTCCAGCCAGTTGGTCATCGATTTGAACTTGGTCCTTTTGCTTGGCGTCGACTTTCTTTCCTTTGGACTGCGTGCTGATTTGCGCGTCCATATGAAAAATGAACGCAAACGACAGAAAGAATATGAGAAACCAACGTTGGAGCATCATACAGTTCATCTCTTTTTCTTGAATGTCTCCAGATCTTTTTTGCAGTCAACGAAGCGGTCCCTGAAGTATTCAACTTGGTTGTTGATTCGTGTGACGTGTTGCGATTCCATGTCAAGGAAGATGGCGGAAAGTGAGTCGGAAAGGTAATGGGTTTCAATGTCCGACTTGAGGTTGCCGAGTTGGGTCAGTGTGGTGTCGATGTTGGCTCGCATCACGGGACAGGTTTCCTCGAATTGAGTGATGTAGGCACTGACCAACTGGAGCTGTTGAAAGATCTCATCAACTTCCTCGGGATGCAGGAATTGAAGCATGGAGTCACAGGTCATAAAGTCTTTTTTGAGCTGTACATGCTCTTTGTTTTCAAGTTCGTTAAGCGTAGTGACATCGTTTTGCACTTGTTTTATTAATGCATCAACGCGTTCAAGGTCAGTCTTGGGCTCCGACTGGCAAGCGACAAGAGCCAAGGTTGTTATGATGAGGATTTTTGATACAATGGATTTGAGATTCATTTTTCAAGTCTTGTTGCAACGGCAAAAATACACAATTTGCCGCAAACGGGTTGTAAATGGGGCATAAAAAATCCCGACCATCATAAGTAAGATAATCGGGATAAAACGGTATACTATGAATACGATTATTCAGTGACTTGTCCTTCGACGGGGAGGATGGAGACAAATGACTTGCCTTCTTTCTTCTTCCTGAAGTCGACAATGCCATCACACAATGCATACAGCGTGTGATCTTTGCCCATGCCGACATTCTTGCCAGGATAGTGCTTTGTGCCGCGCTGACGGACGATGATGTTGCCAGCAATGGCAGCTTGTCCACCGAAAAGTTTCACTCCGAGTCGCTTACTAGCGGACTCACGACCGTTCTCTGAACTACCAACACCTTTTTTGTGTGCCATATCTCTTTAGTTTTTTCGGGTTTTTACTCAGTGATGCTTTCAATTTGGATCTTGCTCAGATACTGACGGTGACCGTTAGAAGTCTGATATCCTTTTCTTCTTTTCTTCTTGAAAACGATAATCTTGTTGCCTTTGAGGTGTTGCAACACTGTGGCTTCGACATTGGCGCCGGCTACCGTCGGGGCTCCTACTTTCGTCGAACCTTCATTTCCAATCAATAACACTTTGTCGAAAGAAACCTTGCTTCCTTCTTCTTCATGCAGTCTGTTGACGAAGATTTGCTGACCCTTCTCAACTTTGAACTGTTGTCCTGCGATTTCTACTTTGAACTGTTGTCCTGCGATTTCTACTATTGCGTACATTTCTCGATATCTTTTAGTTAGATACTAACTCTCTTTTTTTTCGGACTGCAAAAATACAACTTTTTTCAATCGGAAAAGATTTTCTTTTGGTTTTTCTCATTAATTTTCTTGAAAAACTTGCATTATTGTTTGTAAATTGTTGATAAATAATAAAATATAAAAATGTTTTTTGTGCCATAAAAATATGTATTTTTGCAGCCTGTTTTGTCATCGGTATTAATACCTTATATTAATAATGAACGAAAACGAGCTCAAGGTTCTTGTTGAGAAGATGAAGGCAGGCGATAGGGAAGCGTTCAACAACATTTTCCGTCGCTATTACGCACCTTTGGTGCGTTTTGGCATTCGTTTTGTCGCCGATGCCGACCAGTCTGCCGAAATTGTTCAGGACCTGTTTGTAAAATTGTGGACGGGTCGTGATAAGTTGACGGTCAATTCCTCTTTTGAATCCTATATGTTGCGCTCGGTGCGCAATGCTGCTATTACTTTTATTAATAAGGAGCGCGCCCATGCCGAGGCCAACGAGCGAGTTTTTACCGATGATTCTGATGCCAACGACCCTTCTGAGACTTTGCAATCCAACAATCTGGAGTCATCGTATCGAGCCATTTTGGCAAACATGCCTGAAAAGCGTCGCGAAGTGTTTCTTGCAAGCCGCTACGAAGGATTGAAATATGCTGAAATTGCTGATAAAATGGGGTTGTCGCAAAAGACCGTTGAAGCCCATATGACAGCAGCCATCAAGCAACTCAGAGAAGGACTGAAAGCTTATCTTTGAAAATTACTTTTTTTCGTTTTTCACTAAGGGTAAAATCAAAGTTATGAGTCATATAGGTGAATCGATGAGATAAAAACGATTAAGATGAACTCGGTAAACAATAAATATGAGGCTTTAATCTTGAGCTACTTGGACGGGCAATGCTCGGCTGAAGAAGCTCTTGAATTGCTTTCTTGGGTGGCCGAGTCGGAAGAGAATCGTCTTTATTTCAAGGCACTTAAAGATCAGAACGAAGTGTGGAACCTCACCGATTTTGCCATGCCCGAGCTTGACGAATCCGATGTGAATGCTGCTCTTGATGCCGTCAACACCAAGATAGATGCCATCGAGGAAACAGAGACCAAAGTCGTTCAGATGCCATGGATTCGCAGAAACTACAGATATGTTTCCGGTGTGGCTGCCGCTTTCCTCATCGCTCTATTCGTTGGCTTCCTGGTGCGCAATCCCTTTAATTCAACTGTAACATACGCCTTCAACGGACAAAACGAATCGTCATTTGTCCTGCCTGATGGCACTTCAGTCAACTTCGATTGCGAGAGTACCATTACCTATCCTGAACAATTCGACAAGTCGAGTCGCTCTGTCGATTTCGAAGGCGTCGCTTATTTTGATGTCACCAAGGACGAGAATAGACCTTTCGTCATCCATTGCAACAACATGGATGTGGAAGTGCTGGGTACCACTTTCCTTCTCAATGCCGATAAAGATATGGAACGTTATTTCGTTGACCTTTACACGGGGAAGGTGAGTATGACCGCTTTCGATAAGAAAGGACGTGAATTGTCGAAGATAGAAGTCACTCCAGGCGAACGCGGTGTGTGGAATGCTGCCGAAGGCGAGCTGAAGACCATGAGCTATCCCGAGGTGAAGGAGGAGGAGTTGGCCAACAACCATGTGTTGGTATTCGACAACGAGTCGCTTTCCAAGATTGTGGAGGCTTTGGAATACCTTTACAAGGTTGAGATTGAACTTGATGAAGCTTGTGCCGCCAAGAAGCTCACCGCGCGTTTCTCCGATGAGGAATCCATCGATGAAGTGCTGGAAACCATCGCGATAGTTTCAGAAGTCACGGTGACCAAGTCGGACGGTGCCTACCAGATCCGTTAATAGGATTAGTTTCCCAAATGTCATTTTTTTGTCTAAATGAGAGTCTTCTCATTTTTTTGTCGTATTTTAGCGGCCTATTTCGAACTGTTTTGGAGATGAGATTTTCCCTGCTGAATAGAATCGCTGATATACAAAAAGATAGAAAGCTTGTCGCGTTCTTCCTTACCTCGTTATTCTTACTTCTTCTCACTTTTGCACAGCCAAAGAGTGCTAATGCACAGACATTCAATCCTTTGATTTCGTTTTCTGTGGAGTCGTGCTCTCTGGATAAAGCCTTGGAAAAACTCTTTGCCGAGTACGAGCTGAATGTAGCTTTCAGCAAGGCGGAGATGAGCAAAATCCGTATAGAAAGTTATTCCTGTTCTTACAAATCAGTCGAAGAGGTGCTGACCGATTTGCTGAAAGGCACGGGCTATGGCTTCAAGAAGGTTGGAAAGCAATACGTTATCCGAAAGAATCAGCTGCTTGTAAATGAACCCGGTGCTACGGTTATCCCTCCTGCTGAGCCTATCACGGAAGTGGTTAAGCCCAAAACGGATACTATTGTCGACAAGTCAAGCGAGGTGATCCGTATTATTGACACGGTGCAGGTTATTCGTACGGTAATGCGTTATGATACTGTCGAAAAACTGAAAGTGCTGCACGACACGGTCCGAACCATCGTGCATGAGGGACTGACGATTCCGTGGCCGAAGTTCAGGGATAATGGTTGGTTCATTGGAGCCTCTGTGGCTGCGAGCCCAACGAATTTCAAGTATGAAAAAGCTTTCCCCGAGATTGAAAACGGTTTGATGGATGTGGTTCCGGTTTCTGGCTATAGTATAGGATTGGATGGCGGTTATAAACAAAATCGCTTAAGTGTGGGCATGAATTTGTCCTACCGCTCGGTGCACTACCGTTTCTTGCTTGAGAAAACAGATTTCTTTGGCGACTACTATGTGAACGACACCTTGGATACCTATTATGTGGTACACGAAACCGACACGACCTATCAGTATTTGTTGGATTCCACATACGTGCCGTTGACCACCACGAATTACGCCTATCGTGACATCAATCAGCTTGATTACCTGAGCGTTGGACTTTTTACCACCTTCGATTTTATCAAATTGGAGCATTTCAGAAGCTTCTTCAAAGCAGGAGTCTCAGCTGATTTTTTGGTCAATTATGCAGGTTCGCTCAATGCTTCCGAGTCGCCTTACCATGCGCCAATTGTCAAGGAACAGGTGAATCCGATTCGTTTCACCTTCTTCGGAGGGATAGGAGCAGCCTTCAAAGTTGCCAACCGTATCGAACTCGTTCCCGAGATGTCATATCGCATGACTGGCGGCTCGCTCTATCGTGCTGACTTTCCATTCAATATGAAGCTACGGATGATGGATTTCCGACTTGGTCTGACTTATTATTTCTAAACCATGAAACCATTCAAGTTCATACGGCATCTCTTGGTCTTGTGGCTCATGACACAAGGCTTGTTGGTGGAAGCGCAGCATTATGTGCCCCTCAACGGTGAGATTGACACCGTATTGAACTTGCCCCGATTGGGTGCTGACTCAGTATATTTGGTGAGCGAGTCGCTGACCGTCGTCGAAGGCGGTGACCTTCATGTTGCGGCAGGTACGAAGCTGTATTTCGGACAATCGTCTTATCTACGCGTGGATGGCGGAAGACTTGTGCTTGATGGGCAGAACAACGACTCGATTTATCTGCTCTGTTACGAGTTCTCCCATGATTGGGCAGGCTTACAGCTGAAGAACGTTGATGAAGCTGATTCGTTGCGGCTATCTTATGTCAACGTGGTTGGTGCATTGACGGCAGTGAATGCCTCCACAAGTAGCCATGTTGTTGTCAACCATTGCACGTTCAACAACTATTATGCGGGCAAGGGCATTGAACTGACTGATTGTAGCGATTTTTTGGTAGACAGCTGTTTCTTCTATCAATGTGTCTCTGGAATTGAGTTGAAGGCTCGGTCTAAAGACAGCGAGAATAATCGTTTTACGCACAACATCTTCGATCAAGGTCAAATAAATATTGAGATTTCTAACGTCGGCTATGGATTTAAATGCAATCGTAATCATGTTTCAGACAACTGTTTCCAAGGTGCGGCTACTGCCATAAGCTTCGAGACGGTTGGAGGCATTTCTGACAAGGAAGCCACAAATTATATAGAGAACAACCTCATTTCATCCGACTTGCCGGAGGGAGGGTCGGGCTATTCCTCCTACGGCATCAAGGCGGCAATGGATACGCTTGTCATCCGCAACAATGTGTTTTGGAGCAACGATGAGGCCGTCAGAATGATGCGAGTTTGTCATCTGGTTTTTGAAAAAAACACATTTTTTGAGAATGAGATGGTGTTGACCAACCTCCAATCTTCAGGCTCTGTCGTCTTCATACGCAATACCATCAGTGAAGCCAAGAAGCGGATTGTGAGTTTCCCTTCTGAGAAGTCGCGGATGAATGCCAACAACTTCTTGCATTACAAAAAAGATTTGACTCTATTTGCCAATGTTTCGACGGAGAATATTGATATGCAAGGAAATTATTGGGATGCCGAGTCTGTGGCTGAGATTGAATCTGTGATTCTTGATGGCCATGATTCGCCTTCTTTGGGAGAGATTGTTTATGAACCCCGATTGACGGAATGTGATACCATGGCTCCAATAGCACCGCCGTTCAGAGTGAAGAAGCAGTTTGTGAACAACAAGTGGTTGATCTCGTGGGATGAGAACTTGGAACAGGATGTTGATCATTATGCACTGTTTTATGGTAATTTCAATTATTATAGATTTGCACATTGCATCGATGGGATTGAAGAGAATTCCTACATGCTTACGCCTCAACAGACGGAAAACCTAGCAGTTGTGGCTTGCGACCGTGATTTTAATCCAGATGTTTATGCTTCTGTCGGTCAAAGTGCTTATGCATTTGCCACTTATTATCCTTATGCTGGTCCCGATGGGGATTTTTGTGCTTCACAGTCAGGCTATTTGGTTGATAATGCCAGTATTCCATACCAGTATAGCTATTTTGTTTGGCGTACTTCAGGCACTGGGGTCTTTTCCGACTCTTTGTCGTTAAAGCCTAGATATTATCCCTCTGATGCCGATTATGAAGTGGGCGAGGTGACGCTGACTTTACGTGTTACAAGCAATGGCACTACCAAAACGGATGCGATGCATATTGAACTTTATAAAGCACTTGGTGTTTATGCTGGCGAAGATGGTTTCAGTGGAATGAACCGTCCGCTTCCCCTTGACCAGGCTGAAGCATACAACTATGATTCGTTGCGCTGGCATTCCATGGGCGATGGTCGTTTCGAGGATTCGTTGGCATTACACACACTCTATTATCCTGGAGCCGTGGACAAGGAGCAGGGGTATGTGGAATTGGTGCTTGAGGTCTGGTCATTTTGTGGCCATTCCTCTGATGTGGTTCGTTTCGATTTGTTCAAGGACTATATCCTTGAGGGTAGGACATGGTCGGATGGAACACTACGCCCTAATACCCAAGTGATTGCTGCGGCTATGGACGATGACAATCCTTTTGTCTCTGGATTCTATCGTACTGTTTCTGATGAGGATGGCTTCTTTAGATTTGATGCTTTGCTGCCCGATACTTATGTTCTTTATGCTTTCCCCGACACTTTGGATGTCGATGCAGCTGGTTGCTACTATCTTGGAGACCTTAAATGGAACGAATCGAACATGATTGAAGTGGACGGTGATGTCTACGATGTGGATATTGAATTACCCCTGCGGATGCAAGGTTTCAATACGGGAGATGGTTGTATCACAGGCATGTTTGATATGCCAGAGAATCCTTTCAAGGCACGTGATTTCTATTGTCAACCTTGGTTGAGGGAAGGGACGGATGCTGAGTATTGCTCTGATGGTCTGTCAAATGTCGGGGTGTTGCTTCTCAATGCTGGCAAGCAGAGGGTGTTGGGCTTTGCGCTCACCGACGAAGCTGGTCATTTTCGGTTCAACCACTTGCCTTTAGGCACCTATCAGGTGATGGCCGATTTGCCGCGTTATGGTCGGGGGATGTGTGAAGAAATCACCCTCTCTGTGGAGCAACCTTCTGTCTCGGGATTGCATCTGTTTGTCAATCAAGAGGGGAGGGTGAACATGAGGTATGAAGGACCTGTCTCAGAGAAGATAGCACTTTGTTTGTATCCCAATCCGACAGAGAAGGAATTGTTTGTGGGCGGGTTGAAAGAAAATGAAATGTATCAAGTGGCGATTTCGAATGGCCTTGGTGTGTGTGTGATGCCTGAAGTAAAAGTGAAAACCAATCTTTTGGGTGAGTTCGACATTAAGGTTGACGAGTTGCAGGCAGGTGTTTATTTTATTCAAGTCAAAGGCGCTTCCGAAAGCGTGGTGGCCAAATTTGTGAAGCAATGAACGGGAAAGTGAATTGTAAAATATGGTTATGGCTTGTCGTTATGGCTTTCACATTGATGAAGGCTCAAACTGCTTTTGGGGGTGTATGGGTGTATGGCAATGTCTACGAGCAAGATTCTATTACTCCGATTGAGAATGCAACAGTGACCTTTTCAGGAGTAGATGTTGCTGGTGATACCCTTGTCTATCAGTTGTTTACTGATTCTTTGGGCTTTTATTCCGATTCTATCAATGAAGGATTGTATTCGATTTGGGCTGCTGCAGTTGGATATGAGGATGATTATCTTCTTGACTCATTGTATGTTGAAGAAGACCAATGGTTGTTTGGTCTTGATTTCTATCTTCATGAGGTCTTTGTCGCTGTGCGTTATGTGGCAGCACGACAATTCACTGATGACTTGGTGCGTCTCAGTTGGTCGATGCACGATCCCGAACTGTATGAGGGTTTTGAGTCGGGCGATTTCAGCCGTTTCAACTGGAACCATACGCTTTCCGATTTTCCATGGGTCATCGACTCCATCCATGCCTATGAAGGCGTGTATTGCATGAAGTCGTCTTGTGAAGGACAAGGTAATGGCGTCTCTCAAATTGAAGTCTCGGTATATATCCCTATGGCAGGTCGGATGTGCTTCTTCAGCAAGATTTCTTCGGAAAGTCCATGGGACATGGGGCGTTTTTATCTTGATGGCGTGAAAAAGATGGAGTGCTCGGGCGAGGAAAGCTGGACGGAACATCAATTCGACATCACGGTGGGCGAGCATGTATTTCGTTGGACCTATCAGAAAGATGCTTCTACAGATTTGGGCGAGGATTGCTTTTATGTTGACGGCATTCATTTCTATCAAGAGGACAGTACGAAAGCGACACGCTCTTTTCAATACTACGACCTGTTCCGTAGCCGTTTTGAAGAAGAGCCTGTAATGATGGCTTCGCATTTGGCAGATACCGCCTTTATGGACATGAACTGGAACAGCCTGCCTTGGGGCCAATACCGCTGGGGGGTGAGCTGCCATTACGAGGGCAACCGCGGTAATTCAGATACCATTTGGTCGGCTTATCTGGACAAAGATATGACTACGACTCTTGAAATCAATGCTACCACCAATGTTGGGCAGCCACCTTTGGGAGCAGTGGCGACGCTTCTCTCTCAACAAGGCCATGAGTATCAAGGCACATTTGATGCCAACGGGCATCTATTGTTGAATGGTGTCTACCGTGACGAGTATGAATTGAGGGTGCATCTTGATGGCTTTGTGGATTATGTCTCAGATTCGATGTTTTCTGTTTTTGGTCCGACACAAGTCGAGATTGAGTTGATGGAGGCTACGAATGGCATCGACAGTCTGTATGTCTCTTCCACGGGTTGGGCGATTTGGACCTTGGAAAATGGTCGAATTCGTGATTTGCAGCATTACGAGGTCATGTTGAATGGAGTGTTTGTAGGAACTTCCACGACGAATGACTTCCAGTTTGACGTCAGCAACCTTTCAGGAGGCGATACCTGTTGGGCTCAAGTGCGTCCTGTTTATCTCTCCGACACTTGTGATTGGTACGCTTGCGAGTGGGTGTATCATCCTTGCTCTGATTTCCAAGGAAGTACTACAGGTTTGAATTGGTCGCTGCACAACGAGGCTCTCCTCTTGTCATGGACCTATCCAGAAGGCGAGTTTATGGGTGCATTCTTGTATCGTGATGGTACTTATCTTGGCTTTACTGATGCCGAAACGTACTTGGACGAGACCGTCACGATGCATGATGAGGTGACATATTGTTTGCGTTTGGTGTATGGTGGAGCATTGGATGGTACCTATTATTCCATGTCGTGTGAGGAATGTACGATGGCAACTTTTCCCGCTTATTGTGACCCGCCTGCGAAATTGGATGGTGAGACCTATTACGAAAATGATTCCGATCATGGTGCGTTGGTTTCGTGGGGTGAACGTCCTGAGCCGATTGAGCAATGGCTTTATTACGACGATGGTGTCAATAAAAGTACTTTGGGCGGAGATGGTGAACCTCGCATCTTCTGGGCCATCCGCTTTGATGTTGAAGACTTGGTTGATTATGTTGGTACGGCTTTAAGGAAAGTGTCACTCTACGACGTGGGTGCCGGTACCTATCAACTGTGGATTTATGTGGGCGGCGAATTGGCACCGCGTACACTAGTCCGTTCACAAAACATGAGCTTGACAAACGCCCATGCATGGCATGAGGAAACCATTAGTCCCGAATACGAAATCCCTGAAAACGAACCACTTTGGATTGTTGTTGGGCAGCAAGGTTTGGCGCGTCCTGCTGCAGCATGTCAGGACATGGGTGATGCCAATGGGCGTTGGGTGTCGTTGGACGGTGAAACCTGGACTGACATGCATACCTTCAACATGTACTACACCTGGATGCTGCGCGCCTTTGTCACCAACCAAGCGGGACGCGAGATGGCAATCGACAAGGAAGGCTACATCTTGCAGCAATACAACTTGTATCGCTCGTTCGACAATACAGACTATGAGCAAGTGGCATCTATTCCCGCTGTTGATAGTCAGTTGTATTACGAATATCGCGACAATCTTGCTGAGGAGACCCATGATGATGTCTACTACCGCTTGACGGCTTTCTATTTGGCTGATGATGGCGAGACCTGCGAGTCTGATTATGCTGCTACTCTGAACGACCCGGAACTCAATTATGTGGCCATTGACCTTACCTCGGCCAAAGAGAATCTGGAATCCTCTTTTAAGCTGTATCCCAATCCCACAAATGGACTTGTTACCCTCGAGTTAGAGGGTTTGCAAAAGGTGATGGTTTATAATGCTTTGGGTCAAGTAATGCTCAACAAAGAGGTGATTGGTGATTATTTGCAACTCGATTTGTTGGGCTTCGAGAATGGTTTGTATTGGCTGAGGGTCAGTTCGCAAAATGGAGTGGTAACGAGGCGTTTCGTGCTTTCTCGTTGAGCAAAGCTCTAAAATTCTTATCTTTGCCGCCGCAAAACGGTAAGCCATGATTTCAATCCAAAACCTGAGTATGCACTTCACAGGTGAAGACCTCTTCACCGACATTTCCTTTTTGATTCGTGAGAAGGACCGCATTGGTCTAGTGGGCAAAAACGGCGCGGGCAAGACTACGCTATTGAAACTCATTTGCGGATTGGAACAACCTTCAAAAGGTGATGTTATTATCCCTCAAGGTGTTACTATTGGCTATCTGCCTCAGGAGAAAAATGTGAACAGCGCGAAAACGGTTTTGGATGAAGCCCTTTCCGCTTTCGATGAATACCATCAATTGGAACGTGATTCGGAACGCTTGCAACAGGAACTGGCCGAGCGTACCGATTATGAAAGCCCACAATACGAGAAGTTGATTGTCAAACTGAACAATTTGAACGACCGCATTGCTTTGCTTGGAGGTAACAGTATCGAAGGCGAGGCGGAAAGGATCCTTGTTGGTTTGGGATTTGGCCACGAGGATATGCTGCGTCCCATGCGCGAGTTCAGCAACGGCTGGCAGATGCGCGTGGAGCTGGCCAAGATCCTGTTGAAAAAGCCCAATTTGCTTCTTCTCGACGAGCCTACCAACCATCTCGACATCGAGTCCATCCAATGGCTTGAAGGCTTCCTGAATGCCTATTACGGTGCCATTCTGATGGTGTCGCACGACCGTGCCTTCCTCGATAATATCACTATCCGCACGGTGGAAATCTCGAACGGCAAAATCTATGACTACAAGGTACCGTATTCTGATTATGTCAGCCTGCGTGAGGAGCGTGTCGATATGCAGCGTGCGGCCTACGAGAACCAGCAGCGCGAAATCAAGAACATCGAAGCGTTCATCGAGCGTTTCCGCTACAAGGCGACTAAGGCCAAGCAGGTGCAGAGCCGTGTGAAATTGCTCGAAAAGATGGATGAAATCGTTATCGACGACATCGACAGCACGGCCATCCACTTCAAGTTCCCGCCTGCACCACATTCCGGCAAGGTTACACTGGAGCTTAATCATGTTGGCAAGTCTTACGGCGACCAAGTTATCCTCAAGGACATCAACCTGCTGATTCCGAGAGGTGAGAAAATAGCCTTTGTGGGGCGCAACGGCGAGGGTAAGTCTACGCTTTCAAAAATCATCTGCGGTGTGCTCGACCATGAAGGCGAGGTGAAACTGGGTCACGAGGTCAAAATCGGATATTATGCCCAAAACCAGCAGGACATGCTCGACATGAACAAGACCGTCTTCGAGACTTTAGATGATGTGGCTGTCGGTGACATGCGCCTGAAAGTGAAGGCCTTGCTGGGTTCGTTCCTTTTCCGTGGTGACGACATCGACAAAAAGGTGAAGGTGCTCTCTGGTGGCGAGAAAGCGCGTCTTTCTTTAGCCAAGATGCTGCTCTTCCCGACAAACCTTTTGGTTCTCGACGAGCCGACGAACCACTTGGACATGCTCTCCAAGGATATCCTGAAGAACGCCTTAATCCAATATGACGGCACGCTGATCATCGTCTCCCACGACCGCGACTTCCTTCAAGGTCTGACCACTAAGGTCTACGAATTCCGCAAGCCCAACATCAAGGAATACATCGGCGACATTTATGATTTCCTGGAACAAAAGAATCTCAGCCACTTGAAGGAGTTGGAGATTGCTGCCAAACAAACCAAAGTCCAAGAAGTCGTACCACAGTCACAAAACAAGATTAACTACGAGCGCAAGAAACAGATTGACGCCAAGCTCCGCAAGGTCGACAAGGAAATTCTACGCCTCGAAGAAGCCATCGGCAAATTGGAAGCCGAGTTAGCCGAGCAGGATGCTATCATGGCGCATCCTGACGAGCATCCCGATATCAAGATCGACAACGACTGGTATTGGGCTTACGGCCAAAAGAAGGAGCAACTCCAAAGGTTAATGGACGATTGGGGCGAGAAGCAGATGGAACGTGACGAGGTTTTGGCGGGATATGATAAATAAAAAACGGGGTTAAACCCCGTTTTTTATCATTCAATAATCATATCAAACGGCAACCGTGCTTGGATGCCTGTGTTCTTTTGCAGGTTGTCCAAGCTTTTGAAGTAATCGTAGTATGCTCCAAGTCTTTGCTTCATGGCAGCATCAAGTTGGTCGGAGCCGTTGCTGTTCATCGACTCCATGATGCGGGTGAAGAAGTCCTTCTGCTTGGGCCATTCGGTCACCTTGTAGTCATTGCCGAGGTTGGCTTTTTGGGCCGCGTAGGCGATGGCGTCTTCCATGTCGCCCAATTGGTCGACAAGGCCCAAACCAATGGCATCGGCACCTGCCCACACACGGCCTTGACCGATGCTGTCGACATAGCTTTGGGTCAAGCCGCGACCTTCGGCCACGCGTTTGGTGAAGTGGTCATAGGTGTTAACCACACTTTCTTGTAATTTGTTGTATTGGAACTCGGTGAGCGGCTCGGTGAAGTTGGGGAATTCTGCATTTTCGTTGGTTTTGGCCACATCGAAAGTCAGGCCGACCTTGTCGTTCAAAAAGCCCTTTGCATTCGGGAAGGTGCCGAACACACCGATGGAACCTGTGAGCGTGGTGGGGTCGGCGAAGATGTAGTCGCCCTTGGCTGAAATCCAGTAACCACCAGAGGCAGCATAGTTGCCCATCGAGACGATGACGGGCTTCACTTCCTTAGTGAGGTCGAGCTCACGACCGATGATGGCCGATGCCACGGCACTGCCACCAGGCGAGTTGACGCGCAGCACAACGGCTTTCACGTTCTCGTCTTCGCGGGCCTTACGGATGGTCTTGGAGAGATTTTCGGAGTAGATGGCCATGGTTTCATCTCCCTTGCCGTCGAAGATTTGTCCCGAGGCATAGATGATGGCAACCTCGTTCTTGCTCACGTTCTTGTCTTTATAGGATTTGGCATAATTGGCATTGCCGATGGCGTTGATGCTCTTGTTGCTGCCCGTCAGGCCTTTCAGTTCGTCCAACACTTGATCTTTGTAGTACAGGTTGTCAACCAAGCCGTATTCGAGGGCTTTGTTTGCATCGAAAGAGGTCTCTAAATTGTCTGCAATCATATTGAGTTGCTCAACACTGATATTTCGGCTTTGGCTGATGCCTTGTAGGATTTGTCCCCAGACTGTGCCCAACAGTTTGTCCATCTGCTCGCGATTGGCTTCGCTCATTTTGTCCAAGAAATAAGGCTCCACGGCACTCTTGAAGCGGTTGTTGGGACCGCGGACAATCTGCATCTCAACATCGAGCTTGTCAAACAGGTGTTTGTAAAACGTGATTTGTGTGGCCATACCGTGCAAGTCGAGGGCACCTTCCGGATTCAGGAGAATCTTGTCGGCAATGGAGGCTAAATAATAAGCGCTTTGCGAATAGCTTTCACCATAAGTGACAATGAATTTCCCCGATTCCTTGAACTCAATGAGTTTGTCGCGGATTTCTTGCAAGGTAGCGGTGGAAGTGGGGATGCTGCTCAATTCCATGTAGATACCCTTGATGTTCGGGTCGGTCTTGGCATGTTCGATGTTGCGCAAGATGTCGTTCATACCTGTAGCATCAATCGATTCCATCGACTGAAAATCAATGGCTCCGAAAGGATTGTCAACCGTTCGGTCTGGAATATCATAGTTAAGTTTCATGTAAAGCACGGAATTAGGCTTTACAGTAGTGGAAGTCTCCGTGTTTTTTGACATGTTGGAGATCATGGAAGAGACCACACCAACCTTAATGAAGAAATTGATTACCAAAGCAATAAGAGTGCCGATGAATGCGGCGAGAACAACTTTTCCGAATTTCATGATGCTATGTTTTTGTTTGTTTTTAATCGAAATAGACCACAAAAGTAGCATTTTATTTATTAGTGTTTGTCACAAAACGTTATTTTTGCAAAAAATCTAGCAATGGAAACCTGCTACATTCTCTTTGGAGCGAATATGGGTGACAAGAATCATATTTTTGCCCAGGCTTGCCAATTAATTAATAATAGGTGTGGCCGCATAGTGAAGGTTTCGGAGGCGTACGAGTCGGAACCATGGGGCTTTGAGGCTGATTCATGGTTTCTAAATCGTGTTATCGTATTGGAAACCGAACTAAATCCAGAATGCTTATTGGTTGAGTTGTTGGAGATTGAAAGTGAATTGGGACGTGTGAGATATGCCGACCGACAGGGATATGCTTCGCGTACAGCCGATTTGGATATCTTGTATTTTGGTAACCGCATCATTAATACGGAGACACTAACAGTTCCCCATCCACGGTTGCATTTGCGTCGGTTCGCTTTGGAGCCGCTTTGTGAGGTGAACCCTGACTTCGTGCATCCGATATTGCAAATGACACAAGTGGAATTGCTGCAACTTTGTCCCGACGATTCTATTGTTAGAGTGATTAAGTCTAATAATGACGAAGAATTATGAATTACAACTATATAGCTATCGAGGGAACGGTGGGAGCAGGCAAAACCACTCTGGCTACCCGCATCGCCAACGATTTCAACGGCAAATTAGTGTTGGAGGAGTTTGAAGGCGACAAGAATCCGTTTCTTCCCAAGTTTTACAAAGAGCCTGACAAATATTCATTTCAAGTGGAGATGACTTTTTTGGCCTTGCGTTATCAGCAGCTGAAAGACAAGCTGGGAGCACTCGACCTCTTTCACGACTTCATCATTTCAGATTATTATGTGGCCAAGTCGCTAATTTTCTCCAAGAATAATCTTCAGGATGACGAATACCAACTGTTTTCTCGTTTTTTCAACATTATTTTTTCGGACATGCCAAAGCCTGAATTGTTGGTATATCTTTATTCTGACGTGGAACGCCTTCAGGCTAACATTCGTAAGCGTGGACGCGCCTATGAGCAGGAAATTAGCGATACCTATTTGGATAATATTCAGCAAGGTTATTTCGATTTTCTTCGTCAGCAGCAAGGAAATATGCGCATCTTGCTGATTGACACCAACCGCCTTGATTTCGTGGCCAATGAAAAGGACTATCAAAGCATCATCGATGCCATAGACAAGCCCTATGATATCGGGATGCATCGTGTGTCGTTTTGAGTCTATACCGAATTTGGAACATACAAAAAAAGCCGCTCATTGAGCGGCTTTTCTGTTGTCAAATGAAACGGATTACTTCTTTTCCACTTTCACTTTGATGGTTCTGGAAACGACATCCTTGTAGGTTTCATTCACATAGACTTCAGCGCGACGGAGCTGCGGCAGAATATCCTTTTCGAGTTGAGGATAGATAGCGCACATTTCCTTGATGGTCTTCTGAGGATTGCTGGAGTTGTTGATGTTGTTCAGGATAGCATCCTTGTCTTTCAGGTCGGAGTCTTTAACGAGTTGTTTGAAGGTCTCCCAGTCTTCACCGTAACCTTTACCATTGATGGTGATTTCAGCTTTCTTGGCAAGCTTCATCATCTGCTTCTCAGCAGCATTGTCACGGTTGTTGGAGAGCTCGTTGTTGTGTCCTTCTTCGCCTTCAGGTGAAGCCCAAGCTCTGATTTCAAATTCCTTTTCACCAGCGTTCAGCAAGTCAGTGAAAGCTGCATCAGCTTCCTTGTTGAGTTTCTTTCTGTCAGCAATGTTGTATCTGTCCTTGTTGAAGAAATAAGTGAGCTTCTTGACAGCACGAACCTTTTCGATGGTGTCATAAACGATTTCGTCAATGTACTCATCTTTCACAATGACACCGTCAGCCAGTTTCACTGTGGAACCTTGAGCGAAGTAGGTGTTATTCACGATTTCCTCTTGGGTAGGATAGATGGTGCCGTCATAGACATAGAACATCGGGTCGCCCATGAGTTCGCAGTTGGCCATTTCCTCTTGGTAAGGCATGCAGTAATGCTTGGTGAACTCGCCACCTTCCTTGTAGTTGACGCGGAAGTCGCCTTCGCCCTTGACTTTTTCACCCACGAAGGTGATAGGATCGAGGTCGATTTGGCCACCGTTGTAGGCAAGGTAAGGCTTCAGGTTCATGACAGCTTGCTTTTCGAAGTATTCACCGGGGATGGTGACGATGACGTCGAAGCAAACATTGCCGTCTTCACCCTTAACCAGCGGGTCAGGATTCACGCGGTAGGTGATTTTCTTCGACTCGCGGGCCATCTTGTCGATGTCGCAAGGATTGTTGAACTTCACGCGGAGACCGAGGTTCAGCTGGCTGTACATGTCCATGTCGTTAATGATACGGCCTTGCTCGTTTGATTTCTTCACGTTGTCGAGGTTGTCCTTACCAGTGAAGAGGTAGGTGTAATCGATGAAGAGATCGAATTTAGGAGCAATGTTGAAGGTGAATTCCATACCAGCGGGGACAGTGAAGGTAAGGTCGCGCTTGGAAGCAGCAGGAGTGATTTGGCCTGACACTTCGTCAACTTTGTTGTCAGCATTATAGTTAAGTTGGTTGACCACACCATATTTGTAATAGATACCACCGATACCAATATGAGGCACCAAGTTGATGACTCTTCTCGGATTGTAGTTGAACATGTTGAAGAGATTGAAGGTCAAATTCAAGTTACCTTCAATGTAATTAGTTCCTTCAAAGCCGAGGTTGTAGTAGACGCCTTCAGGACCGTTGGCAAAAACAAGGGCTTGTAAAGCTGTTTGTTTGTTGTCAACAGTGTGCTTGTGACCCGAAAGGAGACCATAGCCACCCTTGAGGTTCAAGCCGACGACTTTGCCAAATTGGTAACCAACACCAAAATGGGCATTCCAGTTCTTTGTGAAGTTTTGGAACGCCATGGTCTTGAAGTGACCGAAATCGTCCCAAATACCGCCGTTGTAATTGGCCAAGTCACCATGGTTGATGGAAAGACCACCATCAGCTTGGATGTACCAATACTTCTCAGCAGGTTTTGAATGTTTTTTGCCTTCCTGAGCATACATGCTGAAGGGAAGCACAGCCATGACGACGAGCATCAGCAGCTTTGAAAAAGTCAAATTTTTCTTCATAACGTAATTGTGTTAGGTTTGTAATGATTTTAATTAGTTGATATTATTCTTTTTTATACTATTCCAATTAGCCAACAAAAATAGGAAATTATTTAATTACAAATGCAAAAAACCGAAAAAAAACTCTTTTTTTGGTGATTTTCAGCGAAAAAAGCGAAAAAACAGGCTTATTTTGGCTTCAATTTGAGTTGATTGAAGGCTTCCCACATGACAATTCCTGCACAAACCGACACATTGATGGAGTGTTTTGTGCCTTCTTGTGGCAGCTCAATGGCACCTTTGCAATAGGACAAGGCCTCATCGCTGACGCCTTCCACCTCATTGCCCAAGACATAAGCGGTGTGCGGCTCAAAAGTGAAGGATTGAAGGGCGATGCTGTTTTCCACCTGCTCTACTGCATATATGTCGTATCCTTCGGCTTTCAATGATTGACAGGCTTCCGCTGTCGTTGAAAAATAACGCCATTTAACGGTTTCATCGGCTCCCAAGGCGGTCTTGTGTATCTCGCGGTGGGGTGGACAAGCAGTGATGCCACACAAAACCAATTCTCCAATGCGGAAAGCGTCGGCAGTGCGGAAAAAGGCTCCCACGTTGCTTAGTGAGCGGATATTGTCAAGTATTATTATTATAGGTAGTTTCTCCGCTTTCACAAAGTCTTCTTTGCTGAGGCGGTTCAACTCGTCCATACTCAGCTTGCGCATGGTTTTTTCATTTTGTTTCGTTGTTGACATCTCTTTTTAACTACTTTGATGGCATTATGTCTCGTCAGAGCTATTCATTTCTATTAGTCGGCAAAGTAACAGAAAAAAGAAGTCTGCTAGACGTGAATATAGTTTTTTTTGAATGAACAAGCGGATTGTTTCAAACAAATTGGTAATTTTGTACCCAATAATTTGAGTGTTTATGGCAGAAAAAGCGACCGAAACTCCTTTGATGAAACAGTATTTCTCTTTCAAGTCGAAATATCCCGATGCCATGTTGCTCTTCCGGGTAGGCGACTTTTACGAGACTTATGGAGAAGATGCGGTAAAATCCTCTGAAATACTAGGTATTGTGCTAACTAAGCGCTCAAGCGCCATCGCCGATTCGATTGAATTGGCGGGATTTCCTCATCATGCGCTCGATACCTATTTGCCAAAATTAGTACGTGCAGGCCTAAAAGTGGCTGTATGCGAGCAACTTGAAGACCCAAAGCTGACCAAAAAGTTGGTCAAAAGAGGGGTGGTGGAACTGGTGACCCCAGGCGTCACCTATAATGACAATGTACTTGAGCAGAAGGAAAATAATTTTCTGGCTTCGGTTCATCTCGACAAAGAGTCTACCGGTGTAGCATTTCTGGATGTCTCTACTGGCGAGTTCTACCTGACTCAGGGCTCCAACGAATACATAGACAAGCTGTTGCAAAGCTTCAGTCCCTCCGAGGTGCTGGTGCAGCGCAACAAGCGAAAGGACTTTATCGACTTGTTTAGCGCAAAGTATTACTTGACTGTGTTCGACGATTGGGTCTTCACTGAAGATTATGCTATTGAAGTGCTCAACAAGCATTTTCACACAGTCTCGCTGAAAGGCTTCGGTGTGGATGACTTCCCTAAAGGTATCATTGCAGCGGGTGCAGCGATTCATTATCTGATTGAAACGCAGCATGATAAGTTGAACCATATTACTTCGCTTTCACGCATTGACCAGGGACAATACGTTTGGCTCGACAAGTTTACTATCCGTAATTTGGAGCTCTTGCACACGGCCAATCTCAATGCCAAGACCTTGATTGACGTCATCGACAAAACCGTGTCGCCTATGGGAGGACGACTGATGCGCCGATGGCTGAGTCTGCCTTTGAAGAACAAAGAGCAAATAGAGGCACGTTATGAGGTGGTACGCTATTTCGTGGAACATCGTGAGCAAATTCAAAAGTTCCAAGATGCTGTGCGTCAAGTGGGGGATTTGGAGCGTTTGATTTCCAAGGTGTCATTATCGAGGGTGAATCCTAGAGAGTTGCTTCAGGTGGGACGCGCTTTAGATCAAATCGAAGTGCTTAAGAATGCTTGTGAAGAAAGTCAATATTCTGCTTTACAACGCTTTGCAGAGCAATTCAATCCTTGTGTTTCCATACGTGAGCGCATCAAGAAGGACTTGAACCCCGATGCACCTGCCGTGCTCTCCAAGGGCAATTACATTTCAGAAGGTGTGGATGCCGAACTCGACGAGTTGCGCAACCTATCGCGCTCTGGCAAGGAGTATTTGATGAATATCCAACGTCGGGAGACGGAACGTACGGGCATCACATCCTTGAAGGTGGGCTATAACAATGTGTTCGGTTATTACCTTGAAGTCACCAATTCGCATAAAGAAAAGGTGCCAGCGGAGTGGATTCGCAAACAGACCTTGACCAATGCCGAGCGTTATATCACAGAGGAACTAAAGGAATACGAGCAGAAGATTCTTGGGGCTGAAGAAAAGATCAGTATCATCGAGCAAAGGGTTTACAATGAATTGGTCACCGCAGTAACCGAGTTTGTGGAGCCGATACAGGTGGATGCCTCTATTGTATCCCGTATCGATTGTTTGGTTAGTTTTGCTAGTATATCGCTGAAAAACAATTATATACAGCCTGTTATTGATGACTCTTTTGTGCTTGATATTAAAGAAGGTCGGCATCCTGTTATTGAGCAAATGATGCCTGTTGGGGAAAGTTACATTGCAAATGATGTTTACCTTGACCGCGACAAGCAACAAATCATCATTATCACAGGTCCCAATATGTCGGGTAAGTCGGCTCTGCTTCGTCAAACTGCTTTGATTGTGCTGATGGCTCAGATGGGATGCTTTGTGCCAGCAGCTTCGGCTCGTATAGGCTTGGTTGACAAGATCTTCACCCGCGTGGGCGCTTCAGACAACATCTCTTCAGGTGAGTCGACCTTTATGGTGGAAATGAACGAAACAGCGAGCATTTTGAATAATGTTTCATCAAGAAGTCTTGTGTTATTAGACGAAATCGGGCGAGGCACCAGCACTTACGACGGAATCAGCATTGCTTGGGCTATCACAGAGTTCCTGCATGACCACCCTGTGAGTCGCGCCAAAGTGTTGTTTGCCACGCATTACCATGAGCTGAACGAGATGGAGGATTCCTTTGCTCGTATCAAGAATTACCATGTATCGGTGAAGGAAGTGGGCAACAAGGTGGTCTTCTTGCGCAAGCTGAAGCGTGGCGGAAGTGCCCACAGTTTTGGTATTCATGTGGCCGAGATGGCAGGTATGCCGCGCAAGGTCATCGAACGCGCCACGGCTTTGCTTAGTGTTTTGGAGAAGTCGCACACAAGTGAAGACGTGGAGAAAGCCGCCGCGAAAAAGCAAGACGATGCCATGCAGCTGAGCTTCATTCAGCTGGACGACCCACTGCTGCTTCAAATCAAGGAAGATATTCTTAATACCAACATCGACACATTGACCCCTGTTGAAGCCTTGATGAAGTTGAACGAGATTAAGAAGTTGTTGAATCGTTAGTGATTGTTTTTCAACATCGAACAGTTACCTAAATGAAAGCGATAAGAGACAAAATCAAAAAACTCCGATACCCATATTATGTTTATAGGGAAATAATGAAGAAGAAGGAGGAAAGAAGCGTATTGTGGAAGGATGCAGTCAGACAATTTGACAAAGGGACCGCAAAGCACGGAAGTTTAAGGGAATATAAGCGAGCCTTGTATCGGCATAGGTTTTTGTATGAGGAATATAATGCATACAAATTGTGGGATTTGGATAAAGAAAAATGGAATGATTTCATTTCTGAAAGAGAAATTCAATGTATTTATAGAAAATTGGTTCAAGTCAATGTGGGTAAATGTTTTACTGATAAGGTGAAGGAACTTAATGTATTCAAGGAATTCGTTCATAGGAAATGGCTGGATCCTAATTCTGTGCCTTTTGAAACATTCAAGGAATTCGTAAAGTCAACAGAATGCATCGCGAAACCTCGAGGAGGAAGGCAAGGAAGGAATGTGTTTTTGATCAAAAAAAGTGATGATCTGAATTTGAATGAATTGTACAAATTCTGTTGTAAGAATTGTTTTCTGATTGAGGAGTATTTGAGAGCGTGTAAGGAGATAGAGGAATTCCATCCGAATTCGTTAAATTCAGTACGGGTATTGACAATATCCAAAGGAGACAAAGTAGAACTGCTTGATGCCGAGTTCCGGATGGGCGTCCATGATAATGTAGTTGATAATGCCCATCAAGGTGGAATATTGGCCTCTATTGACCTCATGACGGGCATACTTGCAAGAAATGGTGTGGACTTGTTAGGTAATGAGTATGCAATCCATCCTGATTCGGGGAAGTTCATTAAAGGTTTTGCGATTCCCCATTGGAATGATATAGTAAGGGTTTGCAAAGAAGCCGCTACCATTGTCCCCGAAACGGTTTTTGCAGGATGGGATGTATGCGTGCTGCAAAATGGCGAGATAGAGTTGATAGAAGTGAATGCTTTCCCTGGGGTCACAGGACTTCAAGCTTCGAGTCAGAGAGGCATTAAACCAAGACTTAGAGAGACAGGAGAAAGAGTCCTCGGCATTAATCCTTTGAAATTGATTTCAGTTTGGAGCAAGTCTTATGTGAAGTATGAAAGGAAATATGGATGTTATTTTTAGTTTGGTTGGTAATTAGATGATTATGAGTTCGATGAAAATTACCCTAAAAAAATGGATGAAAAAATTTCATCGATTTTATTATATCTATCGCGAATTCGTTAAATTAAGGGTAGATAGGGATATGTTATGGGACGATGCAGTCGCAAAATTTAAAGAGGAAAATCCTGAGAAGGGAAGCGTAGATGATTACAAAAACGCTCTTTATTGTAATAGGGTTTCTTACATCGAGTATATGCATTGCTATGATTTTTGGAAACTTGATAAAATGCAACGTGACAAGTTTGTTTCGGAAAAGGAAATGAGTTGTATATATCGTAAGACAGTGCAAGTAAGCTTTGATAGGTTGTGTAGGAATAAGGTGCTGCTTCTCAAGAAGTTTGATAAATATGTGCATAGAGCATGGATTTATTCGGGCTTGTTGTCAATTGATACATTTATAGACTTTGTTTCTTCTAAGGATTGTGTCGGTAAACCCATTGGTGGAACTATAGGTAGAGGGGTATTCATGATTCGAAAAGAAGAAGACCACAATTGGCAGAAATTATTTGAGCATTGTCGTGAACACAAAATCCTCATCGAAGAACGAGTAAGGGCATGCGGAGAATTGGAAGCTTTTCATCCGCAGTCTCTAAATACGATTCGGGTATTTACCATCTCAAAGGATGGGCGTTGCGAATTGGTGGCTTCAGAGTTGCGTGTTGGTGTGGGTGACAATATCGTTGATAATGCTTCTGCTGGAGGAATTGTGGCAGCCATTGATTTGGAAACAGGTACTATTATTGGTGATGGAGCTGATAAAGCAGGGAAGAGGTATAAAGCACATCCTGATACTGGGAAGGTTTTCAAAGGCTTTGTCATTCCGCATTGGCAAAAGGTGGTGCAAACGTGCAAGGAAATGTCGACTATTGTGCCAGAAATGATTTTTGCGGGTTGGGACATTTGTGTACTTCCGAATGGTGATATTGAAATGATGGAGGTGAATTCTTATCCTAATATAACTGGACTTCAAACTGCCTATCAAAAAGGTTTGAAACCCAGGCTTAGTGCTTTAGGAAAAGAGGTCCTGGGTTATGATCCCGTGAAATTGATTTCTATTTGGAGCAAGTCCTATGTCAAATATGAAAGCGTCTATGGTAGGTATTAATCCTATCATGAATCTTCATCCTTCTCCAAATCCTCCAAAACCATCTCCAACTTCAGTTCGACATCAGGAGTAACATACACATTGCTGATAAAATAGGCCACTATTAGAATCAAGGCAATAAAGGAACATACAAAGAGAAGGACAAATGCTCCTGAAGGCCTATATGAAACACTTAAAACAAACACATAGACTCCCCAAGCCATTATGAGCAAAATGGTTAAAATCCATAGAAACCTGTTTCCTATTTTATAGATTTTCAAGGCCTTGCGCAGTCGCCGCGCATATTGCGTCACAGGCATGGAGGCAGAATCGCCTTTGCGGACTACCCAATATACATAAATGCTTGTGATAAGAAGCCCCAAACACCAGAGAAAAAAAATCCCAAGTTCCAGCTGCCAATACAAGAAAACTGCCCATGCGGTAATTATGATGATTCTGCCAATCAGTTTCCGCTGCAATTCTGAAAGGTGCTTTTTTGTGGCTTCACTGACAAGCCTTTCGTCAACGATGCTTTCGTTTTCCAGCTTTTCGTTTAAGGTGGCCAATTGCGCCCGCATTTCTTCCAGTTCGTGGTTTTCCATTGCTTTGCGTTTTTATTCGTTTGACATTTTCTTCAGTTGTTCCTTGATTCTGACCAGTTTGACGGAGACATTCTTGGTGGAGATACCGATGATTTGCCCGATTTCCTCATAGCTCATATTTTCAAGCCAAAGCAAGATGATGGCCCTATCGACCACGCCAAGTTTGTTGATGCGGTTATAGAGTTGCTGGATTTGTAGGGTGTCGTCGTCGGTGTCAGTGAAGAGGTTGATTTCCATCGAGAGCGGCACGGTCTCCACGCTGTGTTTCTTCTTGCGCTCGGCGGTGAGGCAGGTGTTGAGGGTGACGCGCCAAATCCAAGTCTTCACGTCACATTGCCTTTTGAACGTGTCGAAGCCCCGCCACAAGTTGATGAGCGTTTCTTGGAACAGGTCGTTCACCTCATCCTGGCCCTTCGAGAAGAGATAGCACACCGTGTAAATGGTGTTTTTGTACCTTTTCACGAGGCCCGAAAATTCCGTTTCTTTCTCTTTCATCGTTCAGAATCGTTTGTCTATTTGACGCAAAAACAGCGAAAAAACTACAAAGAAAGAAAAATTTTCTCTAAAATGCTTGCGGTATTGAAAAAAGTTGTACTTTTGCACCGCAATTCGAAAGCGGAAATAGCTCAGTTGGTAGAGCACGACCTTGCCAAGGTCGGGGTCGCGAGTTCGAGTCTCGTTTTCCGCTCCGCTTTTGCGGAAATAGCTCAGTTGGTAGAGCACGACCTTGCCAAGGTCGGGGTCGCGAGTTCGAGTCTCGTTTTCCGCTCCACAAGGTCCCGATGGAAGTCGGGATTTTTTGTGTAAGTGCCTGAGTGGTGGAATTGGTAGACACGAGGGACTTAAAATCCCTTGCCCTTTAAAGGCGTGCCGGTTCGAGCCCGGCCTCGGGTACTCCAAACCCTTCTTAATCATTTGATTTTGAGGGGTTTTGTGTTTCTTGAGGTGTACTAAAAGTGTACTATATGAAAAATATTGCCTTTTCAATCCTCCATTTGCCCCCCCTATTTGCTCATCAGGTTGAGCGGTCATTTCCCGATACAAAAACGGTGTGGGTGGTAACACCTACACCGTGCCAAAAGAAATATAGTTGCTGTTGAAAACAGCCGTTGCAAAAGTAGTGAAAATCCCTTTATATCTGCACCATGATTTACAATCCTTCAAACTCCACACCTCCCAAAGATTCCATTACCAAATAATCCTTGAACTCATTCAGTACTTCTTCATGGATTGGGGTGTAGGCTTTATAAATACGGTCGTACATCTCATCTTGTGCATCAGCGGGATAACCATCTGAGAAATCGTCATAAAGGGTGTCTATGATCTCCTCCAGTCTCATCATGTGCTCGAGTATTCGCGCGGTTTTCGGTTTGATTGCAATTTGCCCGGTCTTTTGGGCTTCAATGAAGGCTTCGAGCCTTGTCTTCTTTGTTGTTCCCATATCTGTATTATTTATGTTAGTTTGACGGTGCGAAGATACGGAATATTTTGATAGGTTGTATTTAAACAGTTGAAAATCAGTATTTTATTCTCATAATGAGAACGGTTTTACGAATTTATTCTCATAAAGAGAAAGGTAACTGTATTTCAGCCACCAAAATCGTGTTTTTTTAATTCAACAATGAATTTAGCTGTTTCTTCGTCTACAACAAGTGCGATTTGCTTTAACTCTGATTGTGTAAGGCTTCGCCCTGTCGTCTTTTGCAGCATCTCATCGAAGTACTTATATCTGCCATCAGGTTGTTGAACGTATATTTTTACCGCTACACAATTTCCTTTCACCATATCAATAAGTCTTTGTCTGTTATCCATTTGGTCATTGTTTTTGTTGGTTCTCTTCGTTCTTTTGCTGCATTTCGATAACCTTTGCGGCTATGGCTTCAATGGCTTCATCAGGCGCGGTTTCCAAAAACTTAATCAATGCCTCTTCTTCAATCATCGCCTGCTCTTCAATACTAATCGTTGATTGCTTTGGAACAATATAGTTGAGTAAGGAAAACAATGCTTTTACCCGCGTCTCGGCATCCATGCTTTTAAGGTCTTTCTCGATTTGCTTCTTATTCCTGTCTATCAGTTGCGATATCCAATCTTTCGTTTGTGTCGTCAACTTGTTCTGTTTCCCGGCTGGCCGCCCGTTGGGATTGTTGGTTTGTCCTTTGTGTAAGCCCATGGTTTTGTAATTTTTTGTTGTTTTCAAAATATCTTCGTGAACTCTATTGCCCTATCATTGAAATATCCACTTGGGTCGCTGCTCAATGTCCGTGTATGGGCTATTTGGTAATATGTACGAATGATTATGCCTTGTTTGCTAAATAGTTCTCGCAACGCCTTGGCATGGCTTGTGTATCTTTGTGGGGCAAGAATAGGAACGATACAGAACAGGTCTATTCCATTGGTCGCCAAACCGCAATAATATATTTGTGGCAATCCTGCAAGGTCTTGTTTCAGCCCTGGTAGGTCAACGGTCGGATTGTCGTCTTGGAGAATCTCGAAGTCAAGTAGGCAAGTGTAATTGATGGGGTAATAAGTTTGGTTTCCAAAGTCGTATCGAAGCACGCAACAAGGCGTAAAGATGGGTAACTCGTCCTCCATTTGCTTTTTCTTTATGTAGTTCGGTTCAATCCTCAATGCCTCCACTTGTGGGCTGTCTGCGTTGAGCAATGCGCCCAATGGCAAATAATCTCCGTCGTAGTCTGCTCCATCCACTGGTGTACGCACAAAGCAAGATACAGGGCGAATTCCTATTGGTTTTTGCTTCATCAGGTCTATCACCTCATCTGCTACTCCGTAAGGATTGGAACAGGTGTTGCCAATTACCGGGTAAAATTTTCTTTGAGTTGGTTGTAAGGTTGTAGGTTGTAGGTGGTATACTGTGTTGTTATTCATATTGTTACAAGAATTTTGGGTACAACTAACTATCTGATAGTAAAAAGTGTGTTGGTTGTAGGTCATTTTTTCGGAAACCCTAATAAATACAAGGCTTTTCTATGGGTACAACCAACAACAGTACAACTACTTTCCTTTCAATACTTTGCTTATATATTGTTGACTGTAGCCAATTGATTCTGCAAACTGGGATTGATTCCCGATCAGGTCTTTAAGGCCCAAAATGCAGTCCCTTGGCCTTAAGTTCGGACTAGTGTCTGTGATGGTATCATATACCATCATCGCTGTATGTTGGAAATACTCCATACACTTCAACGAATAATGCATGTCATATTCAAGTATCGTAAGCGTATCTACTTTCTCGGATTCATCAGAGGCATATCGCAAGATTCGTGAAGTCATTGCCCAAATTATGGCATAGATTTCAAGTTTCCCACATACTGAGGCCTCGTAACCATATAAGGACTTTCTGTTTTTCGCTTTGGCATGTTCTGCTTTGTAATCGTTATAAACATTGAGAGCCTCTTGGCTGAGAACAATCTTGACAATTCCCTGGTGCCGAAACAGATTGTTTATTATGTTGGACCAGTCGGCTTCCACTTGTACGGTGTCTGTATATGTTATAGTTTCATCAAAACGGAAATCCTCTGGTACGGCATACCATAGAAAGCGCGGCAACATTCCATCGGAAAGCATCGGTGATCCTGCGAATGTCACCGACAACACATCAGGCTGTATTCCGCCAATGATGCGAACTATCGGACTTGGAATCAGCTCAATACCCCGTCCCCTCCTTGATTTTTTATAGTCTGAGTAATTGGCGAATGCAGAGAGGTAAAATTTTTCATCGGCTCCGGCTCTATACTTGTTGAGGTTCCCGAAAAATGAAAGTATCTCATCGGCATAGGCGGTTACTCCATTGGGATTGTATTTGAGTGCATCTTGGTAGGATTCCAATGTATAGTCTTGAAGTATTCCTATTCTGTACGGTGTCCGTGCTTTCTCTTCGTTTTTCTTGTCTTTTGTTGCTTGTGTCCATTGGTAGAATGATTCTCGGTCTCCTTCTTCCAAAGGCTTCATCATCTTTTTGATAGATGTAGTCTTGTTTGCCGTACTGTCACCCAACAATGCAGTATAGAATTGAGGATAGCAAATGTATTGGCCATTGCTCCAAACGAAACGGTTTCCCGCTGCCTGGGCCGCTGCTGCCATCGCTGCACCTGTAACAAACTCGGTAGGGCAATTCAATGCCTTGGCATAGGTCATGATTATATTCTGCACCTTGTAAGGGAGTCCATCGATGGGGAGTCTTGTTGTGGCTGTGCTCAACATATCTTTTGGCAAAATACTCATCTTGCACCTCCTTTCCCGAATGTCCGTTGATACCATAAAACAAAGTCCGTAAAGTTTCGGGCAATATAGTACAAACCGCCTGCTTGCTCAACTGAAGCTTGATACTTTCGTTGAGCGTCACTTTGGCGGTCACGGCCTATCTTGACCTCAATCTTTACAGAACGCCCGCGTATTGTTGCGGAAATATCCGCGCTGCCTTTCGTGGTCTCGCTGGTACGCCATTCAATGCTCCCTATCACCTGGGAGCGGCCTAACACATCAGTAACTGTTTGTCGTTTGTCTCTCGGTATACCCATTGTGTTGATACGCTCAGCTTGGCCCCCATTGAAACGGACAAAATCAATGATGCACTTTGTCAGGCCGTTGGCCATTTCATCATGGTACTTGCACTTTGCAAGATACTTTGGTGGCGTGTTCGGGTGTCGCTGTTGGTTGTCAAGATCTGCCATTGCTTCAAGTTCCTTGACTGCTTGGGGTTTCTTGTATGGCTGTTTCTTAGACTTTGACCCATGGCCAATATTCAATTTGTTTGGTGTCTCCATGCTCAATCTAGTTTTATAAGTTCGACTTCGGAATAACGGTCGCCGGCGTTCCAACGGATTGACTTCACGGCAAAGAATTGTCCGTATTTTCTTAAATAAACAGGGCGTGTGAAATCCATTGTTTTCAAGTCAATCTCATTGAGCATGATGTTTTCTTTCAAAGCTTTGGTTTCTGTTGAAATCCCGATATATGTTCCGTAATACTGTGTAATCAGATACTCCGGGGAAAGGTCGTAAAACGATAAGTGCGTTACTTTTTTATGGATTGGGTCATACCATTCCTGCACCCTCATCAATCGGTACTCGCACTGTCATTTCCTGATTTAGGTTGACTGTTTTATGTCGTTAATCGCTGGTTGGAGTTGACCTTGTTGGTTATTAATACTGATATTGGTTGACTGTTCTTT
>ONFO01000035.1 GCA_900317155.1 uncultured Bacteroidales bacterium
CGTCAAAAGGGACGAAGCCTATCAACGAAACTACATGATATTTACTCCTACATAAAAAAACTTTCAAAAAGCCATTGCTAATTCATAAGAATAGATAGGCTTTTTTCCGTACTTTTGCGCCCTAAAACTCAACCAGTGATTTATCCAACCAACTTTGAACAAAAAATCGGCTTCAAAAGCATCCGCCAGATGCTCTCCGAGCATTGCATCAGTGCGATGGGCTTGGAGAAAGTGGAAAACGTGGCCTTTTCAAATGATAGAGGCTTCATTATCAAAAGCTTGGAGCAGACCGAAGAGTTCATCCACCTGCTCCAAACAGGGATCCCCTTTCCTGTGCGCGACTTCCACGACCTCCGCGAGGCCTTCCACCGCGTCCAGATTGATGGCACCTGCCTGAATGTGGAGGATCTGTTTGCACTGAAGCCTTCGCTCAATGTGCTTGAAGCCATCTTGCGTTATGGTCATTCCGAAAGTGCCAAAGAAACTCCACGACTTAAATCACTGATTGAAAACATCTTCATCGACCGTAGCATCTTCACTGAGGTCAACCGCCTCGTTGACGACAAAGGTGAGATCCCCGACAACGCCTCCACCGAGCTTTTGGAAATCCGCCAAAGCATCCGCCGCAAGCAAACAGGCATCGAGAAGCGCATCCGCCAGATTATGAGCGACGCCAAGACTGCAGGCTGGGTCGACCAGAAATCGGAGCTCACCGTCCGCGATGGCAGGTTGGTCATCCCTGTGAAGGCCGGCGACAAACGCGCCATCAGAGGCTTCATCCACGACGAGTCGGCCACGGGACAGACCGTCTACATTGAGCCTGCCGAAATCTTCGATACCTCCAACGAAATCAAGGAGTTGGAATATGCCGAAAAGCGTGAAATCCACCGCATTTTAATGGCCTTCACGCGTCTCCTTCGGCCTTACCTCTCCGAATTGCGCAAGGCGTGGAACCTGTTGGGCGAACTCGACTTCATCCGCGCCAAGGCGTTGCTGGCCCAAGAAATCGGTGGCGTGAAACCCGAAATCAAAGACACACCTTATTTCAACTGGCAGCAGGCGCGGCATCCTTTGCTGGAGAAGAAACTGAAAGCACAAGGCAAACAAGTCGTCCCGTTAGACTTGAAGTTGGACGAAACCGACCGCATCCTCGTCATCAGTGGCCCCAACGCGGGCGGCAAGTCGGTCTGCCTGAAAACCACCGGACTACTCCAATACATGCTGCAATGCGGCCTCATGCCTCCCATGCGCGTCGACTCGCAATGCGGCTTGTTTGAAAACCTCTTCATCGACATCGGCGACGAACAATCCATCTTGGACGACCTTTCCACCTACAGCTCACACCTTATTAATATGAAGGCTTTATTGGAGCAGGCCGATGAAAAGACCTTGTTCCTCATCGATGAGTTTGGCACAGGCACAGAGCCGCAATTGGGCGGTGCCATCGCCGAGGCCATCCTCTTGGAACTCAACAAGAAAAAAGCCTTCGGCATGGTCACTACGCACTACGCCAACCTAAAGCTTTTAGCTGACAACCACGAGGGAATCATCAACGGCGCCATGCTGTTCGACACGCGCTTCATGCAGCCCATGTATCTCATGATGACGGGCAAACCTGGCTCCTCCTTTGCCTTCGAAATTGCAAAAAAAATTGGTTTCCCAAAACAGATTCTTGACGACGCGGCCAACATTACAGGCGACCAGCACCTCAAATTTGAGAAACAGCTGCAGCAATTGGAAGTCGACAAGAAGGCCATTCGCAAGAAGGAGCAAGACCTGCGCATCGCCGACCAGCTGCTGACCGAAGTGGTGGAGAAATACAAAGGCCTTCTTGCCGAACTTGAGAGCAAGAAGAAGCAATACCTCCGCGATGCTGCCGCCGAGGCCCAAGAACTGATTCAAAAGGCCAACAGTCAAATCGAACGCACAATCAAGGAAATCAAGGAGGCACAGGCCGAGAAGACCAAGACCAAGGAAATCCGCCAGAACCTTGAAAAGACCAAGGAAGAGATCGCACAAAAAGCCAAAGAGGTGGCCGAAGCCAAGAAAAAGGAAGAGGCTGAAGTCGTGTTGAAGGTGGGCGACACCGTCTGCATCGAAGAGATGCAGGTGGTGGGCGAAATTCTGTCCATCAGCGACACCGACGCTACCATCCTCTTCGACAGCATCCGCCTGCGTACCAGCCCCGACAAGCTCCGCAAAGTGAGTCGCGCCGAAGCCCGCAAGACCCAACGTCGCTGGCAGAAGGGCATCGCCGAAGACCTCAGCGAAAAAGCCGAGCACTTCGAGCTCACCCTTGACGTGCGCGGCAAACGCGCCGAGGAAGCCTTAGACATTGTAGACAAATACTTGGACGAAGCCAAACTACTCAGCATCAAGGAAGTGAGCATACTCCATGGAAAAGGCAACGGCATCCTGCGCAAACTCATCCGCGAGAAACTCAGCCACAACCACGATGTGGAGCGCTTTTGTGATGCCTCACTGGAAACGGGGGGAACGGGAATAACGAGAGTGTATTTTAGATAACAAAAAAAAAGCGAAGCCTGAGCTTCGCTTTTTGTATTAACGCACTTCGTTGGACTTATTTCTTCTTAATCTTAGAAACAAGCCACAGCAAGACCACGGCACCGACTGTACCGACCAAAAGCTGACCCCAGAATGAGGTACTGACGGGAAGACCGATAATGCTAAAGATCCAGCTGCCTAAGAAGCCGCCGACGACACCGACGATGATGGCCCATATCAAACCGAGGCCGTAGTTCATGATTTTACCGGCGATGATACCAGCCAACGCACCAATCAGAATTGAAACTAACATTCCCATAATGATGTAGATTTTAGTGAATATTGAAGTTAATTGTAGTTGCTATTTCTTGTTGAGAAGATCGGCTATCTCTTTGTTTTGTTGCTCGATATAATCCAACACTTCGTCTCTCCCCTGCTTCTTCTCCGCCGAGGTGATGAAGATGGGCGGCAGTTCCTCCCAGTTCTCCAACAGGCGGCTCTTCATCGCCTGCACATTACGATCGAGTTCGGCTTTCGACACCTTGTCGGCTTTGGTGAAGACGATGCAAAAAGGCACCTGGCTCTCGCCCAACCATTCCATGAAGCCCAAGTCATTGTTTTGCGGCTCCAGACGTGCATCGACCAACACGAAAGTCGTCACCAAGTTGCGACGGCGTGTGATGTAATTGTTGATCATGACACGCCACTGTTCACGCGTTTTCTTCGAATGTTGTGCATAACCATAACCCGGCAAGTCGACAAGATACCAAGCGTCGTTGACAATGAAATGATTGATGGCAACCGTCTTGCCTGGAACAGAAGAAGTCTTTGCCAAGCCCTTACGTTGCACCAGCAAATTAATCAGCGAAGACTTACCCACATTCGAGCGACCGATGAAGGCATATTCCGGGATATTGTCGTTGGGCAAAAACTCAAAGCGAGTGTTGCTCATCAGAAATTCGGCTTTGTTAATTTGCATAGAAGGGCATTTTTAAATGTTCTGGGATCTCATTCATGTCATAAATCAAGTGGCGTTTCACTTTATCCTCAAACATGTCACTTATGGTCATCAAGATACCTGTTTCCTCCACTTCGCCAAAACCTGGATTGAGAGCGGTACCAAAGGAACGTAAGGTGGGCGAGAGGTTCATATAAGCGTTCACCAAAGGCGGCACAGCAGCCCCCCGCTCACGCACCAGCTTGACCAAAGTCTTGTAGTTGTCGCGATAATTATCGGCATTAAACACGCTATCAAGCCATTGAATATCAGTAAGGATAGGAAGATTCAACTCAGGTCGCACCGTGACCAAATGCTCTTTGTCAGGGAAGTGCTTTTGCATGAAATAAAGAATCATGTCGCGAGAAGTACGTTCCAAAGTGGGATACATCGTCACCTTGCCAAAATAATACAAGGCATCAGGATAGATATCGACCAACGAACCTAGGCCATCCCACAAGTTATCCAAAGAATACAGGCCTTTTGAAAGGCTCTTTGAAGGCTGGTAATTGGGCTGCACGAAGGAACGGCCCAACTCGATGGTGCCGGGAAGATACTCCTCCACGAACTTCTTGGAATAAAGGAAAAGCTCGCTAGTAGGTGTATCAACCTGACCGTTGTCGTCAACAGGAAGACCGTCGCAAAGAAGAAAACGGTAGCCACCCACGATGGCACGATCAGTAGGATTCCACACGATGAGCTGCATGAAATAATTCTCCTCACGGGTGTCAAACACGTCAATATCGCAGTCAAGACCCGTACCACCGCCAGAGTCGCGGAAGCTGATTTCGCGCAGGCGACCGATTTCGCGCATAATATTCGGCGAATCATGGGCTGAAAGGATATAAATCTCGTTTCCCGCATTGTTGGTTTTGCGGAAAAACTTGTCACGGGTCAACTCATCCATGATAGCCTCAACTGGCACTGGTGCAATAATATCTTTCATCATATCGTATATTCTTTTTGAGGATCAAAAACCAAATTGGGATCGTTCGCCAGATTATAGGAAAAAGCGCGAAGCTTTTCCGCCCATTGGGCATCGGTGAACCGACGGTCGAAAGTTTGATAAGGAATAGGCTTGCCGAAGGTGATGGTCAGCTGCTTGTTGCGTTGCTTGAAGAACTCATCGACGAGGAAAGCCATCTCAATGTTCACCTTGATTCCCAAGCGTTTACGCAAGCGGGCAAGGTTATAGAAAAAATTCGAATTACGGCCCTCAATGTGGACGGGAACAATATCGCGTTGATAAGCCTTCGACTTGGTCACAAAGGTCTTCTTCCAGTCCAAATCCATGATTTTTCCGCCTTTAGACTTGCGCGAGCAGAGCCCAAAAGGGAAATAACAAATCGTGGCATCGCCAGCAAAAGTTTCGTTGAAGAGTTTGAGGCTCTCCTCACGATTGGCGGTAGCACTGCCCACCTTACTGACGGGAATGAAAATCGGACGCAGGTTCTTCACAAACATCAAGAAATCGTTGACAGGGGTCAAGGTCTCTCCCCTATGGTTGCCCACCGCACCGATGAGCGCAATACCGTCGAGGCCACCCAAAGGATGATTGGAGGCCACAAGGATGCGATTGCTCTCCATCAGGTTGTCGACACCTTTCAAAACAACATCAAGATTAAAATCGGCCACCACTGCATTGATGAAATCGATTCCTTCCTTGTCGGCATATTTGGTCAGAATCTCGTTGATGTCGTCTTCATGCAACAGACGCTGTATTTTCCTGAACAGCCATTCAGGCATATACTTCATCAGCTTGGGCACTTTTGCCGTGAAAATCTTCCTTAGGTCGATAAGGTTGTTCTGTTCCGAATCCATAATCGAAAAATCTCTACAATCGGCAAAAATAGTAAAAAGAAAAATGGGATGGTCGTTTTCGCCTGAAAAAACACCCAAAAAAGGCAAAATATCACCCATCAACACACCTTTCCTTTTTGGGTGGCAAATTGTTAACAATGTTATGAACAAGATATGAACAAAGTTATCAACAATCGCTGTTGAAAAATAGACATAAGAATTGTGTAGAAAAGTGGTGAGAAATGGGAGAAAGTGTATATCTTTGCAGCTGAAAAATCGTCGAAACGAAAATGAGCTATCTGGTAGGACATCATAATTGCAAATTGGACGCAAAAGGACGCGTTTTGGTCCCCAGCGAATTCAAGGAGCAATTGGGCAGCGAAGCGGAGGAAGGCTTTATCCTTCGTCCTGGACTGCATGCCCATTGCCTGGAGCTCTACACAAAGAAAGACTGGTATGAGGTGCAAGATCAATTGCGCGCCAAATTCAGCCAGTTCAACGTGAATGAAGAAGCCGTGATGCGTAAATACAACAGCGGCGCACGTTTTGTGAAACTCGATGGTAGCGGCAGGTTGCAAATCCCAAAAGACTTGATCGAGAAAGGGTCTCTGGTCAAAGACATCGTCATCACCGCGGTCACAACGAAGATGGAGATTTGGGACAAAGACCTTTACGAACAGTCCATCAACGAACTCGACGATGAAGTTTTCTTCAAGTTACTTAGCGAAAACATAAAATAAGGAGGGGTGAAAATGTATCACAATCCGGTCATGTTGAACGAATGTGTCGGGGGTCTGAACATTAACCCCGAAGGCGTGTACGCCGACGTCACTTTTGGCGGCGGCGGTCACTCGCGCGCCATCCTCGAACGCCTCACGGCAGGGCACCTCTACGCTTTCGATCAGGACGAGGACGCTGAAGCTAACGCTTTTGACGATGAGCGTTTTACCTTCATCCCACAGAATTTCAAGTACTTCAAGAACTTCATCCAACTCTATCACGGAGGAAAAATTGATGGTGTCATTGCCGATCTGGGTGTCTCATCACACCAATTCGACACCCCCGAAAAAGGCTTCTCCACCCGCTTCGACGGTCCCTTGGACATGCGCATGAGCCAGATGACGCCCAACGACGCCGCGACCGTAATTAACACTTACGACCATGCTAACTTGACACGCATTCTACGACTCTATGGTGAGATGCAGCAGCCTCAACTCATTGCCTCCGACATCATTTTGGCACGTGAGGCTGAGCCTATCGAGACCACAGAACAGTTGAAAGCTGCCGTACAGCGCCGCTTACCGAGAGGCAAGGAAAACAAAATCCTCGCCCAACTCTTCCAAGCCTTGCGCATCGAAGTGAACCAAGAGCTCGACGCACTCGATGCCTTCCTCACCCAATGCCCCGACGTGCTGAAGCCAGGCGGTCGCCTCGTGGTGATGTCATATCATTCATTGGAAGACCGCCTCGTGAAGAACTACATGAAGACAGGCAACGCCGAAGGAAAGGAAGAGAAAGACTTCTTCGGCAACCTACTTACACCCTACCATATCATCACCCGCAAGCCCATCACCCCCTCCGACGAGGAAATCGACAACAACAGCAGGGCACGCAGTGCCAAACTCAGAATTGCAGAAAGGATTTAACCATGGAAGAAGAGAAGAAAGAGAAAAGCCAAAGCAAGCGCAAGAAGAAAAACGCCATGACCGTTTTGGGCGGCGGTTTCCTCGTGAGGGAGAAATTCACCAAGCAGTTTCCCTTCATGGTCTACATCACCATCCTGCTGATGGCCATCATCACCAATACCTATATCGCCGAAGAACGCAACCGCGAGTTGACCCAAACCACCAAAACGTTGAACGACCTTCAGGTGGAATACATCCAAGTGAAGTCGGCCATCATGGAAGCCTCCAAGCAATCCGTGTTGGCTAAGAAACTGGCAAACGTCGGCTTGAAAGAGGCAACCGAGCCGCTGAAGCGCATCAATATCAACGAAGAAAACACGAAGGAACAATGAAAGCAGATCCAAAAACAGAGACCTTATTGAAGACCTATCTGGTTTATATCCTCGTTCTTGTCTTCGGTGTCGCCATCATCGCGAAGATTATCCTTGTGCAGACCAAGGACAACAAAGAACTGCTCGAGCGTGCCGAGCAACGCGAATATCGTGTCAGGACTTTGGAGGCTTCGCGTGGCAACATCTTTTCGGCCGACGGTCAGCTGATGGCTATTTCCATTCCACTTTACGATGTATTCTTCGACTATAAAGCTGTTGATTCGGTTTTCCTTGCCGAAAACATCGACTCGCTCTGCCGCCAAATGGCCGGTCTCTTCCCGAAAAGGAACGCCGCACAATGGAAAGCCTTTTTTGCCGAAGGAAAGGCCAAAAAGAACCGCCATTACAGAATCGCCCTGAACATCACACAGACGGAGTTGCGCCAAATGGAGCAATTTGTCATCTTTAACCGCGGTATCTTTAAAGGCGGCATCATCACCGAAAAGAAAATCCGCCGCGACCATCCTTATAAGGAACTTGCCAGCCTCATGCTCGGCATGGCCAACGAAGAGAAAGGCTACTATTTTGGTATCGAAGGTGCCTACAATGACTATCTCAAAGGTCAAAACGGAAAGCAATTGGTGCGAAGGATACACCATGGCGACTGGATGCCTGTCAATTCTGAAGATGACATCGATGCCAAAAACGGCGACGACGTTTACACCACCTTTGACATCAAGTTACAAGACGTTGTGGAAAGTGCCCTCAACAACACTTTAGTCACCAATAAGGCCGAGCAGGGTTGCGCCATCTTAATGGACGTGGAAACGGGTTATGTGAAAGCATTGGCCAACCTAAGACTCAACCACGAAACGGGTGTATACGAAGAATCATACAATGTGGCATTGACCGAACGCTACGAGCCCGGTTCCGTGTTCAAGATAGCCTCAATGGTGGTGCTGCTCAACCACAAAGAGAACACACAACTCACCGACTTGGTGAATATCGGCACGGGACCCATCAAGTTCTCGAACCGCACCATGAAAGACGACCACAGCTTTGCCAAAGGTGGCATCTGCACCGTGCAAGAAGTCATCGAGCAGTCGTCGAACAAAGGCACCGCTGTGCTCATCACCAAAAACTTCGCAGCGCATCCCGAAAAATACGTTGAAGGGCTCTATGCCTTAGGCCTGAACAAGAAAATCGGCACAGGCATCAAAGGTGAGGCGGAACCCGTCATCAAACACCCTGACGACAAGACCAAAGACGGCAGAAAGCTGTGGTCGAATGTCTCTTTACCTTGGATGTCCATCGGTTATGAGGTGAACGTAACCCCAATGCAACTCCTCATGCTTTACAATGCCATTGCCAATGGTGGCCGCATGATGAAGCCACAATTTGTCACCGAAATCCGTAGGGGCAACCAGACCATCGAGAAATACGATCCCATCGTCCTCAACGAGCACATCGCCTCGCCCGAGTCCATCGAAAAGCTCCAGACCATGCTGGAAGGAGTCGCCATCAGAGGCACTGCTAAACGTCAATTTACTGATTGTATCGTCAACGTGGCGGGAAAGACCGGGACAGCCCAGTATTATGATAAGGTGCAAGGTTATGCCTACCATGAACCTGGTATAGGCAGGAAGTTATACAACACTACTTTTGTTGGCTATTTCCCAGCCGACAAGCCTCGCTACAGTTGCATCGTCATGGTAAGTCGTGCTCGCGGGGCCAAGTGGGCGGCAGGAGGTGTTTCTGCCCCTGGTTTCAGGGAGATTGCAGAAAAAGTATATGCCATGCGCATCGGCGTTCAGGAAGACGACTCGCTCACCAAAACGCCCGAATATAGCATGGGGCCTGTTCTTGCCCGTCATGAAAAAGAGGCCAATTACCTCAACGGCATCGCCAAAAACTACAACGACTTTGCCATCAATGGCGACTGGGTCACTGTGGAAAGCAACGAAAGCGGTCAGATCAGCATACGCGAAGCCCAACTTGCCAACGACATCGTGCCTAATGTAGTCGGCATGGATATCACCGATGCTGTCTATCTTTTAGAAAACATGGGCATTCGCACCGAATTTGCAGGTCAAGGCACCGTAAAAGAGCAGTCGTTGCATCCTGGTGATACCCTCAAAGCCAACCCCGTCATTCACTTAAAACTGGAGAAGAAATGAAACTCAAAGACATATTAGTCAACTGTAACCTTTTGGAAATTATAGGTGACAAGGACTTGGACATCCTCGACATCGCTTTCGATTCGCGAAAGGTTAAGCCCAACACATTATTTTTTGCCGTGAAAGGCACGCAAGTCGACGGCCACGACTACATCGACAAAGCCATCGAACAAGGTGCAACGGCTATTGTAGGCGAAAAGATGCCTCGAAAGAAAGTGGAAAACGTCACCTATGTCAAGGTTGATAACTCTGCCTACGTCCTGGGGGTCTCTGCTTCCAATTTCTACGGCAATCCATCCAAGAAGCTGCGTTTGGTCGGAGTGACCGGCACCAACGGCAAAACCACCATAGCCACACTTCTATACAGACTTTTCACCGATGCGGGCTACAACTGCGGGTTGCTCTCCACTATTGAGAACATCGTGAATCGTGAGGTCATCCCTTCGACGCACACTACCCCCGACCCCATAGAACTGAATGCCTTATTGCAACAAATGGCCGAAAACAAATGTGAATACGCCTTCATGGAGGTGAGTTCACACAGTGTTGCACAAGACCGTATTGCGGGACTGCATTTCACAGGTGGTATCTTCACCAACCTTACCCATGACCATCTCGACTACCACAAAACGATGGCCAACTACCGCAATGCCAAGAAGAAATTTTTCGACGACCTGCCCCAATCCGCTTTTGCCCTCACCAACCTCGACGACAAAAACGGCGCAGTCATGTTGCAAAACACAAAAGCAAAAAAACTGAGCTACGCCCTGAAACACGATGCCGACTTTAAGGGCGTCATCATGGAAAGCCACTTCGACGGGATGCTGCTCAAAGTAAATGGCACCGAAGTTTACACCCAACTTGTTGGTGGCTTCAATGCCAGTAACCTGTTGGCCATCTACGGAGCCGCGTTATCATTGGGATTCAACAAAGACGAATTGCTGGTCGAAATCAGCAAGCTGCATGGAGCCAACGGTCGTTTCGACATGGTACATTCCGACAAAGGAATCGTCGGCATTGTTGATTATGCACACACACCCGATGCTCTAGAGAATGTGCTCACCACCATCAATGAAGTGCGTTGCCATAAGGAAACACTAATCACCGTGGTGGGATGCGGAGGCAACCGTGATGCCACCAAACGACCTGAAATGGCCGCTGTTGCCGTGAAACTGAGCGACAAGGTCATCCTCACCAGCGACAACCCTCGCAACGAAGACCCTGACGAAATCATCCGACAGATGAAAGCCGGCATCGCTGAAGAGGACAAGCGTAAAGTGCTAAGCATCACCAACCGAGGAGAGGCAATACGCACAGCTGTAGCCTTAGCCAAAAAAGGCGATATCATCCTTTTGGCAGGCAAAGGTCACGAGACCTATCAGGAAATCAACGGAGTAAAGAACCATTTTGACGACAAGGAAGTCTTGTCGGAAGCTTTAAAGGAGGCCAACTAATGTTATACTATCTGTTCAATTATTTGCACAAGCACAGCTTCCCAGGTGCAGGCGTGTTCAATTATGTCACCTTTAGGGCAGCCGCAGCTGTTATCTTGGCGCTTATCGTTTCTGTATGGTTTGGCAACTTCTTCATCAAGATGCTGAAACGGAAAAAAATCGTTGAAACCCAGCGTGACGAAGCCATTGACCCCTACAACACTAAGAAAGTTGGCGTTCCTACCATGGGCGGCGTCACCATCATAGCGGCCATTCTGATACCAGTTTTGCTGGTATGCAAACTTCATAGCGTCTACACCATTTTGATGATAGTCACCACGCTTTTGCTCGGTTTCATTGGTTTCGCCGATGACTACGTCAAGACCTTCAAGCACAAGAAAGACGGTTTGAAACCCATCGTAAAATTGGGTGGACAAATCCTGTTGGGTCTCATCGTAGGACTCACGCTTCGTTTCAGCCCTGCTGTGCAAATCAACGAGACCGTGAAGTTGAAAATCGAAGACAACAAGGAAGTTGTCGTGAAGAGTCCCAACGTGAAATCGACACAGACCACCATTCCTTTCTTGAAGAACCACAACCTCAACTATGCCAACCTGTTCAAATGGGCAGGACCGAAGTGGATGTATAATTTGGCTTGGGTCTTCCTTGTGCTGCTCACCGTATTTATTGTTGCTGCAGTGTCAAACGGCTCCAACCTCAATGACGGCATGGACGGCATGGCATCGGGCAACTCGGCCATCATCGGCATCACATTGGTCATTTTGGCCTACATCTCCAGCAACGCGGTCACTGCAAGCCACTTCGACCTGATGTATATACCAGGCTGTGAAGAAATTGTAATCTTCTTGGCAGCCTTCGTCGGTTCGCTTATCGGATTCCTGTGGTTCAACTCCTACCCTGCCCAAATCTTCATGGGCGACACGGGCAGCCTGACCATTGGAGGAATTATTGCCGTGTCGGCGATTATTCTGCATAAGGAATTGCTCCTCCCTTTGCTCTGCGGTGTGTTCCTCTTCGAAATCCTCTCCGACTTAGACGTGAAACACTTTGTCAAGACAGGAAAGAAACACCGTATCTGGAAAAAAGGCCCTTTGCACGACCACTTTAGGACTTCGTACAGCGATTTCAAGAAAGCCTGGCCCAACTCAACTGTCACATTTAAAGGGCATGGTGAGGGCTATAACACCGTCCATCATGAGGTGAAAATCACCATCCGTTTCTGGATTATCACCATCCTGCTGGCAGCATTTACGCTTATTACATTCAAAATCAGATAAATCTCAACTCAATATTTAAAATTCAAAGATTCAAAATTTAAAATTCAAGAATCAAAATAATCAATCGAACAACCGATAACCAAAGCATCATGTTTTATTTTGAAGAATTAACCAATATGCGACATATGATACACAACACCATGGTAGCAGGAATATCGTCCAAAATCTTGCAAATTAGAAAAGAGAACATCAAACAGAGTCTCAGCGACCTCAACACCATCGAGCATCGCCAAGACTACATCGCCACCATCGATGGAGTGATGTACTACGACGACTCGAGGGCTGAGAACGTGAATGCCACCTGGTTCACTTTCGAAAACATCGTCAAACCTGTGATTTGGATTGCAGGTGGCAACGACCGCGACACCGACTTTAAGGACCTGAAGCAAGTAGCCAAGAAGAAAGTCAAAGCGTTGATTTGCATCGGAAAGTACAACGCCAATCTGAAGAAATCCTTCCAAAAGGACATCAAGGACATCTATGAGGTCACTGACATTGAAGAGGCCATCGACACTGCTTCGTTTCTGGCCAAGCAAGACGATGTTGTATTGTTTTCGCCCGCCTGCAAGTCGGACAAGGAAGACGAGACCTTCGTTGAGCGTGGCAACCTTTTCACGGAAACCGTAAAGAAACTGGAAAATGAATATCATCAATAAAATATTGAGAGGCGACAAGGTCATCTGGATTGTTTCCCTGATTTTGGGCATCATCTCGCTGATTGTCGTGTACAGTGCGACTAGCGCGTTGGCGGTCTCGAAATACGAAGGCGACACGGGCAAAGTGCTGATGAAGCACCTCGCCATGTTGATTTTCGGCTTCGCCATGATGATTCTAGCATCAAGAATCAACTACAAACGTTATGCGAAGATCGCCTTGCTGCTCATGATACCTTGCCTGGCTTTGTTGCTCTACACCTTGGTGTTCGGCCGCAACATCAATGATGCCAGCCGTTCCATCAATGTCGGCGGATTCTCGTTCCAGCCCAGCGAGATGGCCAAAATCATACTCATCACCTACCTGGCCCGCCAACTGATTATGATGGAAGGCTCAGTTTATAATTTCAAGGATTTCATTCTTAGGTTGGCACTTCCCATTTTGGTAACCGCAGCCTTGATTTTTTCCGAAAACCTTTCCACTGCCGTTATCTTAGTCGCCGTTTGCATGGTGTTGCTCTTCATTGGTCGCGTGAAATTCCTGCATCTGCTCGCATTGGTCGGACTTTGCATTGTCGGCATGAGCGCTTATTTAGGCTACGACGCCATCAAGACCAATATTGAAAACAAGCACCGTCGTGCCGCTCAACAAGACACCATGGTGATTGGAGAGAAAACAGACACTTATAAGGAAAAGCAAAACCGTATTCAGACCTGGTCGAACCGACTCAAATCGATGGGCGAAGACAAAGAGAAAGTGGATCCATTCGACGATAAACACATGCAGCGTACCTATGCCGATATCGCTGTAGCTTCAAGCTCAATTTTCGGAAAAGGACCGGGCAAGAGTGAGCAACGCAATTTCCTGCCCCACCCTTACTCCGACTTCATCTTTGCCATCATCATAGAGGAGTATGGGCTCATTGGCGCTGTCGTTGTGTTACTGCTCTATCTCATTCTCTTCACCAGAGTGTTGCGCATCGTCATCAAACGGCCACTCACTTTCGGTTCACTGATGGCCTTCGGCTTGGGTTTCCTCGTCATCCTGCAAGCCATGGTCAACATGGGCGTGTCTATCGGGTTGTTGCCCGTCACAGGACAACCGTTGCCTTTCGTCAGCATGGGTGGCACCTCGCTGATGGCCACTGGACTCATCTTGGGCATGATACTGAGTGTCACAAGATACATGGAAGACGAGAACATGAATAAAGAACAAGAATTACAAGCACTTACAGAAATAACAGAAGATGAAAGAGAACCTTAAAGTCGTGATTAGTGGAGGCGGAACGGGCGGTCACATCTTTCCCGCCATCGCCATCGCAGATGCCTTGAAAAGGAGATTCCCCAAGGCTGACATCCTCTTTATCGGTGCCAAAGGCCGCATGGAGATGGAAAGGGTGCCCAAGGCGGGTTATCCCATCGAAGGCTTGTGGATCAGCGGCATGACCAAGGACATAAAGTCACTCTTGTTGCCCTTGAAGCTTACAAGCAGCTTCAACCATGCCATCGCCATCTTGAAACGCTTCAAGCCCGATGTGGTCATCGGTGTCGGTGGATTTGCCAGTGGTCCCACTTTAATGGGTGCCAACTTTCTACGTATCCCTACTGTCATCCAGGAGCAGAATTCCTATCCAGGCAAAACCAACCGCAATGTGGGCAAGAAGGCCAAAGCCATCTGCGTAGCCTATGACCATCTCGACCAATGGTTCCCCGCCAAAAAAATACACTTCACTGGAAATCCACTGAGAGCCAATATCACCCTTCGTGGCACCCGCGAGGAAGCCGCTGCGTTTTTCAATCTCGACCCGACGAAACCTGTCGCGTTGCTCGTAGGTGGCAGCCAAGGCGCCTTAGGTATCAACAAAGGCATCAGTGCCCAACTCGCAGCCTTCAAGGACAACGACTTGCAGCTTATCTGGCAGACGGGCAAGACCTACATCACCCAAGCTCAAGAGGAAGTGAAAGCCTTAGGCTTGGAAAGCCAAGTGAAGCCCACCGTCTTCATCGACCGCATGGACTTGGCTTATGGCCTAGCCAACGTGGTCATCTCACGCGCTGGTGCCATGTCGATTTCGGAACTGGCACTGGTACAAAAACCTGTCATCTTCGTGCCGCTTCCGACAGCCGCCGAAGACCATCAGACCAAAAACGCTCAGCAACTTGTCGATGCTGACGCAGCCATCATGGTACGTAACGCCGACACGGAAAAAGAGCTCATCCCTGCCTTATTCAAACTTGCCGCCGACAAGGACTTACAAGACAGATTAAGCGCCAACATTGGCAAATTCGCTCGCCCGAATGCAGCCGATGACATTGTAGATGTGATAATAGAAGCAATAAGTTGAAACCAGCCCCGTAGGGGCGACAGAAAACAAACCCAGAATAATGAACAACGGAGAAGGACAAATAATCTACATGTTAGGCATAGGTGGCATAGGCATGAGTGCCTTAGCCAGATACTACCAAAGCCAAGGTTATACCATGGCAGGCTACGACCGTACCCCTTCTCCGCTCACCAAACAACTGGAAGATGAGGGCATGGCAATCCATTATGAAGACAATCCTAACTTATTGCCTGCCCTCATCAAGTTTGTCGTCTACACGCCCGCCGTGCCTAAAGACCTCAAGGAACTTGAAGCCCTTAAACAACGTAATATAAAGATTATGAAACGCTCCGAGGCTTTAGGGCAGATCTCGGGGCATCACTTCACCATAGCCGTGGCAGGCACACATGGCAAAACCACCACCACGGCTATGGTTGCCCACATCCTACACATCTGTGGCAAGGACACTACCGCCTTCATTGGCGGCATTGCCAACAACTTCAACAGTAACCTGCTGTTAAGCAAAGGCAAAGACAGTATCATGGTCGTGGAAGCCGACGAGTTTGACCGCTCCTTCCTGAAACTCCATCCCAATATCAGCATCATCAATTCTATCGATGCCGATCATTTGGACATCTATGGAGACAAACAACATTTGGTGCAAAGTTTCAACGATTTCGCTCAACTCACCGAGGAAAAAGTCATCGTCAAAGAAGGTCTTGATATCCATACTGACCGAGGAATCCATTTCGGCTTTGGTGACAGAAACGACTACCGGGCCCATATCATCCGCTCAGAAAAAGGCGTCACAGACTTTGTCATCAATGGAGAAGACACAACTACCGCTATCCAATTGCCCATGGCAGGACGTCACAATGTGCTGAACGCCACCGCAGCTTTCATCGCCGCACGAAGCATTGGCATTCCCGCTACCGACATCGCCGAAGCCTTGACTTCATTCAAAGGTGTGAAGCGTCGTTTCGATATCAGGGTGAACAATGAAAAACACTGCTACATAGACGACTATGCCCATCATCCTGAGGAAATCCGTTCTTGCCTGACAGCAGTGAGAGATTCCTTCCCCGAAAAACACATCACGTTGGTATTTCAGCCTCATTTGTTTAGCCGCACCCGTGATTTCATGGACGAATTTGCCTCTGTTTTAGCCATGGCTGACGAACTCATCCTTCTCGACATCTATCCCGCTCGCGAGTTACCCATCGAAGGCATCACCTCCGAAGCCCTTTTAAACAAGGTGAATGCAAGTAACAAGAAAAACTGCCAAAAGTCGGAGCTCATCGACCTGATTGACAGAGAGAAACCCGAATTACTCATCACAATGGGTGCCGGCGACATCGACCGCTTTGTTGAACCCTTGGAAAAACTGATAAAGACATGGTAAAGAAGATACTTAGCATAGTGTTATGGGTTGTCACAGCCGCCGCATTGGTTGTCTTGTTCATCTTTGCGAGAGAAGACTACCTGAACAAGCCCTTGAAGTCCATCCGACTGATAACAGAGACCGATACTGGCTTTGTCAAAAAGAGTCAGCTTCGCGAAGAGCTCAGCCAGATTTACAACAATAAAAACATTGGTACCGTCAACATGATTGCCGTGCAGAATCATCTGGACGACAACCCCTGGATTGAAAACAATGCCTCATACGTCGACCTTGATGGTACGCTTAACGTCAGCTTTAATGAATACGAGCCTACCTTCAGGGTGTTCGACAAGGAGGGGCATTCGGTCTATGTGACCCGCGAAGGTGTCGTCATTCCATCGAGCCGCATCTACACGCCATACGTCCTGATCGCCAGCGGCAACTTTGACTTGAAGAAAGACACGGTTTCCTATCAACTTTGCGACACGCTCGACAGCGACAGAAACATAATCAACGCCCTGCATTGGGTTGAGACTATAGAGAAGAATAACTTCATTAAAAACTGTGTGGGACAATTGTATTGCAACAATCGTAACCAATTCGAGCTCACAGTACGCGGCCTCGACACAAGAGTGATTGTTGGCGACACACTCTATGCCGCCGACAAACTGAAACGCTTGGAGATCTTCATGAAACAAAGGATCGACAATCCTGAAACGCAAACCCTAAAAAGCATCAATCTGAATTATAAAAATCAAATAGTCTGTACAAAACGATAATGTTATGAGTGAAGGTAAAATCATAGTCGGATTAGACATCGGTACAACCAAAGTGGCCTGCATCGTGGGCCGCAAAGCCGAGAACGGAAAAATCGAAATCCTGGGATACGGCAAAACCATATCCACAGGTGTGAAAAGAGGCGTCGTGACCAATATCTTCGACACTGTCGAAGCCATCAAGACTGCCGTCAAGCAAGCCTCCGACCAGTCGGGGGTTGAAATCAATAGAGTCAGCGTGGGAATCGCCGGGCAGCACATCAAGAGCCTGCAACACAGGGGCGTACTCATGCGTGACAGCCACGACACGGAAATTTCGGAGGCAGAGCTTGAACGTTTGCGCAACGACACCTTTAAAATCAACATGACCCCTGGCGAAGAAATCATCGATGTCATCCGTCAGGACACTTATGTCGATGGCGAGTTGGCCACCAACCCCGTCGGCATGTTGGGCAACAAAATCGAAGCCAACTTCCATGTCATCATCGGCCAAACTTCGGCCGCCAAAAACATCATCAAGTGCATCCAGAGCGCAGGCTTGGACATGGATTACATGATTCTTGAACCCATCGCATCGGCACAAGCCGTTCTTGACGATGAAGAAAAAGATGCTGGTGTGGTCCTTGTCGACATCGGTGGCGGCACTACCGACATTGCCATTTTCAAAGACAAGAAAATCCAGCATACTGCCGTGATTCCATTCGGCGGCAACATCATCACCGATGACATCTGCACGGGTTGCTCCATCATCAAACACTATGCAGAAGAAGTAAAGGTGAAGTTCGGCTCTGCCTTGGCCAGCGAAAACCGCGACGACGAGGTGGTATCCATCCCAGGCATCCGCGGAAGAGAGCCCAAGGAGATTTCGTTCAAAAACCTGGCCCATATCATCCAAGCACGTTTGGAAGAGATCTTCGAGCTGGTCAACTACGAAATCCAGAAAGCCAAGTCGGAGAATCAACTCATCGCAGGCATCGTCCTCACAGGTGGCGGCGCCATGATGCGTCATATCCAACAGCTAGCCGAATTCAAGACAGGATTGGAGGTACGCATCGGCTATCCAAACGAGCATCTCAACCAAACTGAGATGAAGGAAATGTCGAGTCCCATGTTCTCCACAGGTATCGGAATCGTCATCGAAACCATCGCCAGAATGGAGCATGACGAATACTTGGCAGCCGTGAAAGAAGCTGAAAAGGAAAAAGGAGGGCTCATGGAACCGACCAAAAACAATGCCCAAGCGCTTGAACAGGGAGAAAACGACATTGAAAAGGAAGAATCCGAGGGCAAAAAGAAGAAAAAGAAGGGAATCGACTTGAAAAAAATCGTAACTTCGTTCACTGAATTTTTCACACCTGACGACAACCTTGTATAACCCATCAAAACCGCAAAAACATGGCAGAAGATTACACAACAAACCATAACACCCACGACGAAATGTTCAAGCCCGTCGGAGTGGAAAAGCCCAACTACATCAAAGTCGTCGGTGTGGGTGGTGGCGGCGGCAATGCCGTCAACCACATGATGGAGGAAGGCATACAAGGAGTCGACTTTGTACTTTGCAATACCGACCATCAGGCCTTGCTGAAAAGCAATGTGAAAACCACTGTCCACCTTGGCAAACGGGAATTGGGCGCTGGCAACGACCCCAACATCGGTCGTGAAGCCGCCGAGATGAGCAAAGATGAAATCGAAGCCCTACTTGACGACGAAACCAAGATGCTGTTCGTCACAGCAGGTATGGGTGGTGGCACCGGAACAGGTGCTGCTCCCGTGGTGGCCAAGTTGGCCAAGGACAAGGGCATCCTCACCGTCGGCATCGTCACCATGCCCATGGAACGTGAAGGCCGTCGCCGCAAACTGCAAGCCTTGTCAGGCATAGACGAACTTAAAAAATGCGTTGATACGCTTATCCTCATCAGTACCGACAAGCTACGTGACCAATATGGCAACATGAAGCTATCTGAAGCTTTCAAGAAGGCCGACGACGTGTTGGCCACAGCAGCCCGAGGCATCGCTGAAATCATCACCGTGCCCGGCTACGTCAACGTCGACTTCGAGGATGTGAAGACCGTCATGAAAGACAGCGGCAAGGCCATCATGGGTTCAGGTGTCGCTGAAGGCGAAAACAGAGCCGAGAAAGCCATCAAGGATGCCATACACTCTCCCCTGCTCAACGACTCCAACATCGAAGGCGCAAAGAACATTCTCCTATACATCACTTCGGGCACCAACGAAGTCTCGCTCGATGAAGTTGATGAGATCTTAGAAATCGCACAGAACGCCTGCGGCAACAACTCAGACGTCATCTGGGGCAATGGCACCGATGAAAGCCTCGGTGAGGCCCTCAGCGTGACTTTGATTGCCACCGGATTCAACCATGATGCCAAATCATACAGCTCTGTGCTTGCAGAAAAACAAGCTCCTGTCAGCACTACCCAACCGAAAAAGGTGTATGACTTGAACGGCCAAATCAAGGTGGACGAAAAAGAAGCGCCCGCCCAACCCGCCCATCTTGCAGTGGGGTCGGTTGCAGCAACCGAAGTCGAAAAAGCCTATCCCAAGGAAACGCAACCCGAAACCAAGCCCGAGGAAAAGACTGTGCATCCGTTGTTCTCTGTGGAAAAGCCCAAGGCCGTTGAGCCTGAAACTCCCAAGCCAGTAGAAGAACCGAAAGAGATGCATTCCATTGACGACGAGCCTTCCTATGAGCCCATCGCCGAACCTAAACCCGAGGCACCCGTTTACGACACGCCACAAACCGTCCATCACGAAGAAGAACGCCCCGTTGTCAAAGTGTTCGACAATCCTTTCAGGACCAGCGGCAACGACGACGATGGCTTTGAAATCACCTCCCGCATCATGACAAAGGAAGAAGTGCAAGCCAAGGCCGAACACGAAATTGCCGTCCTTGAGGCCAAGAAAGCCAAGGAAACCGACCCGAAGGAGTTGCTGAAGAAACAGCGTTTGCGTGCCCTAAGCATGAACTTCAGGACAACCCGTGGTTTGGAGGAGCTGGAGAACCAGCCGGCCTATTTGCGCCGCAATGTCGACATCACCCATAATGACGAGGGACTGTCAGAATACTCGGCCTCCAAAAACGGCATCAGCGGAGAGAACTCCTACCTTCACAAGAACGTAGACTAAACAAAACTATCGTCACAGACTATTTGAAATCCGACGAGGCAGACGGGCTTCCTATTTGGGGAGTCCGTTTGTTTTTCTAAATCAGCGGCTATAACACCTTGGCAAACTCCCTGATATTTATTACTTTAATATTTGGCCAAGGAATTTTGGTAAGAATGTTGTAATGTTTGTCATTTGTAACGATGAATTCCGCTCCTGAGGCCACAGCACAATCCGCAAACTTGTTGTCATCCTCATCATCATGAATCAGGCTAAAATGAACATAAATTTCTTGGTAAGTTGTTGTGTGCAGTCTTGCAATAGCCTCCACCACATTGGTAGCAACCTCGCTGTTGATTTTTTGAGAAAGGATTTCTTCGTACTCGTCCAAAATCTCAGTGTTCACACAAAGACTGATTCTACCGCCCAATATATCTGTCCATATTTTGTGATAAGGGCTTTTAGAGGGCAATGACTGCAAAAGGCAGTTGGTATCAAGAACGATGCGCCGCATAACGATAAGGGGTGCGCATGTGCTCCTCGCCCCATTGCTCTATGGTTTCTTCATTGATAACGCCTTCATCCCACAAGGCATCTATCGCTTTTTGGGCTTTCTCGGCAAAATACCTTGCCACCAAATCTTTGAACTCATTTAGTTCGGCTTCGGAATTGATGCTGTTCAAGGCATTCATCAATTCAAGCTGCGCCATTTCACTGTACGACATACAATTTTCTCCTTTCTCGCTGCAAAAATAACAAAATCCCCCAACAGAGACATTCTTTCCTTCAGTTTTTCGTAAGAATTATTCCCCATTTCTTGTTCATAATCGTTTTTCTTCCTATTTTTGAAGCCTCAAAAGGAAGTCTAACCATATAATTATCGAATGAGAAAAGCGCATTAGGCGCATCCGACTGAAATAGAAATATTTATAGATAGCAATTGTTGCTGTTCTTGAAACCCATTTACCACATTGTCCCTTTGGGGACACACCTCAAGGAAAAGTCACAAATGCCGTAGTTGCTACGGCGTGGAATAACTTGTTAGAGGTGTGGGCGTGGTAACCCGGGTTTCGAGCAAGTAATGGATTCCACGCTTTTTTGTCGGTTATAGAGAAAAACACGAACGAATAAAACTAATGAATATGAAAAAGAGAATTTTACAAAATAGAATGACGGCCAAAGCCTTGATGATTATGCTGCTTTTAGGAGTTGTAAGGGATATTTATGCTTATGATTTTTCGGCGGTTTGTGAAACGGGGCAGACTTTGTATTTTAACATCATTGATTCTGAAAACTATTATGTAGAGTTGACTTATCCAGGAAATAATGAAGTATATTCCTGGACGGGTTTTGACTCTCCCTCTGGAAATATAACTATTCCTTCATTTGTTAATTCTGATAATCAAGTTTATGAAGTAACCTCAATCGGTAATTATGCTTTTTCAACATGCAATGGCCTAACTGGAAGTCTCATCATTCCTAATACAGTAAATACTATTGGGAATTGGGCGTTCAAAAGTTGTTACGGCTTTAATGGGACTTTGTTCATTCCAAATTCGGTAACGACAATAGGATCTGGCGCGTTTTCTAATTGTCATGGTTTTACAGGCAATTTAGTAATTCCAAATTCGGTAACGACAATTAATTCGGGTGCGTTTGAACAATGCTATGGATTCAATGGCTACTTGACAATTTCAAACTCTATTACAAATATCAATACTGGTGTCTTTTTCAACTGTCATGGTTTTATTGGGTCATTGGATATTCCCAATTCAGTAAAATGGATTTTTGATGCAGCTTTTAGTGGTTGCAGTGGTTTTACAGGTTCATTAAATATTCCAAATTCAGTGATACAAATTGGAGAAGAAACATTTTCGAATTGTTCAGGTTTTGATGGTGCATTAATTCTTGGCAATTCTGTTAGAACTTTAGGCTATCATGCATTTGTAGACTGTGGTAATTTTAGTTCATTGGTATGTCTTGCAAGTTTGCCACCAACAATTGAATGGAATGCTTTTTATAGGTTTCCAATGAGCATACCCGTTTATGTTCCATATAATACTATAAACGCATATATGGCCACTTTAAGATGGAACGAGTTTACCAACTATCATGAAATGGCCTACAAAACCATACCAGGTTATGTTGAAAGTGATGGCCTTTGGCAATTCATTGCTTCGCCTTTGGTAGAAATAACTTCTCCCGAAACGGTGGATAATATGGTGTCAGAAACAGATTACGACCTCTACCAATTCGACCCAACAGAAGGACAGTGGCGAAACTTTAAAGCCGACAGTCTCAACCTTGTTAACGGTCAAGGCTACCTATATGCCAATGAGGAAGAAGTTAACATCATTTTCAAAGGTGAATTCAATGAGGATGAAACGAAAGTTGTGGAACTGGTCTACGACGAAGGAAATCCCAATGTTGGCTGGAATCTTGTAGGCAACCCCTTCCCCGTCAGCGCATACATCAATAGAGACTATTATGTAATGAATGAGGACGGCACTGGCATCAACCCCGATGCAGTGCCAGCATCCACACCCATTCCACCTTGCACAGGCGTGATGGTGAGGGCAAATGGAGCTGGGGAGACGGTCGTTTTCAGCAAAACAGCACCATAGATTGTGGTCTGTAGGGCTGTCACACCATGGCAACCGCAACGATAAACAGCGATGCGGCTGCCGTGGTACGACAGCCCTACAATCCTAACATGATGCCCCCTACACACCAATAATACAGCCCGTATTATCTCATTTCAAAGAATTTGCGTATTTTTGCGCAAAATACACGCAAGAAATGAAAAAAGGACTGTTATTTCTCATAATCAGTTTGTTTTCACTCAACTTGTTTTCGCAAGAATGGGTGAATTGTGAAAGCCAAAAACCAACGTCGCCTAGCGTCAAACTGCTCTCCAATTCCCAAGAAGAGATTTCGGTCAGCTTCACATTAGAAGGTTTTTATAAAAACGAGGTCAATACGCATTTTGGACTTCAGTACACCATCACAGTGCCCAAGATGGCCTCTATGCTTGAAGAAGGCTCACCCGACCTGCCGCTGTTTGCCATCCCCATGCTCATCGACAACTTGGCCAAGATGAGGGTGGAAGTCGACAAAACCCAATATCAGGATTTTGAAAACATCGAAATCGCACCATCCAAAGGCAATCTCAGCCGAGAGATTGATCCTGAGACCGTGCCTTACCGATATGGAGAGACCTATTCAAAAAAACAATTCTTTCCTGGTTTTCAGGCACAATTAGACAAGCCTTATATCCTCCGCGATTTCCGCGGACAAAACATTTTGGTCTATCCTTTTGCATACAATCCCGTAACGAAAACCCTGCGTGTTTACACCCAGCTGACTTTGACGATGAAAAAGATGAGCGACAGTGGTGGAGACAACCCAAAACTAAGCCACAAATCAAACAAGATTAGAATGTCGCCCGAAACGCTTGAGATGTATCATCATCGCTTTATCAACTACCAAGAACAGGCGACAAAATACAACTTCATCCCTGACGAAGGCGAAATGTTAGTCATCTGTCCGCCATCCTATCTCGATGCCATGCAGCCCTTTGTGGACTGGAAAAACAAATCGGGTCAGCCTACCACTATCGTCAGTCTTTCAGACATCGGAGGCAACAACACCAACCAAATCAAATCGTTCATTCTCTGCCATTACAACAATCCAGAGAAAAATCTGTGTTATGTACTCCTTGTAGGCGACTATGATGACCTTACGCCAAAGTCAATGAATGGAGGGGCGTCGGACATTTGGTTTGGCCAACTCGAAGGCAACGACTATTACCCCGAAGTCCTGGTTGGAAGATTCTCAGCTGAAAGTGTTGCTGACGTGGAGAACCAAGTCGCCAAAGTGATATATTATGAACGCGACATTCCCTCCGATGCGAATTGGCTCAACAAAGGCATGGGCATAGGCGCCACCGAAGGGGCTGGCAGCGGTCATAACGGAGGAGAATCAGACTATCAACATATTGAATACATCCGCGACACTTTGCTACATTACACCTATGCAGAAGTTTCGCAGCATTATCAAGGTGTGGGTGCGGGCACCAATTCCGCCATGTTAAGTGAGAACTTCAATAACGGTGTCAGCATCTGCAACTACTGCAACCATGGTTCCACAATAAGTTGGTACGTAGGCTCTTTCAACAACAGCCACGTGAACACCTTGGTCAACGATTACAAATGGCCTGTCATTTGGTCGACGGCCTGCCTCAACGGAAAATTCGACGAAAACTGCTTCGCCGAGGCATGGATGCGAGCCACCAACAACACTTCCGGCGCACCCACTGGAGCCATCGGCGGCATGTTTTCATGGACTTCCCAGCCCTGGCAGCCACCCATGACAGGACAGGACGAGATGGTCGACATCCTTTGCGAATGGCGCAACGCAGACCAATTCCACCACACCCTTGGCGGGGCTTCTCTCAACGGCAACATGAAGATCCTCGACCTTCATCCTTCTGATCAAGGCAAGACCCACAACACTTGGATTCTTTTTGGAGACCCAAGTTTGCTTCTACGCACCGACAACCCGACCGAAATGAATGTCATGTGCCAGCCTGAAGCCATTTTCCTTGGACAGACAGAACTACATGTTATGGCAGATGCCAACTATGCTTTTGCCACGCTTTCGGTTGACGGAGAAGTCATTGCTAGCGCCCCTATCATCGACGGAGAGGGCACGCTCACTTTCCCTAACCTCACACATACTGGGACGGCACAACTCATAATAAAAAGTTTCAATAAGGTTACAGAAGTTCGCGACATTGCCATCATCCCAGCAAATGGCGCCTACCTCACCTATAATGGTTTCACCATCAACGACGAAAACGGTCAGGCAGATTATGGCGAAACATTTATCATGGATTTGAACATCAAGAATATTGGAAACGAAACTGCCTCAAATGTACAAGTCACCCTTAGCGTCGACTCTCCTTTTGTGGAAATCACAAACGGATCATACACCATCGGCAGCCTTGCTGCTATGGAAGAATATACCATAGCCAACGGATTTGAAATATCTGTAAACGATATGATTACAGATGGGTATCAAGCTGAATTCACACTTACTTGCACTGAAGGCGGCAATACTTGGACCAGCCATTTCCGCATAACGCTTCATGCACCCGCTTTCGTTTTGTCGGAGTTTAGGCCGGCAAACACAGTCAATCCGGGCGAAAACGGGACTTTGCTCATAGGATTTAGGAATATAGGTTCGTCAGACGCGCGAGAAGCCACGGTACAGTTGTTTAGCAGCTCCGACAATTTGATTTTCAATCCAATTCAATATAACCTCGGGATAATACCTTCTGGAAGCACTGCTACCGCGGCCATCTCATTCAGCACTTCGGCGAACACCCCAACAGGTACGAATTTTGAAGTGTTTTACCACATGGACGCTACCCCATACACGCTCAGCAGCACCGAATTCCTAAATATAGGCCCATTCAAAGAAACCTTCGAAACAGGAGACTTCAGCGCTTTTGCCTGGCAAATGCTTGGAGGTTCCTATTGGTTTATCGACAACAGCACTGCCAATACGGGAACCTATAGTGCCCGTTCAGGAGCCATTAGCGATGCCAATCTCACTACTTTACAAGTCAGTTTCGATGTTGAGGAATCAAGTGAAATCAGTTTCTACAAGAAAGTTTGCACTGAAGCCAACAAGGACAAACTCACCTTCTACATCGACAACACCGTCATGGGCGAATGGTCGGGAGAGATTGGTTGGAGCCGCGAGACCTTCCCTGTAGACCCTGGGACACACAAGTTTAAATGGATTTATTCGAAAAACGGCAGTGGCTCGTATGGGGAAGACTGTTGCTGGATAGATGATATTCAGTTCCCATCGGCTAACACTTTCCTGTTCTTGCCTAGCGTAGAATTGGAGACTCAAATCATTGAAAATAATGTCACCATCACTTGGCAGGCAAACAACTCAAACGACAATTACCATATCAGACGCAACGGGATACCAATTGCTACACAACACGAAACAACTTTTACGGAACTCCTCAATCTCGGTACTCACACCTATAGCGTCACGGCTTTCAACAACCAAGGGCAGCAATCCATCCCAGCATTTGCCACTGTGGAGATTACCATTCTGGGTATTGACAGCATCGAGAACGAGCTGAGAATTTTCCCAAATCCGACACGTAATTGGCTAAACGTTACCTTTGAGCATCCGTTCCAATATATTCTCTATAACGATGTTGGTCAGAATGTTATGGTAGGCCATAGCACAGGGAATGCACAAATCGAATGTGGCGTGTTGCCCAAAGGTGTATATATTCTACATATCAAAACCGATGGCAAGATGTTCATCAAAAAAATCATCGTGCAATAATCCTTTTGACCATGACCTATCTGAAATCCAACTATCTGTTTGAGCAACTCTCTCCTGAGAATCTCTACCAACATGTGCCCCATCCCCTACTCATCGCCGACCATTTGATGACACCCGACAACTTGGGTGCCTTGATTAGACTGGCCGACAACATTGGGGCTAACGAGGTTTGCTTCTTAGGCAAAGAAGAGGACCACAGGTTAGGCAAAGTGCGCCGTGCAGCTGCTTCCAGCCGCGACAACATCCGTTGGTATTTCAGCGAAGAGACTGACCTTCGGAAAATCATCCCTGCTGGCAAAAAAATCGTCGCCATTGAGACTGCCGACAACGCTACCTGCATCTATGAGACTCAACTTCCACAAGATGTGGCCTTTATTGTGGGTAGCGAAAGCCAAGGCTTGAGTGAAAATCTATTAGGCCAATGCGACATGGTGGTCTATATCCCCGTTCCTGGCCCAACGCGCTCGCTCAATGTGAGTCATGCTGCAGCTGTAGCCCTGTTTGAATGGCAACGCCAAATGCTTCAACGATGAAACACTATAATCACATATTCTTCGACCTCGACCGTACCCTTTGGGACTTCGATGCTGCTGCCGAGGTGGCCTTTGAGCGTATCTACGAAAAATACAACCTGAAAAGTCTTGGCATCTCAAGCGCGCATGAGTTTCACGAAGTGTATCATCCTTTGAACGAACAGCTTTGGGTGCTTTACCGTGCCGACAAAATCACCAAAGACGAACTCAACCGCACCCGTTTCCTGAAGCCTTTGGAACATTATGGCATCCACAACACCGAATTGGCCGACCGTTTGAGCGAGGATTATGTCTATTGGTCACCCCGAATTGTAAGGCTGGTATCAGGCACGATGGAATTATTGGATTATCTGAAACCAAAATACCAATTGCACTTGATTACCAACGGCTTCCAAGAGGTACAACACACCAAACTCAGCGGTTCGGGCTTGGAGCCTTATTTTGAAACCTTAACCGTTTCTGAGGAAGTCGGCGTGAAAAAACCTAATCCTGAGATTTTCCGTTATGCCTTAAAAAAAGCCCACGCCTCCGCCGAAGAAAGCCTTATGATTGGCGACGAGATGGCGGTCGACATTGACGGTGCCCGTGCCGTTGGGATGGATACAGTTTTGTTCAATCCAAAAGGAGAAACGATTGAAGGAGAACGGACGTTTGAGGTGAAAAGATTAATGGAAATAACGGAATTCGTTTGATTACTTCAATTTCGCCAGCACCGTTTCCTTTCCTACCGTCCGATGATTGATTTTCACCTTGACCTCAGCATCTAAAGGAAGGAAAACGTCAACACGCGAACCGAAACGTATCATTCCCAATTCCTCTCCTACAATGGCCTCATCGCCAGGCTGCAAATCACAAACGATACGCCGTGCGACAAAACCTGCAATTTGCCGAACCAGAATCTCGCGACCTTTCTTATCCTTTAAAATGATGGTATTGTGCTCGTTATCAGCAGATGACTTCGGTTTGAAAGCCAGTAAAAACTTCCCAGGATGATATTTATAATAGGTCACTTCGCCATCGAAAGGGAAAAAGTTAATATGCACATCGTAGATTGACATAAAAATGGAAATCTGGCGACGTTTGTCGTGGAAATACTCATCCTCCATAACCACCTCATTGGCTGCAATCACGCCATCGGCAGGAGCCAAAACTGCATCTTTCTCGATAGTGGTTTTGCGCCAAATCGGGACACGGAAAAAACGGACAGTCAAAAAAACCACCACAGTCAGAAAAAGATAAAGCAGATAATGCCACACCGACTGCAATGGCCAAATCCAATTGACAACGAACACAACCGCTACAATGACGGCCAAAGTAATCATTATGGCTTTCGTTCCTTCCTCGTGTAACCTTTTATTGATCTTCATAGCAACAGCAAATAAACGAAAATAAACGGTACGCTGAACATAACAGAGTCAAAACGATCCAAAATTCCGCCGTGACCGGGAATAAGTTTACCTGAATCCTTCACGCCAGCCTGCCTTTTCAGCATTGATTCACTCAAGTCACCTAAAGTACCAAAAATCACGGCGATACATGCCAAACCTATTCCAACAGCAATCGTAAGCCAATCAGCATAATGGGAGAAAACTATCATAGCGATAATAGTAAACACCAGTCCACCGATACTGCCTTCAATGGTCTTGCCAGGGGAAATACGAGCATAGAGCTTATGTTTGCCAAACATTTTACCCGACAGATAGGCGAAAATATCGTTTGCCCACAAAAGGCAGAACACCAGAACGATTAGGCCTGGTCCAGCCATAACTCCAAACAAGTCTTCACGATAAAAATAAAGCATCAACGAAGCAGGCATGGAAAGGAAAACCAACGAGCCATAGATATAGGCAAACACATGTTTGACATCCTTTGATTTAGAAAACAAAGCAATAAGGAACGGGAGCATCACAAACAGAATTTCCAATACAAGCCATTTTTGTGTGATGACCTGCAAAGCCGCCAATGCCGAACACGTGAAAGCACCGACAGAACATATCTCACCTAGTAAAAGATAGAGAGGCTGGTTCATCTGCTGCAGGCGAGCCATCTCATAGGTACCGACAACAACGATGAAAAGCAACAAGGCGGCATAAGCCCAAGGTGAGACAAAGATGCATCCCAACACCAAGGCAATCAACACCAAGCCTGAAACCGAACGTATCAACAATTCTTTCATGGCGATTTGAAATGAATTGCAAAGATAGAAAAAAATATGGAAAGGATGGAAAAAATATGCCAATGCATAAAAACAGAACAGCCCGCCAGCTGTATGCTGACGGGCTTCCCGTTGTGGGTGGGCGGCGAACTACTTTCCCACGGTCTCCCGCAGTATCATCGTCGCG
>ONFO01000011.1 GCA_900317155.1 uncultured Bacteroidales bacterium
TGATGTTCTATTTGGTGTTCCTTTGTTATAAGGTTCCTATCCCTAGCGCGGCATCACGCCGCGCCGGTCTTGTGCTGGCCTCAGACTTTCAATGAACTTCGCTTCCGTGTCCCCATCAGATCTAACCCCTCTTTTTTGTGGAAGCGGATTGCAAAAGTACGACCTTTTCCCGAACTGGCAAGCACTTTTTTCAATTATTTTTTCAAATGTATATATAAATTTAATAATCAATAAGATAAAATTATTCAAATAAGAAAATAATAGCTAAAAAAACGAGAAATTAATTAAAAATTGAGGCTTGTGAGAGCCGAAAAACCGTCCGTTGACTGGTTTGAATGAGATCAATTGTGCCCACAATGATGAAATCTGCAAGGATAGCTTCGGCTTTTCGTTTGTTGATATGGGCCATCTGCTGAAATTCTTTCAGCGTGATTTCTTCGTGTTCGGAGAGATAGTGGAGGAGCTGCTCCTCGGTCTCGGTGAAAGCGATTTTGGCTGGTCTGGAGAACTTTTCGGCTTTCCACACCTTAATTAATACACTATCAGCAACAAGATTTTCGTCTTTCACACGTACAAAGATTCTGTAATCTCCTTGATTGTCGGGAGCTTTATGTTTGTGATGCTTGTCTTTCGGTATGATGACTTCCAAAACGGTCTTACCGTTGATTTCCCATTCTTCGGTGGAGTAGTCCACTTTGGGCTGGCAATACATCTCCGCAGCAGCCTGAATCATGTGAATTTCCTCATCGGATCGAACACCAGCGATGGCCCCGTTATCTTTGACACCAACTAAGAGGCGACCGCCATCAGTGTTGGCGAATGCGGCAAGAGAACGAGCGATGCGTCGACTATCAGAAATCTCAAATTTGAAGTCAAGCATTTGATGTTCGCCCTCTGAGATGAGGTTCTGGATATGGTTGTCCTTTTTCTTCACAGTCGGCAAAGATAAGACTTTTTTTGATATGGAATGAAAGGCATTAATTAATAAGGTGTAATAATGAAGGACAAAAAATGGTAGGGTAGGGTATGATGACGAAAACCCGGATAGGGGCATTTTTGAGGCCATAGAGCGGTCTTGTCTTTTGGATGAAAGAGTGATTGACTTGATGTGTAAAAACGTCAAATTCGAGATTTTTCTCTGTATTGTCTGTTGTGAAGCTTTAGTTTACATAAGTAAACATATTATAATATAAACAGCTAATAATAAGAGTGTTATATAAATAATTACATAGCTAAACAATCGATGTGTACATGTGTTAATTATTTAGTTATGTATAAATCCGAAACAATCGGTATAATAGTGTTTTAAATATATAATATTCAAATATTTATGTATTGTTATCTCAAGTAATATTTGATAGAAATATATAAAATAGACATTGTTTTTATAAAATTATATTGAATTATCTAATTGATTGATATAAAAATGTTTAACTAATAATAATTGTAGTATTGCTCCATGGTTTTGGTATCGGTTAGTAAGTTTACAGAAATAAATTATTGTAATTGGTGTTATGTAATGAATAATTGTTTACTTTTGTGAATTGAAAATATAGGTAAAAAACAAAAATTTAGGAGGCTATACCTATGGATATTCTAGAAATGAAAGATCGAATCGCTCATATTATTAGGTCGAAGAATTTGACTGCTGCAGAATTTGCTTTACAGCTTGGCATACAGCCATCAAATATATCCCACCTTTTGTCGGGTCGAAACAACCCGAGTTTGGACTTTGTGAAGAAACTGAAAGAGACTTTCCCTGAGTACAACCTTGATTGGATTGTTATGGGTAGAGGACCGATAACTGTGTCGGAACCTTTTGCAGAATTGTCGCCTCTAACGAAAGAATCTGATTCCGTCGTTTCACCAGAACCCGATGTGGATTATACTAAAGGAACTCTTTTCGGTCAGCCGAAACTTGCCGAGCAGCAACAAGAACAAACTATTCTACAGCAGAATCCCTTTTTGCAGAAAATAATATTGGTGTATTCCGATAACACTTTTGAGGAAATAATACACCGATAGGTATGTTCTTATTTAATAAATAAGGTGTTGATTGTTATGAATCAGAAAAATTTGTAATTTTGCAAACTTTTCAGAAGTTATGCAAATAGACTCTTTTTTTGAGCGTTTCGACGCTGTAATTCAATCACATAAACATTTTGTTTTGGCTTGCCATGTCAATCCAGATGGTGATGCCGTGGGTTCAGTATTGGCTATGGCAGAGTTCCTCAAGAGCTTTGATCATGAGGTTAAGATGGTGGTTGCCAATGATTTTCCTGAATTTCTACATTGGATGCCTGGCTCACAGGATTTCTTGGTTTTCGAGAAGGATGGTGATGCATGCAAGGAAACCATTGCTGAAGCTGAATGTATTATGATGTTGGATTTCAATAACTTGTCTCGTAGCGGTATTTTGCACAATGAGATAGGAAAGACACGGTGTCCTAGAATATTGGTTGATCACCATAGAGATCCCGATGAGAGCCAATTTTATTGTATGTATTCGAGTACTTGTGTTTCAAGTGCGTCGGAAATTGTTGCAGAAATCATCTTGCATTACGGAAAAGAACATCTGACTGAGAGTATTTCCACAAACCTTTTGGTGGGTATCATGACGGATACTGGGTCGTTTGCACATTCCATCTATCATCCGAGGACTTTTGATTTGGTCAGCCTATTGGTTGAGAAGTCGATGTCATTTTCTTATGTTCATCAACTGATTTATGATAACATGTCGGAGAGTCGTCTTCGTTTGTTAGGCTTTTCAATCAACAATAGGATGGAAGTGCTTGACGATTATCATACTGCTATTATTGCCTTGAATAAAAGCGATTTAGATAGTTTCAACTATCAAGTTGGCGATACGGAAGGGGTGGTTAATTTCCCGCTTTCGATGAAGAAGGTCAAAATGGCGGTACTTGTGACTGAGCGTCAAGACCAGATACGGCTGTCTTTCAGGTCGAAGGGTGATTTCTCGGTACACGAATTGGCAGCTAAACATTTCAAAGGTGGTGGTCATACCAATGCTGCAGGTGGTACATTGACTTGTTCGTTTGAGGAAGCGGTAGCACAGTTGAAGTCGGTGTTGCCTGAATATAAAGAATTATTGGAGAAAGTGGAATGAGGCATTATTGTATATATTTGATATTGTTGCTATTGGTTTCTCTTTTTTCTTGCACTGGGAAAGAGCATAAACAGTCGGTAACCGTGTCGAAAAAAGACATGAAAAGCAGTATGGAGACTGCCAACCGATACTTGTTGAACGAGGAGGAGGAAGATATCATGAACTATGTGAAACGGCATGGTTTGGACATGACTTCAACAGGCACTGGACTCCGTTACCAGATTCTGAAGCAGGGATCGGAGCAAAGGATTGAAAAAGGACAAAAAGTGAGCTTGGAATATGAATTGCATTCTGTTTCAGGAGATTTAATTTATTCATCTGAAAATGATGGTGTTAAGACATTTATAGTGGGTGATGGAAGTGTGGAATCAGGGCTTGATGAAGCTATGGGTTATTTGCATTATGGCGATGTTGCCAAACTGATTATTCCATTTCATTTGGGCTTTGGATTGCATGGGGATGACAACCGCATCCCTGAATATGCAACTTTGGTTTATACGATTAAAGTAATAGATAATCAATAAATTATGAAGAGAAATTGTTTGTTTTTTATGTCGGTTTTATTTACGGCTATGTTGTTAATGACGGCCTGTAACCAAAAGTTTCCGGGTTACAAGAAAACTGATAAGGGCTTGTATTATAAGTTCTACATTCAAAATCCAGCCATGACACAACCTAAGTTGACAGACTATATGAAGGTTAGGATGGCCTGTTATTTGAATGATTCTTTGTATTATGACTTTCAGAGGTCGGGAAACGATGTATTTACCCAACTTAAAGAGTCTTATTTTTCCGGAGATTTGGAAGAAGCCTATGCCATGATGCATGTTGGCGACTCGGCTTCATTCTATATCAAAGCGGATTCGGTTGCGGTCAGGTATTATGGAATAAATCCTGATTCTGTTGGTTTGAAGCCAAATGACTATTTTCGCTATGAGGTAAAACTTGTTGAAGTTCAGACTGCTGAGCAGTTGAAAGCAGAGGCTGATGAGGCGATGCAGGTGTTGAAAAGTGAATCCGAAAAGGCTTTTCTTGAGTATTTGGAGGAAAATCATATTTCGGACCATACTGCTTCTGGATTGTATTACACGAAGCTGTTGGTGACAAAGGGAAAAACACCGCAAATTGGTCAGACTGCACAAATTAAGTATGTCGTTAGCTTTCTTGACGGAACGCTTTTGGGTTCATCTGAGGAGTTGGGCGATCATTATGATGTGCCTATTGGCCAACATAAAGTGCTGAGGGGTTTGGAAGAAGGCATCGGACTGATGCGTGTGGGCGAGAAGGCGCGTTTTGTGTTACCTTATACTTTGGCCTATGGGGATAATGCCTACCGCAACATTCCTGCATACTCCAATCTTATCTTTGATGTTGAATTACTGAATATCGTGAAATAGTAAAATAGTAATAATCAAATAATTATTAAAATCTTAAGAAAATGAAAAAAAGTATTCTTTCAATGGCAATAGCCATTCTGATGGTTGGCATGGTGAGTGCCTGCAATGAGAAATCTATTTATCCTGGTTACGAAAAAACGACAAACGGATTGTATTATCAATTCTTCACCCAAAATGCGGGCGAACAACCCCAAATTGGTGAATTGATGGAAGTGATTCTTGGTTGCACTGTGAATGATACTGCTGTTATTGTTCCTGTTACTGAAAACATTATGCAGCTGATGGAGTCGCAGTTCCCAGGCGACATTTTTGAAGGTATGGCCATGATGCATAAAGGAGATTCCGCTTCGTTCATTGTGAACATCGATTCCACTTTCAAGTATCTGTTGGGGCAGCCCAAGATGCCTGAAAAGTTCAAGTCGACTGATGTGATGCGTTTTAACATTAGGCTGAAGGATTTCTATCCCGAAAGCGAGTACGCCAGACGTTATGCCGAGAATGTGAAAAAGATGAATGATGAAAGAGCTGCCACGCTGCAGAACGATCATCCTGAAGAGACAGCCAAGGCTGCAAAGGAGCTGGCTGATTTCTTGGCCAAAAACAAAATCACGGCAGAACCTACGGCATCTGGTCTTTATTATGTGGTGACCCAGGAAGGCAATGGCGAAAAGCCGGTGATTGGCAAGCCAGTTAGAATGCACTATACGGGCAAATTGTTGGATGGCACTGTCTTTGATTCATCGGTTGAGAGAGGAGAACCTTTCGTATTCCCCTTGGGTGTGGGTCAGGTTATTCCAGGTTGGGATGAAGGTGTCCAGTTGATGTCAAAAGGTGAGAAGGGCGTGCTCTACATTCCTTATTATCTTGCTTATGGCGACAGACCAGCGGGTGATAAGATTCCAGCTTTCTCCAACTTGATGTTTGAAGTTGAACTTGTTGATTTCGAAGAATAATGAAAGCATTACATAGAGTTTTGTATGTCTTTTCCTTTATCCTGTTGATGGCATCTTGTAGGGAAGATACCATTTATACAGGATTTAAGAAAATGGATAGTGGGGCATACATGCAGTTTTACAGCCGCAGCGGATCAAAAGTGATGCCTCGTTTTGATGACGAGGTCACTTTTGAGATGGCTCAGTTCTTCAATGATTCCATGTTGTTTTCTACCGCTGGCGAAAAGCCCATGAGTCTTGTGATCAAGAAGGCGGATTTTGTCGGAGATGTTCCGGACGCACTACGTATGATGCACGTGGGTGATTCAGCCCGTCTTTTGGTGTTGTGCGATTCTGTGTTTATTACGACAATGAAAACGGATGTACCTGAAGAATATGCAGGGAAGCCCATTTATTACGATTTGAAACTGGTGTCGGTTAAACCATTTGAGGTTCTTCAAGCCGAACACGAAGCACTTCTTGATAGCTTGAAAATGGCTGAGAATGAGTTTCTTTCCTCCTTGAAGGAAGATGCTAATAACATTGTTTTGGAATCAGGTCTTATTGTTTTGGAAAAGCAAGGCAAGGACAAGTATGCCAAGATGGGAGACTTTGTGAATTTCGATTTTACTGTATGTACTCCAACAGGTGATACCATCATGAATTCATTTGGCGTTGATCCGGTTGAAATACAGTATGGGGAAGAGTTTTTCTGTGACGGTTTCAACAAGGCTATAGGTTTGGTTCCTGTGGAAGGCATTTTGCGTTTTGTGATACCTTCCGAATTGGCTTTTGACAGTACAGGTTATCTGAATCATATCAAGCCTTACACCCCCTTGGTCGTCAAATTGAAGCTGAATAGCATGATGGACAAGGCTGCCTACGAAAAGAAACAAGCTGCTCTCAAAGCTGAGAAAGAAGCAGAGAAAGAACGTTGTTTGAAAAAGGAAAAGGAGGCAATTGAGACTTGGATAAAGAATAATGAAATTACGGAAAGCCCTACGGAATCAGGACTTTATATTATCAGAGAAAAGGAAGGAACGGGAGATGTCGCCCAATGGGGTGATAAAGTGTCTGTGCATTATAATCTGATCAATATGGAAAGCGTCGTCTTGGAATCAAGTTATGATTTCAATAATCCTATTACCTTCACCATTGGTAAAGGGGAGATGATTCCAGCGATTGAGGAGGCCGTGATGACCATGTCTCCAGGCGCAAAAGTGAGATTGATTGTGCCTTCAGAACTAGGTTTTGGAGATGTTGTCATTGATGAGACATGGTTACCTGCTTATACACCGCTCGTGATTGATTTGGAGTTGGTGGAAATCAAGTAATGAATTTGGCACCCGTGAATTTTTTGTTTCATTGCCAGCAGTAGAAAGCAATTATGGATATCGAAGATAATCTGGAAAACGAACCCTTGGACGAGCAACCCATGGATGAGGCTTTGGAAGGTCTGGAAGATGCTCAGGCTCATGAAGATGAGCATCATATCATTCCGCTGAAGGGCATGTTCGAGAACTGGTTTCTCGATTATGCTTCGTATGTCATCCTTGAACGAGCCGTACCTGCCATTGAGGACGGTCTTAAGCCTGTGCAGCGCCGCATTTTGCATTCGATGGACGAGCTCGATGACGGACGCTTTAACAAGGTGGCTAACATCGTGGGCAACACGATGAAATACCATCCTCATGGTGACGCCTCCATCGGTGACGCTCTTGTTCAGCTGGCTCAAAAGGACCTGCTGATGGACACGCAGGGTAACTTCGGAAACATTCTCACGGGTGATGATGCTGCCGCCCCGCGTTACATCGAGGCACGTCTCTCAAAATTTGCCAAAGAGGTCGTCTTCAACCATAAGACCACCGACTGGACACGCTCTTACGACAACCGTAATGCTGAACCAGTCTCCTTACCAGTGAAGTTTCCTCTGCTGTTGGCACAAGGCACAGAAGGCATTGCCGTAGGTCTTGCGTCCAAGTTCCTGCCTCACAACTTTAATGAGTTGATAGATGCATCTGTTGCCTACTTGCGCGATGAGCCTTTCACGCTTTATCCTGACTTTCCGACAGGTGGCTTGATGGATGTGACCAACTATAACGATGGTAGGCGTGGCGGCAAGGTGCGCATCCGAGCGAGGATCAGCCAACAGGACAAAAAGACGCTGGTCATCAGTGAAATACCATATGGCACCACAACTGGCGGTGTCATCGACAGCATTGTGAAGTGCAACGACAAGGGCAAAATCAAGATTAAGAAAATCGACGACAATACCGCTGAGCAGTGCGAAATTGTGATTCACCTGAATCCTGGCGTTTCGCCCGACCAGACCATAGATGCGCTCTATGCCTTTACAGACTGTGAGGTGTCTATCTCGCCCAATGCCTGTGTTATTGTTAACCAGCATCCGGCTTTTTTGGGTGTGAGTGAAATCCTGAAACTAAGCACTGACCGCACAATGGAACTCCTCAGTCTTGAACTTCGTATCCTGATTGACGAGTTGGAGAATAGCTGGCATTGGGTGTCGTTGGAGAAGATTTTCTTCGAGAAAGGTATCTATAAGGAACTGGAAAACAAGGATTACGAGACTTGGGACGATCAGCTTACTGGCATTGAACGACGCTTCGACAAGTACCGCAAGTTGCTGAAACGCGAGATTACCCGCGAGGATGTAGAGAAGCTCTGTGAGAAACCAGTCCGCAAGATCTCCAAATTTGATATCAAGAAGGCCGACGAGCAGTTGGCCGAGCTCGAAAAACGGATGGAAGAGGCGCATTACAACCTCGACCATATCGTGGACTACACCATTGACTATTTCCTGCACATCAAGGAGAAATACGGTGAGGGTCGCGGCCGAAAGACTGAGATTCGAAACTTCGACAATATCTCCGCTGTGGCTGTAGCCGCAAACAACGAGAAACTCTATGTCAACAAGGAGGAAGGTTTCGTTTGTACGGGCGAGGGCTTGAAACGCGAGAAGAACAAGGAGGCTTACGAATATGTTTGCGACTGCTCCGATATGGATGACATCATTGTCTTCCATGAAGATGGCAAGTACACTGTGACCAAATTGCAGCCGAAACTCTTTGTGGGCCAAAAGGTCATCCATGTTGATGTGTTTCACAAGAACGACGACCGCACAACTTATAACGTGGTCTACCGCGACGGCAAGAACGGTGCGCCACATTTTGTGAAGCGTTTTGCCGTTAAAGGTGTTACCCGCGACAAGGAGTATGATCTCACGCAGGGAAAGTCTGGCTCGAAAGTGCGATATTTCTCCTCGAACCCTAATGGAGAGGCAGAAGTTATAAAAGTGACGCTTTTACTTTTCAACAAGAAACAAAAAACTGTAGATTATAAGTTTGCCGATTTGGCCGTGAAAGGTCGGGATACTCGTGGCAATTTGCTCACAAAATACGAGGTCAAGGATATCAAGAAGGGTGGAGAAGGTGTCTCTACCCTTGACGCGCGTGAAATCTGGTACGACGACACAGTGCGCCGCCTGAATGCCGACAAGCGCGGACAATACCTTGGAGCTTTTGAAGGCGATGACCGTATCCTTCAGATTTTTGCCAACGGCGAGTTCAAGATTTCGGGCTTCGACCTCAATACCCACTTCGACGATGACATGGTGGAAATCCGCAAGTTCGATCCGGAAGAAATCTTCTCCGTCATCTACATCGAAGGCGAGACGCAGAAGATGTACCTGAAGCGCTTCTGCATCGAAGCCGACACCAAGCTAAACGCCCGTGCTTCCTTCATCGGTGAGCACCCTGACGCGAAATACTTGGGCATGAGCACCGACGACATGCCGCGCCTGTTGTTGAGTTACAAGGTCAGTGACGCTGGCAACAGCTTCCCCGATGATGAGGTCAACGTGGAAGAGTTTATCGGCATCAAGAGCTACAAGGCCAAGGGCAAGCGTCTTTCGACAAGAGAGATTGACAGTTGGCAGTTCTTGGAACCTTATCAGCCAGAGCCGACTGAGGAAGCACTTGATGAACCGAAGGAAGGTGAAAGCGAAAACGAGAAAATTGAAGTCAACCCTGCAGATGTGCCATTGGAGATTGTTGAACCTTCAGAGGAGAACGAGGAGAAGAAGGGTGGCGATGGCGTTCAAATGGATTTGTTTGGAGGTGATTTATGAAAACTAGGAAAACGATAGCATTCTTGGGTTTGCTGACAGTGCTTCTTTCGAGTTGTCAGACCGAGCTCAAACTTGCCAGGCAATACATCGCTACCCGACCAAAGATTGAGGCAGCGGTCTATTTCCCTGAAGAGGCAACCGTAAAGGTGGAATACAACCCTAATTTGGAAAAACAGACTGAGGTCTTGAACGGATTCAGTCAAGATTTATTCCTTGATGTCATGTATAATGTGTATGCGGAAACTATGTTTGATTACGGTGTTTTAGTCTATGTGCCTGAGAATACCGAGGAGGTACAAGTTGATTCCATTCATTGGTTGGTGATGCTTTCAAGGATGGAGATTTCGGGTCGCATTACAGAGTATGAGGATTATCTGTTCAGCGACACGGAAGAGTACAGGTACAAGCACCCCTTGAACACGGTTAACGTGGCATCTTGGTTTGAGGTCAATGATGGTGATTGGAAGCCAGTTTTGTTTAGCGAGCACAATCTTATGGATGGTTTTGATTCGCGGGCAGATTACTCTTTTTGGGCAGGTAGGATAGATTATGACTATACCATTGATACACTGAAGCTTGACGATATCTATAACTATGCTGTTTATTTGGGCAAGCTTTATGCTGGCTACACCTATGACTATATGATGAATAGTTATGTTGGAGCTGAACTCAAGAAAAAAGGCTATTCTTATCAGGTGATGCTGCGCTACGACCCATACAAAAAGCAGCTACGTTATGCAGATGAAGACGATTGGTTTGTGGTAATCAATGAGTGATTATTACCACAAAGAATGTGTAATACAATAAGAGCGCAAGGCGATGCGGAGTTCGTGTCCGGGAGGCTCTGCAAACTCATTGTGTTCTGCATGAAAAACTACATATTCAATTCTTTTTCAATCGTTTCCTTTAATTCCAAAGGATTGACAGTGCGGATTTCGCCGTTAATGACCATGCTGATGTTTCCCGTTTCCTCCGATACCACAAGAGCGATGCAGTCGTTGACTTCGGTCACGCCAATGGCGGCACGGTGGCGAAGACCATAGTGTCCGGGAATGTTGGTCTTTTGTGTCACTGGTAGGATGCAACGGGCAGCAACGATACGGTTGTTACGGATAATCATGGCACCATCGTGCAAGGGACTGTTTTTGAAGAAAATGTTCTCAATAAGCGAGTGACTGATGTCAGCATTGACCACTACACCTGTTGAGGCGATGTCGTCGAGGGTGTTCTTGCACGCGATAAGGATAAGTGCGCCTTGCTTGATGTCCGACATGTTTTGGCAGGCTTTGGTGATGTTGTCAATGTCGAGTCCAGCATTACCGCTGACCCTCAGGAACTTGAACCGTTGAACCAGTTTGCCCTCTTGGGCTTGGGTGCCTATGGTGAACAGAAACCGTCGTATCTCAGGTTGGAAGATGATGATGAGCGCTATGAAGCCTACGCTGACGAAGGCACCTAGGATAGTACTCAGCAATTCCATCTGTAAGGCCTTGACAACCTGCCAAATGAGGAAAATGGCTACGATGCCTAAGAAGATGCTTATTGCGGAAGTGCCTTTAAGGATGCGGTAGAACCAATAGAATAGTAAGGCCACCAAAAATATGTCGATGATGTCGAAGATGCGGACTTGAATGAAGAGGTCAATCATTGCGTGAAATTTTGCGCAAAATTACAAAAAGTCCCGACCAATTCGATGGCTTCGCGAGCATTTTTCACATCGTGGACGCGCAGGATGTCGGCACCATTAAGTAGGGCGATGGTGTTCAAGACCGTCGTTCCGTTTTCAGCCGTGTCGGGGGTGGTGCGCAACACCTTGTTTATTAATGACTTCCTTGAGATGCCGATCAGGATGGGTAAATTGTTGTAACGATAACGGTTCAAGTCGCTGAGTAGTTGATAGTTGGCTTCAAGGCTTTTGCCGAAGCCTATGCCAGGGTCGAGGATAATTTGCTGGTTGCTATAGCTTTCCAAGACCTTACACTGTTGCTCAAAGAAATCATAAACAGTTTGATGGATGTCGCCGCCAAGCGAGTATTGATGCATGGTCTCGGGTGTGCCGATGCAGTGCATCATCACATAGGGAATATGGTTTTGGCCGATAAAGGGTAACATTTCTTTGTCAAATAATCCCCCTGAAATGTCATTGATGAGGTCGGCACCTTCGTCCATACAAGCTTCAGCCACGTTCTTTCGGAAAGTGTCGATTGAAATCATGGTTTCAGGGAAGGTCTTTTTGATGGCTTTAAGGATGGGAATGACGCGTTCCATCTCTTCGCTTTCTGTGGCGATGGCGTTGTTGGGTCGCGTGGAGCAGCCACCAATGTCGATGAAGTCGGCACCATCCGCAAGCATCTGCTCGCAGTGTAGCAAGGCCTTGTCCATCTGGTTGTAGCGGCCACCATCGGAAAAAGAGTCGGGCGTCACATTGAGGATGCCCATGATGGCAGGACGGTCAAAAAGGAGGGTTTTATTCTTTGAAATGAGTCTCAGCATCTAAAAAAGTATTATTTTTGCAAAAATACATTTTTCATGCCAATAAAAGATACAAAAGCCCAATTTCATAGTGTTTTGGCGCAATGCCGCAAGTTGTTTATCGATAAGATGAAGGACTATGGTCCGGCATGGCGCATCTTGCGTACGCCTTCCATTACCGACCAAATCTTTATCAAAGTAAAGAGAATCAGAACCTTACAGACTACTTCGGAACGTCTGGTCGATGAAGGCATCGAGCCTGAGTTCATTGGCATCGTCAACTATGCAGCAATGGGTGTCATCCAACTTCAACTTGGTGTGGTCGACCAGCCCGACTTGACAGCTGAAGAAGCTACTACCTTATACGACAAGGTGACCAATGAGGCGTACGAGCTGATGACGCGCAAGAACCACGACTATTCCGAGGCCTGGCGCGACATGCGTGTGAGCTCCATCACAGACCTCATCATGAGCAAGGTACTGCGCACCAAAAGCATCGAGGACCATGGGGGCAAGACCCTCGTTTCCGAAGGCCTTGACGCCAACTATTACGATATGATTAACTATGCAGTGTTTGCCTTGATACTGCTGAGCGAAAAGAACGAAAATGAAAAATAAGACGATCATTCCTTGGGTTAGCCTAGGTGTGGCTTTAGCATCGGCTGTGGGCATCTATTTTTTACCGGAATACCAGCTGTGGTTTCTTGCCATTTTGCTGCTCAACCTTCTGGCTTCCTTGGGTTTCAGTAAGAAATACGACAATGCTGCATTGACGGTTTGCCGTTTATTGGTCGGGGCGTTGTTCATCTTCAGTAGCTTCACCAAAGGTGTGGACCCGTTGGGTACGAAATACAAGATGCTGGACTATCTCGCGGTCTACGGCATGACTTGGCTCAACGACTTCGCCTTGGCGTTGGCCATGTTGATGATTTTGGCGGAGTTTATTGTAGGCATCTGTTTGATAACCAAAGTGTTTCCTCGATTGGCGGTGCTCGGAGCCACCATACTGATGCTGTTTTTCACCATAACGACCTTGTTTGACGCCTTGTACGACCTTGTGCCCGACTGTGGCTGTTTCGGAACGGCCATCAAGATGAGCAACTGGCAGACCTTTTATAAGAATCTTGTCATTGATGCTGTGCTCATTCCTTTGATTTTCAATAATAAACGATTGATTAGTAGGTTCTCGGTTAGTACCCAGTTTATCATAGGCTGTTTCTATGCTTTTGTGTTTTTGGGCTTTGAGATCTACAACTATCGTCATTTACCCGTCGTCGATTTCATGAACTGGAAAGTGGGCAAGCAGCTGACCACGGAAACGGCGGAAGAGAGTAAGATCTACCTGACTTACAGAAACAAAGCTACAGGCGAGACAAAAGAATACCTTTCGCCGAACTATCCTTGGAACGACTCGGTCTGGATGTCGAAGTGGGAGTTTGTCGACCAAAGGGTGGAAGGCGGTGCCAATTTCCTCGGATTCTCGGCCTTGGACGAAGAGGGAAACGATGTGACTGAGAACATCCTCACTACCGAAAACCTCTTGATGTTCACTTCCCACGATTTAACGAAAGTGACCGAAAAGGAATGGGAGAAGATAAGAAAGATTACTGAGGCTGCTGAAAAACAAGACTTTACCGTGATTTGGACAGTGGCCGATGAACCCGAATATGTGGAAAAGCTGCGTGAAAAATATGATTTCCTCTACGAAGTGTATTATGCAGACGAATTGGAAATCAAGCCAATAGTGCGTTCTAATCCTGGTCTCATCTGGCTGGATAACGGCTTGGTGAAAGACAAGTGGAGTTCGGTCGACTTCAAAAAGGCCTTGAAGGTTTTGTGATACTATGGGTGCCTACATCGTCAGGAAGTTGTTGTACGGTATCGCGGTGCTCTGGGGCGTCGCGACACTGGTCTTTTTCCTGTTTAACATCCTGCCTGGTGACCCTGCACAAATGATGCTCGGCCAGCGTGCCGACCAAGAGTCAGTGAATGCTATTCGTGAGGAATTGGGCTTAAACCAAAGTCTTGGAAAGCAATATGTCGATTACCTCAACGACTTGGTGCCGATTTCATTCTACGATGTCTCAGAAGGCCAGCAGAAGTTGGAAAAGATTGGCAATTATGCCAAACTTGCGGCCGTTGGCTCGACGGTCATCGTGCTGAAAGCACCTTATTTAAGAATGTCGTACCAAAGCAAACGAAAGGTCTCCGACATTTTGGGTGAGGCTTTTCCGAATACGTTGCTTTTGGCAGCGGTGTCTATCTCCATTGCTATGGCGCTGGGATTGGTTATCGGCATTCTAACAGCCGTGTTCAACACCAAGTTTCTCAATAAGTTGACGTTGTTTATCACCACCATTGGCATGTCGCTACCTTCGTTCTTTGCCGCCATCCTCATGGCTTGGATTTTCGGCTTCTTATTGGAGCATTATACGGGTTTGAGCATGACGGGCAGCCTTTATACCGTAGACGAATATGGTAGGGGAGAGTTCCTGAGTTTACGTAACCTCATCTTACCCGCCTTGACCTTGGGCATGCGTCCTTTGGCTGTAGTGACAGAGTTGACGCGCACCTCTTTGTTGGAAGCTATGTCGATGGACTATGTGCGCACAGCGCGGGCCAAAGGCTTGAAACCTTTTCGGGTCATCTGCATCCATGCCTTGCGCAATGCCTTGAACCCAGTGGTGACGGCGGTGTCGGGCTGGTTTGCCTCCTTGTTGGCTGGTGCCGTCTTTGTGGAGTATGTCTTCGACTGGAAAGGCATCGGTGTGGTGGTGGTTGACGCGTTGGACAAATACGACTTTCCTGTCATCATGGGCGCGGTGCTGCTTATTGCCGTCATGCTGATTATCGTCAACATTGTGGTGGATATCATTTATGGGTTTATTGACCCAAGGGTGAGAATCAGTTAGCAGTTGTTCAGTTGGGAGTTGGGAATGTGGAATGCGGAATGCGGAATGCGGAATGAAGAATTTTAAATCTTAAATTTTGAATCTTTGAATCTTAAATTTTGAATCTTGAATAAAATAGGAACATACGAATTCATGGCAGAACCGTTCCACTGTGATTTTTCGGGACGAATGTTTTTGGGTCATTTGGGCAATCAGATGCTCAATGCTGCCGATTTCCATTCCACCGACCGTGGTTTTGGCATGAAATACTTGATGACCATCAATCGTTCATGGGTGCTGTCGCGTCTGGCCATTGAGATGATGGAAATGCCTTATCAATATGACCACTTCACTATTGAGACTTGGGTGGAGAGCGCGATGCGGTTTTTCACGAGCCGTAATTTCTGCGTGTCGGACGGCAAAGGTCACATCTATGGTTATGGCCGCTCCATTTGGGCCATGATTGATACGGAGTCGCGTCAGCCTACTGACATTTATTCCATAGATGACGGTGCCATCAACAATTGGATCGTGACAGATAAGCTGTGCCCTATTGATAAAGGCGGTCGAGTGAAGATGTCGGAAAATGCCATGTTGGTCAAGACGATTGACATCAATTACAATGACATTGATATCAACGGACACGTCAACTCGGTGAAGTACATCGAGCATGTGCTTGACTTGTGGGACATTGCATGGTATCGTGAGCATAATCTCAAGCGTTTCGAAATTGCCTACGTTGCTGAGGCGCATCAAGGTGATAAACTGAGTTTTTATCGTGAGCAAACGGCTGAGAATGAGTATTGTGTACGTTTAGTCAAGACGGAGTCTTCAACTGGAAATCAAGTTGAGGTTTGTCGGAGCAAATTGGTGTTTTTGCCTATCGTAAGCGGTGAGGCCTGTAAAAGAATTCTTCGGTATCAGGTATGAAGTGGAAACTTGGGATGAAATAAGTTGTTAGATGAAAAATTTGTATTTTTGTAATTTTATAAGCTAAACACTTTTAGATGTTTTGAATATTTAAATCATAGAATATTAAATCTTTAAATTGAAAATATCATGAGAAGTAAAATCGTAGCAGGAAACTGGAAAATGAACCTCTCTTTTGATGAGGCCGAAACTTTGGTCGATGATATCCTTGACCGCCTTGATGAACAGGACGAACTGAATTGCGAAATCATTATTTGTCCTCCATTCCCTTATCTTGAAATGCTGACAGATTATGAGTTTGACGAGCAGCGTTTTAACGTGGGTGCACAGAATTGCAGTGCCTACGACAAAGGTGCATACACGGGCGAGGTGTCGGCCAAAATGCTGAAGTCCATTGATGTGGACTATTGCATCATTGGTCATAGTGAAAGAAGAAAATACTTCGGCGAGACCAACGAAATACTTGCCGAGAAGATTAACCGTTTAATAGAAAACAACATGTCACCTATCTATTGCGTTGGAGAGGTGCTTGAGGAGCGTGAAGCAGGCCGTCATTTCGAGGTCGTCAAAGAACAACTGGAAAAAGGCTTGTTCCATTTGGATGGCGATGCCATCTATGACACCATCATCGCTTACGAACCTGTCTGGGCCATCGGTACGGGCAAGACAGCTACGCCCGAACAGGCTCAGGAGATGCATGCCTACATTCGTTCATTGATTAAGGAACACTACGATGAAGCCACAGCTGATGATATTCGTATCTTATATGGCGGAAGTTGTAATGCCAAGAATGCGACAGAACTGTTCTCGCAGCCTGATGTTGACGGTGGCCTCATCGGTGGCGCCTCGCTGAAAGCTGAGGACTTTGTCTCCATTTGCTATCAGGCCTCACACATCGGCGAAGAGTGATGAAGACCTTAGAATACACATTCACTGCACCGTCGTCAGATATTCAGCATGACATGCTTACCACCATGCTTGCTGAAATAGGCTTCGACTCTTTCATGGATGAAGACTATACCTTGAGAGCTTATTGTTCGGCAGATTGCCGAGACGACGGCGCAGTTGAGAACGTATTGCTTGATCCAGCTTTTGCAGACATCCGTTTGCTGAAAGTGGAGGAGATGCCCGACAAGGACTGGAATGAACTTTGGGAGGCTTCCTATCAGCCTGTAGTGGTCAACAAACGTTGTCGAGTGCGTGCACCTTTTCATGAAGCAGATCCCAGCTTTGAGTTCGATTTGGTCATCGAGCCAAAGATGTCTTTTGGCACAGCCAACCATGAAACGACAGCTCAAATCATTCAGCTTATGCTTGAGACTGATTTCCGAGGGAAAAGGGTGCTTGATATGGGAAGCGGAACTGCAGTTTTAGCGATTTTGGCTAAAAAATTGGGCGCAGCACGAACGGTAGCCATCGACAATGACGAGTGGGCTTATCGCAATGCTTTCACCAACTGTGAGTTGAATGGTATTTCCGATATCAAGATTGTGTTGGGTGATGCCTTGGCCATCAAGGGACAGTTTGATGTGGTGTTGGCCAATATCAATCGTAACATCTTGCTTCGTGATATGCATTATTATGTGGAGGCCATGAGTTCTAATGCACACATTTTCTTCAGTGGGTTTTACACTGAGGATTTGCCAAGCATACAAGTGGAGGCCGAGCGTTTGGGGTTGCATTACAACCGTTTTTTGAGCCGCAACAATTGGGTGGCTGCCGAATTTTTTAAGTGATTGAAATCAAGTACTTTGACGATATGAAAAGAAATATTTTTGTTACAGTTTTATTGCTATTCTTGGGTTTGGGTTGCGCCTGTGCGCAAGGCTTCTTTCCAACGGAGAAGGATGCTTTCTATAACCAACTTGCTACTTATTTGGGCTCGTCCACTTCGAAGCAAGACCGTGAAGAGGCTGCGACCATCATGCAAGGTTTCCAAGGAGTATGGGAAAGCTATTACAGCAACGCTGAAGCCAACACAATCATTCAACTTTGTGAACGGCTTCATTCAAAGAGTGGCAGTAAGGCTTATGCAAATATATTTCATTTCGTAGAAGTACTACAATGCATCCCGACAGCCAATCTCTCACATAAGGATGTGAATAACTGGATTGTCTACACCGATGCCAAGGTACAGAAGTCGATGAACGGGGTAGACAAGTATTTGGTTTCCTGTAGGGATCTTTTCGTCGACAAAGTGTTGTCGGCCAAAGGCAACTCCAAATGGCTTTTACGTGATGCGCTTTGGGGCTTCCCGTCAAATGAGCATTTCGAGTTGACCATCGATGGCACGTTGGTGCTGGCTTCGCAGAAAGATGAATCGGTTCTCAAAGATACCAAGGGTGTTTATTATCAAGAAGATAACCGTTGGGAAGGGATTGGTGGTAGAGCTGACTGGTCGCGCTTCGGCGTTTCTCCCGAAAAGGTATTTGTTACTTTACCTGATTTCTATGTTTTGGACTTGAACCGTTCGGAGTATGCTATCGACTCGGTGGTTTTTCATGAGCGTCAGCATTTTGATCAGGATATTCTCTGCCGTTTTGAGGACAAGGTATTGGTGAATGCACCCAATGAAAAAACCATGTATCCTCGTGTTAGGTCTTATCGTTCTGATTATGAGATTGCTGATTTGATGAGAAATATTGACTTTGAAGGCGGTATTGGAATGATGGGTAATCAAGTGGACGTGTTTGGCGGTGTGAATAACAAGGCAGTGTTTCATTTTAGGCAAGGGGGCAGAGAAGTGATTAGGATGGAGGCTCCACGTTTTGTGATGTCGATGGACGAACAGTTGGTTTCAGACCATGTGGCAATGCGTCTTTATCTCATTGACTCCGTGGGTACCGAAATGGATTCCCTCTATCATAACGACTTGGGCTTTCATTATGACAATAAGACCAGAAAGTTAATGGTCTACCGTTCCGAAAAGGACTTTGGTGACGGACCTTTCCACGATTATTTCCATGGGTTAGACATCTTTTTGGAGGCTATGTATTGGGATATTGACGACAATCAGGTAGATTTTAGGAGGATGGAAGGCGTCAACCCAACGAGCGAGGGAGATGTGGTGTCGGTGAATTATTTTCGTCATGATGATTTCAAACGTCTGCAAGGTCTCGATGGCGCTCATCCCATGATACGCATTGAGAAATTCCTGAAAGGTTTCGATAATGTTGACCGACAGGTGCGGTTTGCGGTTGGTGATTTGGCCACATATTTGGGCTATCCCATTGAGCAGGTGATTTCTCTCATGCTCAAATTGCAGGCAGAGGGTTATGTTGAGTATGAGTCGGACACAAAATGGGCGACGGCATTGCCTCGCTTTTTCGATGTGCTTGATTCTTATCGTGAAGTCATTGATTACGATGTCATCAAGTTGCATACATTGACGAAGAACCGCCAACCCAATGTTCGTCTTGACTTGTATACCAATGACTTGTTGGTGTATGGCATTACGAGTCAGATTGACGGTTTTGAAGGTTCGGCCATATCTTTAAGCGATCGAAAGCGCGTGGTCATCGTGCCAGATTTTGGTCGTGTCGTTTTTAAGAAAAAGCAGAACTTCGAGTTTTCAGGCGGTATCCTTGCAGGGATGTTTGAGTTCTTTACTAAGGACAGCCAATTCAATTATCAGGACTTCACCATCAAGATGAATAAGATTGATTCGCTGCGCTTTTATGCCCGCTACGACAATCATGTCATTCCTGTTGACGGCACTCTTGAAAAACTTCAGGGTAGGTTGGAAATCGACCACGGAGACAATAAATCAAGTCGTTACGAAACCCCTGAATATCCCATCTTCCACAGTGAGGCTGAGGGATTTAAGTTTTACAGGAAAATCAATGGTGGCGTGTTCAACCCAGGAAGTGTTGACTCTGTGATGACAGCAGACGATTTGGAAGGAAAGTTCTATTACAGCCTTTATCCTTTTGTCGTCGACAGCCTGAATGACCTCTCTATGAAAAAGGTTCGCTTCGAAGGTGAGCTGGTTTCTGGCGGCATCATGCCAGATATTGTCCAGCCCTTGGTTGTCATGGATGACTATTCATTGGGCTTTGTCCACAAAATCGGGGAAAACGAAACGGCTTCTTATCCTGTTTATGGCGACTTGGGCCGATATCACAATAAAGTTTTCCTCTCTTCAAGCGGATTCTTCGGTGAAGGGACACTTGATTATCAGACGGCTGTGTTTAATTCGGATCAGTTCGTGTTTTATCTAGACTCAGTCACCGCCATCACAAATCAGTTTAATATGGTGCCTCGCGAAGATGGAACTGGCTTCCCCGTGGCCTCGGCTGATGCGTTGCGGTTGAAGTGGGACATCCTTAAGCTTGAATTGACCACTGAAACAATCGGCAAACCCATTTGCATGTATGGTGACACGTATTTTTCAGGTAAAACCATTCTTACACCTGATGGTTATGCGGCTGACGGAAAGTTGCGCTTCGGTCTGACTGAGTTTGATTCCGACCATTTTGCCTTGGATGCCAGAACCTTTGTGGCTGATTCGGCCAACTTCCTCCTTTATTCCGCCGACACAGCCAATATTGCTTTCACCGCTACCAACTACCGGGCTAATGTCGACTTCGATGCGCAAAAAGTTCAATACGATTATCTCAATCAGAATAGTAATTTGGACTTTCCTATGAATCAGTATATCTGCTCATTGAAAGAAGCGGAATGGGATATGGCCACCAACAGTCTACATCTTCATAATCCCGTGGAGAGTTTTGGAGAGTATGCCTCAGCGACGACGCGTGAGGAATTGTTGGCGATACATAACAATGCATCTAAGTTTATCTCGCTTGTTCCAGAACAAGACTCGCTGCAATTCTACAGCATGAGTGCAGATTATGACATGACTAACTATGTGATTCATGCTCATGACGTGAAAATCATTCGTGTGGCCGATGCTGCCGTGTTCCCCTACATGCACGACATAGACATCAATGCAGATTCGAAACTTGAACCAGTGAATGGCGACTTGCTGGCCGACACCCTGAATGGTTTTCATTTATATAAAAATGCTGTTGTGAATATCCATAGCAGAAACTATTACAATGCCCAAGGTGTTTGGGATTACGTCAATTCAGAGGGCAGCAGCACACCAATTCAAATGGATACCATCGTTCCTTTGGATGGAATTACCCACGGCTATGCGCATATTGCTGACACATCGGAGTTTAAATTGAATACCCAGTTCGGTTTCCAAGGACGTTTGACCTTGAAAGCCACTGACGAGTTCGGTTATTATGATGGACACTTTGCGCTTCTGGCTTTTGAGGAGCCTGTAATTGTTAAGGTCCCTGATCCTGCCGAAGAGCCGACTGATACTACAAATATGGAAGAGCATCTTATCCTCGATGATTTCAACCCCATGGCAGGTCTTGAAGAGAGGATGCAAGATTCCATCGCTGCTTTGAACCATTGGTTCGTCTCGTCCACTACGATTGATCCTGCTTCAATCCGCATCCCAGTTGATATTGATAGAATTCGTGAGGAAGATTCGCGAATGACGAACGGCTTCTATTATGAATTAGCCATCGACGGTGGCTATTTCGGCTCGTTCCTCACACCTAAAGAGGGAAGGAAGGAACTCGATGATACTGCACCTGCAAATGGAATGTTGTGGTTTGATGCCGACAGCATGCGTTTTGTGGTGACTGACGAAACCCAGTATGATTCCTATGTTGACTTGAATTCGCGAGGTGTCGTTAGCGGTGAAGGCAGCTTTGATTTAGGCCTTGACACGCCTTTGGCCAAGTTTGTTGTGCATGGAAAATACACCCAATATCCCAATGACAGTCTGACGCTTGAGGGTCTCAATGTTTTCAACGTTCCAGTTTTTGATGACAAGGCCTTGGAAGCCATGGCTGAGGTGTTTGCCAATATTGATGGCGCATCCATCGATTTGACAGAGACACAATATTTGCATTACTACCGTTCAGAAAACGATGAAGAGAAGACGGAAGAACGGCAGAAAGCCATTGAGCTTGAAGGCTATCCTCAAATGGAATCGTCAGATTTTTATGCCAATACTATCGTGATTCCCGACCTGAAGATGGTTTGGAACGAAAAGCTTCATGCTTTCGTTTCGGTGGGAAAGATTGGGTTGGGTAACTTTGGCAATCACATTGTGAACAAATATGTTGACGGATGCGTGGTCTTTGACCGTCGTTTGGGCAATATCACCTATTTCTTCCAAAACGACATGTTCCAGACCTATATTAATTATAATAGCGGCGACGGACAATTCCAAGTTCATTGTACTTTTTCCGACATCAACCAACGGCTTTCCGACACGAAGGAGAAATACCGCACCAGGACTAAGGATGACAAGCGTTTCCAATATGTGGCGGTACCATACGAATCGATGCTCGACTTTCTCAACCGCCTGAAATATGCTGGGCTGAGTTTTGGAGGATTCTAATAAATGAGATTTTTTTTCGATAAAAAGCCCTTCATGTTTCAATTATTTGTACTTTTACAACTTCAAATTTGAAAGAAATAAAAACCTATATTGCGATGAAATTCATAGTATCAAGCCTTAAACTATTGAAGAGCCTGCAAGCCTTGAGCGGTGTTATCGGCTCAAAGAACACATTGCCAATTTTGGATGATTTCCTGTTCCATTTGGATGAGGACCAACTGAAGATTACTTCGTCTGACCTTGACGTGACCATGACGGTCAGTCTTGTTCCCGACATGGTGGAAGGCACGGGAGAGGTGACCATTCCCGCGCGCCTTTTGTTGGAAATCATGAAAAACTTCCCCGATGTACCCATTACGGTTTCGGTTGATAACAACACTTTGGCGGTGGAGCTGATTGCAGGAGAAGGTCGGTATAAACTGGCGGGCCACAAGAGCGATGAGTTCCCGCAACTTCCTGCGATGGCGGATACTTCAGTTTGGGAAATTCCTGCCGATGTGCTTGCTAAGGGCTTCGAAAAGACCGTCTTTGCCACGGGAATGGATGAAATTCGTCCTATTATGTCAGGCGTGTTGATGGAAATGACAGAGAACTACCTGACTTTTGTGGCTACTGACGCCCATAAGTTGGTACGCTACAGAAGGATGGATGTCAAGTCGGAAAATGTGGCTTCGTTCATTATGCCTAAGAAACCCATCAACCAGCTGAAAAACATTCTTGCCACATTGGCCGACGAACCAGTGCGCGTGGAGTTTAACAAGACGAATGCCTCTTTCGTTTTTGGAGACTATATGTTGATTTGCCGTCTCATCGAAGGCCGCTATCCCAACTATGAGGCTGTCATCCCGAAGCAGAATCCAAACCAGCTGACTATTGATCGTCAAACCTTCCTTGCGGCTATCCGCCGTGTGGCCGTGTTCTCCAGCAAAGCCACACACCAGGTGCGTTTCCGTATTACGGGACAGGAAATCATGCTGACTGCAGAGGATATTGACTTTTACAACGAGGCCAAGGAACGTCTCGCTTGCAGTTACACTGGCGATGATATGGAAATTGGGTTCAATTCACGCTTCTTCCAAGAAATGCTTGGCAATTTCGATTCAGAGGAAGTGAAATTGGAGATGTCGGCTCCCAACCGTGCGGGTATCCTAACTCCTGTGGGCAACGAAAACGAGGCCGAAGACCTGCTCATGCTGCTCATGCCAGTCATGCTCAATTAAGTCAAGAATTAGAGAAACGGCTAAGTCGGATTTGCAATCTGACTGGTTCGAAATGGGGATTTGCAATCCCCTTAACAACAAAGCCCGCCGAAGCAAATCAGCGGGCTTTGTTTGTTGATGCTTTTTGGCAATTATTTGACAGGCGTCAACCGCACCATCAACACGCCATGAGAGGGAATGCTTGAAACAACATTCTTTGTTGTCGACTTGGCGATGGTCTTGTGTTGCCAAAGGTCGTACACACTGTAGCTGTCGCCCGTTTTGCGTAGCTCAGGGATGTCGTTCCAGTTGAAGTTGAGGCTCCATGCATCGTCACCGCGGTTGAAGAAGCAAACTGCCCATTCATCGTTGACTAATTGTTTCACCCAAATCTGGCGGTCGCCCATGGCGACGGAGAGATGGGCTTGGATGCCGAGCAGGTCTTGGTCGATGGCGATGACGTCCTTGTTGGTGAGGATGCGCTTGGTGTCGTCGCTCATGTTGTTGAGGTCGTTACCCGCCATCAGCGGGGCTGAAAACATGCACCACATGGAGAAGTGGCTTTGGTCTTCGATGGCGTTCATGCCGCCATTGCCGACTTCGAGCATGTCAGGATCGTTCCAATGGCCTGGACCGTTGTAAGGGTAGAGGTCTTGCATCAAATCGATGATGTGTACCATGCCGTGTCCGCCCCAATCGGCGCGACCTTCCCATGAGTTGATGATGTCGCCCGTGGCTCTCCAGAGGTGACCGATGCTTTGCGCCCATTCCCAAGGCTTCGTGCTGCCCCATTCGCAGATGCTGAACACAATGGGACGACCAGCCTCTTTTAAGGCTTCACGCATGATGGTGTACGCAGTCTTGGAGTTGGTCTCACGGTTGTTGCAGAAGTCATATTTCAGGTAGTCAACGCCATTGCGGGCGTAATAGAGCGCATCTTGATATTCGTGTCCCATGCTGCCTGGACGACCAGCGCAGGTGTGGGTGCCAACGCAGGAATACAGCCCGAACTTCAGCCCTTTGGAGTGGATGTAGTCGGCCACATACTTCATGCCATGCGGGAAACGCTCAGGATCGCACACGATGTTGCCATCGGCATCGCGGTCCACCTGCCAGCAGTCGTCCACAACGATGTACTCGTAGCCTGCCTCCTTCATGCCCGAAGCTACCATTGCATCGGCAGCTTCCATCAGTAACTGTTCGCTGACGTTGCAACCGAATTTGTTCCAGCTGTTCCATCCCATGGGAGGGGTAGGGCACAAGGCTTCGAATTCCTCTTGCGTGAGGGGTTGTGGCTTGGTGTTCTGTGCCATGGCTGAAAAAGCCAATAACACCAAAGTGATTAAGGTAAGGGATTGTTTCATAATGAAATGTGTTGAAAATGATGCCACAAAGGTAGAAAATAATCTGTGGTTGGAATGGTTTGTCGAAAAAAAAGTAGGACCGACAGGTGTGCTGTCAGTCCTACATATTGAAATCCTTGGTTTCTTAAATCATTTCACTTCAACAGTTGTGTTGCCTACCATGTTCACAGGGAGACTCATGCCTTGTTCGTTCATGGTCATGGAGATATTGGACTTGGTGGCGCTTTGAATGATAATACCGGTTTGAGGATCAATGCTTGCAGTGCCGTTATAGGTACCGCTTACATCGTTGTTGCCTTCTGCCGTGCCGCTGAAGCTCACATCGACACTCTTCTTGGAAATGGCGGTGACGGTGTAAGTCATTTTGGCAGTGATTTCAATTCCGTTGGCATTTTGCGTCTTGTTGGTGTTCCAGGTACTGCCCACACTCAGTTCTTCTTCTGGAAGTTCAATGATGGCGGCGGCTAATTGGCTCATTTCGATTTCAAGCGAGTCGATGGCAGTGCCCAATGCGCTGTAAGATACCATGGTGGGCTTGTTCAAGGCTTTCTCCATTTCTGAGGTCTGCCCGGCCAACATGGGACTGGTCTTTTCTGGATGTTCAGAGTCATACTCTAATTTCATGCCCATTTGTGAGATGGACAACTTTAGGGCCTCGATTTGGGTCTCGAAGGTGGATTTTGCATCGCTTGTTTCTTTCGTGGTGAAAGTTTGGCGGGTTTCCAGGTTCTGTGACATGTTCATGGTTTGACCTTGCACTTCCATCATCATCATCATGTTTGCTTTTGAAGTGAGGGTATAGGTCTTGTCTTGTTGCGGACGGAGTCTGAGCGTGACGTTGTCTTTGGCCATGAACGAGAGGGTTGCCAATGCTACGAGAACGAGCATTGCGGGAACGAATTTTCTAATGGTTTTCTTCATTTTTATTGATTTTGTTAATGATTGATAAAACTCCAATTATTATTTTGGGTGCAAAAATACCAAAAAAATCACATCCGAATGGAAAAGATGTTGGTTTTGATGATGAGCAGCCATAGAAACCCTCAAATTTTTGACAATGCGCAAACATAACGCAAAACGAGCCGCCCCAATCGGAGCGGCTCGTCTTTCATTTTTTTTCTGTGTTTTCTGCTTGAAAAAATCTTTGCGTGAGACCAATCAAAGTTTAGGTCCAGCAGCCACCAAAGCCTTGCCAGCGGCATTGCTAGTGAACTTCTCGAAGTTCTTGATGAAGCGTGAGGAGAGGTCTTTGGCTTTCTCTTCCCAAGCGTTCTTGTCGGAGTAGGTGTCGCGCGGGTCGAGGATGTTCGGGTCGACGCCTGGCAGTGCGGTCGGTACTTCGAAGTTGAAGTATGGGATCATCTTGGTTGGAGCTTTTTCGATGCTACCATCAAGGATGGCGTCGATGATGCCACGCGTGTCACGGATACTGATGCGCTTGCCCGTGCCGTTCCAGCCGGTATTCACCAAGTAAGCCTTGGCGCCGCTCTGTTCCATGCGTTTTACCAGTTCCTCTGCGTATTTGGTCGGGTGCAGTTCAAGGAAGGCTTGACCAAAGCAGGCGCTGAAGGTCGGTGTAGGCTCGGTGATGCCGCGCTCGGTGCCAGCCAACTTGGCGGTGAAGCCGCTCAGGAAGTAGTACTTGCACTGTTCGGGGGTCAGGATGCTGACAGGAGGCAACACGCCGAAGGCGTCGGCGCTGAGGAAGATGACGTTCTTGGCGGCGGGACCAGCCGAGATAGGACGCACGTTCTTCACAATCTTCTCGATGTGCTCGATGGGGTAGGAGACGCGGGTGTTCTCGGTCACGCTCTTGTCCTTGAAGTCGATCTTGCCGTTGGCATCGACGGTGACATTCTCCAATAGGGCGTTACGCTTGATGGCGTTGTAAATGTCAGGCTCGCTCTCCTTGTCGAGGTTAATGACCTTGGCATAGCAGCCGCCTTCGAAGTTGAACACGCCTTCGTCGTCCCAGCCGTGCTCGTCGTCGCCGATGAGCAAGCGCTTCGGGTCGGTCGAAAGGGTGGTCTTACCAGTGCCGCTCAAGCCGAAGAAGATGGCGGTGTTCTCGCCCTTCATGTCGGTGTTGGCGGAGCAGTGCATGGCGGCGATGCCTTGCAGCGGCAGGTAGTAGTTCATCATCGAGAACATGCCTTTCTTCATTTCGCCACCGTACCAGGTGTTCAAAATCACTTGCTCACGTGAGCTCACATTAAAGGCCACGCAGGTGTCGCTGTTGAGGCCGAGTTCCTTGTAGTTGTCGACCTTGGCTTTCGAGGCGGTATAAACGGTGAAATTGGGCTTGAAGTCAGCCAGTTCCTCAGCCGTGGGCTTGATGAACATGTTGAGCACAAAATGGGCTTGCCATGCCACCTCCATGATGAATCGGACGGCCATGCGGGTGTCCTTGTTGGCGCCGCAGAAGGCATCAACTACATAGAGGTTTTTGCCGCTGAGTTGCTTCTTGGCGAGGTCTTTGACCTTACCCCATACTTCTTCGCTCATCGGGTGGTTGTCGTTCTTGTAGCCTTCGGTGGTCCACCACACGGTGTCCTTCGACTTGGCATCCATGACGATGTATTTATCCTTGGGCGAACGGCCGGTATAGATGCCCGTCATCACGTTGACGGCATTGAGTTCGGTCAACACGCCTTTGTCGTAGCCGGTTAGGGCGGGGTCCATCTCGTCCTTAAAGAGTTGCTCGTAACTCGGATTATAATAAATGTCTTTTGCGCCGGTGATGCCGTAGGAGGCCAACGCGGCTTTGATTTCTTCGATGTTTTTTGCCATAATTGTTAGTTTAGTTGAAATGATGTGCAAAGGTAGCGATTATTTCTTTTTATCAAAGAGGAAAGGGTGTTTTTATTTGGATTTGCGTTAAGATTTTGGATTGTCAGGATAAAACCCTACCTTTGCAGCCCAATTTAAATTCACATTAATTACATTTCTTTATGCGAAAACACCTTATGCCATTCCTAGCAATGGCACTACTGATGACCGCTTCTTTCGGAGCGAAAGCCCAACAGGGCATTGAAAACTATGTTTCTGCTTCGGGCTATGTGATTTACCACGCGCCAGGCGTTTATTCTCCCGATGGAGCTTACTATTGGGATTTCGAGGAGGACTTTGAAGAAGGCCGCATCCTCGACTGGACCCTCATCGATGCCGACGGCGACAGTCACAATTGGCAACTGCCTGCCACAGGCGGCATGGGTCACGGTGGCTCTGATGGTATGTTGGTGTCGTATTCCTACGACAATGCCACTACTTCGCCGCTCACGCCCAACAATTTCATGGTTTCGCCCCGCGTGATTGTTCCTGAAAGCGGAGTGATACTTTTTCATGCCAGTGCTATGGACGAGGCTTATCCAGCCGAGCATTTTGGCGTAGCTGTTTCGACGACGGTCAATGACAACCCCTCGGCTTTCACCATGCTTCAAGAATGGAATTTGACCGCGAAAGACAACGGAACCCGTCAGGGCAATTGGCATGTATACTCCGTTGACCTTTCCGCTTATGCAGGTCAGGAGGTTTATCTTGCCATCCGTCATTTCAACTGTACCGACAAGTTCGCCATTTGCATTGACAATGTTTTCATCGGAAACGTCAACGCCGGTTTCTTAATCGGTAGCGATATTGTTCTTGATGGTCAAGTTGTGGCAGAGAACCATTTTGGCACTAGTTATTTGCTGAATACCAACGGTTTTGCGGATGGCTCGACTCACACGACCACCATTCGTGCTTATTATGAGAATGGCGCGATGATTGAGAACGAATACGCTTGGACCTATCGCACGCCCGACCATTTTCAAGGTTCGCCCAATGGACTCCAGGCACAAAGCGACGGCTCAACGGTTCAACTTTCATGGACATTGCCAACGATGTCGGCTCCTTTTCCACTCGATGAATTGTATTACGACTTCGCCGACAGCACCTTGATGGATCTCACTCTCATTGACGCCAACAACGATGGGCAGAACTTCCGCGTGTATCCTTGGAGTGGCTACGGAGGTGGTATCGGCTTGCGCTCCTTCTCATGGATGTCTGGTCCTGGTCCACTCAATCCCGACAATTACATTGTTACTCCTCGTTTGACAGCCACAGCAGAAGCCCGCATCTCCTTTATGGCCTGCGATGCCGACATGCCTGGCATAGCGCCTGACCCAGAGCATTTCGGCGTAGCCGTTTCTACTTCGGGCAATTCCAATCCCGCCGATTTCACTATGATTCAGGAATGGAACAGCACTGGCTCCTACACCGAGTATTCTGTCGACCTTTCTGCCTATGCCGGACAACAGATTTACATCGCTATCCGTCACTTCAACACGACGGGCGAAACCTATTACCTCTGCGTCGACGACATCAAGGTGACAGGTGTAGAGGCTGAGGTGATGCGCCCTGCCATTGGCGCCCTGGTCTATGCAGATGATGAGTTGATAGCCACTCTCAATCATGGGGAGAACTCTTTCACCCACGAGGTGAACCGCTATACCTCTAATTATTGCATCCGTATCATCCAAGATGGCAGCAGGGAGACAGGTGACTATTATGCCCTTGCCGAGCCTCAATGTGCCGAAGCTGAGTTGGATTGTGTGGCACCGAAAAACCTTAGAGCGGAGGAATTGGGTGACAAAGTGAGGATTTCGTGGGAACGCGAGATATACACTGGTTTTGAAGAAGACCCACAAGGCTGGACCTTCCTCGATGCCGATGGCGATGGACAGATCTTTGGCATCTATAATGGTGGCGGTATGAACTCGGATGGCTCGGTGAACACGACCAACACCAATGCCTCACTGAGTTCGTTTTCTTATATGAATGGCTTGGGCTCGCTTCGCCCTGACAACTATGCCTTCATGCCCAAAATCAAGGTGATGGAGAATGCCTCGATGACGTTTTATGCTTCGGGTTATGATCCTTCATATCCTACTGAACATTTTGGAGTGGCCGTAGCTTCTAGTGACGGTATGAACATTGCAACCATTGCCGAATGGGATTCCGGCTACCCATATCACGCCTATTCTGTTGACCTATCGGCATACGAAGGACAGGAGATTTACCTTGGTTTCCGTCATTTCACCCAGGTGTCGAATTATTCTTTGGTGATTGACAATATCACTGTCACGAATGTGGTTTGGTCGGGCACGACGAGCCAAACATACGGCTACTATGTCTATCGTTCCGTTGATGGCCAGAATTATGATTTGATTGGCATTGCCACTGGAACGGACATGCATTTTGATGACAATGATACCAGTGCTGAGACCTATTATTATCAGGTGACGGCTATCAATACAATTGTAGGCGGGGTATGTGAATCGGTACCAGCCATGTCTGTGGACGGTATTCATGACTATGTCACTGCTCATACAGATGGCGTGAACGAGATGCAAAAGGACGTCAATGTTTATCCAAATCCTGCTTATGATCAGGTTACCATTGAAGCAGAAGGCCTGAATCACATCACCTTAATTAATACGCTTGGCCAAATCATTTACGACGCTTCTGTGGATGGCGAAGTGGTGAACATCAGTCTTGCGGATGTTGAGGAGGGAATATACTTGGTTCGCATCAGTACCAGAAACGGTGTTAGCGTGAGACAGATTTCTGTGGTGAAATAATCAGAGAAATCATAAATTTGATGGGGGCTGGCCTTTGTGCTGGCCCTTGTTTTATTTGTAGACCTCGTTCTCGTCAATCAGATTGTTCAACAATGCATACACCGTGAGTCCTGACACCGATTTGATACCGGTCTTGCGCGTGATGTTCTTGCGGTGCGAGATGACGGTGTGGATGGAGATGTTCATCTGGTCAGCTATCTCTTTGTTCATCATGCCTTTGGCTACTGCCACCAACACATCGATTTCGCGCTTCGAGAGTTCCACATCTTCGGTTTTTTCCTGTTTGTCGTTGTCTTGGGCAAACTGTTTCATCTTGGCAATGACTTTTTGCTTCGGGTCGTTGATTTCGATAACGCCGTTGTATGATTTCAATGCGGGAAGCTCGATGTAAGTGGTTACTAGAGCGATGATTGTGAATTGCGGATACTCCTTGATGAGTTGTTGAGGCAGGTAACGGTCGCTGAAACCAAGGAGGTTAGGATTGATGATGAGTGTGTTGGCGTCGGTTGCGAGGATTTTCTCAGAGAGGCTTTCAGGAGTGTCTAAGCGAGCTACGACATCGAAACCGTCCATGCCTTGAATGATTTCGTAAAGCCCTGTGGTGATGATTTCCGAGGCTTCACAGATGATGACTCGGTTACTCATGGCTTGGCTTTTTCAAGGGTTTCAACATAGGGGATAAGTATCTGATCTTCAATAAGTGAGTGACTGATAAGGTCGGAAGAGAGCTCGATGATATCGGCAGAGATTTCGACGCGTTCTTTAGGAAGGATGTCACTTGGAAGATATTTGATAAGGATGTTCATCATGTCCTCTAACGTGTCCTCAATATTGCTGTGGTTGTTACGAAACTGTTCGATACTGAAATTGGTCGAGGTCTGCCCTTTGCGCAGTGCCTCGATGTAAGGGAAAACCTCTTCCTCTTCGTATTTGAAATGCCTTTCCACCTCTTGCTTATATTCGGTGTAGAAGTGGCTGAGCATGTTGCCGTATTTCGCCCCACCTGCGTCAATGATGTGTTGCAAATGCTCCTCAATGTGGGGGAAACGTTCGTCGAGGTAATACTTGTGTGATGCAAGAAGATAAGGTAGGAGACCATCCATGTTGATGGCTTCTATGTCCTTAGGAAGGATAGTGACTTTTTCATTGGTGTAAATTCGGCAGATGAGGAGGAAAAGCCTAGTATCGACACTATTGGCTTGGCACACTTCAGTTACACTGTGGTCACCAAATCCGAGTTGGATGCCAAAGCGGGGCAGGAGGGGCAACAGCTTTGGGTTGGTTGCAATCAGTTCATAGAGTTTTGACTTCTCTGAATAGTTTAGGATGGTGTTCATATTTCAATTGTTTTTCAATCGGCAAAAATAAAAAAACCGCCCGAAATGGAGCGGTTTTCTTTTTTCTGAAATATTCCGATTAGGCTTCGGCAGGAGCTTCAGCTTCGGCGGCCGGGGCTTCCTCAGCGGGAGCTTCCTCGGCAGCAGCCTCAGCGGCGGCTTCGGCTTCAGCAGCCTTCTTGGCTTCCATTTCAGCGAGTCTCTTCTTAGCGAGCTCGGCGGCGCGGGCCTCGTTGACTTGCTTCTCGGCTTCCAGACGGGTCTTCTTCTCGCCACGGGCCTTCTCTTCGTCAGCCTTCACGATGTTGGCGTTGCGGGCTTCCTTCTCCTTCATCCAGTTCTGGAACTTGATTTCAGCTTGCTCTTCAGTCATAGCGCCTTTCTGGACACCACGCATCAGATGATACTTCATCATGACGCCGGTCTTGCTGAGCAGCGAACGAGCAGTGTCGGTGGGCTGAGCGCCAACGCTGTACCAATACAGGGCTCTGTCAAACTTGATGTTGATCTGAGCGGGGTTGGTGAGCGGGTTGTAGGTGCCTAATTTCTCAATGAATTTACCATCACGTGGCGAGCGAGAGTCGGCAACTACGATGTGATAGAAGGGTTGACCCTTCTTGCCATGTCTTTGCAATCTAATTTTTGCAGGCATAATTTAATGTTTTAAGTTGATTTTTAATGAATTAACTAAAACCTACCCGAGGTTTCGGCTGCAAAAGTACAACTTTTTATCGGACTGGCAATCAGGTCGGAAAAATTTTTCTTTTTCCCCGTTTCGTAAATCGCCCGACAATGCCTAATTTTGCCGCCGTTTTTGAGTATGGAAAAAAAGAATACACTTCATTGGGGTTATATAGCGGGCATCGTCTCGGGCATCACCTACGGCATGAACCCGCTCTTTGGCGTGCCTGTCATCAACAAGGGCTTGGATGTCAACTCTTTATTGTTTTATCGTTATGGTGTGGCCACGTTGTTGATGTTGGCTTATATGCTCTTTGCGAAACGGCAGATTCGCATTACCTGGAAGCAGTTCGGACTGATGACCATCCTCGGTATTTTGTTCACGGGATGCAGCATCACTTTGTTTGAGGCCTATAAATACATTCCGTCTGGTATTGCCACGAGTATCCTTTATGTTTATCCCATCATGGTCGCGCTGATTATGATGTTTTTCGGACAGTTCCCTAGTTGGAAGACATGGATTTCCATTTTTGCGGGCGTGGCGGGCGCCATTTTGCTTTCGCTTAAAGGTGGGGGTGGCTTTATCGACTGGCGCGGCATCGCCCTCGTGGTGGCCTCGGGATTGTGCTATACCTTATTTATTGTCATCGTCAACTTGAGCAAGCAAGTCAAAGCGATTCCTAACCTCACCTTGACTTTCTATTGCTTCTTGATAGGCTCGGTGATGTTGTTTGCCTTGTCGGGTTTTGGCGTGCATCTCAATGCCGTTCCCGATGCGGTCAGTTGGCTGAATGTCTTGGGTTTGGCGATTTTGCCTACGGCTATTGCCACTATCACCTTGGCGGCTTCAAGCAAGGCTGTTGGTGCCACCAAGACCTCCATCCTCGGCATCCTTGAACCCTTGACGGCCATTGTTATTGGCACAATTGTCTTCCACGAGGCCTTCACGCTCAATGTCGCCCTCGGCGTCGCGCTGATTCTTTTCGCAATCCTGTTTATGATCTTGACGGAAAAGAAAGCTTGACCTTATTTGACTTGCACTTTGCTGATGCTCCAACTTTGTCCGTTGTAGGCTTTCACCAAATAAAGGCCTGAAGCTAAGTCGGACACATCGATGGTGTGCCGTTTCCCGTTGGCCTGACCTTGCAAGACGGTTTTGCCGTTCATATCGATGATTTCATAGCGGCGCAAGCCTTCAAGGTTGAGGGTCATTTCTCCTTGGGTGGGGTTGGGATATACAACCATCATGTCTGCGATGGGTGCTTCATGTTGAGGAACGCCCTCGAAGTCGCCATATTCAAAGATGTAGTCACAGACATAGACAAGTTGCCCGCCGTCGTTGGCAGCCTCCCAGGCATAACCAAGGGGACGGTTGGCGAACTGATCCCAAGTGTAGTTAGGCTCTGGATGATAGGGCATGAGGACATGGTCGATGGTGCAGGCTTCGTCGTAGCTATAGGTCACGCGGTCGGCGACTTGTCCGTTGGTGTGTTTCTCGCGCTGTATGCAGTTGCCGTTGGCATCGAATAACCTGTCGATGCTGGAGTCCGGCACCCATCCGTTTTGCCAATAGGAGTAGGTTTCGTTGGTGCAATTGCCGGCTTCATCGTAGGTGTAGGTGGTGAGGGCCGAGTTGCTCCATCCCGTGCCACCCCAGGCGTCGTTGTATTCTTCGAGGAGTTGTGTGCAGAGGCCGCCACCGTCGTAGGAATATGTGCCGCGCATGAGCAATGTGCCGCCGAGGGTCATCTCGTAGCTGGTGAGTAGGTCGCCATCATAAGTATAGGTGTAGATGCCTTGCAACTCGAATCCGCTGCCCCAGTCGTTGTAGTTGGTACGGGTGATGCGGTGGTTGTTGTCGTCGTAGGTATAGGTGATGTAGCTCGGGAAGATCCACTCGTTGTCGTAATATTGGAAAAAGTCGATGCGGATTATGTTGCCGTGTTCGTCATAGTAGAGCGAGTCGATGAGGTCATCAATTTCGCCGCCCGCATTGGATACGGAATGGTAGGATTCCAACAGGTTGTCGGCGTTGTAGTAGAATTGCACTTGATCGACTCCGTCGTCGGAATAGAAACGGTCGAGGAAATAATCCTGCGCTATGGCTGCGCGGCAGGAGAGGAGAGCGATGGTAATTAGGAAGAGGTGTTTGAGGGTTTTCATGATGTTTGTGTTGTTAGGTAATAATGGAGCAAAGATACGGAAAATTCTTTTCGGTGCGCTTGCGCCGTTCCCATATAATTCTTATTTTTGAAGGCTGAAAGTTGAGGCAAATCTTGCCCCAACTTTCAATTCTAAATTATCAATTCTCAACCGATTATGTTTTTAGTCTTCGATACAGAGACCACTGGTCTACCCCTTAATTATAACGCGCCGCTGACCGACTTCGACAACTGGCCGCGCATGGTGCAACTGGCTTGGCAAATCCATGACGAGAAAGGTCGCTTCGTGGAGAACCATAACTATATTGTTCAGCCTGAGGGCTTTGAAATTCCTATCGCCGTCAGGTCGGTGCATCACATCACCACCAACTATGCCATGAAACACGGTAGGCCGTTAGAGGAAGTGCTCGACATCTTCTTGCAATCGGCCTCGAAAGTCACGCATTTCGTGGGACATAATATCGACTTCGACCTATGTATCCTAGGCTGTGAATTCCTGCGTAAAAAGGGCGAGAATCCGCTACCCAACTGGCGGAAGGTGGACACCTGCACTGAGAAAACCGCTGAGTTTTGTCAGCTGCCCGGTAGCAAGAATGGCAGATTTAAGCTGCCACGATTAGAAGAGTTCCACCATATTTTGTTTGGCGAGAAGTTTGATGATGCCCACAATGCCGCTGCCGACGTGGAGGCTACGGCACGCGTGTTCCTTGAATTGGTGCGACGCGGCATTTTGGATGAACGCGACTTGGGTGTTGATGCCCAGTTTATTGCCGACTTCAAAGCAGCCAATCCCGATGTGATTCAGCCTGCGGGCATCACCTTCGAATCTATTGTCGACGAAGACGAGCAACAGGATGATGTGCCCGAGTTTGGCGATTATTTGCCGCAACATTTCACGCATCTTCACGTCCACTCGCACTATTCCATGCTCGACGGCATGTCAAAGGTACCCGACTTGGTGACCAAATGCAAGAAAAATGGCATGTATAGCCTCGCCCTTACCGACCATGGCAACATGTTCGGCATCAAGGATTTCGCTGATACGGTGAACAAAGAGAACGGCAAGGTTAAAGATGCTATCAAGGAACAACAAGCCATTATCGGGAAGCCTGAGTCTACTGATGAAGAAAAGATTGCCGCCCAAGAGCAAATCGAAAAGTTGAATAAGCAGTTCTTCAAGCCGATCTTCGGCATTGAGACCTACTGTGCCCCCATCAGTATCGACAAACGCGACGGTCGTCAGGACCGAGGTTGGCACCTTATTTTATTGGCCAAGAACAAGACGGGCTACCACAGCCTCTGCAAGCTGAGTTCCATCGCCTACACGGATGGTTTTTACTACAATCCCCGTATCGACCACAGTCTGCTTGAGAAATACCACGAAGGACTGATTTGCAGCTCTGCCTGTCTCGCTGGCGAGGTGCCACAAAAGATCATGAACGGCGACATGAAGGGCGCAGAGGAGTCGATCCAATGGTTCAAGAATCTCTTTGGCGAGGATTATTACCTTGAAGTCCAGCGGCACAAGACCGACAAGCCTGGCGGCGATACAGAAGTGTATGAACGTCAGAAAGATGTGAACAAGATTATCTTTGACTTGGCGAAGAAATATAATGTGAAGGTCATCGCCACCAATGACGTTCACTTTGTGGAGGAGGAACACGGCGAGGCACACGACCGTCTAATCTGCCTCAGCACCGGCAAAGACCTTGATGACCCGACACGCATGCACTACACCAAACAGGAATGGCTGAAGACGCCCGAAGAGATGGGCCGCATCTTCTCCGACCATCCCGAGGTGCTGGAAAACACGCAGGAGATTGTTGATAAGGTTGAAACCTATAGCATCGACTCTGACCCCATTATGCCTAAGTTCCCCATCCCTGAGGATTTCGGTACGGAGGAAGAATATAGGAAAAAGTTTACCGAGGAGGATCTCTTCAACGAGTTTACTCGCGACGAGCATGGCAATGTGATTATGAGTCAGGAAGAAGCCGAGAAGAAGGTCAAGAAACTGGGCGGCTACGACCGTCTGTACCGTATCAAGCTCGAGGCTGATTATCTCGCCAAGTTGACTTGGGAGGGTGCCAAAAAGCGTTATGGCGAGAACCTCACCGAAGACCAAATAGAGCGCATTAAGTTCGAGTTGCACGTGATGAAGACCATGGGTTTCCCAGGTTACTTTCTCATCGTGAGCGACTATATCCGTGCAGCGCGTGAGGAGTTAGGCGTTTCTGTAGGTCCAGGCCGTGGCTCTGCAGCTGGCTCCGTGGTGGCTTACTGTTTGAAAATTACCGATCTCGACCCGCTGAAATACGACTTGCTGTTTGAGCGTTTCCTTAATCCTGATCGTATCTCCCTACCCGATATTGATGTGGACTTCGACGATGACGGTCGTGGACGTGTATTGGATTGGATTACAAAGAAATACGGCAAGGAGAAGGTGGCACACATCATCACCTATGGCACGATGGCAGCCAAATCAGCCATCGCCGATGTGGGGCGTGTGCAGAAAGTGCCATTGCCCGAGGTCAACAAAATCAAGAGCTTTATCCCTGACCGTAACTTTGATGAGGCGGCGGTGAAAGCCGTTGAAGGTGAGGTGCCCAAGAAGATGCCTAAGGTCAACCTGAAGAACTGCTACAAATATGTCCCCGAACTGAAGCAGCTGGTTGAGGGCGACGACAAGAACATTTCTTCCATGCTGACTTACGCCGAGGAGTTGGAGGACACCAACCGCCAAATCGGCATCCATGCCTGTGGTGTCATCATTGGTGCCGATGACTTGACTAATGTAGCACCAGTTTGTACCGTCAAGGATAAAGATACCAAGGAGGATGTGGTTGTGACCCAATATGATGGTCATGTCATCGAGACGGTAGGCCTCATCAAGATGGACTTCTTGGGCCTTAAGACCTTGACCTTGATTAAGGATGCCTTGAAGAACATAAAGAAGACGCATGGCGTCGAAATCGACATTGACCATATCCCTATTGACGATGAAGAGACCTACAAATTGTATTCGGCTGGCAACACCATTGGAACCTTCCAGTTTGAATCGCCAGGAATGCAGAAGTATCTCCGTGAGTTGCAGCCTTCCGTCATCGGCGACATCATCGCAATGAATGCCCTATACCGTCCCGGCCCGATGGATAACATCCCTGATTTCATCGCCCGCAAGCAAGGTAGGCAGGAGATCAAGTACGACTTCAATTGCATGGAGAAATATTTGAAGGACACCTACGGCATCTGCGTCTATCAAGAGCAGGTGATGTTGCTCTCGCGCGAGCTGGCTGACTTTACGAGAGGCGAGTCCGATACTTTGCGTAAGGCTATGGGTAAGAAGCAGTTGGCTAAGATGGAGGAACTTTATGGCAAGTTCATGAAACAAGGTGTGGCCAAGCTGACCAAAACGGAAAACTTGCCCGAAGATGAGGTGAAGAAGCGTTTGGAGAAGATTTGGGAAGAGTGGAAGAAGTTCGCATCCTACGCCTTCAACAAGTCGCATGCGGCTTGCTATAGCTGGGTTTCTTACCAGACGGCTTACCTCAAGGCGCACTATCCCGCTGAGTTCATGGCAGCAGTGCTCAACAACGAGTTGGGCGATATCAAGCAAGTGAACTTTATGACGGAAGAGTGCAAGCGCATGAAAATCGATGTGCTTGGCCCTGATGTCAATGAGTCGGAATATGAGTTCTCGGTCAACGAGAAAGGCGAAATCCGTTATGGCATGGGCGGTATCAAGAACGTGGGTGAGGCGGCTGTGGCGGGTATCGTTGCCGAGCGCGAAGCCAACGGCAAGTTTAAGGACTTCGGTGACTTCGTGATGCGCGTTGCCGACAAAGGCTTAAATGTCAGGGCTTTGGAGAGCATGGGTATGGCGGGTTGCTTTGATAGCTTCAAAGGCTTCCATCGCGCTATGTTGTTTAACATCGCCCCCAACGACTCGGTGCCTTTCTCTGAACGCGCCATGCGCATGGTGGCCTCGTTCAACGAGCGTAAGAACTCGGCGCAGATGGATCTCTTCGGTTTCGGTAGCGACGAAGGGACGGAGGAGACCTTCAATATCCCATTGCCAGAGTGTGAACCGTGGTCGAAGATGAAGGAATTGGAAATGGAGAAGGAGGCTTTGGGCTTCTATATCTCCTCGCATCCCATGCAGGTCTATCACCTGCCTATCAAGTACTTCTGTAACTGCGATGTGGAAGGTTTGAAGAATGCCTTGAATGATGTGGAGAAGAACTTGAAGCGGCCGGTTCGCCTTGGCGGACAGATTACCAGGGCTGAGGAGTTTACTGCGAAAAATGGCAATCCTTACGGTCGTTTCACCATTGAGGATCAAAGCGGTGCATTGCAGTTTGCATTGTTCAAGGAGAATTATTTGAATTGTAGGAATCTGTTGACGGTCAATTCGTTCGTGATGCTTTCCGGTATTATGGACCGACCTTTCCCAAGGGCGGGACAAGACCCGAATGTGATGCTACAGACTCTTGAAGTAAGGTTTACGGAGGCACGTTTGCTTGACTCGCTTTTGGAATCCACCTCTAAGACAGTTTACATCAAGTTGAATGTGGCTGAAATGAATAAGGAGAGTATGGAAGATTTTATCAAAGTCCTGAAGGATAATCCTGGAAAACAGCATTATAAACTGCATCTTTTTGATCCGCTAGGCAAAAAGTCCTGCAATCTGACTCCTGTGAAAGGTTCAATCAATGCTCAGGAGGTGTTACCTCTATTGGAAAAGATGCCTTTTGTGGAATTTGACTTGCGATAAAAAAGAAAATTTGTATCTTTGCAATCCGAAAATGAGTAGAATCAGATTTATAAACTAAACGAATTAAAACTATGGCAGTAATTCAAATGACTGACGACCGTTTTGAAGAAGTCGTCCTGAAATCGGAACTCCCTGTGATGGTGGACTTTGGCGCTACTTGGTGTGGCCCTTGTAAAAAGGTAGAGCCCATCGTCGATGAACTTTCAGAAGAATATGCAGGCAAGATGATTGCCGTGAAATGTGACGTTGAGGAATGCCCCGGCACCGCTGGAAAATATGGCATTATGAACATTCCTACCGTTCTCTATTTCAAGGGTGGACAGCCCGTCGACAAGAACGTAGGCGCCGCTCCCAAGAAGGTATTTGTGGAGAAACTGGAGAAACTGTTCTGACTATGACCAGTGACTATGACTATGACCGCTTTTACTCTAAGTTGAAGCGGTCATAGTCATTGTCATAAGTCATTGTCAACAATTAAACAATTAAACAATCAACAGTTCAACAACCTTGGACTTTTCAATCGATAGGAACCGGCTGACGCAGTTCGGCAGCTTAGAGTTCATGGCACGACAAATCGTGGAGGGATTCATCACGGGTTTACACAAGAGTCCCTTCCATGGTTTTTCTGTTGAGTTTGCCGAACATCGCCTTTATAATACAGGTGAGCCCATCCGCCATATCGACTGGAAACTGTATGGCCGCACGGAGAAGCTCTTCGTGAAGCGCTACGAGGAGGAGACCAACCTGCGTTGCCAACTGGTCATCGACCAAAGCTCGAGCATGTGCTTCCCCGTAAGGCAGAAGATTGACTTCGAGCACCCCAACAAACTCTTTTTCTCCATCTATGCCGCCGCCTCGCTGATGGAGCTGATGCGCCGTCAGCGCGATGCTGTGGGCCTTGACTTGTTTGATGAAACCATTGTGTTTCATGAGCCAGCCAAGTCGTCCAATGTGCACAACAAGTTGATCTATACTGAACTGGAGAAACTGATTGACACTTACGACAAAAACAACCGCAAGACCACCTCAACACCACAGTGCTTACACCAGATTGCTGAGATGACGCACCGCCGCAGTCTTGTGGTGATTTTCACCGATATGCTCGATGGGCTCGACGACTATAAGCCGATGTTTGAGGCCTTGGAGCATTTGAAATATAATAAGCATGAAGTCATTTTGTTCCATGTCTTTGACAGCAACTTGGAGCAGAATCTTGACTTTGAGAACCGCCCGTACCGTTTTGTCGATTTGGAGTCGGGCGACGTGCTGAAACTTAATCCCATTGAGGTACAGGAAACCTACAAAAAGATTATGACTGAGCGCAAGGAGGCTTTGCTGCATCATTGCTACCAGTACCAAATCGACTATGTGGAGGCCGATATTAATAAGGACTACAACCAAGTGCTGACGAGTTACTTGATTAAGAGAACCAAGTTACATTAAAAAGTTGAAGAAGGCATAGATTCCAAGGGAATGACATGCCTTCTTCTTCTTTTTGGCAACATTACCACAATAAAAAAGTCCGAGAGCAGCTCCCGGACTTTTCGTTTCCCCGAAGGGAAGAATTACTTACCTAACTATTATTACTTTACTATTACTTTTACAGAAACTGCGTTCTGGTTGTTTTGCAAACTGATGATGTAGACGCCCGTGGCAAGGCTGTGACTGATGCACTCAGTGCTGCCCGCGTTGATCTGCTTCATTATCATGGGCTGTCCGAGGATGTTGTACACGGTCATGTTATAATGGGCATTGTCGCCGTTTTCGATTACAAATTCATGGTCGGCGCTCCAGACCTTCACGTTTGACTCAACCGTTTCTTCAACACCATCATAGGTGAGGTCGATGAAGATGGGCTCATCCAAGCCATTTGTCGGGTTGACGGTGTTGGCGTTTGGATACCACTCTCCGTTTTCGGTGAGGTATTCATTAAGTGAGTAACTGTAGAGATCCCAGATCAAAATGCGGTTGATGCCATTTGGATTCACGTTGGGAAGGATGCCACCGAACCAACCGTCATTGCCAGCAACCTCTTCCTTGTAGAAGTCGGCGTATTGGTTGATGTTACCATAGTTGACACCAGTTGTTTCGATGCTGGTGGAATAAAGCGGACGGAGGTCGTTTGCATCAGACAACAGCATGGCGAAGCTCATAGGAGCTTCTTCGCTCTTCACATAGAAAGCGGAACCGCTATATTCGTCGTTTTCGGTGCCAAAGTTAAGCACAGTGGCATATTCATCGGTGGTGAAGGTATTAGCCACTTCTGTACCATCGTGACCGTCGTTGAGGCGGATACGAAGATAGACATGGTTGCCAGGAGTGAAACGGGCATTAGCTGTAGGCTCGTTCATGAACCATACGATTTGGCTGCCATTGGCACTTGTCGTAAACTCACCATAGTCACCTTCTGACTCAAGGCTTGGACTGGTGGAACGGTAGAAACCTTGGTCATTGACGTAAATCACATTGCCTGCACCAGCCGTTTCGGGTCCGTCGTTGTCGTCAACCAATTGGTTGGTGTAACGGTAGGTGGTGTTCGGTTCGAGGTTAAGCAGCGTGACTTGGATAGCCACGGGCACGCGGTTGTTGTTCGATCCATTGTTGCCTTGGATGTAAAGCGGCATGGCAGCTGAGATGGTAGGCTGGTCGGCACTGAGCACCTCGCCAGAGAGCGTCACTAAGAAGTTGAATATGCCTTGGTATGCTGCCTCAATTAAAAGAACCCGATCGTATTGGCCAATCTCATCACCCCACAGTCTGACAAAGATTGTCGTGTCCAGTGTGGAGCCACCGATCTCTATATACAAAGTGGAAGTGTATTCTTCGTCGTCTAACGATATTTCGAAAGGACTGTTGTCACCCAAAGTGAGTAACACATAGCCATAACTACCACCTGCCGCTGGCAGGAAGTTGCCTCCTGTGAGGTTAAAAGTCTGTGACGCGGATGGCCCATGGCCGACGACATGGCTGAAACCGCTCAAGGCGTTAGGTGTCGCAATGAGGTAAGGGTCAGTGCTGATGCCACCCGAAACGAGCATGATGTCGTCGACTTCCCAACCAGCGGCCTCTTCATCGGTGCAAGTGTACTTGAAACCAATGTAGCAGTTCGAACCACTGAATTCATCGAGGCTGATTTCACCCGACTCAACCCAGTTCCAACTGCCTTGTGAGAGTTCGCATTCGAGTTCTTGCCATGTGGCACTGGTCGGGTCTTGGCCGTCGTAGTCGTTGGAGAAGTACACGTGGAGGCTATCGCCAGTGTAGTTCATGGCTGTTCTGAAGCTCAACACCACATCGTCGTAGCTGTCCAAATCGAAAGCAGGCGAAATAAGCCAATCCTCTGTGGCAGGATGGTTGTAGCCGTTAGCATAGGCGTAATGGTTGCCTTGGTATGAGGCGATACGCCAGAGCGAGTCGCCTTCCACACAGACCTCGGTCCAACCGTGCCAGTCCTCTTCCCAGTCTTGGTTGAAGATGATGGTAAGGCCAGCTTGGATGACATATTCTGCACTCACCACGGGGCTGTCGTTGCAGCCTTCCAACTCAGCGTAAGCCCAAATGGTCATGTTCTCGTCAACAGTGATGGGGCTTGAGTAGGGTACCCAAGGACCGTTCTCTGAAATTGTGCTGTAATAAATGTTGGCACCTGGGGTACTACAATTGATGCTCACATTTTGGGCTTCATAATAAGTGCCGCCTGCGGGACTGAAGGTCGGAGCCGCCACGGTGCATGAGCCGCCTTCGCCTTGCATGAAGATGTCGAGGAAGAAGTTGTAGGTTTCACTAGCCATGTTCTGGATGTGGTAGGCACCGAAGTTGTGGCTGCCATTCAAAGCAAAGGCCCTATTAGGATTGTTCACGTTGCCAATAACGAAGCCCGTGTAGTTGGGAACCATGGCAGTCTCTTCTGAAGTGCCGATTTCTATGCTCCACACCGTGTTGTCGCCATTGGGGGAGAAGTTGGTGCTTGAGGAGTAGCCAATCAGTTCGCCGTTAGCATTGGTGAAGGTATAGCCGTCAGCGGTGACATTCACGGTCCAATAGAAATTGTCCTCTTCGTTAAGGATGGAGGAGGGAAGGATCTCTTCGCTGCCATTGAGGACAGAGGTGAACAACACGCCTGTGGGATGGCTAGAGGCGGAATTGCTCATGGCATAGTAATCGGCGGCGTTTTCATCGAAGCGGGCGGCAAAGACGACGTGATTGCCATCCACGAGTTCACTTACATTGTAGATGCGCACATAGTCATCTCCCGGGACAGGTTGTGCAGTGACATTGCCATTGCAAGTCACATTAATGTTGCCAACTTCTGAATTAACAATGAGTGTTGTGGAATAAGAGCCCGCGGCAAGACCTGCGGCCATTCTTACATAAATAGTTTGGTCGATGATGCCGTTTGTCGGATCAAGAGTAATGCTCTGTTCATTCGAGAAATCGTTGCCTGAAGTGCGCGAAATCTGGAAGTATAAGTCAGGATTGCTCACGATGATTGGCTCTGTGAGGTTCGTTCCTGAAATAACAAACGACTGTTCATCCGACGGGCCTTCACCCTCCATATAGGTGAATCCAGAAAGGGTAAGCGGAGTCACATTGACAACAGGTGTTGAGGTCGAGGTTTCGCCAATCAGCATGATGTCGTCAACTTCCCAAGCAGCGGCTTCCGTGTCAGTGCTCGTGTATTTGAAAGCGATATAGCAATTCGTGCCACTCAAGGCAGCAAGGCTGACGGGACCAGATTCCACCCATTCATAATTGCCTTGTGATAGGGCATAACCAGTCAGAGGTGTCCAGATAGTCCCAGGCGCGTTCGGGTCTTCTCCGTCGTAGTTGTTGGAGAAGTAGATTCCAATGGTATCCCCCGTGAATTTCATTGCCGTTCTGAATGTCAGCACTTCGTTGCTGTAGCTGTCCAAATCGAAAGCAGGAGAGATGCACCAGTCTTCGTTGGCATGTGCAGATCCGGCACTATAACCGTTGGCATAAGCATAGTGGTTGCCGCTGTATTGGGCCACGGTCCAACTCATTTCACCATCCACATTGACAAAGGTCCAGCCGTTCATTTCGCCTTCCCAGTCTTGGTTGAAGATGGTGACCATGGTACCTCCGCCGCTTTGGATGGTGTAAGTCGCACTGGCGACAGCGCTGTTATTGTAGCCGTCCTTCTCCGCATATGCCCAAATTGTCACGCTTTCCTCCACGGCGATGGCTTCGGTGTATTCTGTCCAAGGACCGTTTTCTGATACTGTGCTGTAATAGATGGTAGCACCGTCGGTTGCGCATGTGATGCTCACATTCTGTATTTCAGTATAAGTGCCTGCGGCAGGCGAGAAGGTAGGTGTGGCTACCGTAGGAGTGGGTGGGACGGGCGGTTCTCCGCCTTCAGTCTTCACGAAGATGTCGAGATAGAAGTTGTAACCACTGTTGTTGAAGTTGTTGGTGTGGTACGGACCGAAGTTGTGGTTGCTGTTTAAAGCAAAATGTCTCACGGAATTGTTCACGTTGCTGATGAGGAATCCGGCGTAGTTGGGCACCATGGCTTCATTGCCAGCTGTGCCAAACTCGATGGTCCACTCGGTGTTTACGTCTGTGGCGAAGTTGGTGCTAGTGGAGTAACCAATGAGTTCGCCAGCGGCGTTGGTGAAGGTGTAGCCGTTGTCCGTCACTCCCACAATCCAATAGTAGCTGGTTTCTTCATCGACGATGGAGGCGGGCAGGACTTCGTTTTCGTTAGCTGTGGCTGAGGTGAACAGCACGCCCGTGGGCTTGCCCGACGAACTGTTGCTCATGGCGTAATAGTCGTTGGCATTTTCGTCAAAACGTGCGGCGAAGATTACATAGCTGCCTGCAGTGAGGGTACTCAAATCGTTAATGCGGACATAGTTGCCATCGCCTGGGGTGGGTGGAGTAGGTGGGTCGGGAGGAGTGGGAGTGCCTCCAGTAACGGTGCCCGTGATGCTTACAAACAAGGTGTCGGCATCAGGTGAAGCAATGGCAATTTGTTCGTCATAGGTGCCGCCTTCAAGACCAGCTTTCATCCTAACATAAATGTTGAGGTTGTCGAAATGATTGGTCTCGGGAATGTAAATCATCGCTGGATTCTCGGGGAAGAAGCCTTCGCCAGCAAATGTGGATACTTCAAAACTCTCAGTGGGATAGACACTGACGTTGCCAACCAAGTAGTTGCCTTCGAGTACGAAGCTGGCAATTTCGGAGGGACCGCCGCTTTCGTAGTCGTAGGTCAGACCGCTAATTGAGTTCGGGTTGGCTGTCAGGATGGGCTGATGGCCGAATGTCACGTCATCGGCGCTGGCGATTCGAAGCTGTGGGTTGTTGTAGCATCCGATAACACCTGTGACGGTCACCTCATCACCTTGCGCTAAGCCTTCAACGATAGGCATGAGATAGATGTTGAGGCTGTTGCCATCTTGGCTGATGACTGTGGTGCCGCTCGGGTTGATAGCGCCGATGATGGCCTCCTCAATCTTCACACGGGTGGATTGCAGCAGGTTGACGCTGCCGAAGTCACTGTTGATTTCAGCGATGGTCTTTACTGCCAATGGCAGGGTGTTGTTATGGGAGAGTACCGAGAATTCGTCGGCATTGTTTCCGTTGATTCCAGATAGCTCGACAAGACCTTTATAAACGGTCTTGCTACCATAGGCGCGTACATTGTCACCCACGGCAAGACCACTGGGAACGGTATTTGAATTGAGGTAAAGGTCGATGCCAGCAGTCTCGTCTTGGATATAGACGTTGCGACCGTCAATAAAAATGACTGTGCCTTCTACCTGGGCAAATTGGCCGTTGCTCAAGGCACGAGCCTCGGCAATCGTCATGGCGACGACAGGTATTTCGTCGACCATGCCGGAAAGAGCAATGTTGTGACTGAGGCCGCCCGAAACGATGGTCAAGTTGCCCGAATAGTTTCCTACTTCCAGTCCGGCTTTCAATCTGACGTAAACTGTTGTCTCATTCAACGTACCTCCGACAGGTGAGAGTTCATCTGTGTCAAAATAGCCGTTTTCAGGATTTATGCTCAACTGGTAGTTTTGAGGAGCAGTCAGGGTCACGTCATCAGTAAGGTTAACACCAGAAATAGTGAAATTTTTTGGAGCCGAAGGACCCTCGCCGTATGTATATCTGAAATCGTTGAGCTCGGTTGCGGAAACAGTCAACTCTGGGTCAGGGATGACTGGTGTTTCGCTCAATACGACATCGGAGGCGTATGCCACTCTGATTTGTGCGGCATTGAAATAACCGACCACGCCAATGACATCAACCTCGTCGCCTTCTTCAATGTTGGTCAATTCGGGAACTTTATAGATGTTGATGCTGTTTTCGTCTTGCGTAAGAGGGGTGTTGCCGCTGGTGTTGATGGCACCGATGGTGGCTTCCTCGATCTTTACACGGGTGCACTGCAGGGCATCGGCACCGCCTTCATTGATTTCAGCGATGGTCTTAACAACGAGGGGCAAAGTGTTACCTGAAGAGAGGATGACGAACTCGTCGCTGTTGCCGCCGTTGATATTGCTTAATTCGGCAAGACCGTTGTAATTGGCGCGTTTACCGTAGGCTTGCACCATGTCGCCAAGCGCCAACTCGGAAGGGACGGTATTATTGTTGAGGAAAAGACAAATGCCTCCTGTAGCATCTTGGATGTAGACGTTACGTCCGTCGACAAAGGTCACGATGCCTTGCACCAAAGCGTATTCATTAACGGCTAAGGCTCGTGCCTCGGCGATGGTGATAAGGTTGGTGATGGAATAGGTTGCGGTGGCCACTGGACTGGGCTGATACCCCGTCTTCCATGCTTTTGCCTTAACAGTAGTGGTTACATTAATGGACAGTGGGGAATTATAGACAGGGCTTTCTTCGGTTGGAGTATTGCCATCAGTAGTGTAGTGGATGGTAGCACCTTCCGTTTCGCAACCAATAGTAACGTTTTGAGGCTCATAGTAGACTCCCGATTCAGGATTGAAGGTCGGCATGGCTACGTATTGTTGAGGAGCGCCTCCTGAAGAATAAACCACATCGATCCCTTTTATACGGCGGTGGCCTGAAGTGCCTCCAATGGTAAAGGTGACTTCTGATTCGCTGCCCGTCCATGTCGGGGATTCGAAAGATCCAACTTCGGTAATAATTTCGTTGCTACCGTCTCCTGAGCCAAAAGTAAGGGTGATGGAGTTTAGTGTGCCTGTGGAAGATACGACGAAATTGTTTCCTCCGTATGCACGAATGGCAGCGCCGGTATTGTAATACTTTGGGCCGTTGTTTCCAGAGGCTTTGTTGAACATGACGGTGACGTTTTCATCAATAGTGATGAGAACTCCATCCATGTCTTGAGAATTTTCATACCCTTGTTCGGAAAAGTCGATGGAGGCTTCAGTTCGCAACTGACCCCATAGCGACATCCCCGTCAACAGCAAAAACGCTGTCAACATTAATGTAAAAGTTCGTTTCATTTGATAAGATTTTAATTATTTGATACTTAATTATTTAATCCGAAACAAAGCCTATATTAGACAAATTCCAAAATTAGGAAAATGTCTTTGATTGGATTGTTGGGATAACAATAAGTTATCAACAACTTTTCAACATGGGTTGTTGATAACTAAATGTAATAAAGTATGATTTGATGTGGAAGTGCGATGCTTATTCCACCATGATTTTCAGGATCTCGACGTCGGTCTCCTTCATGCCGTTGCGCCCCAAACGACCGATGTGGTCGATGGTCTCTTCCACGTCTCTGCCGATGATGCCGTCGCCTCCAAGGAGGTTGTCGTCTTGCTTGCTCATCTCGTAGCCGAGGATGCCTGCTTCCACCGAAAGGGCGATTTTGCCCGCGCAAGAAGGCTTGGCGCCGTCGCAGACGATGCCAGCAGCGATGCCCAAAGCATTCTCTAAAGTGTGCTCGATGGTGTGGAGTGGCTCACCCATGAGGTAGGCAATGCCACAGCCCGAGGCGCAGCCCGCACTGACGGCGCCACAATAAGCGGAAAGTCTGCCGATACCCGTCTTCTGGTGAATGGCCACAAGGTTAGATAAAGCCACGGCGCGATAGACGCGGTCATCATCAATGTGGTATTCCTCGGCGTATGCCAAAATAGGCAAACTGACGGTCATGCCTTGGTTGCCACTTCCTGAGTTGATAATGACAGGCATCTCGCATCCGCTCATCCTGGCGTCGGAACCTGCTGCCGCCCATGCTCTTGCCTTGATGCGCACGTCGGTGCCGAAGCTCATGATGGTGCTGCCGATGTTGGCACCCCAGTTGTTGTTGAGGCCTTCCATCGAAATGGCCTTGTTGCATTCAATTTGTGGTTGGATGATGGGCTTAAGGTCTTCGATGTCCACCGTGTTGGCGAAGTCAAATATGCTCTTCATGTTGAGGCACTTGCGGTCGGTGAGCTTGGTGGCGCCCGAGTCGGCGTAGCCTGAGTCGAAGAGCACCTGGTCGTCTTTCTCCATCTTCACGATGTTGGTGTGGAACCCCGCGATCCGCACGCTGGCGGAATGCTCTTCATTATATAAGGTGACAGTGACGTCAAGTTGGGCGATGACATTCAACGGGATGATGGTCATCAGCGTGTTGTCCAAGAAATCAGCGATTTCTTTTTTCTGTTCTGGAGTCACTTCTGCTATGACCTCCAAGGCTTTCTTGGGGTTGCCAGCCACGATGCCTGCAGCGACAGAGGCTTTCAGGCCTTTCATGCCCTTGGTGTTGGGTACGATGACGCTTTTCACGTTCTTGATGATGTTGCCGCTAGCCTTGATTTCCACGCGTTTGGGCATTTCGCCAAGGATTTCATGCGCTTTGGCGGCAGCGTAGGCTAGACAGATAGGTTCGGTGCAGCCCATGGCGGGCACGAGTTCCTCTTTCAGAATGCTCAGATAGGAGGTGTATAAACAATCGCTTTTGTCCATATTCAAGTATAATTTTCGGCAAAAATACAAAATAGGTGCAAAAACATTACACAAGAAATAAGTTTTTCGAATTTTTTTCCCCGAATATTATGAAATTAAAATTTTTTGTGCGTTTTCTCTTGCTTGCAAAGAAAATATCCCTAACTTTGCCCCAATCTAACGAATCAAACCTATTGTTGAATAAAAAGGACAACTATGAACAATGACAATTTCGAAACCTCTTTGAAGGCATGGAATGAAAATGAAAAAGCTGCCAACGAACTCATCAACATCGTTGGTAGATTGTGGTACGACAAGTCAGTGGAGCTCATCATGTTGCGTTCGCTGTTGGTCAACCGCGGTTCGGGTAAGATCCTGAACAAGCACCTCCGTGCATCCACTGTGTTGAACAAGCCAGTGCGTGTGCAGGACTCGTTACTCATCGCCAAGGCCCTTCTTGCCGAGAATCTGGCTCCCGCCCGTATCGACCTTGGTCGTCTCAATTCGGAGTGGACGGATGAGAAAGAAAAGTACAATAACAACGTGACCGCCTTTGTGCGCGACAAGCTCAACTACATCATCGACGCCAACCCGCGCAGCAACAAGGTGCAGGACGTTATCCTCTACGGTTTCGGCCGTATCGGTCGTATCCTTTGCCGTGAAATGACAGAAATGGCTGGCCGCGGCGATGCACTCCGCGTCCGTGCTATTGTCACCCGTAAGAACTCACCCGAGGATATCCTGAAGCGTATCAACCTGTTCCGTACAGATTCAGTACATCGTTACTTCCATGGTGTTTGCACCCCCATCGAGGGTGAAAATGCCATGATGGTCAACGGCCAGAAGATCCTCTTCCTTGAAAGCAAGAATCCCGAGGACCTCGATTACACACAGTACGGTATCAACGATGCCTTGCTTATCGATAACACGGGTGCCTTCCGTGACAGAGAGTCCTTGTCGCGTCACCTACAAGCCAAGGGTGTGGCCAAGGTGCTGCTCACCGCTCCCGGTAAGGGCGACATCCCGAATGTGGTTTACGGTGTCAACCAAGACACGCTCGACCTCGAGAACGAGACCATCTTCTCAGCTGCCAGCTGCACCACCAACGCCATCGTTCCCGGTCTGGAAGTCATGCTGAAGAACTTCGGCATTGTGAAGGGTCACATCGAGACCATCCACAGCTACACCAACGACCAGAACCTTCTGGACAACTACCACAAGAAAGAGCGTCGTGGTCGTTCGGCCCCGTTGAACATGGTTATCACCGAGACGGGTGCTGGCAAGGCCGCTGCCAAGGCCATCCCCGAACTGAAGGGCAAACTGACGAGCAACGCCGTGCGTGTGCCTACGCCTGATGTTTCCTTGGCCGTGCTCGCCCTCGACCTCGAGCGCGAGACCACCGTTGAAGAAGTGAACGAGGCCTTCCGTAAGGCTTGCTTGGAGGGCAACCTCATCGAGCAGATTCGCTTCAGCAGCAACACTGAGTTCGTCAGCAGCGACGGCATCGGCGACAGCTGCGCTTGCATCTTCGACTCTCCGGCTACCAAGGTCAGCGAAGATGGCAAGACCGTCATCCTGTATCTGTGGTACGACAATGAGTTCGGCTACAGCAACCAGGTGGTCCGCCTCGCCCGCCACATCGGTCAGGTGAAGAGCTATCGTTACTATTGATTTAGGACACGAGACTATTTGACACGGGACACGGGACTTTGGCTCCTGTGTCCCGTTTTTGCAAAAACAAAAACCAGTAATCCTAGATGAAAAAACACATACTATTTATTGCTTTTCTGCCTGCCGTTTATGGCGGTTGCACAGGATGCCGAAAACAGAAACAATCCCTATTGGACGGAGATAGTGACCGAACAGCCTGAAGGATATATCGTGTTGGGAAACGGCGACGTTGAAATCTCATCCGCCGAGGGGCTGGCGTGGCTCATCTCCGTGGTGAACGGACTGAACGGATGCGAACCATATAGTTTTGCGGGACATAAGGTTCGACTTATGGCAGATGTGTCGATGTGTGGTGATTCGATGAATTTCACGCCTATTGGCAATCGAAACCATCGTTTTTTTGGTGAATTTAATGGCATGGGACATTGCATTGAAAAATTATCCCTTTATGCTGACGGTGAAGATAAGACGGACTTGGGCTTGTTTGGCTATTTACAACATGCCATAGTCCAAAATTTGGTATTGAAGGATGCAGCATTGTTTTTATATCCCTACAAGAGGAGCCAAAGCGATCAGATGTGGTATTCAGGTTCGGTAGCTGGGGTTTCCGATTCATTGTCACTAGTTGAAAACTGTTTTTTTATTTCATGTACAGGTGTTAACGGCGTTGGAGGCGGCGGTGTCATAGGTGGAATAGTTGGGAAGAATCGCAACTCAACGGTAAAGAATTGTGGTTACTTTTCAACAGGCTATAACTATCTGTTTGGTAATGGAGGAGGAGGCATCGTAGGGGCAAATGTTTGCGAAAGGAGTGTCTCGGATGCTATCGTGGTGAATTGCTATTTTATAGGGATGGTGATGCCCAAAGTGGTTACAGATTACGGAGGTGTCGTTTGCTATAATGAAACAACTGCTGATGCCAATGAATATAAAGCAATAGTAGAGAATTGCTATGCGTATGTTGACATAACCGAGTCATACAAGTCAAACCGAGACAGCCATTGGGGAGATGGTTATAATGGTCACATCAGCGCAGTTAACTCGGAAAGGAGCATCGCATACAATTGCTTTGCATTGGCTCCGGGAACATATTTTTGCGGTTTATTTGGTCTTAACGAATTGTAGCGGATTTGTACAGAATGGAACAGAATGTCTTTTGGATATACCTGTCACTATCGGTGGTCAAGAGGCAGGTACTTTGCTTGAAGCTCTTAATCTTTGGATAATTAAACAAGATGATCCAGCACAATACAGGAACTGGATATATAATGAATCGGGATTGCCCGAGTTTGAGAATTCGGATTTTGAAATTTCAGAATACGACTTGTCGGCTTATGAAGTGCTACTTTATCCCAACCCCACTGATGGCATCGTTAGGATTGAAGGCATTGACGAGGCCGAAGTGACGGCCTACAACATATTAGGCCAAAAGGTGAAGACCGAGCAAAACACCAACGAAATCGACATGAGCCATCTGTCGGAAGGCGTCTATCTGCTGAGGATAAAGGCAACAGACGGCTCTTTGCATATCGAAAAGGTCACAGTGGGCAAGTGAACCATCATCGAAAGGAGCGAAACGTGTGGCTATGTGACACGGGACTTTGGAACAATCCAAGGTTCCGTGTCTTTTTTTCATCCTTTTCCGTGAAAATCCGTTAAATCCGTGTTCTTTTTTGTATTTTTGCCGCTCGTTTTGAAAAATCATACCCAATGAACAATAAAAACACCCTAATTGGTTTCATCCTCATCGCGGCCATCCTCTTTGGCTGGATGTATTTTATGACACCTTCGAAAGAACAACTCGCTGAACAACAGCGTATTCAAGACTCCATACGTCAGGCGAAGTTGGAGCAGATGGCCTTGGATTCGCTTCGTGAGGCGGAACGTCTACGGACGGATGTTAAATTGGCCGTCCTGCAATCAGACACGATTCAGCTGGAAGGTTTGGACTCGCTGAGTAGAGCCCAACTTGTGCAAAACACCCTTCGCGACAAATATGGTGTCTTTGCTGTTGCTGCCGATGGCGCGGAACAGACTTGGACTATCGAGAACAAGCTGCAAAAGCTGACCTTCACCAACAAAGGCGGTTTCTTGAAGCAGGTGGAACTGAAGGAATACAAGACTTACGACTCGCTGCCGCTGATTTCCTTCGACCCAGAGACGGTGAAGTTTGACCTTTCGTTCTTTGCGCAAAACCGCATCGTCAACACCTCGCAGTTCTATTTCAAACCCTACATGAATGGACGGCCTTACACGGGCGGCGACATGACGGTGGGGGAGAACGACAGCATCGTGTTCGCCTTGCGACTGCCTACCGACAATGCGAACCAATACCTCGAATATGTCTACACGATTCGTTACGACAACTATATGATGGACTTCGACGTCCGCACCGTTGGACTGAAGGACGTGATTGCCACCAATGCCGACTACATGACTATCGATTGGTCTGTAGACCTGATGAAGCAGGAGAAGAGTACCGACCGTTTTGCTGGTGAATCGGTCTACTACCGCTCGCTGACCGACAAGGACGTCGACCATCTCAACGAACAGAAAGATACCGAACAGACGGTGAACAGCAAACTGAAATGGGTGTCGTTCAAGCAGCGTTTCTTCTGCAATGTGATTGTAGCCAAAAATGAATTTGAGAATGCCCGCATGGCCACGCAGACCCGCAAGTCGAATAACCCGCGCTATTTTAAGTCGATGTCGGCCAATATCGAGGTGCCCTACGACATGAGGGCAGAGACCAACGTCATCCCGATGCAGCTCTATTTCGGCCCCAACCACTTCAAGACCTTGCGTAGTTACGGCATCGGTTTGCAGGACCAGATTAACTTGGGTAACTTCTTCTTGATCAAGTGGATCAACTATGGTGTCATTGCTGTGTTCAACTGGCTGAGCAGCTATGGCTGGAACTACGGTATCGTCATCTTGATTCTGACCATCCTCATCAAAACCTTATTGTTCCCCTTGGCATTCAAGTCCTACAAGTCATCCGCTATCACCCGCGTTTTGAAGCCTGAGATGGAAGCCATCAATGCAAAATACCCCAAGGAAGAAGACGCCATGAAGAAACAGCAGGCCGTGTTGAACCTGCAAAAGCAAGCCGGAGTGAGTCCCGCTTCGGGATGCTTGCCAGCCTTGCTGCAGTTCCCCATACTTGTCGCCATCTTCCGTTTCTTCCCTGCCAGTATCGAGTTGCGTCAGCAGCCCTTCCTTTGGGCCGACGACCTCTCGACCTACGACAGCATCATTGAGTTCCCGAAGTTCCTCGGCATGGACCACCTCAGTCTGTTCACGATTTTGATGACCATCACCACACTTATCTATACCTATGTGAATAATAAGCAGATGGACTACTCGAGCAACCCGCAGATGAAGCCGATGAAGTGGATGATGTATCTCATGCCCATCATGTTCTTCGCCATCTTCAACAACTACTCTTCGGGATTGAGCTACTATTACATGCTGGTCAACATCATCACCTTCATCCAGATGTTCATCTTCCGCAAGATGATTGACGAGGATAAAGTGCGTGCCACCATCGAGGAGAACAAGAAAAAGCCTCAGAAGAAATCTAACTTCATGAAGCGTCTTGAAGAGGCACAGAAACAGCAAGCCAAATTGCAGCAACAACAAAAGAGACGTTAACCATGGAAAACAAGCTCGAATTATTCCTGAAAGCCATCCTGGAGACACGCAAGGTGTGGCTGCTTGAGGCCAAAGAAGGCTTTTTCGCCATGCTGGAAGACGGAGACGGCGAACCCTATATCCCGTTATGGGAGTCAGAGGCATTGGCTGCCGAGTCAGCCCAAGGCGACTGGGAAGGCTATACGGTGACCGACATGGGTTTCTCGGAATTGCAGCAATGGTTGAAAGAGTTGGCCGCCGATGAAATCGACATTGCTGTCTCGCCCGAGAAGGAGGGCGAGATCACGGCGATACCTTCCTATAAGTTCAGAAATTGGCTGAAGCCTTACGACGACCATTCCTATAAGGAAAAGGACGACGAAGAGGCCGACGATGATTTTGACTATGGCGACGGCTGGGCGCAACCGTGGTCTTAGTTTAGAGTTTAGAGTTGCTTCGCTCATGTCATCCCGACGTGGGCATGTGGGTGAGAGGGTATCTATGGGCGAAAGGGAATCGACTATTATTATAGATCATGAAAAGCAAGTTGTTTGGTGTATTGTTACTGATTGAGGCGGCGGCGCTGTTGTTGACCTCTGCGGTGGCTTTGCACTATCAGCGCGTGGCAGGGGAGACCGATGCCCCTTGTTTCCTCCTGACCGCTGCTATCACTGGCGCGGTGGGTTTGTTGTTCTACAACATCGGAAACATGAGCAAACGCGGCACCCTGCAAATTCGTGACACCTTTTTGGTGGTTGCTTTGTCGTGGGTCTTGTTTTCTTTCTTTGGCATGTTGCCTTTCCTGATGAATGGCACCGTCGACAATGTCACCGACGCTTTCTTCGAGACCATGTCGGGCTTCTCGACCACAGGTGCCACCATCCTTAACAATATTGACAGTCAACCGCATGGCATCTTGTTTTGGCGTAGCATCACACAATGGATGGGCGGTTTGGGTGTTGTGGTGTTCACCTTGGCCTTCCTCCCTTCAGTGGCCAAGGGCTCGAAGAAGGTCTCTCTGTTTGCCGCCGAAGCACCGGGCTTGAGCGTCGAGAAGCTTGCTCCAACCATGGGCGCCACATCTCGCTTGTTATGGATCATCTACATCGCGTTGACGCTGCTATGCGCCATTATGTACCATTTGGGGCCTATGGATAAGTTCGACGCTGTATGCCATGCCTTTACGACCATTGCCACAGGCGGTTTCAGTACCCATCAGGCCAGCATTGGGTATTATCATTCCAATTATATTGAGTACATCTGTGTGCTCTTCATGCTGCTTTCGGGCATCAACTTCGCAATGTATCATTTCATGTTCAACCGCCGTTTCGATGTGATTCGGCGTAACGAGGAACTGCATTGGTACCTGGTGGCCATCCTCTTTTTCACCCTGCTGTTTGTGATGCGTTTCTATTTCGCACCTAATTTCAGGACCATCACTGAAGAACAACTGGCCTCACATCCGCACACCTGGTGGGATCGCATCCGCGTATCATTGTTCCATGTGGTGGCCTTACTGTCGAACACGGGCTTTCAGAGCAGCAACTGCGACTACGACACATGGGGTAGGCTTTTCCTCATCCCGACAGTAGTATTGATGATTGTGGGCGGTTGTGCAGGTTCCACCAGTGGTGGCATCAAGATGGTGCGTGTCATCGTGTTGTTCAAGTGCATCCGAAAGACTGTGAACGAGTTGATTCACTCGTCGAGTATGTACACCGTCAAGATTTCGGGACAGATTGTAGAGGATCTTAGCTTGAAGCGAGTGATGTCGTTTTTCTCGCTGTTCCTCATTGTCTTTATGCTCAATGTGGTAGGACTTTCGGCTGCGGGCATGAGTCTGGAAGAAGGCGCCATCTCCTTCCTGACCTGCTTCAGCAACTATGGACCAGGCACGGGCATCACGGGTCCGAGTGGCAATTTCGATAACATCTCGAATGCTGCCAAATGGATTTTATCCTTCGACATGCTTGTAGGCCGTCTGGAAATCTTCACTATCCTGCTGCTGTTCACTCGTGGTTTCTGGAGGGCGAAATAAAGGATCTATAATCCAGTCTTACAAAAGGTTATGATGGTAAGTGTAATAAAACCAAGACTTGCTGTCATCAGAAAAGACAAGGCAAAGGTCATCAAGCTCCTGGAGATGGAATTGACGATGCCAAACCCCATCACCTTTTTCGAACTCCTTGTCGCAGTTGAGGCATCGGGTGGTTTTGACTTCGGCTTGGGTCTCTGCCTGTTATTCGGTTTGTATTTTGTTTTCCATGAGGAATTGGATTTAACTACGATGAACCGCTTTGCAATTGGCAGTGACAATCTCCAATTTAATACGGCAAAGGTTATGGTTACATTCCTGCCGCAAGTTTATGCCTGATGAGAATGATATATAAGAACAGACCAATACCTATTATAAATAAGACGGTTCCCAATATCACGTAATACAATACCACCGCCAACACGCTTCTCCACGCAGTCTTACCGATGCTAAATCCAAGCATTTTATGGAAGCATGCAGTAAAGGCAACGACGATGACAAGGGGTACCAGCCGATCCAAGGCTTCTGAAACACGGGCTGAATAGAGGTAGACTATGCTGACAATGCAACGGTAGACGACCTCCATCACCATGGAATAGACGATGGCGACCAGATATTCTGTCCGAAAATAACGCTTCCTGTTGTCTTTTCCGTAGAAAACTCTTGTGGCGAAAAGAAAAAAAGGAAGTGTCAGCATGAATACTGCGGTATAATGGTTGTTGTAGAACTTATACCCCAGTCCGACCAGTCTGTTAAACTCATTGATACCCAGGACTACCACTCGGGCATGTTCCTCCAAGCTGGGATCGATTTCTCCCTCTGTCTCAAGATGATTTTTTTCCGTCGTTTGCATGTCGCTTTTGCTGCCTGTGAGGGTGAATAGCAGGATGTAGACCGTCAGCATGAAAAACAGCATCGGGAAAGGGGAGAAGTACTTCTTGCGTTTGCCGTTGAGGATTTCGACGATCATTGCGCCCGGGCGAATGAATAGGCTCTTGAAGGTGTACCATATTCCACCGTCATTGCCAATGATGGCAGACCGAAGGTTGTCAAAGATGAACTGTGGCGTGAACCGTCCCGTATCGGCGCTCTGTCCGCACTCGGGGCAGTACTTTCCTTCGAACTCGCTGCCGCAGTTGAGGCATTTTGTTTTTTTGGATTCGGCTTGCTCCTCAGTTTGTATTTCGGTTTGTGTTTCGTTTTGCATAATTGTTTTGATATGGACAGGAATCTAGGCAAGCAAGGTCAAAAATTTTCCTCAATATACTTCTGTAGTTCTTGATAGTCCTTGTTGGACAGCTTCAGTGAACCGCGTGGAGCCATCTTCAGACCTTGGTCTATTAAGTTAGAGAGGCGTAGTCTACTGCTTTGTGTCTTACCTGTCATTCGGAATAAAGCGAAACGGTTGTGCTTTTTCATTGCCTCTATATCCATTCGATATGCATTGTATTCCTTTTCGCGATCCATTTCTGGGGTATAGGGCAAATCGTGCCCCACAACTTCAAAGCGATAACGGATACAACTGTCTGGGGCAGCTAAATACAAATATCCAGTGTCGCCTGTTTGATAGTTAACAAACTGCATCCAATACACTTCTCCAAATTTCTCCAAGCAGGCGCCCATATCATTAAGCTTTGCTGTATATGGCACCAACCAAACCCAATGCTCTTTGCGAGTTGGGGTTTCCCCTGGTATATACTTTTTTCCCACTGCCACTTCACCCAAGAATTCCCGTTTGTGTACTTCGTCTATCACGGCATCTTCAAGCAATAGTGCGACATCCTTGAAAATTTCAAGTGCCTCTTCGGGTTTCACGTTGAAGAACTCGCGGTTATCGCGGATGCGGAGATTGGTGAAGCGCTCAATGTAGCGGTGCACCAACTTCTCTGCCTCGTTGTACTTCATGGTTTTCATTGTAGCGTAAATCTCGAAAGGAAGCGGGACAGCGGTGTTGTCCAATTCCTTACTTCTCACGTCAACGGGGCGCGAACTCTTGCCAATCTTCACCCAATCTTCTTTAAAGCTTGGGTTGGTCAGGATGTAAACGTAGCCAGGAGTTTTGTTATCCATAGTGGTCAAATTATGTTTATCATGTCATCTTTGATGATGATCAATTTTATGCGGGCAAAGGTAGGAGTTTTCGGAGAAAAACGGAAAAGTTGGACGAGAAAAAAAGTATTTCGAGGATGTCAATCCAGATCGTATAAGTCTTAGAAAGTAGACATTGCAAGCTTGTCATTTTGTCATAAATCAAATGCTTAACTATTTGATTTAATGACAATTTGGCATATATAATTAATGAAAATTTATGGTAAATTACTGGTAATTCGTGTTTTAAGAAAAACGGATATTGACTATTGTTCGTGTTGGCTGAATATTTGATGACCTAACCGCCGAAAAACAAGAAAGGAAAACTAACCATGAACATCAATCAATTCACAATCAAATCACAAGAAGCCATCGGGAAGGCTCAGGAGATAGCGCAAAGCCACCAGAGCCAGACCGTGGAGAACTTCCACCTGCTGAAGGGTATGATTCTGAGCGACGATTACTTGGTGCCCAACCTGATGAAGAAGTTGGGCGTTAATATCTCGCGCTTGAATGATGCCCTGGATCAAGCAATTAACACTCAACCGCGCACGAGCGGCTCCGAATTGTATTATTCCTCCGAGGTCAGCAAGACCTTCAACGACGCCATCACTTTGGCCAAGAAGATGGGCGACGAATACGTCTCCATCGAACACCTGCTGCTGGCGGTCTTCGAAAGCAACAGCTCGGCTTCGCAGATGATGAAAGACCAAGGCATCCGCAAGGATGAACTCGAGAAGGCCATCATGCAGTTCCGTAAGGGCAAAAAGGTCGACTCGCAAGATGCCGAGCAGAACTACGACAGTTTGAACCGTTTCGCCAAGAACCTTAACGAACTCGCCCAACAAGGCAAACTCGACCCCGTGATCGGCCGTGACGAGGAAATCCGTCGTGTGCTGCAGATTTTGAGCCGACGCACCAAGAACAACCCTATATTAATAGGTGAGCCGGGCGTGGGTAAGACCGCCATCGTGGAGGGCCTTGCCCAGCGTATCGTCAACCGCGATGTGCCGGAGAACCTGAAGAGCAAGACCGTGTTCAGCTTGGACATGGGTGCTTTGTTGGCCGGTGCCAAATACAAGGGCGAGTTTGAGGAACGTCTGAAGAATGTCGTCAAGGAGGTAGTCGACAGCGATGGCGAGGTCATCCTGTTCATCGATGAAATCCACACCTTGGTCGGCGCGGGTGGCGGTGAAGGCGCGATGGACGCGGCCAACATCCTGAAGCCGGCCCTGTCGCGTGGCGAACTGCGTGCCATCGGTGCCACCACATTGAAGGAATACCAGCAGTATTTCGAGAAGGACAAGGCACTGGAGCGTCGTTTCCAGAAGGTCATGATCGACGAACCTGACGAAGCTTCGGCCATCAGTATCTTGCGTGGCCTGAAGGAGCGTTACGAGACACACCACCACATCCGTATCTTGGACGAGGCCATCATCTCGGCCGTGCAGCTGTCGGTGCGTTATATCTCCGACCGTTTCCTGCCCGACAAGGCCATCGACCTGATCGACGAGGCCGCCTCGCGACTGAGGCTGCAAATCGACTCGATGCCTGAGGAGCTTGAAGACGTGGAGCGTGCCATCCGTCAGTTGGAAATCGAGCGCGAGGCCATCAAGCGTGAGAACGACACCAAGAAGGTGGAGGAGATAGGGAAGGAGCTGGCTGAACTCAACGATAAACGCTCCGCCATCAAGGCCAAGTGGGAGACCGAACGCAACTATGTTGAACTCATCCAGAAAGAGAAGAGCAACATAGAAACCTACAAACATCAAGCCGAGGTTGCTGAACGCGATGGTGACTACGGCCGTGTGGCTGAACTGCGTTATGGCAAGATCCGCGAGGCTGAGGCCGCCATCGAGAAGGCCAAGGCCGACTTGAGAGCGGCACAAGGCGACCACCCGTTGGTGGATGAGGAAGTCGGTGCCGACGACGTGGCAGAGATCGTGTCGCGTTGGACGGGCATCCCGGTTAACAAGATGATGCAGAGCGAGCGTGAGAAACTGCTGCACCTCGAAGACGAACTACACAAGCGTGTGGTGGGCCAAGATGAGGCTATCACTGCCGTGAGCGACGCCATACGTCGTAGCCGTGCGGGCTTGCAGGATGCCAAACGTCCTATCGGTTCCTTCATCTTCATGGGTACCACGGGCGTGGGTAAGACCGAGCTGGCCAAGGCCTTGGCTGAGTTCCTGTTCGATGACGAGAACGCCATGGTGCGTATCGACATGTCGGAGTACCAGGAGCGTCACACGGTGTCGCGACTCATCGGAGCGCCTCCAGGATATGTGGGCTACGAAGAGAGTGGCCAACTGACTGAGGCTGTGCGTCGTAAGCCCTATTCCGTCATCCTGCTGGATGAAATCGAGAAGGCTCACCCCGATGTGTTCAACATCCTGTTGCAGGTCTTGGACGACGGTCGTCTGACCGACAACAAGGGTCGTACGGTGGACTTCAAGAACACCATCGTTATCATGACCTCCAACATCGGCGCCAATGTCATCCAGGACAACTTCGCCTTGCTGAATGGCAGCAATGACGAAGAAGTCTTCGAGAAGACCCGTAACGAGGTAATGGAGCAGCTGAAGCAGTTCATGCGGCCTGAGTTCTTGAACCGTGTCGACGACATCATCATGTTCAAGCCTTTGGACGAGAACCAGATTGCCGACATTGTGAGGATGCAGTTCCGCAGCGTGCAGAAGATGTTGGCTGCCAATGACATTAGCATCGACATCACCGATGCCGCCGTCGACTTCATCGCAAAGCAGAGCTACAACCCGCAATACGGTGCGCGTCCTGTGAAGCGTATGATGCAGCGTGAGTTGCTCAACTCGCTCTCGAAGATGATCCTGGCCGAGTCGGTCGACAAGACGAAGACCATTATCGTCGATGTGCAAGGCGATGGACTGATTTTCAGGAATTAAGCCTTTGCCAATGTAAATGCAAAGCCAAGAGGTGCGTGAGTGCTTCTTGGCTTTTTTGTGTTTAGTAATTGTCAAACAATTACATAAGTCGTAGCGAAAACGCCTCAGAATAAGGAATCAGTTGGTTACCCTCGCGATAATTCTTCCAAGCCTCTTCCTCATGGCTTCGGCCAATGATTTCTTGGGTGCTCATGGGCTGGATTTTGGCCAAAACATCGCCAAGTGTTTTCAGTTCCTGTTCGCTGAAAACGTTAGTGTTACACGAATCACAGCTCAATTTGGTGCTTTCCATGTCGTGCGCCACTACGATTTCCTTGCAGATGCCGTCGATGTTGTCATAGACGGTGTCGTAATGAAAGGGAACGGGCCCGTATTGGATGGCTTGGTACTGAAGTCCGCTGATGGATTGGCCATGCTGCTTGTAGTGCAGGAAATCGGCGTAGAACATCTCCTTATTGAGTTTCGTGGGGAACAAGCCATCTTCTTTGCAAACGAAGAATTTGACCATCTCGGATACCTTTTCGACGTTCATTTGGCCAAAGCCATTATAGACGGATCGGCGGATGTCGCGGTAGATGAGGCGCTTTTGTGCTTCGTTTTCGGGCTTTATTTCCGAGGCCAGTATGGATTGATGCACCTTGTTATATTCGGCTTCGTCAAATTCGGATCGGCTGTCTTCCAACAGATGAAGCATAAACTGGCGGTTCATGGCCGCCGAAAGCAATTTGCCGTTGGATTCGGAAGGCATCTGCCCCTTTTCGTATTGTGCATATTGGTTGACACCGAAACCGAGAATCTTTGTAATTTGCTGGTAATTAAGTCTGTAATGCAACCGAATTTCCTTGATTTCCTCAGGGAAAGGGATGCCGTGGTTCACTCGATATTGTGAATAGAGTTCGTTGAACAGGAGTTCGTCCTGCTCCGTTGTGGTAAACCGCTCGCCAGTGTCTTCGCAGACATAATAGCGCACATGTACCGAAAACCGTTCTTTCCGGAATTCATGCTCTTCCACGGTGCTCACTTCTTTTACTTTTCCTCCAGTGAAAGGGCTTTTTATTTCGACATACTTTTCCATGTTATTCCTCCTTTTTAAATCCTCTACTTCTTGTTTCGTTTTGATCATAATCTATCTGCAATCACGATGCAAATATATGCATTTATTTTTGTTTTAAAGTGTAAATCTATTAGAAAATTGCACTTTTTAGTGCGAAAAAATGTCGTGATGTACTTCTTGGCTTTTTTCGTTTTTGAGAAGAATGTGTATATTTGCAGCAAATCTAAAAGGCCATGAATTCATTGGCGGTGATACACGAGAACGGAGGCATCAGACTATGTCTTGATGACGGCAGGGCTATGCTGTTTTACAAAGGTGAGACCTACACTTTCGGCTGCCATCCTTATGAGTCTATGGCGATCATCTACAAAGCCGATGCTCCAGTAACCTATATCCATAATGCTTTTGATGTGAATGCCGAGTGTCAGGCATTTATGACAAATCCGGAACATCTTGTCAACACCGTCACGCACCATTACCACAACGCCGAGCATTTCTGCCGACTCCTCACCGTTGCCATCGACCGAGGCTATGACTGGCAGATTGACGAGCTCGAGAAGGAGATGTTTGAACAGGTGCGTTGGGAAAACCATGAGGTGTTTTACAAGACCGATGACATCGAATTCGGGCGATATGGTGATGAGCCGGAAGATGAGATTGATCCATCAGAACTTGACGAAGGACCTGATGCTGATATCTTGGAGCATTCGGAATATGAAATCCTTTATGTCATCATCGATGGGGTGAAGTATGTGTTGCGTGGGGATTGGATATCCACGTTGAGCTTAATAATCGCTGGTGAAAAAGGCAAGAAGGCCGTCAAAGTGCGCATACATCAATTCAACGGAATACCAGAGTCTTATCCCGGGTATTGGCGCAGTGGCGCACTTTTCTCTCTTGTTGGAGGTGGAATAAAATATAACACAGAGATATTCTGTCAGATACTAGCATACGCTGTCCGTTCAGGCAAGAAAGACTATAACCTACGCGAGATTGAGAAAGCAATAGGCTTGCGTGAAGTGTAAAGGGAAGTAATGGTTATTCGTCTTCCATCCCCGCGGCATTGATTTCGTCCAACAGTAGCATTGCCTTGTCATAGTCCTTTTCAAAGACGTAAACCGAGGCGTCGCCTTTGATGGTACTGGCTGCCCAGCCGGCACACAGACTCTCTTCCTGAAAGTTGCGGATGAGGAACTGGATGCCGTTCTGATCAAGAACGCTTCCGATGAACTCTGCATTGACTATTGAGCCTGAATAGACCCTTTTGATTTCGTTTTCCATGGCATTACTTTTTTGGTGGTGCTGCAAAGATATATAATTATTTTGATTTGTCCACATTCAGCATCACAATCGCAAACAGCATCACTAAAGCCGCTGCCCACTGCACGGGTGAATACTTTGTTCCATTCACGAAATAGTCTAATACCACGGCAGTGATGGGATACATCAGCTCAAGGAAGGTGGAAAGTGAAGCTTTCACATGGCGCAAACCGTAGTAATACAAGAAGATAGCACCAGAGCCCGTGGTTAGGCCGATGAGGGTGATGAAAAGCCAGTTGCGGGGTGTGACTTGAGAAAAGTCACCGATATGGCCAGCAAAAAGTACGATGACGAACATAATCAGCGTGGTGAAGCCATAGCGGAAGAAGGTGGAACTGACAAAGGAATAGTTGCCCAAAATCTTCTTGGAAAACACCGTGGAACTACCGAAAGAGAAAGCCGCCAACAACGACAGCAAAGCCGCATAAACCGTGGTGATGCCCTCGGTGCTGAAATCGGGAAGCGACCATCCGAAGGTGAGGAAATAGCCACCGATGAGGGCGACGCATGCCCAAAGCGCAAAGTGCTTCTTGATTTGTTCCTTCAGAATGATGCGTGCCAAAATGACGGCAAAGACAGGTTGCAGTTTTTGGAGTAATACGACAACCGATAGGTTGTTGAAATGCAACAAAAACAGCGACTTAACAATGGCCAAGGTACCCAAGGCGCCGCCAAACAAGGCGATGAGCAGGAAATAGATCAAGTCGGAGCGCGTCATGGTCTTCAAGTGGCGGTATTCCTTGTAGAAGAACAGGTTCATCAGCAAGAAGGGAAAGAGGTGGATCACGAAAACCACGAAAGCGGTGTTGAGGTTGTAGAGTTGCGGGGTGAGCAGTATGCCGTCCACGCCCCAAAGCATGGCGGATAAGGCCACGGCCAACGCCCCGATGAGTTTTGTATTTTCTTTCATTTTGATTAGCTATTATGGCTTGAAAACGCTTAAAACGGGCTTGCCTCGCCATGCCGACGGCGTTTCCAAACCAAGGATGTAAGCGATGGTGGCAGCGATATCATATTGTACCACGGGTTCTTCAATCAAGTAACCTGATTGCACATTTTTGCCAAATACGACAAAAGGACTCTCCATGTCTTCCATCGCCAAAGTGCCGTGGCCTTGCTCGTGACCGCCGTGGTCGCCCGTGACGATGATGATGGTGTCGTCGTAGATGCCGGCGTCTTTCAGGGCTTGGATGATGCGTCCCACACAAACATCGATGCGGGAGAGATAGTCGTAATAGCTCTCTGTGTACCATCCGCTACTGTGTCCAGTGCCATCAATGCCGTCGAAAACGGGGATGAAAAGCATGGGCTTTTTGGCGAGGATGTATTGCACGATGTGGTCGCAGTTGCGCTCTACCGACTGCCAGTCTTCCTTGAAATATTTCAAATGGCTAATAGACAAAGTGTCAATAACATATTTAATGCCTTCCCATTCGTAGGTGCAGCCTGTTTCTGCATCAGGGTATTGCTCGCGGACAAGGGAAAAGATAGTCGGGAAGATGCCGTTGGCATTGGTGACCATAGAGCTTACATCAGGCGTTTTCGAGTTCCAGGTGGTGTAGCCATGCACTTCTGGTCCCGCTCCCATAAACATGCTTGCCCAGTTGACGCCCGAACTTGAAGGGATGACGGAGCGCTTATGCATCGTGTAACTTCCGTTATTCATGAGGCTTAATAGGTTGGGAACATCGTGTGCTTTATCAAAGTCATGTGAAGCCCAGCCATCAAGACCTATCAAAACGACATGTTTTGCCAAAGGGGGTGTCTGCGCCTTTATCGGAAAGTTAAAGGCGAACAAGAACATGAAAAGAAAACTAAGGTGTCGCATGGTGTTATTGTCTTAAGAGTTTGTCATTGGCAGAGGCTTCCTTCTCCCAGCGTACGCACATGATGAGGGAGTTGACGAGATAAACGATGTACATCATCGTGATGGGGAAATTTCCTGCCTTGATATACATGAAGATGCTGACGCAGTTGATGGCAATCCAAAGCCACCACTGCTCGCTGAACATCCTGACCATCAGTATCATGGCTACGACTTGCATCACGGCCTTGGCTGAGTCGGCATAGGGCGCCAAATCATTGGTGTACCGTTGCATGATATAACCAACGACAGCTGTGCCCACCACGATGATGGCAAGACTGATGAGTCGGGTTTTGTTGCTGGCATGGATTTTCCTCACCTCGTGGGTCTCCTTGTTCATGTTTTTCGACCAGGTGAAGAATCCCACAAACTGCATGACGAAGTTGTAGACGGTCACGCCGAAGTCGGCATAAAGTCTGGAAATCAAGGTGATGTAAATCATCAGGCAGCAATGGATGAAGCCGAAGAGGTAGTTGGAGAGCTTGCCTTTGCCGCCGAGCACCACGTTGATGATGCCGCAGGTCGCCGCCACGATGTGAATCCAATAGAACTGGTCGTTGGCTTTGTCGTATTTGAACAGGATGGACATTACTGTGATGACGACGCTCACTGTAACCAGCCAAATGATGTCGAATGGTTTCCATCCGGAAAACTCATCGCGAATCAGGTCTTTGAATTTCTGCATGATAGTGATGGTTGTTTGATGGTTTGCGGGGCAAAGATACAATTTAATTGCAAATAGCCACGAGTATGTGTTTCATCATTTCCTGAGAATTGTTATCTTTGCCAAAAAATTCAACAATGCAATCCACCATCCCTTTAGCGGAACGCCTGCGCCCGACCTCGCTCGACGACTACATCGGTCAGAAGCACATCATCGGCGAACATGCCGTTCTGCGTCGCGCCATCGAAACAGGGCGTGTTCCGTCCATGATTTTCTGGGGACCACCTGGCGTGGGCAAGACGACTTTGGCCTACATCATCTCCAAGCAGGTGAAACGTCAGTTCTTTCAGCTGAGTGCGGTCAGCAGTGGCGTGAAGGAAGTGCGCGAAGTCATTGACCGTGCAAGGATGCTGCCCGAGGCACCTATATTATTTATAGACGAAATACACCGTTTTAGCAAGTCGCAGCAGGATTCCTTGCTTGGTGCGGTGGAGCGCGGCCTGGTCACCTTGATTGGCGCGACGACGGAGAACCCTAGTTTTGAGGTCATTTCACCCTTGCTTTCGCGTTGTCAGGTGTACGTGCTCAAGTCGTTGGAAAAGGAGGACTTGGAAATCCTGTTGGCCAAGGCGGTGAAAGCATTGGAATATGATTTCGGCAAGAAAATCACCGTAAAGGAGCCTGAGGCTTTGATGCAAATCAGTGGTGGAGATGGACGCAAGTTATTGAATGCCATAGAATTGGTTGTTACTTCGCTGAACGATTTGGATGAAACTGCTGAGGAATTGGTCATTACTAACCAGTTCACCACCGATTGCATACAAAGCAACTTAGTGAAGTATGACAAGCAAGGCGAGATGCACTATGACATCATCTCGGCTTTTATCAAGAGCATGCGCGGCAGCGACCCCAACGCGGCGCTCTATTACCTTGCCCGCATGATTGAAGCAGGGGAGGACCCACTTTTCATCGCTCGACGTATGCTCATCCTTTCATCGGAAGACATCGGCAACGCCAATCCGAATGCCCTGCTGCTGGCAAACGCCTGCTTTGATGCGGTGAACAAAATCGGCTGGCCTGAGAGCCGTATCATTTTGGCGCAAACGGTCACTTATTTGGCCTCTTCGCCCAAGAGCAACGCTGCGGTGGCTGCCATCGATGCAGCTCAGGCCTTGGTGCGGCAAACTGGCGATTTGTCAGTGCCTTTGCATTTGCGTAACGCTCCGACAAAACTGATGAAAGACCTCGGCTATGCTGACGGTTACAAGTATGCGCATGCCTATCAAGGCAATTTTGTGGAACAAGAATTTTTGCCTACCGAAATTTCTGGCACGGTTTTGTATGAGCCTCAGGATAACCCGCGTGAGCGTGAGTTACGCAAGAACCTACGCGAGAAGTGGAAGGAGAAATATGGGTATTAGTTTAGGGTATAAAGTTTAGAGATGTAGCGCTGTCACACTGTGGCAGCCGAAACAAAAAAAAGACATGAGCGAAGAAAACAAAGAAAAAAGCATTAGCCTGTGGAACAGGGTGCTAGAAACCAGCCTGCGTCTGCCTTTCGTGAAGGTGGACCGCGATGAGTTCCTGACCAAGGAACTGACTAAATTCTGTACACCCATGGAGGTGATGACTGCATTGGACGACTCGCCAGTGAAGGTGCTCAGCAAGAAAGAGATCGACAAGCTGGCCAACCAGTGCATCAACTACCACTTGACCATGGTGTGCGGGACATCGGCTTTGATGGGCTTGCCAGGTGGCTGGTGGATGGCGGGAGCCATTCCTGCCGACATTACCCAGTTTTATGGCCACATCCTTGCGTTGATGCAGAAACTCATTTACTTATACGGCTGGCCAGCACTGACCAATGTCAACAAGCAACTCGACGACGAGTCGTTGAACATCATGACGCTCTTCGTGGGTGCGATGATGGGCAACAAGCTTGCTGTTGAGGCCTTGACCAAGGTGGTAGGCCAGATTTCCAAGAATGCGGGAATAAAGATTTCAGAGGGTGTCATGGCACATTATGCCATCAAAATCGCACAATGGATTGGCATCAACATGACCAAGGAAGGCTTTGCCAAAGGCGTAGGAAAAGTGCTTCCCCTTGTAGGTGCACCTATCTCAGCTACAATTACATACTACACATTCCGACCTATGGCTCGTCGGCTCAAGAAGCATCTTGACGAGCTGTATGACATGCGGCATTGAATCAAAGAGTAACTGTTCTGAGTACGGAAACGTCCATGTCATTCCACTGGGAACCTATGGACGTTTCCGTATTAGCGTTATTTTTTGAATTCAGTCTCGAAAATGTCGTGCAGCTGACGGTCAGGTGTCTGAAGGATGGACTTGTAGTTCATCTTTTTCTCTGTCATCAGCCAGTTGGTGTATTCGTCAACAAAACTCTTGATTTCTGATTGGTTCATCTTTATGTAGATCAAGTTGAGTTTTGCCTTGGCTTCAGTTTCATTCAGACCATCATTATTCATGATCATTTCGGTGAGTTTGTCCATTGCTCTTTCCATAGTAATAGATTTTATGTTTTTCGGGGTGCAAATTTAGATAGAAAAACTGTTTTTGTCAAGATTTGGGAGAAAAAATCCTCTTTTATCATTGTTAAGATTTCTCTCTTGTCAATTAGTTGGATAATAACCAATGAGATAAAAAATCACTTTTTTTTGAAAAAACACTTGCATTTTAGAAAAAAATAGTATTTTTGCAGCGCTTCTTGAATAAAGAAGCCTTGCAGGAATGATAATTTCTGCAAGAAAAAGGTTTCATAAATTTTGGTTTTTGGTTCTTGAAAATCCTGGCGTTTTTTTTGCCGGGATTTTCTTGTTTATATAGGGAAATCACTATTTTTGCCGCAATAAAAAACAAATAATCTCTCTAAAAATGAAAAAACTGCTTTCTGTTTTTATTGCTATTTTTGCTTTTTCCATTCAATGCGCCTTGTCAGCGCCTTTGAGGAATATCGAAGTCCAACTCACCCAGCCCAACGGCCAGGTAATCCATTGTTATGCCTCGGGTGATGAATTCTACAACTACCTGCACGATGCCAACGGCTACACCATCGTCAAGGGTGAAGACGGTTACTACTGCTATGCCATGCGCGGGAGCCAAGGTGAGGTTGTCGCTTCCTCTTACCGCGTCAACAGTGTTGATCCTGCTGAGGTTGGACTTCAACCTTATGTGAAAATCTCCGAAAAGTCCTATCAGGAGCGTCGTCAGGAACGCTTGCAACATATCAGGCCAATCAAACGGTCGGCCAATCGCGAGCTGAATCATGGCGTTTACAACAACTTGGTGGTTTTTATCCGTTTTGCAGGCGACACCTATCATACCACGCCTTTTTCGACCGTTGACTCTATGTTCAACGCTTACAACTATGAGTCAATCTCAATGCGAAACTTCTTCCATCACGCTTCTTACAACCAACTGGACCTACGCTCTTATTGCTATCCTATTCCCGAAGGCGAGACCATCCTCTCATACGAGGACGACTATCCGAAAGAATACTATATGCCTTACGACCCAGTGAGCAATCCTCTTGGCTACCACGATTACGAGAGTGCAGACCGCGAGTTCTCCCTGTTGGAACGTGCCATTTATTATGTTGCCGACCAAGTGCCCGACACCCTCGACCTCGACTATAACGACGATGGTTTGGTCGATAATGTGGTGTTTGTCATCAAAGGGCAACCTGGCGAATGGGCTTCGCTGCTCTGGCCCCATCGTTGGTGCATCTACGACCGCTATGTGCCTTTGCACGACTTGCAAGTTTACGACTTCAACCTTCAACTTGAACAAGGTGGCTATTTCAACGTCAGCACGCTTTGCCACGAGATGAACCACTCCTTGGGCGCACCCGACCTGTATCATTACAGTGGCGGTATCGACCCAGTAGGGTCATGGGACCTCATGTGCGGCACCACCGAACCTCCACAACAGATTGGCATGTACATGAAATACAAATATGGCAACTGGGTGGACGACATTCCTGACATTACCGGGAATTATGGCTACTATGAAATCGAGGCTGACTCGTGGGAAGGCAACCGCCGCAATGCTTACCGTATCAGGACCAGCGACCCGAACCAATACATCGTTATCGAATACCGCAACGGAAACGACCTCTTCGACAGCCATGTTCCTGACGGGGGACTGCTCATCTACCGCATCGACACGCGTTTCGATGGCAATGCAGGATGGAACGGCTACGACACTTTCGATGAGGTGTATCTGTTCCGCCCAGGCGGTAGCGTCAACGAAGCTGGCGACCTTGACCATGCCAACTTCTGTGCTGAGCGCGGTCGTACCGAGTTCAATAGCGAATCATCTGACCCGCACATCTTCCTCACCAACGACGATGGATATACAGAATGGGACCAGATCCGTAACATCAGCACGAGGGGCGATAAGATGAGTTTCGTCTATGCCCCCAATTGGAACTATGAGTATTCAATGCCCGGACCGGAGAACTTCAACGTCAATGTGAACAGCATCGACCATCAACTGGAATTTTCTTGGAGTTACAAAGAAGGTGCTGACACCTATAAGCTTTTCCACTTCGCTCCTTCAGGTGGATTGATTGAAATTGCAAGAGACATCACCGACACCACCTATGTCCTTCCTTATTCTGAGAGTGATATCGGCTATCGTCATTACGCCTTGATGTCTGTCAGCGGCGGCTTGATGATGTACCATTCCGACTATTCCGAAACATGGGCTATCATCGGCAACTACGAGACCATCCAACTCTCTTTGACTTCTGATTCGCCCTATGGCACCAAAGGCGGCGAGCTGGAGATTACTTATAACCAGCCGAATATGCCTACGCAATGGCTCACCATTTATGAAGGTACACATAGCGAAGACGAATTGTATGTGCCAGCCAACACCGAGGTCATTTTCCGTTGGAATCCAGGCTTCGACCTTGATAGCGAAGGCATTCACCTCTTTGCCAAGCATCTCAACGAAAACGGAGAAGGCACCCTCATAGACATTGACCGACCTCAAGATGGTGTGATTGCCACTTATACCGTAGCCGACAACGGTTTGGGTGTGATTCCACCCCAAAATGTGACGGCAGTTTCCACTGGTCCGCACATCCAGCTGAAGTGGACGGTGCCTACTGAAAACAAAAGTTTCGATATCTATCGCGACGGCAGATTGTGTCATTCCGTTGAAGGCTATACCTTCCTTGATGACCAAATCATGCGCTCGGGAACCCACAACTACCATGTGGAAAGCATCATTGGTGACATTTCCTCCTGGAATCCCGACAACTTGGTCTATGCCACCGTTATGGACTACTATTGTGAACCACCGCTGAACCTCGCTGGCTCCTATGATGGCGACGGTCATGTAGCCCTTACTTGGGAGGCTCCTGAGTTTGTGGGCAGTGGCTTGATGGCTTACGACAACAACCAGTTTGCCGAGCAAATCGGTTCGAACAGTCATAAATGGGGTATCAAGATAGATCCAGGGCATTTGGCTTTGTTTGAAGGTCATCCTGTTACGCATATAGAGATGTATGATTGCTCTGTAGGACAATACACCTATTCTATTTATAATGGCGAAACCGTCAATAATAATTCGTTGATTTACACACAGCAGCACGATATGGAAGGCACGCATGAATGGGTGAGGTTCTCTCTTGATGAGAGTGTCAGTTTCGATGCCTCTTTGCCGCTCTGGATTTGTGTGGCCACATCGGGTGCAACCCAGCCTATCCCTTGCTGTGAATACGTCGGTGAACCGAACAGTTGTATGATCAAATCGGGCGCATTCTGGAAGCCAGTCACCACCTTCGGACAGAACTTCTCATGGCTGTTGCGTGCCTATACCACGCCAGCCGATGGCCGCAGTTTCTCTTACAATGTATATTGGGGTCCTGAGGAAGGCGGTGTGGAGCAGATGGTGTTGGGTTATGAAGGGCTTACGGTGACAGAGACGACTTACAATACTACTGAGAACATGAGATATAACGTGACAGCTACTTGGGACGGCAAAGAGACCGAGTTCTCCAACACCGTTTATCTTGGCCCTAGTGTGGGCATGATAGAGAATGCCATTGATTCACATGATTATATGGTGTTTCCGAATCCTGTCCATGGATGGCTGAACATTCAGGGTGAGGAGATACGTCATGTAAGCATCTATTCAGTCATTGGCACGATGGTCTACGGTAGTGATGTCTTTGGCGACCACGTAGAGGTTAACATGGAAAAACTTCCCGATGGCTTGTACCTTGTAAATATCCATACGAAAGAAGGTCTTAAGGTGATAAAAGTGATGAAACGATAAAACAAAGAAAGCCTCAAACAAAGTTGAGGCTTTCTTTGTTTTATGTGGGTTAATGCTATGTGGGTCAATCCAGAACGACTTTGACGGTGGCGTTTCCTGCCTTGACCACATAAAGACCGGGATTCAGTCTGATGAGGAAGCTTGTCGTTTGGTTTTTCTGGGCAACGCTGCGACCAAGCAGGTCAAAAATGACGATGTCGGTCGGCATCGGGCTTTCCACCTTGAGGTCTCCATTGGCAGTAAATACCGTTAGTTCGCTGGTGTTCTCTTCAAGGTCTAGCATGTCGGAGTAATAGAGGGCGAATTGAGTGTCGGCCGTCGAGGATACCACTTTTGCATCGAGCCAGCGGTAGGTGATGGGGAGTGACTCGCCCAAGTCGCTGGTGAAATAGCTGGAGTTCAGATCCCAATAGGCTTCGCAGCCCATCATTTCAGCGGCTTTTTTCTCGCTGTCGAAGCGGTTAGCATACTCGTCACGCACAATCCATTCCGATTCATTATAGATGCTCGTGGTCTTTGAAACCATCTCTCCGTTGGAGTTGTAATGGAATTCTGTCTTGCCGTCGAATGACATATCGCCACCGCCCCAGCCAGCGGAGTAGTTGGTCTGGCTAATGACGCGGTCACCCTCGTATTCAAACGTGGTCTTACCCCGGAGCATCCAGTTGTTGCCTCCCCACATTGTTCTCATGTAAATCAGCAGCTCAGTGCAATGTCCATTTTCGTAGCGCAACGAGTCCTTGGAACTAAGACGCCATTGTCCGTTGCGGATGGTGGAGTAAGTTTCAGAGGTCAGCTGCCCATCGCTGTTGTAGACATATTCGTATTTGCTGTTGTTTTCCCATTGCCCGTTGTTGAATCTGGAAATCATGAGCTCGGTGATGTTTTCGCCATCGTAGGTGTACACCCTTCTGGATTCGTTATGCCAGGCTGAATCGAAGCGGGAGGTGATGACGGAATCGATTAATCCTGTCGCACCGATATGGTTCTCTAGATTGTAATAAGGAATCCAATTCTCATCTTCCCATTTGAAGTGTTGTTCACGTATGAGGTTCCCGTTCTCGTCATATTTGAATTCGCTTTTGTCGGAAGGTAGCCAGCGATTGTTTTCCATCACGGTATAGATTTCAGTGTCCCAAAGACCTTCGTTAATGTAGGTGTATTCGCTTTTCCATTGGGTCCAGTCGAAGTCGTCGCTTCCTACAACACTGTCCAAGCGGGCAGTGAAGTCTCGATTGAAATGGTGCTTCTTGTTGGGATTGCCAATGCTTTCAGGATGCTCGGCTTCATAGAGGCATTTCTCCAAGGTGTTGCGGAAGAACTTTGGAAGGTCATTTTGCTGTGCCTTCATGGAAACGACCATGCAAAGGGCGGTTATGATGATGATTGTTTTTTTCATGACGCAAGTTATTTAAGGATGAGTTTTTGGATGCAGTTGCCAAGGGAAGTGTGGGCCTTGATGAGGTAGACGCCTTTTTGTAATCCGGATAGTTCAAGGTTGCATGTGCCGTTGTTTGCTATGGCCTTCAACACTTCTTGTCCAAAGATGTTGTAAAGGACAATGCTGTTCAAACCAGGGGCGGTCACCGTGGCGGTTTCGTTGGCGGGATTGGGGAAGACTTCAATGACCTCGTCAAGATAATGATTGACACCATAGTTACCGTAATAGACTTTGTTGGAAGGACTTGACTCCACTTCGCCCTGAACACCAGTGACGTAGTACATGGCTCCGCTGGTTTCCGTTTCCATGTTGACAACATAGTTGGTCTCAGTTACATTGGAGGCAATCTTTTCGCCGTTGCAGTATATGTTATAGGAATCCGCAGCGTAGGCTGGTTGCCAATCCAGCACCAGTTCACCCGCGTCGTTGTAGTTGGATTTAAGATGCATCGGGACCATAGTCCTGTTGATTTCAAGCTCACGCCATTCGAGATGGTCGAGCACGGTGGCGAAAGCGGATTCGCATTGGGTGCTTTGATAGATGGCTTTGACTTTATAAAAATAGACCTTCCCGGAATAGTTGTTGCTCGATTCAGTGAATGAGGTGGCTGTCAACGATTTGGCTAACTTGTACTCGTCACCTAACTCCCTCCTGTAAATCCTGTATCCTGTGAGATTCTCGCCCTCGGCAGCATCCCATGAGAATTTGAACCTGCCGTTTTCAAGTCGCTCGTAGGTGAAGTTTTTTGGAGCCAAGCATTCGCCTTCAGCCATGGCGCAGACGGTTTCCGTTGCATCCGATTCACCCGTTTCGGTGAACAACGTAAGGTGATAACAGTGACCTTCAAAGGCAGCATTCTTATCCAAGAAGGAGGTGCCTTCAGCGACCATGGAGTACAATAGGCCGTCGCGATAGATGTTGTAGCCGTAACCCGGGTCGGCGACACCTGTCCAGCTGAGTTTGATGTCCTCACCGTCGATTTCAGCAGCAAGGTCGGAAGGGAGGTTGACGATTTCGCTGGTCTCACCACAGGCATTGTTGGCGATGAAGAAAGTGCCAATGGGCATGTCGGCGGATGACCCTTCATATTTGAAGATGGTATTGCTTTCGCTGTCTTTGATGACAAAACTGAGGTCTACAGAGTCAGAAGGCGCTGACCATTCGAACCTGACTCGTCCCATGGCCATGTCGATTTCGTGTGTGGTTTCTTCGCCACGTTCGGGGGCAATCTTGGCGAATATGATGCCTGCGGAATTATACATCGTCAGTGTGCCACCATTCCAACCTTCTCCATGGCTCGTGGTGGTGACAGTCCAGGGACAGGTCGGACCGAGGTTGACTTCGTTGAAATAGATTTTCTTGCCGTTGTTACCTTTGTAGATAGGGTAGATGGTGTAGTTGACCAGAATGGGGGCGCTCACTGGGTCGACGTAAGTCATGGCTTCGCCAGGGGTAAGGTTTTCGAACATTTTCACAATGGTTTCATCACGCATGATAATGACTTGGCTCAAGGTGTCGATGACGTCTCCGTTAAGGGTGAGGGTAGGGTTGACCCAACTCAACGTGGCCGTGAAGGCATCGTCGCCGTTGGGAATAGCGGTAAAGTTGGTAACAGGTTTGGGCGTGTTGTCGAAGACCTCGGCAGGCACATAGTTGAAGATGGCGTCAGCACCGCTGTTGTAGTCGATTTCGTCCACCACAAACCAGCCGTTGCTGCTGCCTCCCCAGCCCCAGTTGAAGTGGAAGAGGTCGTTTTCGTCGTAGCCGTCGCAAACGAAGGCGTGGCCAGCATCGGAGCTGTTGCCTGAGTAATAGACAGGCCAGCCTTGGTCGAAGGAGTCCTTCAGCATGGCTTGCCATTCTTCCAGCGAATAGCTGTCGCGTTTGCGGAGTCGGGCTTTGTTGGAGTAGCCAAAATACATGAGAATGGCATCAGGCACGTCTTCCGAATAGGCGCCGCTGCCCGAACCGGAATACATCATGTCAACTGCGATGCCGCAGTGGTACATGAAATAGGCAATGGCGTCGATTTGCTCTTGGGGTGAGGAAAGATTGATGGAGAGGGGCATGTTGTCCCAATCGTAGGTCGTTTCGCCGAAGTTGGCCGTCAGCGTTTCACCTTGGTGGTTGTAGGAGTGGCTTCCGGATCCATGGGCGGGATGGTTCCAATACTTCATCACTTGCGACATGGCTGTAGCCACACAACCTGCATAGGCTTTTCCACCGGAACCGCCAGGGGCAGGAGGACAGAACCAGTTGTAAGGCTCACTTTGGTTCCAACGGGTCTCCACCAAAAAGCTGGCTTTTTTGCCGCGGTTGCGGGAGGGCAGTTGTCCACTTTCCTTGAGCATCTCCCATTCCACGGCGACTTCTGCGTTTTGGACGGTTTTACGTGCTTGGCAGCGACCTTCCGAGATGGAGTTGAGGTAATAGGCCAGCTCGGGCGACATGTTATCGGTTTCAAAGATGCCCTCGTCGGAGTAGCCAACGATGGGACGATAGCAGTCATCGGCGGAGAGGATGACGAAGCCGGTGTTCCCAAAGTTGAAGACATAGAACGAGGTCTCGCCTCGTGACGTCGTGCCTGTGTACACAAGCTGTAGGTCAGTAAGTTGGCAGGCTTGGTTGAGGTTGGCATTCACGAAGGCCAAACCCAGTTCCTTTGCCCTGTCGACCCCAATGGGGTGCGCATAGATGCCTATGCTACAGAGCAATACGAAAAAGAGAATAAAAGCTTTCTTCATAGTGTGATTATTTTTAGTTGATTTCATGCGCCAAATGTAGGAAAAAAAGGGAATGTTTTGTCATTCTTATAGTAAAACTTTTGGTGTAGTTTGCATTTTTTGTATCTTTGCAAAACTCTGTTACGCTAAACTAGAGAAGAACCGATAGAGCAATAGCATTATGGCAAAACAAACCAAACCCAATAAAAAGCAAGAGAAAACCATGGAGGCGGCTCTCTGGGAGTCGTGCAACAAACTGCGCGGTGCCGTGGAACCTGCCGAGTACAAGCATGTTGTATTGAGCCTTATCTTCCTCAAATACGCAGGCGACCGCTTTGAGCAACGCAAGCAGGAACTCGTTGAGCAAGGGTTGAAGGAATATATTGACCAAGTGGAGTTCTATACTGCGGAGAATGTGTTTTACCTGACGCCCGAATGTCGTTGGACTTTCATCATGGAGAATGCTAAGCAGTCCAACATCTTCCAAATCATCGATGACGCACTCACCAACATCGAGAAGATGAACAAGCAACTGGCCGGCGCATTGCCGAGCAACTATTACTCCAACCTCGGTTTGGACAAGACCAAGTTTGCCTCGCTGCTCGACGAAATCAACAAGCTGGATACCGTCAAGGACTCGGAGAATGATTTAATTGGACGTGTTTACGAGTATTTCTTGGGCAAGTTTGCTATTGCTGAAGGCAAAGGTAAGGGAGAGTATTACACGCCAAAATCCATTGTCAACCTCATCGCTGAGCTCATCGAGCCGTATGATGGCAAGATATATGACCCATGCTGTGGCTCGGGCGGCATGTTCGTGCAGTCGATGAAGTTCGTGAAGGCGCACCATGGCAACCAGAAGAACGTGAGCGTTTATGGTCAGGAAAACACCAACACCACCTTCAAGCTGGCGCGTATGAACCTCGCCATCCGTGGCATTTCGGCTGACATTAAGCAAGGCGACACCTTCCACAACGACCAGCACAAGGATTTGAAAGCCGACTACATCATGGCCAATCCGCCTTTCAACCAGAAAGACTGGCGCGAGGAGAACCAACTCACCAACGATGCCCGCTGGAGCGGCTACGAACTGCCGCCGACCTCGAATGCCAACTACGGCTGGATTTTGAACATCCTTTCCAAACTCTCGACCAACGGCGTGGCGGGTTTCCTGTTGGCCAACGGCGCTTTGAGTGCTGATGGTACCGAGTTGGCCATCCGTCGTAAACTCATCGAGAACGACAAGGTGGAGGCCATCCTCATCCTGCCGAGAAACCTGTTTTATTCCACTGATATCAGTGTGACGCTGTGGATCTTGAACAACAACAAGAAGGCACGTGTGGTGAAGAAAAACGGCGTGGAGTTGCATTACCGAGACCGCGAGGGCGAAGTGCTGTTTATGGACTTGCGACAGATGGGTATTCCGTTTGAGAAGAAATATATCGAGCTGGACCCTGAGACACGCGACACCGTGACTCGCACCTATCACAACTGGCAGCAGGAAGGCTACGAACAAACCTATAAGGACACACCGGAATTCTGTCAGTCGGTAAAGATGCAGACCATAGCAGAAAAAGGCTATTCGTTGGTGCCGAGCAAGTACATCGAGTTTGTCAACCGCGACGAGCAAATCGACTTCGACACGAAGATGAAAGAGTTGCAAGCCGAGATGCGCGACCTGATGCAACAGGAAGAAGAGAGCAAACAGGAACTGAAGAACCTCTTTGAAAAGTTAGGGTACAAGCTATGAGCAAGAAATCCATACGTTTCTATAATGACTACGAGGTTCGTGCCGTCTGGGACGAGGAGAACGCCAAATGGTGGTTCTCTGCCACGGATATTGTTCGGGCAATCAACGACGAAGAGGACTACAAGAAAGCCGGTAACTATTGGCGTTGGCTGAAAAAGAAATTGACCGGGGAAGGCGTTCAACTCGTGAGTGTCACTCACGACTTCAAATTCATGGCTCCCGACGGCAAGCAGCGTAATGCCGATGCACTGGACGCAGAATGTGTGCAGACCTTGGCCCAACACTATCCCAACAACCGTGCGAACGCTTTTCTCAACTGGTTTGTATATAGCGACAACACCATCGACGGACAAAGCAAAAAGAAAGCATATACCTTAATTGAAAGTGGCATTCTTGACGGCATGAAACCAGGCACCGTTGAATGTCTGCAACAGATACATGCCTATATCTTCGGAGGTCTATACGACTTTGCAGGCAAGATACGCGCCAAGACCATCTCGAAAGGCGGCACCGTCTTTTGTCGTGCTGAATACCTGATGCAAAACTTAGCGACCATCGAGCAGATGCCGCAAACGACTTTCGAAGAGATTGTGGACAAATATGTGGAGATGAACGTGGCGCATCCCTTTATGGAAGGCAACGGACGTTCCACGCGCATCTGGCTCGACCTGATATTCAAGCAGTCGCTGAAGAAATGCGTGGACTGGAGCAAGATTGACAAGAAAGACTATCTGGATGCCATGCACCGCAGCGTGACGGATGCCTCTTGTATCAAAGCCCTCTTGCAGCAGGCCTTGAGCGACCGTATCGACGACCGAGAAATCTTCATGAAGGGCATCGACTATTCATATTATTACGAGCAGGAGGACTGAGCCATGAAGAACTACCAGCGTTTAGGCGACTATATCAGGCCTGTGGATGTAAGGAACAGGGACTTGAAAGTGAACTTGTCTCAAGGAATCTGTAATGCCAAGTATTTCCAAAATCCCAAGCAAGTTGCGGACAATCCTGAAACTCACAAAGTAGTTAGAACAGGCCAATTTGCTTATAACCGAGCAACGACGCGAAATGGTGATAAGATTTCCATCGCATTAAGGGAAGGCCCAGATTGTACGGTGTCATCGGCCTATCAAGTTTTTGAGATTGTGGATGAAAACCAATTGGATCCTAAATACTTAATGATGTGGTTTAAGCGTCCTGAATTTGACCGTCTTGCCATTTTTTATTCTCATGGCAGTGCTCACGAGTTCTTTGAATGGGATGCGATGTGCGAGGTGCGCCTTCCCATCCCTTCCATCGCCCGTCAGCGCGAAATCGTGGAAGAGTACGAAACGCTGAGCCGCCGCATCCGCCTCAACGAGCAGATGATTGCCCGTTTGGAAGAGACCGCGCAGGCCTTGTACCGCAAGATGTTTGTGGATGGGATTGACAAGGAGAATCTGCCGGAGGGATGGAGTCTTGGAACATTAGGGGAAGTTTGTATTGTCAATCCAAAGTTGGCATTGAAAACAGGTGACCTTGCACAATATTTTGATATGGATTCATTGCCAATACAAGGTTTCTTCATGGGTAAAGTATGTATTAAAGAATTTAATGGTGGAATGAAATTCCAAAATGGAGATGTGCTTTTTGCTAGGATAACACCATGCATGGAGAATGGGAAAGCTGCAATTGTTGCAGGTTTAAATGAGGATGAAATAGCATTTGGTTCAACAGAATTTATTGTCTTGCGAGGCAAACATCATAAACTTACATCCATGCTGGCAACCCTTACAAGAAATGAAGAATTTCGAGCGTACGCAAAATCACAAATGAAAGGAACCGATGGAAGGCAAAGAGTTGACTCAAACGCATTATTAGGCTATGAAATTGTCAAACCTGATAATAAAACGCTTCGAGAAATTGAAGATGATTTGTCGAAGCTGTATCACCAAATGTATTTAATAACAATTGAAAATATAAAACTAACTGAATTACAGTCTTTGCTATTGGCGAGGATGGGGAAATAAAAAATATTTATATACATGAAGTATATTTTTGAAAGAGGTTCCTTTAGTTATTATCGAATAACGGATTCTCAATTGAATGAGGCACGTACAGAAACAAGGGCTTTTTCTGATGGTGGTCGTGTGTCATATAAAACAACAGCGTTTCTGTCGCATAAGCATAGTGACTTAGAAGAATTGAAGGATATTATAGGATTTCTTCGCCATTCTTATAATGTGGACGTATATATAGATAGTATGGACACTAATATGCCTAAGAAAACAAGTGGTGAAACTGCAAAAAGAATAAAACAAATCATAGAAAAAAGTGATAGGTTCATTCTATTAGCGACGGATGATGCAATAGAATCAAAATGGTGTAATTGGGAGTTGGGTTTCGGGGATGCACGAAAATACAGGGATAGAATAGCTTTGTTTCCAATTAAAGAGAAAGGAACGTCTGATTATCAATACAAAGGGAATGAGTATATGCAGATTTACCCATTTATTGCATATTATAATGGGTCGGAAAGATACAAAAATGGCATACCTGTAGAAGCAGGATATTATGTCTGTTATTATGATTTAGATGGTACAAGAATAATAACTCCGTTAAAAGATTGGTTAAAATAACAATATTATGGAACACGATAAAAGCAAACATTTAGAGTTCATCCAGAACATCATCAACAGGATGAACACAAATTCATTTCAGATTAAAGGGTGGATGATTACAATTGTATCCGCTTTGTTAGCTTTATATGCGAGTAGCAATAACTACGTTTATGTGTTTGTTGCCATAGTGCCCACACTTATCTTCTGGTTCATAGATTCATATTATTTGCAGCAAGAAAGGAGATTTAGAGGGTTGTATGAAGATGTGATAAAACCAGAGAAAAATATTCCTGTGTTTTCTATGGATATCTCTGATTATAAGCAAGGACGGTACAAGTATTGTCGCAGCTTGTTTTCACCAACTACAGCTATTCTATATTTAATAGTTGCGTGTTCTTTAATTGTGGGCGGGTTAGTAATAATAAAGGTGTATTAATATGGGAAGAAAGATTTTTATTTCATACAAATATATGGATACAGATGTTCTGCAAATGCCCCACATAGCATTTTTTCAAAATCGCAGAACGAGAGTCCGTGATTATGTCGACAGATTGCAAGATCTAATTGGAGCTGAGAACATAAATAAAGGAGAAAAGGACGGAGAGGATATGAGTGTATTGGAAGACGCTACTATTCAATCCATTCTTGGTGATAAAATATACGATAGTTCCATCACACTTGTACTTATTTCTCCAAATATGAAAGACCCATATTTATCAGAAACAGATCAATGGATTCCGTGGGAAATATCATATTCTTTGAGAGAACAATCGAGAGAAGGGAGGACTAGTAAAACAAACGGAGTGATGGCAATAGTACTTCCCGATGCTAATAATAGTTATGGCTATTATATGCAAGAGCACGCCTGCCCATATTGCAATAATAGAATACTATATACAGGAAGATTGTTTAAAATCCTTTCGGTAAACATGTTTAATCGTTATTATCATTCTTATTCCACTTGCCCATATCATCTATATAATAATCGTCCGGAGACTGGCGAATGTTCATATATACCAAGTGTGAAATGGGATGACTTTATTAATAATGTTGAAGGGAATCTGCAAAGGGTTGAAAGAATAAAGGAAAACATAAATGCATATGATATAAAAAAGAACTTAAAGACAATTATAGAGAATTATTAAACAAGAACAAAAGAGTTTGAATACTTTGGATAGTGTCATTTAGGGTTTTTCTATGGGAAATGTTTTTATAATTGGAAATGGATTTGACCTTGATTTAGGTTTGCCAACAAAATACTCGGATTTTGCCAATTCGGTGTATTGGCCTGTTTCGGAAACTGAGAACAATGGCGCGAAGGAAGTAGATAAAAAAGAGGTTCATTCAATAAAAATTCCTACTTTGGAAGACGCCATTGAAACAGCAAAAAACAGAGAAACATGGTTTGACCTCGAAGGAGAATTACTTGAATACTCAAGGCTACGTGATGAAATCAAACATAAATTCTATGTCCTTTCAAATCGAGAGTCCCCAAATAATGTGAAAAAGAGTGTTGATTTTTTGAATAGACTGCGCATTTCATTAAATGAATACATTTTAAGTGTCCAGCAAAAGCATGAGATTTGCAAAGATTGTAAAGCAAGTGATGTCTTGAAGGCAATTATCGGGAATGGGTATTTTGAGAATATTTATTCTTTCAATTATACTGATTTGAATGCGATAGCCTATAAGTTAGGTTTCTCAAAGGAGATTAAGTATACCCATCTTCACGGTAATGTGTCAGACAAATCTATTATTCTAGGTGTCGATGAAACTAAACTGAGGAAGGGGTATGAAATCTTCCACAAATCTTCAAGTAGATTTTACCGCTCACATGATTTGTATAATGCATTGACTGGTGCAAAAGAGATTGTGATTTTTGGTTTATCATTTGGTAGTATAGATTATAGTTATTTTGATAGGTTTTTTAGGCAAATCTCAGAAGGCGAGTCTATTTCAGAGGATACAAAACAGTACATTACTATTTTTACAAAAGATGATGATTCCAGATTGAGTATTGTTTCTAATTTGAGGAATATTGGAATTAATATTCAACGGTTGTATGCACAATCTCATTTTCAAATAATCTGTACTTCTGATGATGTTGAAAAACAAGAATTGAACGATTTCTATATGAGGCTAAGAAATAACAGCAAAGAAGCGGATAACGAAAGATTCAGGCAACTTGCTAATATGATACCTTAAACTATTGAGTTTGATAATAAGGAAGGAGAATACCCCATGCCATACTTCAACGAAAGCCAATTAGAACAGTCCATCATCGCCCTGTTGCAAGAGCAAGGTTATGCGCATGTGAAAGGTGAGGACATCGGGCGCAACCTCGACGAGGTGGTGCTGCGCGATGACTTGGCAGAATACCTGCACAACCGCTACAAGAACGACGGCATCACCGAACAAGAGGTGGAAACAGCTATCCGCGTCATCATGCAGCAAACCAGTGGCTCGCTCTATGACGAAAACAAGCACACCATTCACCTGCTCATGGACGGCTTTTCGCTGAAACGGGAAGACCCCTCCAAACAGAACCTCTATATCTATCCCATCGCCTTCGACGAAGCGAACCAGAAACACAACCTCTTCAAAGTCGTCAACCAATTCGACATTGTCGGCAACCAACACCGTATCCCCGATGCCATTGTTTTTGTCAATGGTATGCCCGTGGTGGTGTTCGAGTTCAAGAACGCACTCAAGCAGAACACGACCATTGAGGATGCATACAAGCAACTCACCATCCGCTACCGCCGCGATATTCCAGCTTTGTTCAAATACACAGCTTTCATCGTCATCTCCGACGGGGTGAACAACAAGTTCGGCACGCTATACACGCCTTATGAGTTCTTCTATGCCTGGCGCAAGGTCAACGCCAAGGACAAGGCCGACAGCGGCATTTCATCGCTCAAGACGATGATTGCCGGCCTGTTTCGCAAGGACCGCCTCATCGACGTCATTCACAACTTCGTCTATTTCCCTGATACCTCAAAGGACGAGCGGAAGTTCATCTGCCGTTATCCGCAATATTTCGCTGCCCGTTCGCTCTATCAGAATATCCTCAACCACAGCAAGCTCAATGCGGGTGGCGACGGCAAGGGCGGCACCTATTTCGGCGCCACGGGTTGTGGCAAGTCGCTCACCATGCTCTTCCTCTCGCGCCTGCTGATGAAGAGCAAAGCCTTGTGCAGTCCTACCATCATCCTCATCACCGACCGCACTGACCTCGACGACCAACTCTCTCGTCTGTTGCTCAACGCCAAACAGTTTGTCGGCGATAGCGTGATAGAGCAGGTTGAAAGCCGCGAGGACTTGAAAGACAAGCTGCAAGGCCGCACCAGTGGAGGCGTGTTTCTCACCACCATACAAAAGTTCTCCAAGGACATCAACCTGCTTTCCAACCGTGCCAACATCATCTGCATCAGCGATGAAGCCCACCGCTCGCAGACGGGCATCGAGGAAAAAGTGGAGATTACCGACAAGGGTGTGAGGCGTTCCTACGGCTTTGCCAAATACCTCCGCGACTCGTTGCCCAATGCCACCTACGTCGGCTTTACCGGCACGCCCATCGACCCAACGTTGGAGGTCTTTGGCGGCATCGTCGATGAATACTCCATGATTGAAGCCGTCAACGATGGCATCACCAAGACTATCATGTACGAAGGTCGCGCTTCGCATGTGTTTGCCGATAGCGAACTCATCAAGCAGATTGAAGCTTACTACGACCAGTGTGCCGAAGAAGGTGCCACTGAATACCAGATTGAGGAGAGCAAGAGGGCTATGACGCAAATGAGCATCCTACTCAGCAGCCCCGACCTCATCCATCGGCTGGCCGTCGACTTCATCCATCACTATGAACGCCGTGTGGAGGAAGGCAGCACCGTCAAAGGCAAGGCCATGATTGTGTGTGCTACAAGGGAAATCGGCTATGCTATCTACAAGGAAATCATCGCTATGCGTCCCGAATGGGCCGAGGTGAGAGTGTGTGGCGACGGTGAGGAACTCACGAGGGAGGAAGCCGAGAAAATCAAGCCCATGGAGAAGATCAAGATGGTCTTCATCCGACAGAAAGACGACGATCCTGAACTTTACAATCTTCTGGGCACTGATGAGGATAGAAAAAAACTCGACCTGCAATTCAAGGAAGAGAAGTCGAACTTCAAGATTGCCATCGTGGTCGATATGTGGATTACGGGTTTTGATGTGCCTTGTCTGGACACCATGTATTGCTACAAGCCTTTGCAGATGCACACGTTGATTCAAACCGTCAGCCGCGTGAACCGCAATTATCCCGGCAAAGACAAAGGACTCATCGTGGATTATCTGGGCATCAAGAAGAAGTTCAACCAAGCGATGAAAAAATACGCCAATGGCGGACAAAACGAGACCCCCGTGGAGACCATCGACAATGCCGTCAAGTTGTTTAAGGACGAACTTGATTCGTTGAGGCGTATGTTCCACGGCTTTGACTATTCCAAGTTCTTTACTGGAACACCTTTGGAGCAGCTGGATGCCCTGCAAGTGGCTGCTGAGCGCATACAGCAGACGGAGGAGTTGGAGAAACGCTTTATGAAGCACACCAACATTATGAAGTCGGCCTACAACATGTGCAACAACGACGAGCGCATCACTAAAAATGAAATCAACGATGTCCATTTCTTCACGGGCGTGCGGTCGGTCATCTACAAAACCACAACGGGAGAATCGCCCGACGCAACACAAATGAATAGGCATGTGTTGAAGCTGGTCAATGAGGCACTCATCTCCGAGGAGGTCGTGGCCATCAATACCATGCGTCTCAACGACACGGAGCAAATCGACTTGCTGGCGACCCAATACATGGAAAAGCTGAAACGATTGCCTTATCAGAACACGAAAGTCAAGCTGATGGAGCAACTGCTTAAGCGTGTCATCGATAGCGTGAAGCGAGTGAACAAGGTCAAGGCCGTTAGTTTCACCGACCGGTTGAAAGGCATCATCGACAAATACAACGACCGCTCCGATGATATCGTGTTGGCTGACGAGATTGTCACGGAAGTGGCCAAGCAGTTGGCTGATTTGTTTGAGGAAATCAAGAAAGAGAACAAATTGCCCGATGGCATTCCCGATATCGAGGTGAAAGCCTTCTACGACATCCTGAAATCTGTCGCCGAGCAATATGGCTTCCTCGACGAATACACTGAGGAACAATACATTGCCCTTGCCAAAGACGTGAAAGAAGTGGTGGACGACAAAACCCAATACATCGATTGGGACAAGAAAGCCGACATCAAGGCTCAACTGAAGGTGCAGATTATTCTCACCCTTGCCAAACACAAATATCCGCCCGCGACACGCGACGAAGTGTTTAGGGCCATCTTTGAGCAAGCGGAGAATTTCAAGAAAAACAGGACCTCCAACCTTGATGATGATACGCCGTCAATACGTATGGTTCCGTATTCCAGTTACGAAGAAGGGGCGGAATATAGCTTGGCGGCAGAGTCTTTTGATGACGATAAATGAGGCATAAAAGACAAAGCACTTTGAGCGGTTGGGGCAAATTTGGGGCAAAAGAAAAATCCGCAGCTTGATTTTCAGCAAGTTGCGGATTATTTTCCGTAGCCCATAGCGGAATCGAAATCTGCTGCCTTATTCGTTATTATAAATAATCTGATTGCTCATTTATATTATTTTAATATATTGAAAATCAGTTTATTAAATAATATCTTGAGACTATTTCGATTGATGATAAATTTGCATAATTGTGCAAAAAAATGGAATCGGTTGACACGTGGTTGACACGGATAAAATTTTTTTTCGTATATTTGCAGTGTCAATGAGGAAGGGGTAATCCTCAATTTTTGACAGCATGATTAACTGAATTATTAACCTAAAATTTACACTTATGGCTACAGTGAAATTTTACCTTTCGAGGTTTATCAAAAGTGATGCTGAACGTGGAGAAATCCAACTCCGATTCAGCGGCAACAGACAGTTTGTTAAAAGAGCTGGTACTGGCATCTATATCAGTGCGGGAAATTGGGACGCGGAGAGAGGGATGCCCAAGGTGAGAAAAGCAATCAAGCGTGGCGACGATTGTGACGAAATCCGTGACCGACTGAACCAACTGACCCTCTACCTCCTCCGCTGCTGGGAACAGACTGGCGAAGGGGAACTGAGGGACAACTCACTCGCGGTTTGGCTGAACGACATCGAATGGAGCGAGGTCAGGCAAGAGGTCTTTATCAATGGAAAGGTGACCGAGGTTACATCTTGGACGTTGGGAAGCAAAACCCAAAATGCCGAGGATGAAGAGGCCAGGAAGCGCGAAATGGCTAAGTTTGTGAACTGGTATTTTCTCGATGCTTTCAGATACTACATCGATGAGCAGCAAAAAAACGGTGTCATATCCGAAGTGCGACACAGAACCTACTTGACCTGCTGGGGCATTTGGGAAAGGATGGAGCGGTACCAGAACAAACGCTATAAGGTGAAGGACTTGTCCACGTCCGTCCTGTATGACTTCCGACACTTCATCCTTAATGAGTACGAGCTTTGGGAAACGAAGAAGGTGGTCAAGGGCAAGTATAAGAAGACCCAGAAGGTCGTCGATGCGCTGGTTCCCAAGGAACGCTACAAGTACATCTATCTCGGATATGATGTCATTGAGAGCAGAGGTGTTGAGCAGCGCAGCTTGAACACCGTTGTCGTTCACTTCAAGTATCTGAAGGCTTTTTGGCATTGGTTGATTAAGGTGCAAAAGGCCAAGGTGGACGACATCTTCGCCACCTTCACGATGGACCAGTCTGTCTACGGAACGCCTTTCTTCTTCAGCAGCGAAGACAGGCAGAGGCTCTTCGAGGCTGATTTCAGTAAGCGCCCCGAACTGGCAGTGCAAAGGGATATCTTCGTGTTTCAGTCGCTTGTGGGATGCCGTATCGGCGACCTGAAGAGGCTGAAAAAGTCGAACGTTGTGGATGGCAAATACCTCCAGTATGTTGCTGGCAAGACGAAGAACAAGAGTGGTAAAACCGTGATAGTGCCTTTGCATCCGACTGCTAAGATCATCATTGCGAGGTATGCCAACACGCCGGATGATAGGCTGCTGCCTTTTGACTCAGACCAGCGGTATAACACGATGATTAAGCAGATGTTCAAGGCGTTGCCGGATATCGACCATGTCGTGACCATCCTGGATCCCGTGACGCGATTGGAAAAACAGGCGAAGCTGTCGGAGGTGGCGAGCAGCCACATGGGGCGGCGGAACTTCTGCGGCAACCTTTATGACGCAGGCTTCAGGGATGCGGATATCGCATCGATGAGCGGCCACGCCGAGGGCAGTAAGGCAATCTCGCGATACCGAAAGGTAAGCGACGAGAAGAAGCAAGAAATGATTGATGCGCTTTGAGAAGATGTGGGACGGTTGCCGAGGGTGGTCGTCCCACTCTTTTTAAGACAAAAAAAGGAAGCCGCAAATTGGGGTAAACGGCTTCCCCTCAGTTTACACTGAATTACTCCTTATGGCTACGGAGCGACGGCAAAGATAGGTATTTTATTGTTGATATACGGGCCGTAGAAGAGTTTTTCCAATTTTGGGTGTAATGTCTTTCGCTAGAAAAAGTTGACTTTCAAAAAGCGAAAAGAGATGTCAAACTATCGAACATTGAAAAAAGAGATGTACTATGATGAAGCCATCCGTCT
>ONFO01000003.1 GCA_900317155.1 uncultured Bacteroidales bacterium
GTTGGAATAGTACATGTAGCCCCATCCAGGTTGCAATTCATCAACTGCTCCGAACCATCCATATCCCGCTGCATATTCGGAATACCCCCAAAAAGATTGGATCACATCGTCATTCATGGGTACAAAATCTCCAAATGCAACCTCTAAATCTATAGACTCAGCATACGGGTAGCCTATCCAGTTCCAGCCTGGACGCAATAAGATTGTAACTTCCTGGGCCTTCAAGCCCGTGCTTGCCGACATCATGGCGAATAAGCTCACTAAAATGATTAATACTTTCTTCATAGCTGATATTTTTTTGCATAGTTATTTCAGACTCCAAAAATACATAAAACAAGGCTTCGGACGAACAGCCTCCATCAAAAAAAATAAAGTTCGCTGAAGTGGGTACGGCGCACAAAGTAATCGTAAGATGTGGCGTAGCTCAATTACGGTACGCGAATGATGCGTTCCTACTAAACAGTGACGACTCGTGTCGATGACTCGACCTCCTATTTACCCCACACAGCATCGTGTGGGGCTCGACACACCAGTCATAGTGACCTACGTGCTGTAGGCACATCACCTCACCCGAGGATGTAATGTGCCTACAGCGTGCCCCGCCTGACAACTTTTTCGCCCGTGCCCATAACGGAGCAAAGGTTAGTTCTGCAACCCCACACGCACTGCTCGGACAGATTGCCCAAAGTAACGATAGCTGTCGAAAAAATTGACCACACCAATAATGAATTCTCTCGCGTGATACGGATAATCGTAGAGCGAACTCGACCAGTAGCAACCATTGCTGCCCGAATCGTAAAGATAGTTTCCTTTTCGATATCCTGCGGTAGGCAAGAAGATGCCGTTACCGTTAGATGCGGTATAAAGCTTTCCTCTCACCCCGTTCAAGGTTGCCCATGTGGAGGCGGTGTTGTTAGATAGTTCATTCCATTCCGTCATGGTAGGCATGCGCCAGTCTGCGCCCCAGTTGGCTGTAGCCGCATCATCCTCAGGGAGCAATGTGGTCAGATTGTCGGTGAAACCGTTGTAACCACACCATGACATGTTACAGTATTTGGTAAGAGTTGAGAGGCTGCCCTTACAGTACAGATATGTGCTCCAGCTGTATGTGGTCTTGGGCTGGGTCTCGCCCCAAGCATAGTAATTGCCATAGCCTTCAGGCGTTTCGGCTCCCACATTGCAAGTCGCCCACAACAGGCCGCTCGGCAAGCCTAAGTCAACATATTGGTAGGCACCCGAAATGTAATTATAAAAGAATGCCACCAAGTTCCTGTTTCCACAAACCGTGAAAGAATACGTGGCTTCAGTAGAGACAATCACGCCATCCTCAGACCAACCAATGAAAGTATAACCATCGTTAGCTGTAGCGGAAACCGTACAGTCGGTACCGTCAAAATAGGTGCCACCACCGCTCACCAAGCCGCACACTGTCGAATTAGCGGAGACATTGATAACACTATTCTTGCAGCGCACTGCCCGGACAGGCAAACCCATGAAGCGGTTGCCTTCTTCCATGTCATTGAATGCCACCGCCCCCATATCGATGATGGCTTCCTTAGCGTATCTTGGGTTGGTCATGTTGAGCGAAGTTGACCAATAGGTCCCTGAAAGATCATAGAGACTATGCCAATTACTGGTACCAGCAAAGGGTAGGAAGAGCGTGTTACCGTTGGAGGCTGTCAAGAGCACACCGCTCACCCCATTTTGAGTTATCCAAGTTTGGCTAGTGTTATTGAACAGTTCAGCCCATTCATCATAGGTGAACATACGCCATTCACTGCCCCAATTGGCCGTTGCTGCATCATCCTCAGGCAACAGAGTGGTCAAACCATCATTTCCTGTATATTTGGTCAGGATACTACCATTGCAATACTGGTAGGTGTTCCAGTTGTATGTTGCCTTAGGATAGGTCTCACCCCAGGCATAATAGTTGCCCCAACCCTCTGGCGATTCGGCACCCACATTGCAAGTTGCCCACAGCAGTCCGCTCGGCAAGCCAAGGTCGACATAATCGCCAACACTATAAACCCCAAAGTTTGCCACCAAGTTCATACCAACGCTAACCGTAAAAGAATAGGTAGCTTCAGTGGAAACCACCTCACCGTTCAATAACCAGTTGACGAACACATAGCCCTCATTAGCCGTCGCATTGAGCGTGCAGATGTCACCTGCTTGGTAAGTGCCTCCCCCACTAACCCAGCCGCCCTCTGTTGGATTGGACGTAACGTTGATTTCAACGGAACTCTGCTCGGAGGAACGCACTGGACGCACGGTGTAACCACACCAACGATAGTAGTAAAACTTGCCGTTGGAGTACGAATCCACATAGTAATACCAAGCCTCATTCGGATAGTCTGTGAAGAGTGAACTCGTCCAATAGGAACCATAATTGTTTTCACTATATAATTCACTCCCATCACGATAGCCAGCAGCGGGCATGAAAAGGCTGTTGCCGTTTGTTGCAGTGAACAATTGTCCGACCACACCATTTCGAGTCGTCCAAGTACAAGTTGTGTTATAGAACAGTTCTTGACATTCTTCCTTAGTAGGCATGCGCCAGTCTCCACCCCAGTTGGCCGTAGCTGCGTCATCCTCAGGCAAAAGAACGGTCAAGCCATCACTTCCTGTATATTTGGTCAGGGTGCCGTCGTTGTAGTACAAGTAAGTGCTCTCGCTGTAATCACTCTTCGGCTGTGTCTCGCCCCAGGCAAAATAATCGCCAAAGCCTTCAGGCACATCGGCTCCCACATTGCAGGTGGCCCACAAAGTACCGCTCGGCAGGCCGAGGTCAACATACTCATAGCTGGTATTGGCGACAAAGCTCAGATTCTCACCATAGGCAAGGCCATAGTCGGTCACTGCGTAGGCGCGTACAAAGTAAGCAGTGCCTGGAGTCAGGCCTTCAAGGGTGCTACTGAACACGCCCACACCTGTTTCCTCTGATGTGTGGTTGCCATCAATGTCGGGGTTCGGCTCCGTGCCCCAGCACACACCACGCAGGAACACGTGGGCGCCCTCAGGAACAGTCACCGTGCCGCCCACCACGGCGCTCTCGGCGGTGATGTTGGTCGGCTCACCTGTCGTCACCATGGTTTGCGAGGCAGGAGCGCTCAGCACCACACTGACCTCTTCCGTCCTGTTGGAATAGTACATGTAGCCCCATCCAGGTTGCAATTCATCTATTCCTCCAAACCATCCATAGTCTGTTATGTATTCGGAATACCCCCAAAAGGATTGGATCACATCGTCATTCATGGGTTCGAAATCCACAAATGCATTTTCCAAATCAACAGATTCAGCATACGGATAACCTATCCAGTTCCAGCCTGGACGCAATAAGATTGTAACTTCCTGGGCCTTCAAGCCCGTGCTTGCCGCCATTAGGGCGAACAAGCTCATTAAAATGATTAATACTTTTTTCATAACTGATATTTTTACATAGTTATTTCAGACTCCAAAAATACATAAAACAAGGCTTAGTACGAATTGCCCCTCAAAAAAAAAGCTAAAACTTACTGAGGCTTGAGTTGGACACGATGTGATAGTAGGATGGGGATGGCGCCCGTAGTGCCTCCTCGCGATGACGGCGGCTGGTGAAAAGCCGCCCGAACGTGAAGACAAAAGGGCAAAAAATCCTAAAGATTGGAAGCCCATTTATCTTCTCCTATTAAGGAGCTGGAAAAAATGTGGAGATGGTCCATGGACCATCTCCACACAAACCATACAACATAATGGCTTTTTTCTACTGTAAACAATAGGGCTGCAAAAATGGCTTATTCAGCATTGCACACCAAACGAACAGAGAACCCACATCTTCGGTCATTTCCACCACCAAAATAAACGCCTCCGTTGTTGAAACCAGCATGGCCTGAAAATTGATTGCCTAAACTCGACGCTGACCAATAGTTACCATCAAAACCTGAAGAACCCGAAGTTCCATTACGATAACCTCCAGCTGGCAAAAAGACCGCACCATGAGGTTGAAAATCGCTTATCCATTCGGAATAACTAATTACATTGGAATCAAAAACGATATTGCCTGTAGGATTAATGTTATTCAATGTGTGGTAAGCCGTATTCCAATTATCAGGCAACAGAACCAAACCGTTCACACCGTTCACTTTTGCTTTGACATAGCGCACCCCTGAATCCGTATTGCGCGTGTTAAACAAATACACCCACTCGTCATTAGTCAAAGTACGCCATGTGTTTGGGGTATTTCCACCATTACTAATAGGATTATAGCCCCAATCTGCCTTTCCAGTCAAGTCGCCCAAGTCATAGGAGTAATTGCCATAAGCATAATAATCGCTGTTGTTTGTACTCGTGCTCCAAGGCTGGTAGCATACTGCTCCATGATTGTATCCGCTAGTGCCCCAACCGAACAGGTCGCGGTCGACATCCGAGTTGCTACTATTCTGGCCCGTGTTCATACCGAGATAATCCCACTGGTTATCAGCAAACTTCCAATAAGGTATGGCAGCACTACCTATGTATTGCAGATTGCCCTGCGAGAAATACACCTTGGTTCCGTTGGAGTTAACTGTAAATAGTTCAGCAATGGCACCTGTTGGTACTTGCATAAAATTTGCCACCAAAGTCCTATCGCTTGTTACATTGAAAGAGTATGAGGCGTCAGTAGAAACCACCGTGCCGTTTTCCGTCCAATTGTTGAAAACATACCCTTCGTTGGGTGTGGCGGTAAGCGTGCAAGTGGCATCCATATTGTAGTTTCCTTGGCCAGTGACCGTACCACCCTCGGCAGGATTCGCGGTGGCTTCGATGGAATAAACGGGGATGGAACGAACGAGACGAACATTTCGGCCATCGTCACGCCCATATGCAATATTGCTGACACTAAGATTATTATCTTTGAAGTACAAGCTATAGGCACGAGTATTATTTCCAGCAGTTTCTGTCCAATAATGACCTTCGGAAATAACATTAGTGACCGAAGTACCATGTCTGACGCCTGTCGTTGGAAGGAAAACAGCTCCATTTTGTTCCATTTCCATCCAATCCATTGCTGTAATAATATTGGAATTAAATGGAGCTCCTGACATATTTGCTTCTTCTAATGAGTAAAAAGAATCACTCCAATCATCTGGAAGAATAATGATACCATTTATGCCATTCACTTGAGCTTTGGCATAGCGTATTCCTGATGCAGTTGCGCGTGAGAATAAGATATAATGCCATTCCCCAAAAGACAAAGTACGCCAACCAAAATTCTCTAGATCGCCTCCATTACGAATTGCATTATATCCCCAATCTGCCATACCAGTTTGAGAAGAAAGGCTATAACCTTGTTCACCATAGGCATAATAATACGACCATTCAGTACTCGAACTCCACGGCTGATAACAAACGGCGCCGTGGTTATAACCACTCGTAGCCCAGCCAAAAAGGTCTATATATCCATTGTAGGACGGGGAAATATTTGAATTCCCATCTCCTATATAAAATAACTGATTTGGTGCAAAACTCCAATTATTAGTGTATGCCTTGTAAAGTAGGTTACCTTGCGAGAACTGAATTTGGTGAGTCGCACTCACCGAGAACTGGCCAGGCAGGATACCATTTGGCCAAGTTTGGGCCACTTCGGTATGAAAGGAAATTTCGTTGCCGTAGGCCGTAGTGTAACCGTTGGTGGCATAGGCACGCACGTAATAGGTGGTGTTAGGCTCAAGATTGTTCATGTTCACCGAGAAGCTGCCCAAGCCTGCGCCATTGGCACCGTGGTCGCCTTCAATGGTCGGGTTGGGGCTGGTGCTCCAGCAGATGCCGCGCTCGGTAATCTCCATACCACCGTCGTCGCTAATGTCGCCGCCACAAGTGGCCCAAGTGGTGCCAATCTCGGAGGCTGCCGAGGTGGTCAGTGTGGGCACACCGTTCTTGGTGGAGAGCATTATCTGCTCGCCGTAGCCTGTTCCAGAGGTCGTCATGGCATAGGCACGCACATAATAGGTGGTGTTCATCTCCAGACCTTCAACCGCGCTGGTGAAGTTGCCCAAACCATAGCCGTCGGTGGTGTGCGGGTCATTGATGGTAGGGTTCTGCTGGGTGCTCCAGCACACGCCGCGCACCAAGACTCCACTATTGCCCGAGTCGGTCACCTCACCACCACAAGTCAAACCGTAAGTGGTGATATTGGTCGCTGATGAAGTGGTCACTGTAGGCAAATCTATTGGGGTACCCAAAACAATGTTGACCGGCTCCGTCCTGTTGGAATAGTACATATAACCCCATCCCGGTCTCAATTCATCTATTCCTCCGAACCATCCAAATCCTGTTGCATATTCGGAATACCCCCAAAAGGATTGGATCACATCGTCATTCATGGGTACAAAATCTCCAAATGCGACCTCTAAATCTATGGACTCAGCAAATGGATAGCCTATCCAGTTCCAGCCTGGACGCAATAAGATTGTAACTTCCTGGGCCTTCAAGCCCGTGCTTGCCGACATTATGGCGAACAAGCTCACTAAAACGATAAATACTTTTTTCATAATTGTATAATTTTGGGTTGATAATTCAGAGTCCAAAAATACAAAAAAATAATACTTACAACAAATTTCCAAAAAAAGTTCGCTGCAGTAGGGAGTGGAGCACAATGTGATAGATAGTAAGATGTTGCATAGCTTATTTACAGTAAGCGAATGACGCATTCCTTCCGAGTAGCGACGCCCCGTGTCGGAGACACGACCTCCCACATACCCCTCACGGCATAGTGTGGGGCTCGACACACCAATCATAGTGACCTGCGTGCCGGAGGCACGCCACATCACACACATCTGTAGCGTGCCTCCAGCACGCCCTGCCTAGTCTACAGTCTGGTAAACCCCACACAGCAGAGCTGTATGGGGTAAATAGAATACCGTGCCTTCGGCACGAGGCTGCCGCGAAAAAGTTGCCGAGCGGGGCTGGGTAGCCTGCTGCCGCAGGCGCCCCGCCCGCCAACTTTTTCGCCCGTGCCCGTAACGGAACAAAAGTTAGTTCTCGCGGACTGCGCGTACAGAAAGACCGCCGTAGCGGTGGGTGCTGTACACGCCGGTGCTGCCCGAACCGAAGCCGAAGTACCACGCGTTGTCCGGGTAGCCCGTGGTGAGCGAACTCGACCAGTAGTCGCCGATGTCGCCTGCGAGGTAGAGCTCACCGTCCCAACGGTTGCCAGCAGCGGGCAGGAAGAGACTGTTGCCGTTGCTCGCGGTGAAGAGTCTGCCGTTCACGCCGTTCTGCTGTGTCCAGGTAACGGTCGTGTTGTTGTAGAGCTCTTGGAACTCTTCCTTCGTGGGCATACGCCAGTTTCCACCCCAGTTGGCAGCTGCCGCGTCATCCTCGGGCAACAAGGTGGTCAGGTTGTCGGTGAAGCCGTTGTAGCCGTAGTTGGAATTGCTACAGTACTTGGTAAGGGTGGTGTTGCTGCCCATGCAGTATTGGTAGGTGCTCCAATCATAGTTTTCTTTCGGCTGCGTCTCACCCCAGGCGAAGTAGTCGCCATATTCCTCGGGCGTGTCGGCACCCACATTACAGGTGGCCCACAGCAGGCCGCTCGGCAGACCGAGGTCGACATAGCCGTGGTCGAAGTTCGCTACCAAGTTCCTGTCGCCTGTCACCGTAAAGGAGTAAGTGGCATCTGTTGAAACCACTTCGCCATCCTCCGTCCAATGAGTAAAGGCATAGCCTTCGTTGGGTGTAGCTGTGAGTGTACAGATTGAGCCCGGCTCATAGGGGCCGTCGCCTGAAACATTTCCTTTATCGCTCGGACTGACCGAAACACTAATCGTATAACTCTGCACACGCACTGCTCGGACAGAATGTCCAAAAAAGCGGTATCTCTGGCTTGTACAACTGGCACTGCTCCGACTAAAAGATATACACCTCGCGTTGTACGGGTAACTCGTACCGAGTGAACTCGACCAGCAGTAATTGTCGGAACCTATATTAATGTTGGAACTACCGTTGATGCTACCCGCAGCGGGCATGAAAACACTATTGCCGTTAGCTGCCGTGAAAGCTCTGCCGTTTACACCGTTCTTCGTTGTCCAAGTATTGGTCGTATTGTCAAATAACTCTTGCCATTCCTCTTGGGTAGGCATACGCCATTCATAGCCCCAGTTGGCCGTGGCTGCATCGTCCACAGGCAACAGCGTGGTCAGGTTGTCGATGAAGCCATTGTAACCATAACTGGATTTGTTGCAGTATTTTGTGAGTGTGCCGGAGGTGCCATGGCAGTACTGGTAAGTACTCCAGCTGTAATAATCCCTCGGTTGGGTCTCGCCCCAAGCAAAGTAGTCGCCGTAATCTTCGGGATTATCAGCACCCACGTTGCAGTTGGCCCAGAACATGCCGCTCGGCAAACCGAGGTCGACATAAGCATGACCATTCATTATCACAGCAAAGTGCGCCACCAAGTTCCTATTTTCGTTTACTGTGAAAGCAATTGTAGGTTCCGCCGAAACAAATACTCCGTTCTCCGACCAATTATTGAAAACGTAGCCTTCGTTGGCTGTTGCAGTGAGCGTGCATATTCTACCTTGATCATAAGCACCATCGCCACTTATCGTGCCACTCTCCGCCGGATCGACTGTGGCTTCGATAATAAAACTCTGCGGAGCGGAGCGTACGGCTCGGACAGACATCCCATAACAGCGGTAGTCGTTGTAAATATAGTAATTGCTCGAATAGAAATAGATTTTCCTCGCGTTGTATGCGTATTCTGTACCGAGTGAGCTTGTCCAATAGTACCCGTAGTTTCTTGCATTGCCGATACTAGTACCATAGCGGTAACCAGCAGCAGGCATGAAAATACTGTTGCCGTTGCTTGCGGTGTATAGCAAACCCTTTACACCATTTTGTGTCGTCATCGTACGGGTTGTGTTGTCACGCAGCTCTTGCCACTCATCCTCTCTGGCCATGCGCCAGTTTGCTCCCCAGTTGGCCGTGGCGGCGTCATCCTCGGGTAATAATACAATCAGATAATCTTGAGTGCAGTACTTGTTTATATGGAGTTGCTCGCCAAACTGGTAGGTGTAAAATTGATAGTTTTCTTTCGGCTGGGTCTCGCCCCAAGCGAAGTAGTCGCCATATTCCTCAGGTGTGTCAGCACCCACGTTGCAGGTGGCCCACAGCAGGCCGCTCGGCAGACCGAGGTCGACATATTCATGGAAAGAATGGTCAGCATAATTCAGGATGTAAACCGTCGTCGTTTCGGTCACTTTTACGAAGAAGCCTTGCATTGGAGCGATAGGCTCGTCTGACAAAGTCATCAACTCACCAGTTGCATCATACACCATAAATTCAATCGGAACGAGTTCGTTGTCGCTGTTATGACAGTAGATGTATGCATTGCAGGTGAATGGATTGCCTAAAAGTGCCCATCCATTGGAAGGGTTGGTGGATCCCTCATCGTATGGGACGGTCACGGGTATCACTTCCTCATTATATGAGGGATAGGTACTGCCCGTAAGCGAAAGTTCAATGGCCTCGGAGTTGGCATAGAGGTAGCCTGTGGTGGCGCTAACGGTAGCAATAGTCTCCTGTTTGTTGTTTCGCCATTCGGCCTCTAAAAAATCACCATCAAACTTGTAGAAGTCACAGCCTTCATTAGCGGTCATTGCGTTCGGAACTGCGACATCAACATTGAACGGGAAAGCCAATATGTAGTAGTTGTCCGTACCATTTGCGTCGTTGTATGGCACGATGTTCTTCTTCATCGTTACCACTAGGCTGTCGGTGTTGTGCCTCAGCTGGCCTCCATCGGCCACGGTGATGCTGCCACCCTCTATGCTGACCTCATTGACCACGGCGGTATAACCAGCGGGAATAATGGCGTCGGCCATAATCACCACATCGCTGCCCGAGGGAGGCACCGTGCCAGTATCCCAATGGCTGCCATCGTTCCAGTTGCCATTGGTGATAAAACTGGACTGCGACCTGATGACATCGCCACCCATAGAAGCCTTGGCAGTTGCAGTTTCCTGGGCCATAACATTCAAGTTTGCTGTCATCATGGCAACCAAACTCATTAACAAGATAAATGCTTTCTTCATGACTATTCTATTTTTATTTGATAATACCAGACCACAAAACTATAAAAAAAATCAAAAATATGCTCCTTGATAGTATTTTATCAGCCCTTCGGCAGGTGTTTGCATGACCTCGCCCATTGTAAGGCCAAAATCAGCAAGGCTTTCTTTCAGAATGTCTTGGAAATGGAAAGCCACGGAGCCAACAAAACTAACCTTTAATGACTGGCAGGCATCGTAACGAAGGACAAAGGCTTCGATGAAGGCTTTGAAACAACCTTTCACCAAACTTTTTATGAAAGGATGCATCCGATTCTCGCCAGCAAACTTGGCAAAGGTGGCCAAATACTTTGAGGGCTGTCCCTCATGATACAACCGATGGATGAAATCCTTCAGTTCCAAATGATAGGCCGCATCGAATTTCATCCGCAAATCCTCGGGCATGAAGTCATAGAAATAAGCCCGCACCACTTCCCTGCCGATGTGCATGCCACTGCCTTCGTCACCGACAAGATAGCCTAAGGAAACGGCCTTATCCACAATATCCTCTCCATCGTAAAGGCAAGAATTTGAACCCGTTCCAAGGATACAAGCGATTCCTTTTTCATGACCTAAGGCAGCATGACAGGCGGCCATCAGGTCATGGGTGACATGGATTTCCGCATCGTGAAATTGGGCTTGAAAGACCTCTTTGACGGCTTGGCAGTTCTTTTCGTTGCCACAACCTGTGCCGTAATAATGGATGAAATGAATATTGTCGTTGGGTAGAGATGCGCCGCTGCATATCTCTACAAGGTCTTGCATGGGAGAGTAATTCGGGTTGAAGCCTTTGGTCACAAAATGTGCTTTGACCTCATGGCCATCCATGAGAATCCATCCCATTTTGGTAGAACCAGCATCAATAATGAGCCTCATAGCTGCATAATTTTGTGCAAAAATAAGGAAAACTGCGTAAAACCGAATATTTTTTATAGTTTTGCAGCCCATTAAACTATTTAAAACTGTAGCAATGAGAAAATGGCGCATTGAAGACTCCGAGGACCTTTACAACGTGAAAGGCTGGGGCGGAAGTTATTTTTCCATCAACGAAAAAGGCCACATGGTCGTGACACCTAAGGAAGGCTGTGCCTCAGTAGACCTGCCGGAACTGGTTGACGAATTGTCACTTAGAGACGTTTCAGCTCCCATGCTGCTGCGTTTCCCCGACATCCTCGACGACCGCATCAACAAGATCGACTCCTGCTTCAAGGAGGCTGCCAAGGAATATGAGTTCCACGGACAGAACTTCGTGGTGATGCCTATTAAGGTGAACCAAATGCGCCCCGTGGTCGAAGAGATCGTCAGCCATGGCAAGAAGTGCAACATCGGCCTGGAAGCTGGCTCCAAGCCTGAACTCCATGCCATCATCGCCCTCGGCACCGATTCAGATTCTCTTATCGTCTGTAACGGTTATAAGGACGAGGAGTTCATCGAGCTCGCCCTGCTCGCCCAAAAGATGGGTCGAAAAATCATCATCGTCATCGAGAAACTCAATGAGTTGAAGATTACGGCCAAGATTGCCAAACGTTTGAAGGTCACGCCTAACCTGGGTGTGCGCATCAAATTGGCCAGCTCCGGCGCAGGCAAATGGGAGGAATCGGGCGGCGATGGCAGCAAGTTCGGCCTCACCTCATCCGAACTGCTCGAAGCCCTCGACTTCCTTGAGGAACACGACATGAAAGACTGCCTGAAATTGGTACACTACCACATCGGTAGCCAGGTCAGCAAGATTAAGAAAATCAATGTGGCTCTGCGTGAGGCAGCACAGTTCTATGTGCAACTTTACAAGATGGGCTACCATATTGAATATGTCGACATGGGCGGCGGCCTTGGCGTCGACTACGACGGCACCAGCTCCAGCAGTGCCAGCTCGGTCAACTACAGCATCCAGGAATATGCTAACAACGCCATCTATACTATCGTGGATGCCTGCGACAAGAACGAACTTCCCCACCCTAACGTCATCTGCGAGTCGGGTCGTGCCTTGACAGCACACCACTCTGTGCTCATCTTCGAGGTGCTGGAAAAGACCTCACTCCCCGAATGGGACGACGACGAAGAGCCCGAAGAAAACGACCACGAGCTCATCAAGGAACTCTACGATTCTTGGGACGAGTTAACAAAGAGCTCTTCCTTGGAGATTTGGCACGACGCACAGGAAATCCGTGAAGAAGCCCTCAACTTGTTCAGCCTCGGCCTTCTCGACCTCAAGTCGCGCGCCAAAATTGAACGACTTTTCTGGAGCATAGCCCGCGAGGTGAACCATATCGCCAACAGCCTGAAGCGTGTCCCCGAAGACTTCACTTCACTACCCAAGCTTTTGGCCGACAAGTACTTCTGCAACTTCTCGCTGTTCCAGTCATTGCCCGACCTCTGGGCCATCGACCAACTCTTCCCCATCATCCCGATCCAAAGGCTCGATGAGAACCCGACCCACCTCGCCACTTTGCAGGACATCACCTGCGACAGCGACGGCAAAATCACCAACTTTGTCGCCAAATCGACGCAGCACACCATCCCGCTGCACTCCTTTGGTGAGAAGGAGCATTATTACATTGGTGTGTTCCTCGTGGGTGCCTATCAGGAAATCTTGGGCGACCTCCACAACCTCTTTGGCGACACCAACGCGGTGCATATCTCCGTGGATGAAAAGGGTTATTATATCGACCAAGTCATCGATGGCGAGACTGTTGCCGATGTGTTGGAATATGTGCAGTATAGCCCGAAGAAACTCGTCCGAACGGTGGAGACCTGGGTCACCAAGTGCGTCAAGGAAGGCAAGATTTCAGTCGAGGAAGGCAAGGAATTCCTGTCGAACTACCGCTCTGGGTTGTACGGATACACGTATCTGGAATAACTCAATATCCAAACAGATGCCTACCCTTACCGTGACGACGGTAACGGTCATTGGCAAAAGTGGCGCAAGCATCCTCAAGCTTCTTTTCCAAAGGAATACCGATGCCTAAGCAGACTTCCAGACCTTGCGGCAGACGCAAACCTGTGGTTTGGTATGCATTGACATTGACAGCTGGAATGCTTTCATCTTTCTCGCCAGCCGCATAACTATCGAGCAGACCTTGATGCACAGAAGCACTGAGTTTGAGGAGGATATGCCGGCTACCCAAGCCAATTCGGCTGCGGATTCCTACTCCAGCAAAAGCTCCTGCATGAATCATATTCATGTTGGCATCGCCCACGTCTATAGTCTGTTCAAGCTGAACGGGAGCCGTTCGGTCAATATGAATCTGTCCTCCCAAACGCATGCCGACTTCACCACCCACCATAAGATAAGGCTGAAAATATGGCTTGATGGGCAAACGCAATTCCAAAGGAAGACGGAAATCGGCAAAATGCACAGCCATGCTATAATGCACCTTTGAGCCTGAACGGTGTTCATAACTGATATCAGTGCCACGTTTCAGATACACAAACTCTGGCGACAAGGCAAACACATTACCCATCGGAACATCAAAAAACAAACCACCCATAGGAGTAAAAAGCAAGGCCTGAGGAAGTTGATTCAAAGCCTTGTTGTTGAAATACAGCATCCTCGGAATATTAACCCCGCCTTTTAGGCCAATAGAAATGGCTTCTTCTGTTGGTTGTTTATTATTCATTTGGGCAAAGGAAGCGCCACAAAAACAAACGCACAACAATATGATTATCAAATATTTTTTCATCTTTTCATACATTTTTACCACACCTCTCTTTTTGCCAATCCATCACCATCTTTATAGATGAAATAAGAACCTTGGGGATATTGTGCGATGAGTCCGTTGGAATCATCCTCACTCTTCATGATGATAGTCGCATAACGAAAATCCTTCAGCCCATCCTCAATCACCTGACCTTTCATCACGATGCCACGTTTCACCTTGGCATGGTATGTCTGTCCACCAAGTTCTATCTCATAGGACTTATTCTCAATAAAATAAACCGCGAAGGCGCTGCCATTACCACAGACAAACACCGTATCGGTCACCGTTTCAGTAGCCTCGTTCAAGTCCATCTTGACTATACCGTTATGCTGGTTGGCGAAACGCATATACATATTAGGCTCAACAGTTTGCAAGGGCCACTCATATTCAGTCAAATTGGAACTTACCCTATGTTTGGGGTCCACCACATAACTGCCTTCAATCTTGGGAGGAACTGGACCTTCTGGAATACTACCAAAATCGGCAGAAAAACTGGTCTGCAACGAGTCGGGAATCACCGAAAGGATGTCATCGATATAATACTCTGTGCCGATGAGCACGATGGTGTTTTCACCATTTTTCGTGCAGCAGGTCAGTGCCAAGCCACATGTCATGAGTAAGCCAAGAACAAATATGATTTTTCTGTTTTTCATAATTCACACATTTATCTGACAATCACTTTTTTGGCCACAACTCCTTCTTTCCCTGCGACCACAATGAAATAAACGCCACAATTGCCTCTAAAATTGTATTGCATGAAATTAGTTTCGCCTTCGTTATGAGTCTCTATGTTATCAACAAGGACACCTTTCATATCATAAATCTTGACATCTATCCTACCTGTGAGATGTTCAAACTGGAGGGTCATCTGTCCATTGTTGGGATTAGGGAGCACTTCAAAATTAGCGGTCGATGCGCCTGTTGAAGCGCCGTTTTCCTCAATACCATAGAAAGAGCTAATAAGCCAATACTTTTTCTCAACTCCATTTACGGAATCGCAACGATTGAAAACATGGGCGCTCAACCAAACCGTGTCATCCACATGGTTCAGCACGTACACTTTGCAGCAACTACCCTTATTTCCAAAAGGCTTAAGTATCCAAGTAGAAGGTTCGTCCAAGCTCCAAGCGACAGTGTCCCAATGGCAGTCCGGATTCTGCTCCCACAAATAAAAATCATACGAGTTGATTTGGAACTCAGAGGGGGTGATGACCCAATGAGGGGCTATGTTGGCAGTATCCATGGGATAGATTTCTGTAGGCGAAGGCGTATAGTCAAGATGCATGTTCATAGTCACTATACTATCGCAGCCCATCATATTGGTGTATGTCCTATGGTAAGAACCCGACTGGGTAAAGTAATGGTCTACAGGATCATAAAGGTCATCTGTGGTGTAGATTTTCCCTAGCGGATCCCACAAATAGCCGTCACAACTCTCTTCTTGCGGCACCTCAAATTCGCTCGTTTCATAATCGTTGATAACCAAATGTAGCACGTATGTGCTGTCACACTCCTTGTCGCCAAAGGCATAGTGGAAAGTCTGAATAATAGGGTCTTGGCTATCATAATAGGTCTGACCTGTAACAGGCCAATAATAAGAGCCACATGCCTCCTTTGATTCCTCATGATAATACGCCTCGTGGAACTTGAGGTTCAGCCGATGCTTGATGGGACAGCCGCCGTTAGGGTCGTCAAGGACGATTTCGTCGTAGGTGTCTTCATGATAGGTAATGCCAGTCTTGTCCCAATACCAACTTGGGGTTGTCCCATAGGTATAGCACTCAAATTGATTGAGCACCGGTGGCATTTGGAACTCATCGACAGAGAGCACCAACATCTCCACTTTCAGGCAGCCGTGAATATCAACGGTGTCGAAATAGGCGATTTGGCCATCCTGATCATAGAGCGTTCCATGAAAGTCGTATGTATCCCCAACACAAATGGTGGGGTCTATAAGCGTGGTGTCGTTAGGGGGGTAAACCGTGAAATGAAGAAAGAAGACACTATCACATGCATCCAGACCCGCTCCTGGTTCCATCCAAATCGTATCGATGGAATGCAAAAAGCTGTGGTCATGCCAAACGACACTGTTGCACCCATTAATGTAAACTTGGGTCTGGACAGCTTCATTAATTGTAATATCAATCACATCCAAAACACGCACGCCATTACAATCCTCTCCACGAAGCGAATAACGACCCGAGTGTTCGGTCTGGGCATTGTTCAGCACAAAAGGCAGCTGTGCCTCAGTCCCATCGGGAAGGACTAAAACCAGATTGGAAACATTTTCCGTTGAATAGTAAAACTCAATGTCTTGACCAGAACAATATGTATCGTCCATCAAAAACTCGGCAAAGGCGTAAGGCTGGTAATCAGAGAAATAGCCATAATTCCATGTAGCTCCTTCATCACCAGTCAAAATACCCAAATGAAAATAGCCATCCGCATAGGTGTTTTCGAGCGACATCAGGCCGTTGGTGGGAACATAGTTGCTGACATTCTTCTTGCAATAGGAATAGTCAGGATTGGCGGGCACAGGTGTGAAGTCAGCCGCAGTAATGTAAGTAGCATTGCCATTGAGGACAAAGCCGTCGGCGTTGGCTGTCTTGACAATCAGCGTGACCACCAAATTGGAGGTGCTCTGACGTTTATAGACCGTCTTGCGTGAGCCAGTGCAACTGATTTGGGGCAAAACCGTACCGCCAAATTCATTCAGTGAACTTGATGACAACTGGAACACGGAGATAGGCTTATCGGCATGGATATACTCCACCGCGGAAGAGATTTGGCACATATATTCCTGCCCAACGTCAAGCGTAGCCACAGGAATAGTACCTCCGTTCAAATAGATGCTGGTATTGTCTTCCGTCGGGAAAAAGAAGAGGTATTCGTCAGGATTGTTGTTCCAGATGGCGATGTAGTCGGTACCCAACAGGTCGATGGGGACGATTTGGTCGCCAACCAGGTCATAGTGCCCACCGAGATTCACCGAATCATCCGAAGTATTTACAGCTATGGGCTTGGTGGAAGTGATCCGCGTATTGCGCAGATGGGCTTGCCCTTGTGGACTTGCGGCTTCGATGGCATACGACTGTCCCCGATCAAGGTTGACCGTGACAGGTATCCCAGGCTGCCCTCCGCCCTTAATGGCGACCGAAGGATAAAAAGTGACTTCCGTGTCATCTTGTGATGCCACCACCTCGATACGGCTGCAAGTGCTTGAATAATAGTTCTCGAAAGAGTATTGCATAGGCACCACGAAACTTGTTCCCAATGCGTTTTTGCCTTTCAGAGAATAGATTTCGCTATTGTTGTTGTCCGATTCATAATAAATCGAGACAGGTGTGTCGGAATGGATATAGAAGCCAAAATCAAGCACAGCATTGTATGGCTGGGTCTCAACAATGTCGATGATGTTTGACACATCGTAAACATAGCAGTCATGGGCTTCAAGATGAAAAGTCTGAGGGCTATAGAAAGCATTTGCGGGCTGCTCAAACACCACCGTGGCGGCTTCTTCGTATGAAACAACACAAAATCGAATGGGTTGTTCCGCATGATTCACATCAAGGTCTGGAGCGGCAAACCAAAACTCAGTGTCGGTCTGCGCCTTGCAGCCCAAAGTAACACAAAACCAAAATATGAAAAGTAAGGCCTTTTTCATTGTCATTCAATAACCACTTTTTTAGATACAGTACCTTCATCCCCTGTGGCAACAAAGAAATACACACCAACGGGGCGACCCATCATGTTGTATTGTATTGTACTGGAGACCATATCGTTATCAACCTGTATGTTATCCATCAAGTTACCCATCATGTCATAAACCTTGACATCTATCTTGCCTGTGAGATGTTCAAACTGCAGTGTCATCTGTCCGTTGTTAGGATTGGGATATACCTCAAAGTTAACTTCAGAATCACTCGAAGGGCCGTAATCTTCAACACCATAGAAAGAGCAAACAAACCAGTATCTTTGCACGACACCCTCATCGGGAGCACAACGGTTGAAAGCACGGGCATCCAGCCAGACGGTATCGCTCACTTGATTAAGCACATATACCTTACAACATGTTCCCTTGTGCCCGAAAGGTTCAAGCACCCATTCCAATGGTTTTTCAAAGCTCCAAGTAACGGTATCCCAAACGCAATGTGGGTTAGTGTCCCAGAAATAGAAGTCGTATGAGTTGATTTGAAACTCAGTAGCGGTAATCACCCAATGCGGGGCCGTATTTGCAGAATCCATAGGATAGATCTCGGTAGGCGAAGGCGTGTAGTCAAAAAACATATTCAAGGTCACCAAGCTATCGCAACCGAGGACGTTTTTATATCTCCTATGATAAGAACCCGACTCGGTGAAAATGTGGTCTTCAGGATCGAAAGCATCATCTGTGGTGTATGCAAACCCTTGGGGATCCCAAAAATAGCTATCGCAACTCTCTTCTTGCGGCAAGGTGAATTCTACCGTCTCATAATCGCTAATCTCAAGATGGAGCACGTAGGTGCTGTCGCATTCGGTATCGCCAAATGTCGTATGGAATGTCTTCTCAATTCGGTCCTGACTATCGTAATAGGTCTCACCGGTAATAGGCCAATAGAAATAGTCGCAAGCCACTTTCGATTGCTCGTTATAGAATTCCTCATGAAATTTCAAGTCAAGCCGATGCTTGATGGGACAACCGCCATTGGGGTCGTCAAGGATGATTTCGTCATAGGTATCCTCATGATAGGTGATGCCGGTCTTATCCCAAGTCCAGCTGGGTGTTGTCCCGTTTTCATAACACTCATACTGGTTGAGCACCGGAGGCATCTGGTATTGGTCGACGGTGAGCACCAGCTTCTCCACTTTCAGACAGCCATGGATGTCTATCGTGTCGAAATAGGCGACTTGCCCGTCTTGGTCATAGAGCGTTCCATGGAAATTGTATGTGTCACCAACGCAGATACTTGGGTCGATAAGAATGGTATCATTGAGTGGATAAACGGTCAGGTTAAGTCTGACGATACTGTCGCAGCCATGGATGCTATGGTCAATGTAGGCCTCTTGGCAGGAATGGTCATAGGATGTACCATAAAATGTAAAACTCTCACCGACACAGATGTATTCGGTGATGGTAGTCTCGTCGTAAGTTGGCCAATTATCCAAATGTAAAAAGATGGTCTTGTCGCAACCATACTCAGTTTGTGTGTGATGCTCATATTGGGCTGGGGCGCTGACCATCTGACCATAGAAGTCGTATGTATCGCCTTCGCAAATGGTTTCATACTCATGCTCTACCTCGTTGGGATGTACCACGATGCTGACGCTCACGTCTTGCGCACTGCCCCAACTGTTGTCAGTAACATGGCAAGTGTAGGTTGTGGTACCAACGGGAGGTGTAGCCACTGGATTCTGAATGGTGGCGTCGTTCAGGCTGTTGGCGGGTGTCCAACTATAGGAATAGTTGCCCGAACCTCCCGTAGGCAAGGCATGAAGCGTCGTCGACTCACCTTCACAAAGCTCTGTATCGTCAGCCGTGGCTGAGGCACTCATGCTGCCCACATAAACCGTACAGGTCGGGTTACCCACAAGCACAAGTTCACGGAAGGAGATATCGTCCAACCCGAAGTCATTGCCGTCGCCATTCGTGTTCTGGTTGAGGATGGTGATGGTGGCCGTGGTGGAGTTGCCGCTGTACCACAGCTCATAGAATTGCTCCCAAACCATGGTCGATGCCGGAGCTGAAAACACCTCACCGATCTGAGTGCCATTGATACTGAACTGCAGCAAGGCCATCTGGCCGGTGACACCTGCCAAAGTACAAGCCCAAGTCGAGAAAGCGTACCATTTGTTGGGGTTCACGCTGATTTCCTCCGTCCAAACATTGGTGCCCGGACTGATGGATCCGTTGACCATCATGAAGTTGCCACTGCCGCCATGCCCGTAGCCATGGAAGTTTTCATGGTGAAGGCTGGCATCGGAATCCACGTAATAGGTTCCTTCGTCCCAAAGGTTGGAATTGTACAAGTATGCCGAGGTAAAGCCCACATTGCCTTGTTCGAAGTCACCATTCACCACACTCTCCGCGCCTGGGGCATAGCCTTCGCAGGTGTAGGTAGTGGTCACCGTGGGTGAAGCAACTGTTACGGGACCCTCAGTGGTCGAAAGCCCTGTGGCGGGTGACCATTGATAATACATCGCTCCCGAAGCTGTCAACGTCACCGACTGACCAGGTTGGATGTTAGCCGAGGGCGGATTGATGACGACTGGCTGGGCAAAAGAAAATGCCACAGAAAGAAAAAACAAAACAAATAGTATAAATCGCTTAGGTCTCATGAGATGTTGTATTTACGCGCAAAGATAGGAAATCTTACGATTGCTTTGTCCTTTCAGGAATATTTCATGCAAAATCATCGACACAAGACCAAACGTTTCTTCGCTGTACCGTTCACCGTCTCGATTTCGAGGAGATAAATCGAAGGTGTATAACCATTTAGGTTCAATATTACGCTATCAGAACGGTCGCATTCGCGCACCTCAAGCACTTGACCCATCATGTTGGTCAAACGAATTCTTTCGATGCCTTCAGCCTCCACGGTAACGGTGCCCTTAGTGGGATTGGGGAATACATTTACTTCCAAGGCTTGCTCACCCACACCGAAGAAGCCAGCATTGATGACGAATTCACGGACTATCTCACCGCAATCTGGTGTCCTGAAATTGGCTGTCAAAGTGGATGTGCCAGGCGTGGTAACAAATATGCGGCAATAGTTATCTTGAGCCTCAATAATCTGCCAATCGCTGTTCGACAAGCTCCAAACAATGTCATCTTGCACCTCTTCAGGATTGACTTCGTATCGGTAAATACCGCTGAACAAGTTGGATGCCACATACACATTCGACAAGCCACTGATAAGGCCAATATGTTCCGAATCCTTGATTTCAAGACGAATACGGCGGACGATGCTGTCACAACCCTGTTCGCTGAAAATGGTATCGACGTCAATAAAAGTGACACCTGGCTCATCATATACCACCCCATTATACTCAAAGAAATCGCAAGCGGCAATAAACTGTGTACTCATCTCTGTCGTATTCAGATACACATGTTTGATTACGGTGCTGTCGCAACCCATTGGAGTCTGGAATTGGTGGGAGCAAATCATGCCGTTTATATTGCACTCATATTCAAACCAAGTGAAAGGTTCGCAAGCTACCGTATCAAACTCATGGACAATTTCATCAGCCAAGCTGAAGTGCATGGTCACAATGCTGTCGCAACCTGTCACTGGCGAGATGAGTGTTGCAGTAAACACTTCCCCATCCTCCTCAAACAGATGATTTTGCCACCATATTGGCTGGCATGATTCGATGCTTTCCTCAGCGAAAATGGGCGGGGTGATGGTCAGGTTGTAAAAGATGATACTGTCGCAATGGGTCACAGGGGTTTGCAAAGAATCGTAAAGGATCGCGTCCTCATAATAGGGTATGCCATGCCATACAAATCCACTGCATTCCGTCATGGCGCCGCCATCAATTAGACTGTTGTGTCCCACGGTGAGTTCAAGGAAATACCATGTGTCGCAATCGTCAGTGCCAACGGCTGGCACAAACACCGAGTCGCGTTGGGTCTCATAATAAACATGCCCCGGGTTCATCTCCCATTCGTATGAGTCGCACGCTATCCTGTTATGCACATAGATGGAATAATCGCCAAAATCAAGATTCAATTCCACAATGCTATCACAACCACTCGTATTTTGAAGTGTATCCCAAGCGTATTGCGTCTGTTCCGACCGATGGAAAGTGTGTCCATGCCAAACATAATCGTCATGACATGAAGTAATAGGATCAACAACATAATCACTATGATTGATGACCACGGGTTGATGAATGATGTAGAAGCAAGGTTCAAGCACTTCATATTCAACCACTTGACTTTCTGTGATTATTTCTCCAGAAGGCAGTTGATAAAAGTCACATTCCGTGATGGTCTCTAACCATTGGTCTTCGACAGAAAGCACAGTAATGGGTACCGGACCAAGGATATCAGTGCCGCATGAGGTATGCGCGTAATAACGAATCCAGCAACCATTATGCGACATTTGCATGAGCATTGTCGGATTGATGCCAGCATAACTTCCATTTTGTGTATTCGCCATCTGCCACTCTCCTACACGGTCATTTTCATTTGTGTTCATCCATTCAACATTGACCTCCGGAAGGTCGAGCGGATTGTTTTCGCAAACTTGGAATGCGCTCAACTGACCTTCAATCTCAGGTGTGCCATTCACATGAAACTGCACCACATTACTGAAATCGGAGCCACAGTCGTTGACGACAGCAAAACGAAGATAATACGTACCATAGCCCAAATTGATTGTTGATGGGTCAAAAGCGGTAAACGGACCGCTTGATGAAGTGGCATATTCCCAATGGGCATCTCCACCTCCAATGTGATTCATCTCATATTGCGGAATCATCACACCGAGAGGATTGCCCGAACAAATATCAGAGGGAGACGAAATGTCACCCATAATCTGTGGTGCATTATTTATGGTCAAATTCAGCGTAAAAATACTATCGCAAACCAAAGGATTTCCACTCTCCACAGTGTAATCGTAGATACCTGTACTGGTGTAATTCACACCATTCTTAGGCCATGTATAGGAGAAACACTCCGAAACGGTTTGGGTCTCAGTATAGGCATCGCTCATGATGAAATACAGATTCGCAGTGATGGTACAACCATTGGCATTCTGCACCTGTGCTTGATAATTATCTGTATGATTACATGGCACACCATTCCAAACATAGGTGTCACAAGCAGTGATTGTGTCGTAAGTCGGTTCGGTGGAATACACCGTAACTTGAACATTATTGGATGAATAGGCCGTACCGCAGCCGTTGACGGCCTTATAACGGATGTTACATCCATTGTAAGCAAACGGGATGTTGCTATTGTTCAAAGTCTGCCACACGCCATCGATTTGAATCTCCCAACTACCCGTGCCTTGATTGACATGCCTCCATGTGACTTGTGGGGTAATTAAATTGAACGTCTCTCCCGCACAAATGGGTGATGGAGCCGTAATGTTACTCACCAAAGGCTCATCGTTCACCGTCACCTGAACACTTACGCTGTGCGACTCGCCACACTCGTTTACAGCGAAATAGCGAATCCAATAATTGTTGTAGGTATAGGGAACGTTATTATTGTTAAAGGCATTATAGGGACCGTTTTGTGTCGCCGCAATCTGCCAACCTTGATCGGTTATGGTGGCACCATTATTTTGAATTGTTGGCGTTGCGAGGTCAAAGCTACCGCCTGCGCAAATGGCCTGAGGCGTTGTAGGTGTGGCAATAATTGGTGCATCATTAACATGAATCTGAACAATGTTGCTCACATCACTGCCACAGTTGTTGCTCACCTTGTAATGCAAGTACCAGTTGTTATAGCTTGATGGAACATTCTGAGGATTAAAGGGCTGATATGTCCCGTTTTGCGTTTGGCAGATTTCCCAGGCGCCCGTTCCATTTCCATCATAGGATGGTGGCGTCACTTCCAAGTCCTCACCAGCGCATATAGCAGTAGGAGCTTGAATCGTGCCCGTGATGTCGGGAGCGACATTCACCGTCAATAGCCGAGGTGGATTGCTGTACACAAAGCCGCAACTACCTTCCACCATATAGCGGATGTACCAACCATTATAGGAAGCAGGGATATTATTCAGGCTATTGTTGTTGAACGTTGTATAGGTACCGTTTTCTGTTTGTGAGGCCACCCAGCCTTGACTGAGTATTTGGGATCCATTGGAATTATAAGCAGGAGCCGTGATGTTGAGACTGCCGCCTGCGCAAATCGGCTGGATTTGAGGTGTCTGTGCAGAGAAACTCGGGCCATTGGTCACCGTAATCTGCACCGCGTTGCTATGCCCTTCACCACAATCGTTGGAGGCCGAATAGCGTACCCAATTGCCATTCATTGAAAGTGGGATATTATTGGGATCAAAAGAAGTGAAAGTACCGTTTTGAGCCGTACTTTTCTCCCATTGTCCTGCTGTGCTGGGATTCACTGAAGGCGTGGGGATGTTCAAAGCACCGCCAGCGCAAATCGGGCCTTGAGCAGTGATGTTGGCCACTATGGGTGCATGTCCAACCGTAACATAAACCCATGCCTCATCAAAAATATTCTGGGCAGGAAACCCCACACGATATTGAAATGAATCTGTTCCAGAAAATGAATTATCCGTACAGATATACTCAATCTTGTGATTAGAAGAAAGGTAATAAGCTTCACCATGAGAAGGCTGTCCCAAAATTTGTACAGTAATATTCTGTAAACCAGGAGAGATGATGTCATTGTCCAAAACGGGGATCTCCACAGAAGTACCATAACAAGCCAATGGCCAAACGTCATTATTCGCCGTCACACTATAGACCGCTTCAGGGACAAAGGAGAGATGATCGAGGCCGAAGTCGTCGCCAAATCCCGGAAGGTTATCATATACATCAAATATCTCAATGACGGCTTGAGTTGACGAACCACTGTTCCAAGTAACCTGCCAGTTGTCCCAATTATAATCTGTTGGAAGTTGGTGAGGATTGCTCGCCCACTGATTGTTGATTTTCAAGCGCAATATTGCAGGAAAGTGTGAGATGCCCATATAAGGCTGAGACAAATTTCTAACCATAGCAGAGAAAGTATAGGTAGTGTTGGCAGTAACCGTAACAGTCTGTCTCCAAACCACTTTCGTCGCATTACCACTATTGCCGAAACCATTATACAACAAATAATACCCAGCTCCTCCGTATCCAGTCAAATTCGGTGGCCACCCTACATCACCACTACCATGATTCGTGGATGTAAGATCGTGAATATAATGCCCTGATTCAACACCTTGATTGTAACCCCAATCACGAGTATAGTCAGTATACTCTATTCCTAAATTTCCTGTAGTTATTTCAAAATCAGGGTTATAAATCAGGTTTTGGGCAAAAAGCGAAATTGGTGAAAGCAGCAACAGCATCGCTAGCACCTTGAAAATCCGTTGCATTCGATTATTCATTGTCATACGACCTTGGTTTTCTAATTACACAAACGTGCAAAAATGCAAAAAACGTACCAATTCTGCAAGAAAAAGTTCATTTACAGCGATTTTCCGTCCAAAACAGCTTCTTTCAGCGTGTCGTTCTCGTAAGTTAGCTTCAACGAGAAGAAAGGTCTGTGCTCATCTATGAGTCGGAGGAAAATCTTGTCGCCTTCCCACGAAGGCAATTCCAAAAGTCGCTGTTTCTCAATCCATTCCAGGTCGCCTTCGTTGCATACAATCTGCTCGCCTTCCCATTCGGTACAGATAAAGATGTGCATCTGCTCCGCGGGCCAAATGTTGTGGACAAAGGTGACGATGCCACAATAGCGCCATTGGGTCACGGTGAAGCCTGTCTCTTCCCATATTTCGCGCCTCATGCAGTCCTCGGGGCTCTCCCCCTCTTCGAACTTACCGCCCACGCCAATCCATTTGTCGTGGTTCTCGTCGTTTTCTTTCTTGGTGCGGTGCAGCATGAGGTATTGGTTGCCGCGTTCCAAGTAACATTGTGTGGTCTGTTTCATAGTCTTGATAGCCAAATTCCAAAAAACTTGTCATAAACTTCATAAATGCCGAGATGGCTCGTCACCAATTGCTTATCCATCAAAGACCTAACCGTTGTTTGAACCGAACTGGCAGCGGTAAGATGATGCTTTTTAATGAATTTCGAACCAGTAATTGCCTTGACTTTTCCCTCTTTATTGATGGAGACCAGCAGTTCTTTCTGTTTGGCTGTCAGCTGGTAAAGCAAGTCGGCGTAAATCATGCCGTTGTCTTTTACAATCTCATTCACTGCAACATCAATCATGTCCATTCCACACGTTTCACCCGAGGCAGTATCGGCAAAGAGGTAGTTCAGCACCTTCTGCACATACCATGTAATGCCCTCAAACCGATCGCAAATCGCCTCCACGACACCCTCCACCAAGCGTTTCCCCGCCTTTTCGAAATGCGACCTTGCAAATTCATCATACTTTAATGGATTAATACACTCCAAATTGAGCGTCGAAGTAGAGGCATAGAAAGGACGTGAGGGCGAAGAGAACATCTCCGCAAGCAGATGTCGCTCCGAACCGGAAAACACGAAATTGGCATTACTGCAGTGCTGGATATAAGTCCTCAAAATAGCCTCCACGTTTTTCTCGGGATAATGCGCAATCTGCTGAAACTCATCAATAGCGATAAGGCAAGGTTGGTCGGATTGCTTGATGTAATCGAAAATCTGGTCCAAGGTGTTATCAGCATTTTGGATGTTCCCTACCTCCACATTCCAAGTCGGGTTACCCAATGGGTCAAAACTCACACCAGGCCGAAGCGAAGTGGCTATTCTGACAAACTTATCGAATGCCTTCTTGCTTTTCGACTGGAGCGTGTTCAATATCACCTTGCCCATCTCCGCAACCAAGTCATTCATGTTTTTGGTCGAATAGATGTCGATGATAAATGTATGGTATTCCGTGCGGATTTCCTCTTGCTGGAAAGCATGGTAGAGAAGTCCCGTCTTTCCCATGCGGCGCGGAGACATCAGCACCACATTGTTGCCGTTGGTCAACTGCCGAATCAGTTTTGCGGTTTCCTCTTCCCTGTCGCAGAAATATTCAGGCCCTTCATAGCCCGATGTGACAAATGGATTCTTCATCATTCATTCATTTTACGCGGCAAAAATAAGCATTTTTTCAAATATTACGGTTTTTGCGTAACGGTTTTTGCGTAATATTTCCGAAAAAGCATAAAAAAAGCAAGGCGGCCAAATTGACCGCCTTGCAAAAACCTTTTTTGCTCTGGAATTAGATGATACCTTGAGCCATCATGGCGTGGGCAACACGCATGAAGCCAGCGATGTTAGCACCCTTCACATAGTTGATGGTGCCATCGGCTTGCTTACCGTATTTCACGCACTGGTCGTAGATGTCGCTCATGATCTTCTTCAGCTTCTCATCAACTTCCTTAGCGGTCCAGTTGATGTGACCAGCGTTCTGGCAGATTTCAAGGCCAGAGGTGGCAACACCACCGGCGTTGACAGCCTTACCAGGACCGAACGGGATCTTGGCAGCTTGGAAAGCGGCAATGGCACCAGGTTGGCAACCCATGTTGGAGACTTCAGCCACATACTTCACGCCATTGGCGATCAGCATCTTGGCATCCTCTTCAGCCAGCTCGTTTTGGAAAGCGCAAGGCATAGCGATGTCGCACTTCACGCTCCAAGCCTTCTTGCCAGGGGTAAAGATAGCTTTGCCCGGGAACTTGTCGGCCATGTCCTGAACCTTGTTACGGTTCGAGGCACGCATGTCAAGCATGTAGTTAATCATCTCAGCGTTGATACCTTCGGGCAGTTCGCACACACCGTCAGGACCGCTGATAGCGACCACCTTGGCACCGAATTCGCAAGCCTTCTGAGCAGCACCCCAAGCCACGTTACCGAAGCCAGAGAGGGCCACGCGCTTACCTTCGAGAGTGTCACCCTTCTCTTCCACCATGTGTTTCACATAGTAGACAGCGCCGAAACCAGTGGCCTCGGGACGCATGAGGGAACCACCCCAGCCGTAGCTCTTGCCAGTCAAAGCACCAGTCGAGTGCTCACGAGCCAGCTTCTTGTACATACCGTACATGTAGCCAATCTCACGGCCACCAACACCAACGTCACCAGCAGGGCTGTCTTGGTCAGGACCAATGTTGCGCCACAGTTCGTAGACGAAAGCTTGGCAGAAACGCATGATTTCAGCGTCGCTCTTTCCTGTAGGATCGAAGTCGGCACCACCCTTACCACCGCCGAGAGGCAGGTTGGTCAAGCTGTTCTTGAAGATCTGTTCGAAGCCCAAGAACTTCAGCATTGACTCGTTTACTTTGGGGTGGAAGCGGAGACCACCTTTGTAGGCGCCGAGGGCAGCATTGTACTGCACACGGTAGCCGAGGTTGACCTGGGTTTGACCTTTATCGTCAACCCACACAACGCGGAACTTGAAGATACGATCGGGCTCAACGATGCGCTCGACAATCTTAGCAGCCTCGAACTCGGGGTGCTTGTTGTATTCTTCTTCGATGGTTTCCAGGACTTCGCGAACGGCCTGTAAGTACTCATTTTCGCCCGGATGCTTGGCTTCCAGAGCGGTCATAATTTCATTGACTTTCATTTGTTTGACTTTAATTAAAGGTTTATTTGTTGTGTTTGAAAGTTTGCTGCTTATAGAAAGCGTTGCAAAGGTAGTGTTTTTATTTGAACAATTTCCATTTTCTACAAAATATTTTCGTTTTCCTTGCTCACTCTCCAACATTTTGCGGGTCATTGTTTTCATAGACTACCTCTCCGCGCTCATATTCAACGATTTTTGTCACCCTACCGTCGGGGTTGTAATAGATTTCCTTTCCATGCTTGAGATTGTCGACGTATGGGACTTCAAGACATTTGTAGCCTGATTCCTCGTAACAGATTTGCTTCCCTGTACCCATTTTGTATTCGGCCTTGCTCGCTAATGCACCACTCGGATAGAAAATGAACCATGAACCATCCATCATGCCATCGACATATTGCCCTTCTTGAAAGACTTGGCCGTTATCATACCACTTTTTTGATTCTCCATTGAGTTTGCCACAAGAATAATAATCTTTAGAAGACAAGCTACCAGCTTCAGAATAGATCATGCAAACACTATCTTGCACTCCTTTCTTATACCAACGCTCCTCAGCCAATTGACCATTCTGATGCCACCGCATATACTGACCTTCCAAAGTGTCATCAACATACGATGCCTGGGTCTGTTTTTGACCGTTTGAGTCATACCAAGTACAAATACCATTGAGCCTACCGTCCACATAATGCAGCTCCGACTTCAGCTTGCCATTATCCCAATAGGATTTCTGTGAGCCATCACGACAAGCAGCCACGACGACAATGACAAATACAATGAAACACCACTTTTTCATTCGGCTGGTTTCTTAAAAGGCGAAAGCGGCTTCAGCTCAATCAAATTCTTATCATACTGATAAACGCTCCAATACAAGTTTTCTTTACCATCTTGCTGTTCCGACTGTAAATAATTCTGATAATAGAAACGGTAGCTTGTGTGAAGCAACGGAACATCATGGCAATGCAGGCAATCTAAAATGCCATCACCATAGCGCATCAGAGCAGTGAGGAAATAGGTGGCAATGTCATACCCTTCAAAGGCGTATTTTTGGGGTTCGCAAAGATACCTGTTTCTAAAACGGAACACAAAACGTTTGGCTGCATTGCTTCGATAATCCACGAAGAAGTCATTGACATAAATTGCATTCATCTTCAACAGATTATCAACAAGCAATTTCTCGAATCTGGTCCAATCGGGGACACAAACCATAGTGATGGGGAAACGGTCGGCTTCTTTCGTCAAGGAGTTCAGCACCTGAGTGGCAAACACATTGTCGTCACCGTATGCGATAATCAGATTATCACGCACGCCTGAAAGCTGGGCTTTTGCCTTGCCAATATCATCATAGGAATAACGTTTAACAGTATTGGTCATCACTACTTGATCCTTGTGGCCGTTTTGGAAATCGGAGGTTGAATACACTTGGCCTTCAACATCAACCGTAGGCACCATCTTGCTTCCCATCTCCATACGCTCGCTTTCATGTCGGGCATACCGCAAAAACTCATCACCTGAAACGGTGACTTCTTCATTCACAGCCAAGTTCAGATGATGTTCTAATTGATTCAGAAAAGCAGTGTCAGCATCTTTCTCTCTACTAATAATGAACACATTAGCATCACTATAATAGTTCCTGATCAGATTCGAAATCGTAAGCACCTGCCCAACATCGCCAGGTTTCACCTTGACCACATTAGGATTATCCTCTATAACAGAGCTACGGTTTGAAAGAGGGTTCACCACAGGAATGCCATGGGCCTTCGCATATTCTTCCACAACGTTGAACGACTTTCCAAAGAAAGGTCCCACAATCAAGTCGAAGTCTTTGCCTTCAATCTGTGTAACAGCCTGATGTGCTGACGAGACATTATCCGTCACGTCAATAACCGTAAGATCAAGTTTCAGGCCTTCGTTGTCCCTCAGCGACTCAGCCGCCATCATAAAACCTTCATAAAACTGCAAGAACGACATGGAACGTCCTTTTGCCGATTTCGCAGCTTTAGTCTTAGAGACCTCAATATTGTCAACATCATAAAGATAAAGCGGGATCATCAGCGCCACTTTGTAGCGCTTATAGGCGTTTTCCGGATCAATCCTGCACTCAGGCACATCATACGGCAACTCACCTATCAGAGGTTTTTGCGGCTTTTCCACAGCGGAAGGAGTTTCAATTTCTTCTTCCTCTTCTAGGACAACATCGTTGGATTCCACAATTATCTGAACAGGATCTATTGGAATCAACACCACCTGATTTTCGAACACATGGGAGCCCACCGAAACATTCATGACCCTAAAATCGCTTTCCATCACCTTCCAGCGCTTCAACAACGAACTCGTACGCTCGCTGTACTCCACTTTATGGACGATATAGTCATTCAAATTCTGAATATCGGGCAAAAGTATCTCTGTCCCTGCAGAAGGATAATTGGTCAGGCCTGGATTAATCGCCTTAAAATCAGCTACGTCAATGCCAAACTTTTTGGCAATATCATACAAATCCTCTCCTTTCTGAACGACATAATGACTTCCGGCTTTCATCACAATGGGGGCTTTTGCAGGCGCTTGAGTCGGCTCCACAATGGATTCTTCCATTGAAGTAATCTCTGGTTCCTCTACGGATTCGGCTTCAGGTTCTACTTCCTGCACTACAATAGGTTCAGCCTCGGGCTCTTCAATGGGTTCCTCCTCCTGCACAACCACAGGCTCCTCTAAAGGTTCAGCGACAGGTTCCTTATCCAGTTCTTCAATAGTTATTGCCACAGGAGTTGGTTCTTCTTTAAGTTCCACAACAGGCTCTTCTTTTTGCACCACTGCTGGTTTCTCCGAAGGTTCCTCTACTGGTTCCTTTACCGGTTCCTCTACTGGTTCCTCTACTGGTTCTGCAATGGGCTTCACTTCAGTTGCAATTTCAGGTTCAGCCACAGGTTCTTGTATATCACGAACGGGAATGCCAATGACAAATCCGACCTTCAGGCCATCTTTCACCTCCGGATTGAGCCTCTCAATTTCCTCAATAGTGACTTGATAAGCCTTTGAAATAGCATACAAGGTTTGGCCCGACTTCACGTAATGCAAATAGTATTGCTTGCCTCCTATCTTGGTGATTTCCTTTGAGCGCTCAATTTCCACATAGTCCTTGTCAATTTCAGACAACGCCTCTGATTTTGGAGATGGTTCATCTTTTTTTTCCGCTTGAGGGGTGGAAACTATTACTTTAGGCGACTCAACTTGCTCAGCTTGGGACTCATTATTCAAACGCACAGGAATACCGATAACATAGCCGACCTTCAAGCCTTCTTTCAATTCCGGATTCAATCGCTCAATCTCCTCAACTGAAACCTGGTAGACTTGTGAAATGCCCCACAAAGTTTGACCTGATTTCACATGGTGCATATAGTAATCCTTCCCTCCTACTCTAACAATCTCAGTAGAACGCTCTATCTGCACCTGAGCCTGAGCATTAGGCATGCCAAAAAAAAGTCCAAATAAGAAAAGGACAATAAAAATCCATTTGATTTTCATACTGTTATTCATTTCTTATATGTTTATTCCCATTCAATAGTCGCAGGTGGTTTTGACGAGATGTCATAGCAAACGCGATTCACGCCTTTCACCTTATTAATAATGTCATTGGAAACCTTGGCCATAAAATCGTACGGCAAATGTACCCAATCGGCAGTCATGCCATCGGTAGAGATGACCGCACGGAGGGCGATGGTGTATTCATAGCTTCTCTCATCACCCATCACGCCGACCGACTTCACAGGAAGCAAGATGGTTCCAGCTTGCCAGATGCTGTCGTATAGATTGTCAGCCATCTCGTTAGGATAGGATGCGCTTGGAAGGTCACAAGGCCAATTGCGCAACCCTTTGATGAAGATGTCGTCGGCCTCGCGAAGAATAGCAAGCTTCTCTTCTGTGACTTCACCCAAAATACGGATCCCCAAACTCGGCCCAGGGAAAGGATGCCTTCCAATCAGTTCGCGCTTGATGCCCAAAGCACGACCCACACGGCGCACCTCGTCCTTGAACAAGGAACGCAAGGGCTCCACAATCTTCAAATTCATCTTCTCGGGCAAGCCACCCACATTATGATGCGACTTGATCTTGCAGCTCGGCCCATTCACGCTCACACTCTCAATCACATCAGGATAAATGGTGCCCTGCGCCAGCCAGCGGGCGCCTTCAATCTTTTGAGCCTCTGCGTCAAACACTTCAATAAATGTGGAACCAATGGCCTTGCGTTTGGCCTCAGGGTCGGTGACACCTTTCAGTTTCTCGAGGAACAAATGTCCGGAATGGACACCTATCACGTTCAGTCCCATCTCCTTATAGGAGTCAAGGACATCTTCAAACTCATTCTTGCGCAGCAAACCATTATCCACAAAAATACAAGTCAGGTGCTGACCTATCGCCTTGTTGAGAAGTACGGCTGCCACTGTGCTGTCAACTCCACCAGAGAGACCAAGAATGACCTTGTCGTCACCCAATTGTTTTCTCAGGCTTGCCACCGTGTTGTCGATGAACGAGTCGGGCGTCCAGTCGCCCTTGCAGCCACAGATGCCCAAAGCGAAATTGGACAATATCTGCGGGCCTTCTTTCGTGTGGTACACTTCAGGATGGAACTGCACTGCATAGGTATCCTCACCCTCAATCTTGTAGGCAGCATTCTCCACGTCGTCGGTCGAGGCGATAATTCTCGCTCTTTCAGGGAGTTTAGCAATGGTATCGCCATGACTCATCCATACCTGAGAAGTCTTACTCACCCCTTTAAACAAAGGAGATTGCTCATCTACCACTGTCAGCATGGCACGTCCATATTCACGGGCGATGGAGCCGTTGACCTCACCGCCATAATGATGCGAGATGAACTGCGCGCCATAGCAAATGCCCAACAATGGCAGCCTCCCCTTAATCCCTTCAAGATTAACATATGGTGCTTTCTCATCGCGCACCGAGAAAGGACTTCCGCTGAGAATCACGCCTTTAACATTAGGACCAATGTCGGGAATCTTGTTGTATGGATGGATTTCGCAATAAACATTCAGTTCACGGAGGCGACGTCCGATTAGTTGAGTCACCTGTGAGCCAAAGTCAAGAATGAGGATCATTTCTTGCATAAACAAAATTTTTGGCAAAAATAGGACTTTTTCTCAAAAAAGTCCTATTTTTGCCAAAAAGAATCCGACATATGTTATATTACTTACTCCTATTTGGCATTGCCATCCTTCCCGTCATTATATTAATGGTTTACATATACCACCAAGACAAGTATCAAAAAGAACCCATTAAAACACTTGCGAAAGCATTTATTGGCGGCATGATTGCCATTGCCTTAGACATTCTCATTGTCACTGGGATACAGTACTTGGCGGGCGATAGTGCCATTACCAAAACCGTTTTTTTCAGTGCTTTCCTCGAAGCGGGCATACCAGAGGAGTTCTCCAAATTCCTCATTTTCATGTTGTTCATCTGGCGCGACATGAACTTTGATGAATACTTCGACGGCATCGTCTATGCCACTTTCATCGGATTGGGATTCGCCTGTGTGGAAAACATCGAATACGTCTTCATGTTTGGCTTCGGTACTGGTGTGGTGAGAGCCTTGCTCTCCGTGCCTGGGCATTTCCTTTTTGGCGTAGTGATGGGTTACTTCCTCTCGATGGCAAAGTTCCATCCCGAAAAACGCGGCACCTACTTGATTTCGGGTCTTTTGTTGGCCATGATAGCCCACGGCCTGTTCGATTGGTTGTTGATGGTAAGTTCAGCCTTGGGAGCAGGTCTTGGAAGCATTCTGTATTTTGTGTTCCTTTGGGGTGACTTCAAGTTGTGGAAACTCGGGTTAAAGTACATCAACAAGCAGCAAGCAAATTCGCGGAGACAAGCCCAAGAAGCCGCTCTCCAAGATGTGGAAAAACAAATCAATTCCGGCTTAAACTACGACTCAGAATACAGAAAAATCGACTGGAACGCAGGCGACAAATGGTAAATTTCCATTCGTAATCCAACCAAAAAGTTTGTAATCAGAATCCGCATAAACCTGATTATCAATTTCATCTTTTCATAAAAGTTTGTAAAGCCTTGACAAAATGTTTGGGCAATAGGCAGAAGTCGTAATTTTGCACCATCAAACCAAATACGTTACGTCATGAGAAAAAAGCTTTTCCTTTGGTCGTGCCTGCTTATGCTGACTAGCACGGCAACAATGGCTCAAGAAACTGAGCCGAAAGATGGTTGGCACCACAATCTGTATGTGGAATTGGGGCCGAAATTCACTGCCCATCTCTCGCCCAACCTCGAACCTTTCAGGCCAACAGGCGGCTATGGTGCTTTCATCAATGTTGACAGCCATATGAGAACTTGGCAAGGTTCATTCCGCTATGAAATCGTCAGTCCCAATTATCATTGGGCTTTACGCACAGGTGTGCAATATAGTTTCAACTACAAACGCATCGGCTACAAACAAGCCGAAGAGAAATTCCATCCTGCAGGCTATGTCGATTACCAATGGTATTATTTCGAAGTGGACAACGAGCAGCAGCTGGAATACCTAAAAGTAAAAGGCCTTGAGCAGCACTCCCACTACCTTGGCATCCCAATCGAACTCCGCTATTATTTCAACTCCGGCCTCGAAACCTTCAGGATGTACCTAGCCGCCGAAGCCGATGTTGACTTCCTTGTTGGCAACCGCAACAAGGTGAATTTCCTCAACAAGGACGGCATGGCACCTTTCGCGGGGCAGGTCACATCAAAGTACGCCAATCCCGACCCGATGAATGCTTCTACCTACTTTGGCGCAGGTTTCCAAGTGGGCGACCTCAACGGCATAGGCGTGGGCTTCAATTGGCTCGTCCATCTCTTTGAAATCAACGGCTCTACCGGCATGTTGCCCACCAAACCGAAATTCGCCGGGAGCAAGTTGCAAATCGAATTAGTCATCCCATTAAAATAACCAGCCATGAAAAAACTCATCATTATAGCAGCGGCGCTCCTCGCCATGACAGCCTGCTCAAAATCAGACTTTAAGCAAACCCAATACATCGACGACCCCGACTATCCCGGATTGCCCATCTATTCCGAAATGGGTTACAACACTTTCGGTGCTTACATCAACGAACAAGCGTTCAACGTTTCGTATGAGCACAGCCGACCATTCTACCTCGTTGCCGACCGCGATAAACTGACCATGACCCTTTACGGGCAGGACTATCGCAACAACCTGAATATGGTCTTCACCCTGCCGATTGATTCCACCTATCATTTGGAAGACTACCATAGTCTCCTTGCCTTAGACGGAAAGAGCTTCACAATCGACACGACTTCAACGAGTTGCAATATCAGATTCGAAGGCTATTATACTCCTGAAATTGAGAGCATTTACAGTGGTTACATCAAATTCGAAAAGGTGCAGCAAGTCATTGTGGACAAGCAAGATGCCGAGGTGGTCGTCTCAGGCAAGTTCCAATTCCGCGCCTTTACCCACAATGGCACCCGTATCGATGTGACGGGCGGTCGCTTCGACTTAGGCGTTGACAATGCCAATTTTGTGAATTTCAGAAGATAACGGTGTCATAACCTTTTTTTGAAGTTGTTTTTGAATTTGTTGCCGACAATTCAAAAACAACTTCTTTTTTGTATCTTTGCACCATCAAAATCATAACACTATGGCACTCAATTGCGGAATCATCGGTCTTTCAAGCGTTGGAAAGACGACTATATTCAATTGTATATCAAATACTAAGGCAGAAATCGGTTTTGCCTCTAAGTCGAACATCGGTATGTGCGAGGTGGTGGACGAACGTTTGAAGCTCATCGACAACATCTCCCATTCCAAGCGCATTGTGCCCGCCACGGTCGAAATTGTCGACTTGCCAGGATTGAGCAAAGGCGGTCAGGGCGTGGGCAACAAACTCTTGGCCGAGGTGCAGACCATGGATGCCCTCATCCACGTGTTGCGCTGCTTCGACGACCCCAACATCCCCCACAGCGAAGGCAGCATTGACCCTTTGCGCGACATGGAACTCGTTGATTTGGAGCTTCAAGTCCGCGACTTGGATTTGGTCACCCGCAAGTTGGAACGCACCCAAAAAATGCTGAAAAACGGAGAGAAGGACTTCAAGAAAGCCTTCGATGTGCTCACGGTTTACAAAGAGACTTTGGAGAACTTCGGCAACGCCCGCGACGCTAAAGTGGCCGAGGAAGACAAGAAATACGTGCAGGACATCCAACTGCTGACCGCCAAACCCATGATTTACGTCTGCAATGTGGATGACGCTTCAGCCACAACTGGTAACAAGTATTCCGATGCCGTGAAGGCCGCATTGAAAGAGGGTCAAGATATGCTCATCATCGCCGGTAAGCTGGAAGCTGAAATCTCGGAACTCGATGCCGACGACAGACAACTCTTCATGGAAGACGCTGGTTTGACAGAGCCTGGCGTGAACAAACTTGTCCGTACAGCTTATCACACTTTGAATTTACATTCCTTCTTCACCACAGGTCCCGACGAGACCCGCGCTTGGACCATCCATGTGGGCGACACCGCACCCATTGCCGCCGGAGCCATCCACAGCGACCTGCAACGTGGCTTCATCCGTGCCGAGGTGATGAGTACGGAGGACTTCCTGCAATATGGCTCTGAGGCCGCAGTGAAGGAAGCCGGTAAGTTCCGTGTGGAGGGCAAGACATACGTTGTTCAGGACGGTGATATTCTTAACATCAGATTCAACGTGTAATGGAAGAATACGTAATCTTAGTCGATGAGAACGACCAGCCTATTGGTCAAATGGAGAAGCAGGCTGCGCATGTGACTCCGCATCTTCATAGGGCATTCTCGATTTTCATCTTCAATTCAAAAGGCGAATTGTTGTTGCAGCAGCGCGCCCTTTCGAAGTACCACTCCCCCGGCCTCTGGACCAACACCTGCTGCAGCCATCCCCGCGCAGGCGAGACCTTGGAAGAAGCCACTTCACGCCGTCTCATGGAAGAGATGGGCATGACTTGCCCGATGCACGAAGTCTACACCTTTATATATAAAGCACCCGTGGGCGAAGGTTTAATTGAACATGAATTTGACCATGTCTGGATTGGACAAAGCGACGACATCCCAAAAATCAACCGTGACGAAGTGGAATCATGGAAATACATGAGCCTCAATGACTTGAAAAACGACATCGAAGCTCATCCCGAGCATTACACCGAGTGGTTCAAGATCACTTTTGAGGAAATGACGCATCATGCCGCTGTGTTTCAATGAAAAAGCATGAGTCATCATGCTTTTTTTGTTGAAAATAAATAGTAAGTATATTTACTATAAGTATTTTTACTATTTTTGCCGCAATTTTAGAATTGAAAACGTATTAAATCATCTATTATGAAGCACAATTTTCGCTTTTTTGCTGGAATGTTTTTGTTAGCCATTCCGCTGTGTATCAATGCACAAAACGATGTTCAACAACAAGTCAACGAACTCAAGGGCAAGGTGGACCGCATGCCCAAGATTTCTGGTTTCGTTCAAGGTATGTACCAAGCCAACTTGAGCGACAAGGGTGAACTGCTCGACAACACCCTCAGAATGCGCCGTGTGCGTATGTCTGTCGAAGGCAACCTTTCGAAGACCGTGAGCTACAAGATCCAAGGCGACTTCAGCCGTAGCCCCATGCTCGTCGATGCTTTCATCAAGTACAAACCCTGCAGAGAGTTTGCCATCCAACTCGGTCAGTTCAAGACCCCGTTCACGATTGAAAGCCCCATCAATCCCGTCAACCTCGAAATCTTCGACTATGGTGAGAGCGTCAAAGGGCTCACAGGCTACAGCGACGTTTGCGGCGTGGGTTCATTGGGCCGCGACCTCGGTATCATGGCCACAGGTAGCCTCTTCCCCGTGGAAGGCGAAGAAGGTTACAAATACAGCATCGTTGACTACAGCCTCGGCGTATTCAACGGTAATGGAGCCAACCAACTCGACAACAACAACCGCAAGGACATTGTGGGCCGCCTCGAAGTACATCCCGGTCTGAAAGCTTTGACTTTGAGCGGTTCGTACTACTATGGCAAGTACACCAAAGACGACAATGTCAACTGCACTCGCGACCGTTGGGCAGCTGGTGCACAATACAACGACGGTAAGCTCGTTATCCGTGGCGAATACATCGGTGGCAAGACGGGATATGCTCCTACAACTATTCCTGAAGACCTTGGCTATTTCAACAGCAATGGTTACTATGGCGTGATTGGATACAACTTCCAAGCTGGCGAACAGAAAATCATGCCCGTCCTGCGTTATGAACACTTCACCAAAGATGCCAGTATAGCAAAAGGCGGCACAAATTGGTACACTGTGGGCATCAACTACTGGCCTCTGAAGTCCGTGAACTTCAAACTTGATTATTCGCTGGTACAGAAAGAAGCTGGTGAGAACTCACACCGTGTAGTCGGTATCCTGAGCTACAAATTTTAAATCATGAATCTTAAATTTTGAATCGTTATGGCAAACAATAACGCATCCAACCTTTGGAAAAAAGAAGACTGGCTGGCCGTGTGGATTGGCTTCATCGTCATCGCGGTGGCCTGCATCGCCGTGCTGACCGGTTCATTTGATTTTTCCGCCGCCAAGTTCGGCACCTGGCACTGGTGGGAAAACGTCGAGGAAAAGAAATCCTTGGCTGCACAATTCAACGGTGAATTCTGGGTCAAACTGCTCCGCACCTTCTTGGTGACGGGCATCCTGTTCGGCATCGGCATCAAACTGCAAGGCGAGAAAATCGGCAAATTCATTCCCGCATTCATCGTGTTGTTCATCATCTGCATCGTGGTGAGGATGATCAGTGCCGAATACACCCTTAAGATGTACCTCGAATGGGCTTTCTGGGCCTTGCTCATTGGCCTGCTTATCTCCAACACTGTCGGCACGCCAGAATGGCTGAAACCTGCCATCCGTACTGAGTTCTACATCAAGACAGGTCTGGTCATCATGGGCTTCTCCGTGCTGTTCAGCAACATCGCCAAGTTCGGTCTCTACGGTCTCGGCATCGCATGGATTGTGACGCCTATCGTCATCATCTTCATGTGGTGGCTCGGCACCAAAGTGCTGAAAATTGACAACAAGCCGTTGGTCATCACTTTGGCTTCAGCCACTTCGGTGTGCGGTACCAGTGCCGCCATCGCAACGGGAGCTGCCGCCAAGGCCAAGAAGGAAGATCTCTCGTTGGCCATCTCCATCTCCATTATCTTCACCATTTTGATGATGGTGTTCGAACCTATGATCATCCGCGCCTGCGGCATGAACCAACTCATGGGTGGTGCCCTCATCGGCGGCACCGTCGACTCAACGGGTGCCGTGGTGCTGGCTGGTAACGCCCTCGGCGAGGAAGCTGAACAGGCAGCCGTATTGGTGAAGTCAATCCAAAACATCCTCATCGGTTTCATTGCCTTCTTCGTGGCCATCTTCTTTGCCACCAAGGTCGACAAGACCAGCGACAGCAAAGTCGGAGCAGGTGAAATTTGGACCCGTTTCCCGAAGTTCATCATCGGCTTCTTCGTGGCATCGCTCGTTGCATCTTTCATCATCCAACCTATGGGCGGCGACGTAAAAGCCATCAACGGCGTCCTCGACCAATACAAGAACTGGGCCTTCGTGCTGGCCTTCACCAGCATCGGCCTCGACACCAACTTCAAGAGCCTCTTCAAACAGATGCAAGGTGGCAAGGTGCTCTGGCTCTACATCATCGGCCAGGTGTTCAACATCCTCCTTACCCTGTTTGCCGTGTGGTTCCTGCTCTCAGGCGTGGTGTTTGACGTTCCTGCCCTCGACATGTTCAAATGATGAACAAAAACCACAAGATATTCAAAGTGATTACCATCGTGGTGGTGGTAATCACTTTGTTTTTGGCTGGCTGGATTATGGCCAACAAATTCGGCCTCGTCGAAGGCTACGACTTTGGTGCGGGCGCTTATTTCTACGCCGACATCCCTACCGAACAATACTCCGAAATCGACCACGAAGGTGCCTATCAAACTTCCGTGCCTAAATGGATTTTCTATGTCCTCTTCTTCGCCTGGGGCTGGCTGATGTGGCGGCTTTGGGTGTGGATTGAAACGAGGGGAAAGAAATAGGCCACAAATACCATAATTCCATTTTTTCTTTGTAACTTTGCAACAATAGAAAACAATGGAATTCCATGCAAACCCCTGATATTCAAAACATATTAGCAGAACTAACGCGTTCCATCGGCGAAACACCCTACGAAATTCAATCTATCGCGGAATCGGGTTCGGCGAGAAAGTATTTCCGTATTATTACATGGAACGGCAGTCTGATTGGAACTTATAGCAACAATGTAGAGGAAAATGAGGCTTTTCTCACTTTCAGCAAGCATTTCCATGACCTTGGGTTGAATGTACCCGAGGTCTTTGCCATCAATGCTGAGCGCACTTGTTATTTGCAAAGCGACTTCGGAGATGACAACCTGTTTGCGCATGTGCTGAAGGCTTTGATAGCTAACTGCGTCCCTTCGACGGGCTCAGGGACCTTAGATGAAAACGTAATAGAACTATACAAAAAAGCCCTGAGCCATCTGGTGAAGCTGCAAGTGCTGGGGCACAAAGGCTTGGACTACACCAAAGCCTACCCCACCCCAAGTTTCGACCGACAAGCCATTTTGGACGACTTGAACTATTTCAAATACTACTTCGTAAAGCCGCATGAGGAAATAGACTTCAACGAAACGCGCTTGGGCAAGGACTTCGAAGCCTTCGCCGACTTCGTCAGCCTAGCACCCTGCGACTTTTTCATGTACCGTGACTTCCAGTCACGCAACATCATGGTGAAGGACAATGAACTGTATTTTATCGACTTCCAAGGCGGACGCAAAGGCCCACTCAACTACGATGTGGTCTCGCTGCTCTATCAGGTGAAAGCGCAGATTCCGCAAGCAACGCGCAACGAATTGGTCGAATATTATAAGGCCGAGCTGTCGCAATATATGAGTCCAGAAGCCGTCAAATTCGACACCTACCAGCCTTATTTCGTCTATCTGAGGCTGATGCAGGTACTTGGTGCTTACGGTTTTAGAGGCCTCATCCAAAAGAAGTCACACTTCATCGAGAGCATCCCATACGCCTTGCGCGAAATCGAAACACTATCGAAAACCGCACCATTGACTTCCTATCCAGAGTTACAAAGCGTCATCAGCCAACTCTACAAGCTGGACACCAAATATGCCGTGCTCATCGCTCCACCTGCGGGCAAGCTGACCGTAACTATCAATAGCTTCTCATTCAAGAAGGGTTATCCAGCTGACTTCAGCGGCAACGGCGGCGGCTTTGTGTTCGACTGCCGCGCCTTACCCAACCCTGGCCGTGAGCCCGAGTTCAAGACCAAGACCGGCCGCGACTGGGAGGTTATCGACTACCTCATGGCCAAGCCACCAGTCCATGTCTTCCTCGACCATGTGAAAGGCATCGTCGGACAGAGTGTCGACAACTACTGCGAACGGCATTTCAGCAACCTGATGGTCTCGTTTGGCTGCACGGGCGGACAGCATCGCTCCGTCTTCTTTGCACAGACCATCTACGAATGGCTAAAGGCGACCTATCCAGACATTCATCTGAAACTGAACCACATCGAACGCAAAATCACGGAGGAGCATAACGCATGAACCACGACACCACCGCCATGATATTGGCTGCAGGCTTGGGCACCCGCCTCAAAGCCCTTACACAAGACAAGCCCAAGGCTTTGGTCCCGCTTAACGGCAAGCCTTTGTTGCAGCATTGCATCGAGAACTTGATAGCCAACGACTTCAATCATATCGTCATCAACGTGCATCATTTCGGCGAGCAAATCATTGATTTCGTGGAAAGCCATCATTTTAATGCCGACATCCAAATCTCCGACGAACGCGACCTGCTGATGGACACGGGTGGTGGCATCATCAAGGCCACTCCCCTATTCAAGAATTCGAAAGCTGTTTTGGTGCATAATGTGGACATTATCAGCAATGTGAACCTGGGCGAGATGAACCAACAATTCCTTAAATCTGGAGATGATGCCTGGTTGCTCACCCAAGACCGTGAGACCAACCGAAAGCTTCTCTTTAGAGAGGACCATCAGCTTATCGGTTGGCGCAACAAGGCCGACGGCAACTTCAAATGGGTGTACGACAGCTTTGGCCAATACCAAGAAATGGCTTTCAGTGGATTACACTTTTTCCGCAAAAACCTATTCGCTGGATTTGAATGCAAACCTCAAAGTGTCATTGACTTATATCTCAAATTGGCCAAAAACAACCGCATCCTCTCCAAGCCCATCCAACCTGACTATTGGTTCGATTTGGGAAAACCTGAACAACTGGAAGCAGCCGAAAACTACCTAAATACACTTTGAAATGAGCGAAAGCACCTTCCTATCTAAATTGGCAAGCCACATCCAAAGCCACTACGACCTCACAAAGCAGGAGCTGACCGTAGTTTTTCCAAACAAACGTGCCGCCTTTTATTTACGTAATGCCTTCAGAGAGAACTGCGACCAAACCATTTGGCTGCCACAAATGATTTCCATTGAAGAGGCCGTCACCCAATGGAGCGGCATCACCCTTGCCGACAACATCGACTTGCTGTTTGAACTCATTGACATTGATGCGGAACTACATGTTGAGCAAGACAGCGACCTCAGCGTCTTCGGTAGCCAAGCCGCACAAATGATCAAGGACTTTGACGAAATTGACCAATATGGCATCGATGCCAAGCACGTGTTCAACTATGTTTTGGACAACAAGAGATTGGAGCTCTGGAACTTCGACGAAGAGAAAAGCAAGGAAAAGGAAGTCAAATACCTTCAATTCTTCCAGTCACTTTACGATTATTACCTTAGACTTCGCGACAGGCTGACCGAGCAAGGAAAAGGCTATTACGGCATGATTACCAGATACTTGTCCGAGCTATCCGAAAAAGAATTGATCAAAAAAACCAGTGAAAGGAGCGTCATCTTTGCTGGTTTCAACGCATTAACCACCACCGAAGAACGTATCATTGACACCTTAATAAAAAACGACAAGGCTGAAATCCTCTTTGACTACGATGACTACTATCTTGACGACATCAACAACGAAGCTGGTTTCTTTGGACGACGTTACCTAACCAAGCATCCCGAATGGCTGAGAAATGGTATTTCAAATAAACTGAAAACTGAAGAAAAACACATACACATCATAAGCGCAAGCGGCAACACTCTACAATCCAAAGCTTTACAATCCAAATTACAAGAAAACCTTGACGAAAAACAAGCCGTCATCCTCGCCGACCAAAACCTGCTGATTCCAGTATTGAACGCCATCCCTGAAACTTATTTAAGTCTCAATGTTTCGATGGGTTATCCTTTGGCAAAAACACCTGTCAGCCAACTGATTAAAGAATACTTTACCTTATGCAGGCACGGCCACATCACCCGTAGAATCAGCGAAGGTGGCTCAGAACGCTTGGCCGAAGGTTGGTACATCTGGTCCATCCTTCACCTCATGGACCTTGAAATCGTGAAAATCATCTTCCCAAAAGAAGAGCTTGAATCATTTAACATTTGGAAATACGAAGCCGTGAAAAATGGGAAGTTCATTTTCGAAGACCGCGACCTCATAGAGTTACAGAAAATGCCTAAAACACAGGATTTTCTAAAGGTCATCCTTACCGAAAAGAACGAAAAGTCACCCGATACCATATTGGAAAATGTCGATCAAGTTTTGGCTATTATCACCAAGCTGATTCAAGAGACGGATAGCCAAAATGAAACTATTTCCCTCCTCAACCAAGTGAGCGAAATCGGCAAGATAATCAGCCGGCTGCAGCAAATAGTAGTACTCAACTCAAAATACATCAAAGACTTACATAGTATTGAAACACTTTATCGCTTGCTTTCATCAGGGTCAAGTCTGAGACTCAACAGCAATGACATCGATGGGCTACAAATCCTAGGTTTGCTTGAAACCCGCAATCTCGGTTTTGAGAGGTTACATCTACTCAGCGTCAATGAAAGCATTTTGCCTCCCGACAAATCGCAGGGAAGTTTCATACCCAACTTCATCCGTAAGGCCTGTGGATTGCCTAATTATACCGAAAGCCAAGCTGTGGTAGCCTACCATTTCTATCGCCTGTTGCAAAACGGAAAAGACATTTATCTGTATTACAACAACTTGGGAGACACCTCAGGCGGCGAAGCCAGCCGATACATCCTGCAAATCAAGCATGAATTGGCCAAACACGCCAACATCAAAGTCGAGGAAGAGTCGTTTAGCAGCGAGGCTAAGTCTTCCATCGAGGCAAAGGAACTCAGCGCCCAGAAAACCAACACCTTAGACCGTCTCTACTATCTCATCGAAGAGAAAGGCCTCTCCCCTTCCGCTTTGTCAACCTATCTGAATTGTCCGTTGAAGTATTATCTGAAGTATATCGTTCAAATTGAGGACAATAGCGTTGACGAAGACACTGGAGTCAACGTCATAGGCACTATCATTCACGACACCCTGGAATTTCTGTTTTCCGACTATCTCCCGAAAGACGGGAAAGCGCAAGTCATTGACAAAGAACTTTTTGACAAAGTCATCAAGCCGCAATGGGAACAGAAACTGACCCAATCCATTGCGAAAAACCTGCCCAACGGACTACCTGATGTAGGCTTCAACTACCTGAATCGTGTCACCATTGAACAGCAACTGAAAAACTACCTCAATTTCACTTCCAAACAATTGGAGCACAACACTTTGATAATTTTGGAAACCGAAGGCGAATTGAGGACAAAACTACAAACCGCCCATGGAGACTACGTATTCTACGGCCGCACTGACCGTATAGACCAATTCGATGGCCTCATTCGTGTCATCGACTACAAAACAGGTCATGTAGAAGGCGCAGACCTGAAGATTCCAGTTCGCCATCATCATGAGAGCGACCTCGAATATCTGAGACAAATCCCTGACAAGGCCTTGCAGTTGCTTCTTTATAAATACCTGTATCTCAAGGGAAACCCAAAACTTTCACCCGATCATGTAATCGGTGCCATCCACGGCCTGAAATACGCACACGACATTGAATTCGAACTCTCCAAAACTGCTCCCAAAAAAGTCGATGCTGACGCCGACACCGCTTTCCTTGAAGACGACAACTTCATCTCTGATATGGAGGCCATGCTTGAGGCTGTAGTGAACGAAATGCTCGATACCGAGATTCCGTTTGTGCAAGCAGAAGATGACAAGAAATGCAGGTATTGTGAGTTTAAGCTGATTTGCAAGCGGTAGGCTTCAATTCAGCACAATCTCGTTTAATAGTTCCTTCCCCACTATCTCATTCAAGTTCTTCAACAACAAGGATTTGGAATAGCTCAATTCATTACGCAAAGCATCGGAATCCACGCGGACGAAAAGCACATGGTTTTTGACGGAAAGGTCGATGGTGTGCGAGGCGATAAAAGGCCCGACCACCTTTGGCCATGAGTTGACGGCTTTGACTTCGTCTATATAGTCCAAGCCACGGTGTTGTTCGTAGAACTCCTTGATGAGCTCGCCAAGCGGCTTCACGTCAAAGTACACCATCGCCGCCTCCTATCTCTTTGACCTCACCTTTCACCACCTCAAAAATCTTGTGGTCAATGTTGGTGTTTTCGAACAGTTTCTCCACCCTACCCTGTTGTGTGTCAGTGATAAACACCTGACCAAAATGTTCATCGCCAACCAAGCGAACCAATTTCATCACACGCTGGTCGTCGAGCTTGTCGAAAATGTCGTCCAACAGCAAAATGGGCTTGTAGCCTATCTTTTGGTAGTTGAACTCGAACTGCGCCAGACGAATCGAAACCACAAACGACTTCTGTTGCCCCTGCGATCCGAAACGCTTCAGCGGATGGCCGTCCAAGGCGAACTCCAGGTCGTCCTTGTGGATGCCCACATTGGTATAGCCCGAATAACGGTCTTGCTGCAAGCTTTCCTCCAACATTTCATTCAATGGCTTCTCGTCCAACCGTGACTGATAAACCACATTCACCTTTTCCGTACCACCCGAGACGATTTCGTAGTAATGCTGAAAAATCGGCAAAAACTCCTCCAAAAAACGACGGCGTTTGGCATGGATGTCGTAAGCGTGCTGCACCAACTGGTCTTCCCAAAGGCGGAGCAGTTCACGGTCAAAAGTATGTCTTTCAGCAAACTGTTTCAATTGCATGTTGCGTTGCAGCAAGGCGCGGTTATATTTCAGCAATGCATTGAGATACAAAGGATCGAACTGCGAAATCACGCCATCAATAAACTTGCGGCGGAGGTCGCTGCCCTCGTTGATAAGGTCGCGGTCGTAAGGCGAAATCATCACCAAAGGAAACTTGCCGATGTGGTCGCTGAGGCGGTCATATTCCTTCTTGTTGAAACGGAACGACTTCTTCTGGTCGCGCTTCTGCACACACGACACCAACTCATCGTCCTTGCCGTCGTGTGAATACACACCATGAATAGCAAAGAAATCCTGATTGTGGCGGATGTTTTGCTTGTCGGTCGCGCCAAAGAAACTCTTGCAAAACGAAAGGTAATAAATCGAATCGAGGATGTTAGTCTTACCAGCGCCATTGAGACCTACGAAACAATTGACATTCTCAGAAAACTGCAAATCCGCTGACTCGCAATTCTTGAAGTTGGTCAGTTTGAGTTCGTGGAGATACATATTGTTGAATTATGAAATCGAAGATTCAACGAAGTTAATTATGAATGCTGAATGATGAATGGGATTATTCTGCATTCAGCATTCAGCATTCCACATTCCACATTCAGCATTTTCATAGTTTACTTAGGTCCACCCTGAGCGTCAGGAAGTTAGGCGAGCCTACGATATTGTTTCTTGAGCGGGCATAATCGAGTTGGAACGCCTTGATTTTCACTCCGAAACCAACAGAGAAGCCCACCAAGCTACGCTTTTCCGGCACACCCATATTGCGGAACGTCTCGTAGTTGTAGGATGCTCTCAAAAACAAGTTCTTGCCCAAAGCCAATTCGCCGCCAACGACCAAATGACAACCTAGATTGGTGAAAAACTTACTGGCTTTCGAAGGTTCTTGATATTGACCTGTGATTGGATCATAATAGCCAGAGAGATCAAGAGGATCCTTATACAATTTGTTCCAATGCTGTATGTCCTTATAGCCCAAAATGATAGTCAGAGGCAGATGGTTAAGCTTCTTGGAAGCCATAAAGTCGACGGAAAAAGGTAACCATTTGTTGGTCACATTCAACTCTCGAGAATATATTTGTCTTCCAATGTTGCGTGCGGTAAGTGTGAAGGCCCAGTTAGAATACGACCAATAGGTGGCAGCGACATCAACACCCAAAGCTCCAGCCTGACCACTCTCATATTGGACTCCTGCATACTTCAAGTTGGCGCCGATGCTCCATTTATCGGTTAGTTCTCGTCCCCAACCCAAAGTGACAGCATAGTCTGACACATTGAATGTGCTCCCATCAACATTGCCACTTTCAGAGACATATTGCATACTGCCATAATTGTAGTATTGCACTGATGCAGCAAAGCTACCCAATTTCTCGAAAGTATGACTAAATTGGGCCGTCGCGAAATTTGTTCCAATATTGAAATCGCCAACATACGACAGAACCATCTGATTGTTCATCTCCGGTGAGATGGAAGAAGGATTGAAAACAACGGTCTGCAAGTCACCGTCATGCATGGGCAATGGCAGCCCACCCAATGCAACCACACGAGCTGAGTTGGCATCCGTCAAGGCACGATAAAGTCCATTACTCACCTGTGCATTGACATGCAAAGTAATGAGTGACAACATTAAAGCCCAAATAGCGTAAATTATTCGCTTCATATTTCAACGTTTTATTGATAACGAAAACGTTCTTGTTATATTGTGTTTCAAATCAATTATTTGTCAATCAATCCCATACCTGTCTTGACAAGTTTACCATTTTCCTTAAGTACAGACGCTAATTTATCAAGCATTCCGTTGACAAAACGTCGGCTTTCAGGCGTACTGTAAAACTTGGAAATCTCGATATATTCGTTAATAGTGACCTTCACCGGAATAGAATGGAATTCGCAGAACTCAGTCAAGGCCATGAAAATGAGAATCTTGTCCATTAGCGCCAAACGATCGTAATCCCAATTGGAAATATTGGCCGACACCAACTCACGGTATTCTCCAGAATGAAGAATGGTCTTTTCAAACAATTTGATTACGAACTCTTTATCATCTTCTTCAGCTTTATAGATGGGAGGCAATTTTGATGAAGCATCAAAACTCGCAGATAGATCATTGATGAATTTCCAAAGCAAATAGATAGCCACCTGATAATCGCTATTGAACGACAAGTCACGGTCGGAATAATAATCGAACAGCAAGCCATTTTCAGGCATATAAGTATCTATCACTGTGTCCAAAAAGCGTTTGTCATCGCTGAAACTATCTTTTCCATTAGACATATACTCTTGGTATTCAGGAGTTTCCGTCAACTTTACATACAACTTGCGAATGAAATCTTCCCTTGAGTCAGCCCAATTGATCTTATACTTCTCTTCCAAACTCATCAGATGTTTGTTGTCATCCAAAGCATTGAGAATCCGGTTATTGACAAACTTCATATTCGGATTCAGATCTTCTTCGGTTGGAAAATGCTTTTGCTTGTTTTCTTCGATGCGACGTTCAGCAAACTTCTTCACTTCAACCCAAAAAGAAAGCTGATACACAAACAATTTGTATAAATCTTCAACCCCTTCAAGCAGATGACGCTCAGCCTGCGGGAGATTGGAACTTTCAGACTGATGATAGGCGTAAATCTCTTGCAACGCCTTGACTCTCAAAAACCTTCGATTCAACATAAGGATGGATGTTTATCTTCAAAAATAAAATGCAAAGATAAGAAAAAATAATTGTACTGATACAAGAAAAATATCTATCTTTGCGTTCAACTAAACAACTAACTTAATAATTCAATTCAAAACAAACATGAAGAAAAAATTCATCTGCCCCATCTGTGGGTATGTACACGAAGGAGAGGAAGCCCCTGAGCGCTGCCCTCAATGCAAGCAAATCGTCGAGTGGAAAGTCGTTGACGAGACTGCTGCCCTGAATTTTGTCACCGAGCACGTCGTCGGCATCGCCAAAGGTACAGGCGAAGACATGATTAAAGACCTGAACGCACACTTCATGGGCGAAGCTACCGAAGTCGGCATGTATCTGGCCATGAGCCGCCAAGCCGATCGCGAAGGCTATCCCGAAATCGCCGAGGCTTTCAAGCGCTATGCCTTTGAAGAGGCCGACCATTGCGCCAGGTTCGCCGAACTGCTGGGCGATGTGGTTTGGGACACCAAGACCAACCTCTACAAGAGAATGATTGCCGAGGCTGGTGCCTGCGAAGACAAGATGCGCATCGCCCGTGTGGCCAAAGAGCGCAACCTCGACGCCATCCACGACACCGTCCATGAGATGGCCAAAGACGAAGCCCGCCACGGCAAAGGCTTTGAGGGATTGTATAAACGTTATTTCGAAAAATAATTTGGAATGATGAATGCGGAATGCTGAATGACCTCAGTCAGGAACATTCAGCATTCCTAATTCCACGTTCCGCATTAAAATTTAATACTATGATTAGCAAAAAATTAGCTAAAGCCATCAACGACCAGATCAATGCTGAGATGTGGTCAGCCTATCTCTATCTGAGCATGTCGCAAGACATCTACGCCAAAGGCTACAAAGGTATCGCCCATTGGTACAAGGTGCAGTTCCTCGAGGAACAAGCCCATGCCGCCATCATGATCAACTACATGCATTCGCAAGATGCAAAAGTCGTCCTCGCCCCAATCGCCAAGGTACAGACCGAATGGAAGAGCGTCTTGGCCACTTTCGAAGACACCCTTGAACACGAGAAGAAAGTGACTGCCATGATCAACAACCTCTGCGACATCGCCGACGAAGACAAAGACCGCGCCGCCGCCAATTTCCTCGCTTGGTTCATCGACGAACAGGTGGAAGAAGAAGAGAACGCCCGCGACCTGATACGTCAAGCCACGATGATTGGCGACCATATCGGTGGCATGATTATGCTCGACAAGGAGCTTGGTGCTCGCGAGTACCACACGCCAAGTCCGCTGAAATAACGCAACAATTGTAGAGATGTAGCGCGTTACGTCTCTACTATCAAAACGAAAAACTCCGTTGCTCATCGAACAACGGAGTTTTCATTTTCTGCGTGATGAAAAATCAAAGTTCCCCAGCCTGTTTCTTCGCCCAATATTCCTTGAACACCTCGTAGTTCTTTTCCAACAGCGTAGGCGTATCCAAGCCGTATGGGCATTTGCTGCTACATTGGTTACAGTGCTTGCACTTCTCAATGAGCTTCATCTTCTCGGCCCATTCTTCAGTGAGATAAACACTGTAAGGTGCACGTTTCAGGAAGAGACTCATGCGAGCACAATCGTTGATTTGGATACCAACTGTGCAAGGCATACAATAACCGCAACCACGGCAAAACTCACCTGACAATTCAGCACGTTCCTTCTCAATTTTGCGCCACGATGCCGAAGAAAGCTCGGGTTCATGGTCTTGATACGAAAGGAACTCGTCCAACTCGCTCTCGCGCTGGATGCCCCAAATCGGCAGGGCATGGTCAAATTGGTTGAGGAAAGCGTAAGCCAATGCAGAATCGTTGATGAGACCGCCCGCCAACGCTTTCATGCAGATGAAGCCCATATTGTGCTTAAAGCAGGCCTCCACAATCTTCTGATCCTCTTCAGAAGAAAGATATGAGAACGGATATTGCAGTGTGTCATAACAATCGCGCTCAATGGCCTCCATCGCCACATTCTGACGGTGGTTGCTGATGCCAATAAAGCGCACTTTCCCCTGACGTTTGGCCACTTTCATGGCATCATACAAGCCCTGCTTGTCGCCTGGTCGTGGACAATAATCAGGATTGTGGAACTGGTACAAATCAAGATAATCAGTTCTCAAGTTTTTCAGGGTCGTATGAAGGTCTTTCCAAAAGTCCTCCACATTGGTAGCAGCCGTTTTTGAAGCAATGAGTACCTTGTTACGTCTATCGCCAAAGGCAACGCCAATCTTCTCTTCACTATCGGTATAAAAACGTGCCGTGTCATAGAAATTGATGCCATTATCATATGCCTTGTGCAACAAATAGACGGCTTCTTTTTCGCCGATTCTTTGAATGGGAAGGGCTCCAAAACCGTTTTTGTTCACCTTCAAATTGGTTTTGCCTAAAGTAATGATCTTCATGACTGCGTGATTTTACGACACAAAAATATAAAAAGAATTGATACACACCAACTTTTCAGCAAAAAAACTCTCCAAAGTGTCCAAAAATACTATTTTTGCAAAAATTTTCATAATGAAAATACTTATCCTCAATGGCCCAAACCTCAATCTTCTCGGCAGGCGTGAACCCGAAATCTACGGCTCTGTTTCATTCGAAACTTATCTTGAACAACTCAAATCACAATTTCCACAGCATCAAATAGTTTACTATCAGTCCAACCATGAAGGCTGTCTTATCGACAAACTTCAGGAAGCCGATGGAGACTATGATGCCGTGGTGATGAACCCTGGAGGCTACGCCCACACTTCCATTGCCCTTGCCGACTGCATTCGCGCCATTAGCATTCCCGTAATTGAGGTTCACATTTCTGACATCACGAAACGGGAGCCCTACCGCAAGCATTCTTTCACTGCAGAGGCCTGCATGAAATGCATCTCCGGTTTGGGTTTGGAAGGCTATGCTAAAGCGATTGAAATGCTTATGTAAAACTACTTTCCTTCAACTCACTGAACTTCTTCTTGCCTCGAACGATGCTCTCGAAAACAATATTCTTCCGATAAATGCAACTCACCAACTTATGTTCACTGCATCTGCGTTTCTCGCGAAGTTCTTTCAGCCTTTTGTAGAAATCCCAATGAGCCTTGAAAACCATCCTAAAGTCTTTAGGGCAACCCTCAATGAGGAACTTGAACGCCGCCACCCAGTCTAAGAAGATGCGGTAGAGTATGATGCGATGCACACGATGTTTGGGCAGGTTTTTCACCAAAAGCGAAAGATTGTTGCGAAAATTCAAGTAAGTCTTACGTGGTGAATTTTTCGGCAAAGTACCACCTCCAATATGGAAAACCCACGACTGCGGACAACAATAGACTTTGAAGCCGGCATTCTTTAGCCGCCAGCAAAGGTCGATCTCCTCCATGTGGGCAAAGAAACTATCGTCCAAGCCGCCCAACTGATGGTACAAATCTGCGCGGACGAACATGCAAGCCCCAGTTGCCCAAAAGACTTCCATTGGGGTATCGTACTGATGCTCGTCCTTCTCAAGGTTTTGGAACACACGTCCGCGACAGAAGGGATAGCCATACTTGTCGATGAAGCCGCCACTGGCCCCAGCATATTCAAAATGTTCTTTATTATAATAGGATAGGATTTTCGGTTGGCATGCAGCTATCTGAGGGTCTTTATCCATCATCTCAATGACAGGTTCTATCCAATGTGGTGCTACTTCGATATCAGAATTAAGCAACACATAATACTGTGCCTCTATCTGTCGCAAAGCCAAGTTGTATCCCGTGGCGAAGCCTCCATTGCTGCCATTTTCAATCAGTCTAATCTCAGGGAAACGTTCCCGCATAAATGCCACTGATTCGTCAGTTGAGGCATTATCGGCCACGACAATCTCCACCAAGTTCGGGTCACAGTTGGCTATGACATTGGGAAGGAACTGTTCGAGGAACTTCTTTCCATTATAGTTCAATATGACGACAGCAACTTTCATGCCTCAGCTTGTTTTCTTTGGTGTTTCCATCGACGATGCGACCACAGCCAATTATCGGGTTGACCTTCTATGAAACGTTCCACACAACGTGCATAACATTCCATGATATAACCCTTTTCCGTCTCCTTAGGATTGTCAGTAATCAACTCAAATGTCACCTCATATCGCCCTCTACCTGTCCGTTTCATGGCCACGAAGACCACAGCATAATCAAGCTTCTTTGCGATACGTTCCAATCCAGTGAACCAACAGGTCTCCTGATGCAGAAACTCGTTCCAATAATCAGAATCCAAGCCATGTGAGGTCTGGTCAGCTACCATCAGAACGGCATTTTGACTCTCGCGCAACTGCATCAGCCTACGCAAAGCCGAATTGGACTCCACCATCTCCAAACTGCAGTCTTTTGTACGCAAATAGAGCATAAGACGCTCAAAAACAGAATTTTCCACCTTTTTATAGACAGCCAGGCAATTATGATTAGAGAGGTCGGGCATCATTTTACCAAACCATTCCCAGTTGCCAGAATGCGGAATGGCGTAAAACACATTCTTATGCTGTTCGTATAATTGTTTTATCAGCTCCGGATTGGTGTACGTGAGACGGTTTTTATAACCATCCGATTCCATGCGCAACATTTTGGGAGCTTCCACAAACAAATCGCAGAGATTACGATAAAAGTGTTTCTCAACCAACTTTACATCCCGAGCATTTTTCTCCGGGAAAGAACGCATAAGATTCTGCCTGACCACTTTACGTCGATAACGCAACACATGGTAAAACAAAAGGTAGTATATGTCAGACTTAAGATAAAGAAGCCAATAAGGATGGTAGGAGAGAAAATCCATCCACAACTTCACAATATGAAACCCAATTTTGGACATAGGTTATCTGGGATTATCATAGTAATCACCTGCATGCGAGCCCCAGCCCTTTTCGTACTCAGTTTGGTCAACGCCTTGGTCCGAACCATAGATGCGCCTATAAACCTCAAGCTGCCAGCGAGGATTGTTAATTTCACCAATCAAATCGGAATGAATCAAATGATAATCATTGGTGGAACGATCTTTCGACATGAAAACAAAACGCTTGTTGCGTTGGTGAGCTACCTCATAATAATGCCAAATTTGGTATGGATAAGCACCTGGCTCATCTACGCTTTCCACAATTTGGTCAGGCTGACCATATTTCAGGAACACATACCCGCGGTCGGTGCGATAACCAGGAAATGAAGTTGTATTAAACGACATGTTCACACGTTTGACAGCTGCCAAATAATCATCAAAACCTTGTTTGGGATTCATCGGCGAACGAGAGCTCCAAAAGTTGAACAGGAATTGCTGCATGGTTTTCACATCGCTTGTTTTCAAAAGATTGGAAGAATAATCGCGTTCAATTTCCGTGCAAATCGGATCCAAATAGCGTATGTATTTGCGCAAGGTATCAAGGTTTTCAATTGTACTTACAAAGGTATTGGCGATGCTCACTCCTGCAAGGTCGCCCATATCATAGCTCGCATTAGGATTGCTTCTTTGGAAGAAAGCACTGTTAGAGCAAATCAAGCTATTGCTGCGGTCACGCACTTCGACGACAAGATAATAATTGCCCGAGGGCAAATCTTTGATGTCGATACTATGGAGTAACACATTCACTTTGCTCACATCATAACGCTTGGCAAAGAAATAATTCTGCATCCGGTTCGACGACTCAACAGTCTCAATGTAATAATTGACCAAAAACTTGCCTTCGTCATACAATTTGTTGCTATTGTAAATCTCAGAATAGAAATTCAGTTTTTCCTCATTTGAGCCGTAGAAAGGATAAACTCTAGGCAAGAAGTCATACCCGCTCTTGGTGCAAGACGAGGGCTTGAGAGCTTTTGTATAAGAGTCAAAAAGCAGGATATCGGAAACCGAAGGCACATTTTCAGGATAGTTGACTTCAACAGTAACCGTCTCTTTTGGCAAGGCATCACCGCTGTTCAAATCCGTAATGCTGATTTCCATCTGATATTCACCGTTTTCCAGCGAGAAACGCTGTTGATCGATAAAAGCGCCATCAATATTAGCCGTGTCGGTCACCACAGGGCTATCCAATGCCACCTTAGAGAAAGTGGATTCCTCTCCTTTTCTGAAAATGGTCACAATCTCCACAGACGCCTTGAACTTGCCTGGTTCAAACTCCTTGTAGACCGCCGAACGGCAATCAAAGGCAAGTGCGTTCTCTACAAAAGGCGTCACTCCAGGAGCACTGTATGTAGTTGTGGAAAGATAAGATTTCAGTCGCTTCGGTTTCATTTGGGCTGTACCCGAAAAGACCAAAAGGACAAGTGATAGAATTACAAATATACGTTTCATAGCTCTAAAATTTTCGACAAAAATATTACTTATTTGATGGCATGACAACATTTTTCGCATCTCATTTCTCAACAATTCTCAACATTTTCAATATAAACAATTGATCTATAATAATTTATAAAATATCTTTCAAATAACCGATAACAGCCTGTTCTAGATTATCTCCCCGGTTCATAGCCGACAAGATCTTGTTTGTCCTTCGATTGGCCCCACTATAAGAAATGCCTTCCAGCACTGCGATTTCAGCATCGTTCATGCCTAACATGCCCAAACAGCAATGACGCAAGTCAGCTACGTTTAGGTCAGAATAGTCTTTCAAGAAACGCGAAGAGAAGTCGGGAAAACAATGGTTTGCCTCTTGTACAAGACTTATGTAATCCATCTCCTTCAGTTTCAGTTTGGGATATACACCCACATTCTTTATCATAATGTCCTTACCCTCCACTGATTGTCGAATTTTTGACACGATGTGGCTGTTAGAGAAAGTGTTCCAGGCTTCATTGAAATCAACGCGCTGGTTATCAAGCAGCTCTATGGTATCGTTCAACACCTGAGACATTTGCTCTATCTCATGGTCCTTGTCTGCGCTTTCCTGCTCATGTTTCAGTACTATGGTAGTAATTTTATTCTCTATATGATTGATACGCTTACGGTTACGGACAATGATATAAGCCATAAAGACAATGACCAGCAACAAAAACAACGAAACTATCAAAGAGGAGGTACCTTTGTCCTCTTTTGAAGAGGCGGGATCCGTTTTCGGATGATTAAATTCATCAAAAAGATATTCTATTTCCATCTTTTTCGAAGCCATACGGGTCTCCATCATAGCGTTCTCCACATAATAACGTGTATAGGACAGCTCTTCTTCAGACATACCTTTTTCGCGGAAAACCTCTGCCAGCTTAACTGCAGCATCAACACGAGCATAACGGTCGCCCTTCAGAAACGCTTGCTCCAAATGGGGAACCGCAGAATCAAATTGTTGAATCTCATAGTATTTTACGCCAATAACCAATTGAAACAAGTCATCACTAACCGTACCCAATTTTTCGGCATCCTGCAAGCATGCCAAAGCTTTGTCATACTGCTTTTGGGACTGATAAATAGCCGCTTCAAAGCGTTTCATTGCCGCAAGATCAGGTCCAGATTCATAAAACGACGATGCTTTTTGGCAAGTCTCAAAAGCGGACTCCTGCAAGCCATAACGATATAAGATTTCCGACAAACGTGTGTAAATCAAAGCAATAAAACGCGATTCTTGGGAACTAACAGCCTCTTGCGACTTCATCATACTCAAGGCATACAAATAATACGAGAAGGCTTTCACATCATCTTGAACGAAGGAATATTCCACACCTTTATAATAATAGGCATTGGCACGAAGAAACTGTAACTCGGAATCCTCAGGATATTGCCCGGCCACGCTATCATAAAAGGCGATCACAGGCAACAGGTCCGGACTCTGCTCCGAAAGACTACGGTTTTTGTATTGAGCCTGTACCTCACGTAACAGCAATTCGTTAGCGTCAAAAGTAGTGAAAGGGTGGGTTGAAGCCATTTTTCGAAGTGCCAATAGACTATCGGCTGCTGACGAAGGATCCGTTTCCAGCAAAGCTTCCACCGTTTTCAATTCTTTGAAATGATGAGGGGCATTTTGCTGCGTAAACACCGATTTTTGCCTTGAGCAAGCGTAAAATAATGTCATACAGAGCAAAAACAGGATAAACGAAACGCCCTTTGCTTTCATAAAACGTAGTTATTCAATCTTGCAAAGATACGGGTTTTCGGTGGAAAAAAGTTTTTTTTCGTGATTTTTCTTGACCTATCGAAAAATGTTGTACTTTTGCAGCGGAGATATGGCTGAGTGGTCGATAGCGGCGGTCTTGAAAACCGTTAAGCCGAAAGGCTTCGGGGGTTCGAATCCCTCTGTCTCCGCTAGGGCGACTGATAGTCGCCTTCGTTTTGTCAGACCATCTGACGTAGAGGTCAGGAGAGATGCCGGAGTGGTCGATCGGGGCGGTCTCGAAAACCGTTGAACGCTTTGCGTTCCAAGGGTTCGAATCCCTTTCTCTCCGCAAGAAGAAGCAAGCACCTGAAGATCAAATGCTTGCTTCTTTTTTTTGGCTAAACGGGTCACAATCGGGTCCCTTATGGTTTTTCTTAAACACGAATTATCACCAATTTGCCGCGAATTTTTCAAAAATTGCTTCTTTTTTGTCTTCCTTCCGTTCCTTTTCGGTCAGCTCCATCAGCAGCCAAATGCTTTCATAGCGACTGGCGCGTTTCTCGTTTGATACGGGCAACGTCCTGATGCTTTGGCAATGGGGACACCGCGACGGGAACGAGGCCGAATAAGGGTGAGGCCTAATGTCGAGGGCGGAGAATGTGGCTCCACACTGGGTGCATTTAAATTCCTGCTGACCTTTGTCGATGGGGCTGTCGTTATAGCCCCAGTTTATGCTGAGGTGCGAAATGAACGTTGCCGTCTCCTCCATATCCCAAAGTCTTTGGTAAAAAGCCTTGTCGGATTCGGTCGGGCGCGTCCTTTTTCCACCGCATTTCGGGCAAGGTTGAGGTTTTGAATAGGTGTAATCGCCATTAGAAGATGCATGGTTTCTCATTTTCTTCTCGATGTTGTCGGCCTCAAAGGTTTCGCCACACTCGGAGCAAACGAACTGGATAGGTTTCGGTTTGGGTTGTTTGGCTTTCCTTTTCTTCTCGAAATGCTCCTGTATGCCTTCGACGGCCAGCACAGGCAACATCCAGATGAAGGATAACGCCATCCCGACATTGCTGAAAAACTCAGCCACTTTTGATTTGGTTTTCTGTTTTTGGTTTTTCATGATTGTTCTTGTTTTGAATTGTCAGTTGTTTTTTCGTTTGTCGAATCGTCGCGCAAAACCCATATCACGATCCACACCAAAACGCTGACGACATAGATGAGCCAGGCCCACCACGATGCATGAATCCTGATGAGGATAATCAGTCCGATAAGATAATCAATAAAGATGAAGCATCCCATAGTGCGTTGATTTTGATAACGGTCGCAAAAATACAGTGCCGCTACCGATGCGCAATGGAATGTAGTGAATTATAGTAAAAGATGGTTTTTCTTAAACACGAATTGCCACCAATTTGCCACGAAATCGGAGATTAGACGAAGTCAATTATCAAAAAGAATTCATGAAAATTTGTGAATCATTTATGGAAATTCGTGTTACAAAAAAAATCAGCAAATTACATACAGTGCAGACGACATACCCTAGGCTTAGTCTTGGGTTAGTCTTGGCTTACCCAAGGGTTAGACTGCTTGAAGTTTTTTGCTGGTCAAACTGGATTGCTTGCCATTTTTCATCGAAAACAGGGCTTCCCACCTAATGGCAATGGAATGTGAAGGTAGTGAACGATAGAATTTCGGGGAACGATAGCATTTTTGCCAATCAAATTTCGGGGAGAAATAGTGTTTTGTCGAAACAAATCAACGGGAAAGATAGAAATTTTTATCGTTTTTGTATGATATTCAATTATTTTACTATCTTTGCATCGCGTTTAAGAAACTAATTGGAATGGAATACATTTTTCAACGAAAGATTTACCAGCAACTTCGCCAATGGAAACAAGATAACGACGGCAGAAGCGCAGTGCTTGTGGAAGGCGCACGGCGTATCGGCAAGTCTACTGTCGTGGAAGAGTTTGCCAAACAAGAATACAAGTCATATATTCTGATTGACTTCAACAAGGCCTCAGAACGCATCAAGTCGTTGTTTGATGATTTGATGGATTTGGATTTTATCTTTCTGTTCTTGCAAAGCATCTATCACACGACCCTATACCAACGCGAGTCCGTCATCATCTTCGATGAAGTGCAAAAATGCCCCATGGCCCGACAAGCCATCAAATACTTGGTGCAAGACGGCAGGTACGACTACATCGAGACGGGTTTGCTCATCAGTATCAAACAGAACACCGAACATATCACCATACCAAGTGAAGAGGACACTATTGAGATGTATCCAATGGATTATGAGGAGTTTCGTTGGGCAATGGGCGACACGGCAACCCTTCCGCTACTGCGGCAATCACTTGAAAGAAATCGCTCCATGGGTGACGACCTCAACCGACAATATATGCGCGATTTGCGTCTGTATATGCTCGTAGGGGGTATGCCACAGGCAGTGAGCGAGTATCTTAACACGAAGAATTTACGGTCAGTCGATATGGTAAAACGCAAGATACTGAAACTTTACTTCGACGATTTTCGCAAAATAGACAAGACAGGCAAGATTGGCAGACTGTTTCAAGCCATTCCAGCGATGCTCTCTCACGGGGTTGGACGGTTCTATCCAACCGCCATCATCAAGGGCGTAGGGGCCGATAAGATGGAAGACTTGCTCATCGCCTTGGAGGATAGCAAGACGGTGAACGTCGCCTACCATGCGACCGACCCCAACGTGGGACAGCCGTTGAGCGAAGACAAAAGCCGCATGAAAATCTATGTGGGCGATACCGGGTTGATGGTTACGCTCGCTTTTGGAGACAAGAGTTTCGCCGAAAACGTGCTATACGACAAACTCCTTGCGGACCGTTTGCAAGCCAATATGGGTTACGTTTACGAAAACCTTGTAGCGCAAATGCTCAAAAGCAGCGGAAACAACCTTTATTTCCACACATGGCCCAAAGACGACAAGCACAATTATGAAGTCGATTTCTTGCTTTCGCGAGGCGCGAAGATTTGCCCGATAGAAGTTAAGTCGGCCAGTTACAAGTCACATGTGTCGCTTGATGCTTTTTGCAAGAAGTTCTCGTCACGCGTAGGCAACAGATACGTGGTTTACACCAAGGACCTGAGGCACGACAGCGAAACGACTTTGTTGCCAATTTATATGGTTGGGGTGATTTGATTTGAGCGGAGAAAAGCAACTAAATTGCGGACTCTCAATCCATAACGCAAAAAAATCCTTTTACTTTCATATCACGAACCTGCAAACCTCAGGATAGAACTCCGACATCTGCTTGCGGAATTCCGAATCTGCTGAGTTGGCATAGCTGCTGTCGCTGTCTTTCACCCACTCGGGACCGATGAAGAAGCGGCGCATCTTCTTGTAGTCGGCGCGGTCGGAGAGGTAACGCACGAGGTAAATCAGCTCGTAGGACTTGCCGTTTCTCCCACGCCATTCTATCACGGGCAACTCCTCCCCTTCGGGACGACATCGTCCCGTCAGACGATAGGCAAACAAAGCCTTCACTTCATTGTCGTCGGCGATATAGCTCTTGTCGGCAAGCCAGTTGATGAAAGCCACAAAGGTTCTCACGCCTTTCTTCTTGAAGGCATCATCCATATAGAAGTATTCTTTCGGGCTGTTGGCTTTGTGCTGCCAACCGAAGAAGTCATCAGGGAGCGTAAAAGTCTCTGAAGGCTTCGGATTGGGGTTTTGGTATTCTTCCCAAATCCTGTCAATCAGGTCTTTGGCCAAGGGATTGTCGAGAATCGGGTCTATCAGATTGCGCTCCTTCAGGGTGAAGTCGTCGTACCAGTCCCAATAGTAATGAAGGTTGGTGGCCAAGTCAGTTTCCAGGAAATGGCGGTAGTCGGAAAAATAGCGGTCAAGGGCTTCTTCGGTGTCATCTTCGTCCAACACCTCGGCGGAGGGTTGCCATCGCTTTATGGCTTCCAGCATTTTCCCGTTGTCAGCACCGTCCTCCTCGTGCAGATGGCTTGCCATATAGTCAAGATAATAGGTAAAGTCGTCACCCTTCATTTCGGCACCAGAAGACGTGTCGTCCATACAACAGGAACACAACTTGGCCAAAGCGGTCAAGTCGCGCTGGGCATGTTCCAACGCCGAAACGAAAGCATCCTTGTCGCCATTTTCGACACATTCAAGCAGTTGGGTCTTTTCGTTTGATGGCATTCCCAAAACGGAAAGAAACTCCATGACCGTAGATTTGAGCAGTTTCCTCAAGGTGTTGAATATCTCCTCAGGCATCATAAAGACGGACTCGGAATCGTCGTTGATGATGTTCTCCTTCTCCTCCACGACGAAGCGGTTGTTGTGGACAAAGACAATGGCGTTGTCAAAAGGCCCACACACCTCCTTCCACAACCTCATCGTTTCCTTGATGCTTTCTTCGGTTTCGTCATCTTGAAGAATCTCGTCCACGTCGCGGATGGCCTCCTCTGGCAGGGGCATTTCGATGGCCTGCTTCAGTCCTTCGTAATAGAGTCTCCTTTTTATTATTTCATCCTTGCCGTTCATGAGTGCAAAAGTAAGGAAAATCAGTGCTTAGCCTTCAAAAAGCTATACTCCTTGCCATATTTCAAATGCTGCGCCACGAAATCGGAAGGATACTCGACCTTGTAATCAACCACCTGACCGTTTTCCACTACAGGGACAATCTCAGGATTGATGAAGCCACCGTAGGGCTTCAACCCCAAGGCATTGTATCGCTCCTTCACTTCTTTGTGAAGCTCAGGGTCGACCTTCACGGCATATTTTTCCACGATGGCCTTACCTGCGGCATAGTCGCCTTCACTCTTGATGCGCTGGATTTCGGCCAACAATTCGCCAAACAATCCTCGCAATGCCTCAAAATCGTTGATAACGAAATAGGTCTTACCATTCTCCACCTTCTTTTCGATGATATTGGCCTCCTTGCCGTGTTCGTAGCACCACTCTGAAACGAGCTTGCGGTTCTGCATGTGTGCCTCGGTGACATCCTTGCCCAGTTCCACACGAGCCAGCTGCGACATCATACCATTACGGATATAAGAGCAATATTCAGCCTTATAAGCCTCGGCATCAGGCATCACGCCCAACTCCACCATCCTCGGCTCGGCCAAAAAATACAGTCCAAAGAGGTCGGCACGTGCTTCCTCCAATGTAGAACTAAATTCCTTCAAGGCACCAGGCTGCGTGCCAGGCAACAGCTTTCCTGAGCCGTGACCCAGACACTCATGCAGGTTGGTATGTACCACATCGGCATCGGAACCATATTTCTTACACAAGTCGACCTCTTCCTGCGAGTAGGCAAACTCCTTGAGGGCACTCCGCGGACATTCGTCAGCTGCTTTGTCGTATGCTTCCATCAAATTGGTAATGGTCACCGACTTGGAACCGTAGTCTTTGCGAATCCAGTCGGCATTGGGCAGGTTGATGCCAATGGGAGGCGACGGGAAGCAGTCGCCACCCAACGTGGTGACAATGATGCTCTTGGCTGAGACACCTTTACACTCCTCTTTCTTGAAACGCGGATCAACGGGCGAGTGGTCCTCAAACCATTGGGCATTCTCACTGATGATATTGGAGCGTACTGTAGCCTCTATGTCTTTGTAATCAACGATTGCTTCCCAAGTGGCCTTCATACCCATCGGGTCGCTATAGTCTTCAATGAAGCCGTTCACAAAATCGATGTGCGAAACAGAATCCTGCACCCACGCGATGTTGTATTCGTCCCAGGTCTTCAGGTCGCCCGTTGTGTAATAGTCGATGAGCTTTTGCGTATAGTTACGTTGGCTGTCATTCTCCGCCACCTCATTCGCCTTCTTCAGCCAGCCGATGATAGCCGTGATGGCTTCACCGTATAGGCCATCTGCTTTGTACACCTCTTCACGAATCTTGCCATCCTTTTTCACTAGCTTGGAATTCAATCCATAGCTGATTGGCGTGGCGTCATTAGGCTTGCGCATCTTGTTGTAGAAGGCTTCCACATCCGCCTTCTCGATATCGCCCTCATAGAAGTTCACCGCCGAGTTGACGATGATGTCGTCCTCGCTGCTGCGGCGCACCTTGTAAAGTTCTTTGTCGAAGACCACAGGTGTCAGGAAGGCGATGAAGTCTTCCACCGTTTCGCCTTCGTTAAGCGGCAGCAAGTTGGCGTCGCTGCCCTTAATCAGGTCTGCAAAATAAGCTTCGCTGACCTCGGGGAAGAACTTATCCTCAGCATAATGATGATGGATGCCATTGCTAAAGAAAATGCGTTTGGCATACACCAAGAAATTCTGGAAATCAGCACATTCACGATCTCCTTGATAGGAGTTCAACACGGCCTCAATGGTCTTGCGAATCACCAGATTGTACTTGAAGTTTTGATCGGCGAGAATATCGCGACCACATTTGGCCGCCTCGCCTAAATAATAAATGTAACTCTTCTGTTGAAGCGTCAGCTGGTCCCATTCAGGAACCTGATAGCGCATGATCCGCAAGTCAGCGAACTCGTCCACCAAATACTTGAATTCCTCTTGAGGCTTGGGCTGTTCGGCGACTTCCTCTTGTTGTTTTGGAGCGCAGCCCACCAAAGCGGTAGCCATTCCAATGCAAATCATTAGTTTTTTCATTTATTTGACTTTTATAGATAACAGTTTACAGTTAATGCTTAAACCTAATCGAGACCTCCGACAAGAAATCGTGTTTCTTATAGTTTTCGGCAGGGACTTGGCTACGGTACTCATAGGAGAACGCGACGTCGAGGAAGAGCTTTCGGGTGATTTGGGTTTGCAGCTTGATGTTGCTGTTGATGATGTAATCGTCGAAATCGAGCACCGAAGGCTGATAGAAGAAGGTGTATAACAATGTGAGATTCTCTGCAAGTTTTTGCTTGACTTTGGGACGAATTGAGATGCGGTAGTTGTTGTTGGGCAAGTGGGTATCATCGGTAAAGTCAGCCCAATCGTAAACGAAGGCGGCGCTGATGGAATAGTCGCACAATCTAGGGATAGTATAGATACGGTATTTCATTCCAACAAGACCGCTCAGCCTAAGGTCGTAGCCCTTGTATTTGTTGGTGAGCATCTCGCAAGCAAAGAATGGAGAGTATTTGTCGTGCTGGAACAGGTCAATCTTCACACCGCCATTGACCTCAAAGTTGGTCTCTTTCCAATGCTTGTCTCCGCCACTTTTGTCGATAAGCGAACTATAAAGCAGCTTGTAGTGGGCGTCGAAGGCAACCAGGCTATCGTTACGTTCGACGGCACCATCGTTGCTGATGTTGCAGTTGTTGACGTTGCCCGCATTCAACGAGGCGCCGAGACCAAAATTGTAATGCCATTTGTTCTGTGCATTTGCGCATACTACGCAAAAAACCAATAGTGTAAGAAGACGAAACCGCAATTTATTCATTTCTAGGTAATTAAATAAAAATAGTTTATTTGTACAAATCCTTTGGCGAATAAAAGTCGTAGGGCGGCATCGTTGCAGGGTCAAGGTTCGTGTAAGTGCCGTCCACTTGGAGTTTCTCCTTTCCATAGATATAATGGCGACAGAACCACACAAGGTCATCAACTGTCAGTGGACCACCTGCAGCAACGCTGTGACCATAGCCCTCAAAACGACGGGCAAAATAAGGATAGTCATACTTCTCGAAACGTTTCACCAAAGCATCAGTCCCATAAAAGCCAATATTGAAGAAGCTTATCCCCTTGTATGACACCAAGTTATCCATCGTTCCGTGAAACATCATGGTCGGGGCTGGCTCACGGTTGCGATATTGCACCTTACCTTCATGCGAGAATATGGCACCTGCGTATGAAACCACACCTGCCAAGCGGAAGTCTTCAGGAAGGATGTCCGAATTTAGGAATCCGTTGCACATCGCATAGTCCACCTGCAAAGCGGTGATGGCACCCGCACTTGAACCAATCATCACAATGTAATCCTTGTTGACTTTCAGGTCTTTGGCATGTTCAAGCAGATAATGCAAAGCCGAAATGGCATCTTCCGTAGCCATGTAAACCGCTTTCTCCACAGGATCAGTGTTGAGGACACCAATGTTTTTGGCTCCAATGAGGCCTAGTCGATAATCAATTGAGGCCACCATGAAGCCTTTGTCGACAAGCTGCTTGAAATAGGCTTTTTCCCATTTGCCGTCACGATGTCCACCGATGAAACCGCCCCCAAAGACATAGACCAAACAGATGGTGCTGTCGTTGACATGCTCCGGAGTATAGAAATCAAGATAAAGCTGGAGCGTGTCGCGCTCAGCGTATTGATAGGTTTTCATGTCCTGGCCAAAGGCCGTCATGCCCGCTAGGAAAATTGCTAAGAGTAAGATTATTCTTTTCATGGTTGTGTTTTTGACTATGGCCAATAGCTTATGACTATGGCCTGCTTTAACTGAGAGGCAGGCCATAGGCTATCGTTATGATTGATGCATTTTATAGTATTCTTTCAAGAACTCAGGCAATTGGCGCAGGGCAGCCTGCTCGCGCCATTGCTTCCGCACCTCCTGAGCAGGTACACCGAAGACGGCCTTGCCCGGCTCGATGTTTTTGTCGACAGCGGAAGTGGCCAACACCACCGCGCCTGTTCCGATGACCAAATCCTTGTTGATGCACACACGGCCCCAAAGGATGACATCGTCTTCGATGCGGGTCACACCGGCAATGGCGGCATGGGCACCAATGAGGCAGTTGTGGCCAATGTAGCTGTCGTGACCGATTTGGCAGTGGTTGTCGAGTTTGGTACCGCTCTCGATAATGGTGTCGGAGGTGACGCCACGGTCGATGCTGCATAAAGCACCAATCTCCACATCATCGGCAATGACCACACGACCGAAGGACTCAAACTTCTTGAACCCCTCATTACGGCGCTGGAAGTAGTAGCCGTCGGCCCCTATGACGCTTCCCGAGTGGATGATAACGTTGTCGCCAATCACGCAGTGGTCATAGATGGTCACGTTGGGATGGATGAGGCAGTTCTTGCCAATGATGGTGTGGTGCCCGATGAAAGCGCCTGGCATGATGAGTGTCCCCTCGCCTATCTGAGCTGAATCGCTGATGGGTTGCGTCTGCGGCTCAAAGGGACGAAAATGTCTCATGATACGGATGAAAGCATCGAAAGGGTCGTCATGGAGCAACAAGGCCTTGCCTTCTGGACACTCCACTTCCTTATTAATAAGCACCACTGTGGCGGCCGAGTTGAGGGCCTTGGCATAGTATTTCGGGTGGTCGACGAAGGTGATGTCGCCCGACTCCACCTTATGAATTTCGTTCAAGCCCGTAATGGGAAAATTGGCTGGGCCAACATATTTAGCGTCAATAAGTTCCGCGATAGTTTTCAGGGTAGTTTTCTTTATTTTCATCGAAAGAAGTTTATAGAATGATGCGCAAAGATACAAAAAAAGCGCAAAGTCAATGACTCTGCGCTTAATTTATGCCATGCTTTTTATCAGGCCTTCACACGCTCGCAATACTCACCCGTGCGGGTGTCGACACGAATCATATCGTCGGTGTTGATGAACAGCGGCACGCGGACCATAGCGCCCGTCTCGACGGTGGCTTCCTTCAAGGCGTTGGTGGCGGTGTTGCCCTTCTCACCAGGCTCGGTATAAGTCACTTGCAGCACAGTCTTCACCGGCATTTCGGCGAAAAGGATGGTCTCGGTGCTGGCGTCGACCACGACGTCAACGATATCATTTTCCTTCATGAACTTCACGCCTGTGATGTTGTCGCCAGCGATCGGAATCTGGTCGTAGGTCTCGGTATGCATGAAGATATAGTCTTCACCTTCCTTGTAGAGATACTGATAAGGACGATGTTCAACGCGGACATCCTCAAGCTTCACGCCAATGTCGAAACGCTTTTCCAAAACGTTGCCGGTCAGCACATCCTTCAGTTTAATACGCATGATAGTGTTGCCTTTACCAGGCTTAACATGTTGGAAGTCAATGCAGAAATAAATCTTTCCATCCAGACGGACGGCGCTTCCAATCTTTACATCTTGACTTAACATAGTATTTCAGATTTAATTATTTAAGATTCAAAGATTTAAAATTCAAAATTCAATTCCAAGGTAATGAAATGAAGGTGCAAAGGTAGTGGATTTCAGGGAAATGGCAAAGGAATTGTTGAAAAAAGTGATTTTGGCACATTAAAAAGCCACCCTCACACTCCGTTTTCTCCAGAGTCTTCTAGGGTGGCTTTGTGGGTTTTCCGCTGTTATAGCCTCTATAGATATTATTTGACGTGCACGGAATGTACGGGGCGAACTGAGAATCCATCGCGGCGGCATTCGTCGATTAGGACACAGTCGTCCGAAACGAAATAGAGGCCCATCGCATAGTGCGGGTAACCGGCGTTGAGTGACATCGACCAGTAGTGGCCGCGAGTACTCTCATCACCCTCGCTGGAGCCAGCTGCAGGCAGGAAGAGACTCTTTCCATTCGCTGCGGTAAACAGTCTACCGTTCACGCCGTTCTGTGTTGTCCAAATGTTGGTCGTGTTGTCGAGCAACTCCTGCCAATCTTCCCTTGTGGGCATGCGCCAACCTCTACTCCAGTTGGCTTCAGCCGCATCATCCTCGGGAAACAGGGTAGTCTGGTTATCGGTGAAGCCGTTATTGCCTAAACTGGATAGGGTACAATACTTGGTGAGATAAAGATTCTCCCAAACACCAGGATTAGGAATCCAGACACCGTCACCAATGCTATACTTGTAGTTGCTCCAATTGTATGTCTCCTTAGGCTGAATCTCGCCCCAAGCAAAGTAGTTGCCGTAACCTTCGGGCTTGTCGGCACCCACGTTGCAAGTGGCCCACAGCGTACCACTTGGCAAGCAAAGGTCAACACACTCGTGTCCGTAGTATGAGCTATTGCCCGAATCTTTTACACATCCAACGGTGCAAACCGCGGTAATCATTAGCATTAAGGCTGCTACTGCCTTCATTACTTTTTTCATATTGATTAGATTTGTGATCATTCCATTTGTTTATGGCGCAAAAATAACATAATTCCTTGACTTGATATGTATTATTTCGCGGAACAGACAGGACGAACAGCCATGCCATGGTAACGATCTGTTCTGTAAATATCGTAAATACCATCTATATGAAAGCAGAAAGCCCATGCAAAGTGAGGACTATTTGAATAGAGCAAATTTGACCAATATGAGCCAGAAAGATGGGAAACTTCTTCAGAATACGGAGAAGCTATGGTTGTTGCAGGAAGGAAAAGACATCTTCCATTATTTGCAGTAAAAAGGAAGCCTGATGATCCATTCCGAACAGTCCATGTGCCAGTTGTGTTATTTCGTAATTCCTCCCATTGTTCCAAAGTTGGCAGGCACCACCCACTTCCCCATTGTGATGTTGCAGCATCATCTTTAATCTCCAGCGTAGACAGGCTATCAACTATTCCAAAATTGGAATTGGTGTTGTATTTGGTAAGTCGAATATTATTCTCACTATCAACATCACTAAACTTATAAGTATTCCAATCAAAGTATGTCTTAGGTTGCGTCTCACCCCACGCGAAATAGTCACCATAACCTTCTGGTGTATCCGAACCCACATTGCAAGTTGCCCATAACGTTCCACTTGGGAGTCCAAGGTCAACATAATCATGCCCCCCATAACTACCACTAACTGTAATAGGTTTGTCTGTTTTTTTACATCCAATAGCACAAACAATTGTTGTCATTAGCATCAAGGCTGCTACTGCCTTTATTAATTTTTTCATATTGATATTTTTTTGGATTAAACTTTCTATTTTCCTTTCTAGCATCAGACAAAAAAAAGCGTGAACCTAACCGTTTTCCGCTCTTCGAGGTATTGGCGTAACCTAATATACACAGAAAATGCTTCAGCTCACGCCAACGCGCGAGCATCTACCCAAATTCAGTATATTATTCTCTCGTAAACGCCAATTTTCGAAGAGAAAGAATTTGTCTAAATGCTTTGATTATAATGATTTATGATTTTTCTATTATTCCTTAATTACTGTTTTGACAATTCGACTTCCGTTTGTTTACGGCGCAAAAATAGCATAATTCCTTGAATGGTCAAACAAATTATTTCATTTTCCTTTCGCCCCGCTGGGGCTTCATTGGTTTTATCGTTTTCATTTCGGCAGGGGTTGAAACCACCTGCATATTCATCCTTCGTCCCTCTGGGACTTTGCCACAACCGTGGAAACCCCGTAGGGGTGACAGGATGATTAGGCAGGCGGTGAAATGCAATGGAACCCCTGCCGACAAACAAATCCAATTCCGAATTAAGCCCCGTAGGGGCGACAGGAAAACACCGCAGCACAAAAAAAGCCACCCATCCGCATCATGTATCGCAAAATTCCCTATTTTTACGGCTTCAAAACCATTGGAAACAATTTCAAAATTTCACAAATATGAGAAAAAACAAACTTTTCCTGTTAGCCATGATTACCTGTTCAATCGTATCGTGCAACACACAAAAGCCTGAGACAGAGCCCAAAGGCAAAGACAAAATCGGGCCGAAAGAACTCACCCTGACTTCCGACATCATGACGCCCGAGGTGCTTTGGAGCATGGGCCGCATCGGCGAATACAGCCTCTCGCCCGACCACTCACAGATCGTATATAACGTCACCTACTACAGCGTGCCCGAAAACCGCAGCGGCTCCACCTTGTATATTATGAACGCCGACGGCTCTAACAACCGCGTGCTTTCGGATGCCAACGTCAGTGAATACAGCCCGCAATGGCGTCCCGACGGAAAGAAGATTGGCTTCCTCGCCCCTAACGACGACGGAGTAATGCAACTTTGGGAAATCAACCCCGACGGCACAGGACGCCAGTGTGTCTCCAACGAAGCCGACGACATCAACGGCTTCCTCTATTCGCCCGACTGCGCTCAGGTGCTCTTCACCAAAGAAGTAAAACTGAAAGAGACCGTGGCCGACATCTATCCTGACCTCGACAAATCCTCTGGCCGCATCAACAACGATTTGATGTACCGCCACTGGGACCATTGGGTTGATACCTACGGACACCTCTTCGTGGGCAACTTCAGCAATGGAAAGATCGAGAACGCCTTCGACGCCATGAAGGGCGAGCAATGGGAAGCTCCCGTGCGTCCCTTCGGCGGCATGGAGCAGGTGCAATGGCTGCCCGACGGCAAGAGCTTCGTCTACTGTTGCCGCAAGAAGGTCGGTAAGGACTACGCCCTCTCCACCAACACCGACATCTACCAATACACCATCCAAAGCGGCGAGTGCAAGAACCTCACCGAAGGCATGATGGGATACGACCTCAACCCTGTCATCTCGCCTGATGGCAAATACATGGCCTGGGAGAGCATGGAACGTGACGGCTACGAGAGCGACAAACAACGCCTCTTCGTAATGAACCTCGAAACAGGCGAAAAGACCGACTACTCGGCCAAGTTCGACCAATGCTGCACAGGCTTCAGCTGGGCTGACGACAGCAAGACCTTGTACTTCATCAGTGACGCTTACGCCACCGATCAACTCTACGCCCTCAACCTTGAAAACGGCGAAATCAAGAAGCTGACGGAAGGCAAGCACAACTACATCTCGGTGCAATTCAACGGCGACAAGCTGATTGCTGGCCGCCAGTCGATGAGCCACCCGACCGAACTCTTCAGCGTTGACCCCGCCACGGGCGAGGCGAAACAAATCACCACCGTCAACGACAAGATCTTTGCCCAACTCACCATGGGCGATGTGAAGGAACGCTGGGTGAAGACCACCGATGGCAAGGACATGCTCGTGTGGGTCATCTACCCGCCCCACTTCGATGCCAACAAGCAATATCCTGCACTGCTCTACTGCGAAGGCGGACCGCAAAGCACCGTGAGCCAGTTCTGGAGCTACCGCTGGAATTTCCAGATGATGGCTGCCAACGACTATATCATTGTCGCCCCCAACCGTCGCGGCCTGCCCGGCTTCGGTCAGGAATGGCTTGAGGAAATCAGCGGCGACTATGGTGGACAGTGCATGAAGGACTACCTCAGCGCCATCGACGAATTGGCCAAGGAGCCTTACATCGACGAGAACCGCCTCGGTGCCGTGGGTGCCAGCTTCGGCGGCTACAGTGTATATTGGTTGGCCGGTCACCACGATGGTCGTTTCAAAGCCCTCATCGCCCACGATGGTATGTTCAACCTTGAGGCGCAATATCTTGAAACCGAAGAGATGTGGTTCGTGAATTGGGACCTCGGCGGCCCCTTCTGGGACTGGAACAACCCGACCGTGCGCAAGACCTACGCCAACTCGCCCCACCTCTTCGTCGACAAATGGACCGCACCCATCCTCGTCATCCACGGCGGCTTGGACTACCGCATCTGCTTCACGCAAGGCATGCAGGCCTACAACGCCGCCATCTTGCGCGGTATCCCTGCCGAGTTCCTCTATTTCCCCGACGAGAACCACTGGGTGCTGAAACCGCAGAACGGCGTTTTGTGGCAGCGGAGGTTCTATAATTGGTTGGATAAATATTTGAAATAATCACAAACAAAAAACTGGCGGGGCACTCCCCCGCCAGTTTTCGTTTAACAATCAGCTTAATATCAACAATATTTAATCTTCATCTTCGTTTATCTTAGTATCAGGAAACTGTTCCCTCAATGCCTTCAAGCATTTGTCAGATGGTTTTTTGCTAAACTCGATTTCGTCTATATGTTTTGTCACGTTTTTCGGGATGATGACATCAAAGGACCTGCCCGTGTAAGAGAAATCCTTCCTTTCTTTATTATAAATCTGAAGCGTTCCAATGTGGTCGATACCGTCAAGGGCGGACCCGACATTTCTTTCCGCCGTGATAAATACATTGACATCCCAAGCACCGTTGTTCAAAGTATAATTTGCATTGTTCACAACAATCCTTGCGGATGGATACCATGTCAACAGTTTGTTCCTTTCTTCTGCTGAAATGTCACCATACACTCGCAGCAATCTCATCTGCTTGTTTTTCATCCATTCCGGAAAATAGACCTTATCTTTGAATTGGAGTGTCAAACTGGGAAACGTATCAAGTTTATTCAAAACAAGAGGTATCTCTTTTATTTTCAAATTGATACCCTCTACTTTCATATCATGTTTTAGTCTGACAAGATTCGCACTTTCTTCATCGGTCTTCTTCTTAACCAGCCAACCGATTTTTGGCGCAAGTGCAAAGTTTTCGGGGTTTTGTTCAAGGCCAAAGAATCCTCCCCACAACTCAATCATCGTTTCCTCTTTCGTCCCATCTTCCAACAATTCCATGAAGCGAACATCAACTTTAGATATTTCATCAGGCAAATTGGAATCGCGAGTCAAAGTCTTCAAATCGAAGCGCTTGCCGTCCTTGTCGTAGGGGAAGAACTTCACAATCCAACCGTCGATGATATTGGGTGCACCGTATTCTTCCTGCGTGTGCCATTTGAACATATTGCGCCAAAACCTGACATCCTTTTTGCCTTTCGAGGCATCGATAAACTTTTTCAGAATGGGCTCCAATTCGTTAATCCACCAATCTAAATCGAACGAGCGCAACTGCATTGCCTTGTCGTAAACCCGTTGCCAATCTTCAGTCGTGCCCAACAAGGTCACTTCAGGAATACCACAAGCCACACGAATCACCACAAATTCAAAAAAAGCCTTCGTTGTCTCCATCAAGGTGATTTGGGAGGCGATTTGCTCATACTGCGTCGTGGTCGAAAAGTCAGCCATCATCGTCTCTGCAATCGTACCTTTGGTGTTGTTACGAATTTCTTCGGCAAATTGCGAAATTAGCACCTCCCATTCTGCCGAGTCAAGCGGCTGATCGCTTTCAACCACCAACGTCAATTTATCAGAGAAATCCACCATCCTATCGCGGTATTTCTCCGGGTCGGAATTGATATGGTGCGAAAAACCTTGGGCAATCAACATCCAAATCATATCGGGCGAAAGCACAAACGGGCGATGTTCTGCGTAGGCATCATACATGCCATAAAAAAACGGATGAAACCAATGCCCATAGTTCACTAGACTATCTGCATCAATATTCATGGAAAGAACTTCATTTTCGTAAAATTCACCATAAGGGACTTTGGCGTTAGAACGCGCCAAAGATTGGGCGATGTCCATAGGTTCCCGCAAAGGAAGCAGTTTTTCTGGTTTAGAGAGTCTCTCAATCTTGATGGTAACTTGAGCCGAAGCCAACAACGGGAGAACCAGCATGGGCAGCGCAAACAGAAAGCGTAGATGTCTTTTCATGGTAATTCATTTTAGAGTATAACGCTGCAAATATAAACATTAAAACGATATAATTATCATTTCAGATAACATTTTTCCGTTTTAATGAATTTTACCCCATCTTCTGCCGCACCACCTCAAAACAAACCACCCCCGTGGCCACCGAGACATTCAATGAATCGATGTCCCCAGGCATGGGAATCATCAGATGATCATCGAGGCGCTTGAGATAGGCGGGGCTGATGCCGTCTTCCTCCGAGCCCATCATCACGCAGAGCGGACCGGTGAGGTCGGATTTCCAAAGGCTCTCTTTGGCCTTTTCGGTGAAGCCCACCACGCGCAATCCGCTGGCTTTCAGGAAATCGATGGCGTCCTTCATATTCTCCACGCGGCAGACGTTGATCAAAGACAAAGCCCCTGCCGAGGTCTTCATCGCATCTCCGTTGATGGAGGCCGAGCCATGGTTGGGAATCACGATGGCATCCACACCAGCGGCATAGGCCGTGCGGGCGATGGCGCCGAAGTTGCGCACGTCGGTCACGCGGTCAAGCATGAGAATGAAGGGGTCGCGGCCATCCTCGAAGACCATCTGCACCACCTTCTCCAAAGGCTGGTATTCGATCGGACAGATGAAAGCCACCACACCTTGGTGGTTCTTGCGCGTCAGGCGGTTCATCTTCTCGATGGGCACAAATTGCACCGGCACGCCATTGGCACGGCAGGTATTGGCGATCTCCGCAATCTCGGGCGAGCGCGTGCCGCCTTGGATATACACCTTTTCGATTTCCTTCTGCGAGCGAATCAGTTCAAGCACGGGATGGATTCCGAAAACCATATTATTCTTATAATTGTCCTCCATAAACTTAAATTTTCCGCAAAAATAGGAATTATGTTGAATTGTCGGGAGTTGAATCGTTTAATTGTTGAAAAAACTGCACCATTTCCAACAATTCAACAAATAAACAGTTCAACAATTCAACAAATTGATTACTTTTGCATCATTAAAAAACTATAACGCTATGAAAACAAAACTCATCATCGCCATGGTCATCCTCTTTTCGGGATGGCAACTGAAAGCCCAAATCACGGCACCAGAACCCATTGGAGGTCACTCCGTAACCGAGAACTACATCACCCGCACCCTCGTTTATCCCGAGGCTGACCTCGAACAGGGTAACAGCGGGAAAGTCGTTGTTGGCATGCACATCGATTCGCAAGGCGCGGCAAGCAACTACACCATCAAGTCGAGTTTCAGTGAAGCTGCCTCTCCTATCGCACTTCATTTGGTCAAGACCATCCTCTGGAAGCCTGCCCTCAACATCGGCATTCCTATCGACTACGAATACGAGTATGAGGTCAACTTCAACGCAAAGAGCTACAAACGCTATTGGAAGCGCCACCAGCGCCTCACATTTCCTGCGGCCCTCGAAGCCGATACCTCTTATAAGATATATGAATACAAACAACTTGAAGAGGTGGCAAAGCCTTATTTCGCGGACGGTAGCAACATGACCCAATACATCGCCAAAAACCTGAGATTCCCTACCGAAGCCAAAGAAAGGGAAATCCAAGGCACGGTGCGCCTGAGTTTCGTGGTTGAAACCGATGGCAGCCTCTCCAACATCGTTGTCGTCAACTCGGTGGGAGGCGGCTGCGACAACGAGGCCATCCGACTCCTTGAAGAAACCATTTGGATTCCTGCTGAGAAGAACGGGGAATACGTTCGCAGCAACAACATGCAAGACATCACCTTCAGCATTGGAAGCCATAACTTCCAAGATGGAAATGCTTACTAATCAACAAATAAATATCAAATCAAGATGAAAAAAGTTTTATTTACTGTTTTGGCTTTTTCGTTAGCCATCGTTTCTTTCGCACAAGATGAATTGCCGCAAGGTTGGAGCCACAAAGGTAATTTCGGGCTCAATTTCGGCCAAACTTCCTACACCAACTGGGCAGCTGGCGGCCAGAGTACCATCAATGGACAAGGCATCTTCTATTATGAAATCCATTACTTGAAAAACAATTTCAAGTGGGACAACACATTAAACACTTCTTTGGGCTACAGTTATTTTGACTTTAAGAAAAAGCCCATCAAGACTGACGATAAAATTGAATTCACCTCTTTGGCAACTTTAAAAGCCACTGAGCACCTCAACTATGGTGCAGAGTTAGCTTTCCGCTCACAGTTTGCCAAGGGCTTCGACTATGCCAAAGACTCCACCCAGTACATCTCCAAGTTCCTCGCCCCTGCATACATCAGTTTGGGCCTTGGTATCGAATGGGTACCCAATCCTCACTTCTCACTCTATTTCTCACCCATCACAGGCCGTGTCACTATTGTGAACGATGATTATCTGGCTTCCATCGGCGCCTTCGGTGTCAACTCACTTGATGCCAACGACACCACCCAACATGCCAAGAATGCAAAAGTTCGCTATGAATTAGGCGCCCGTGCCGTAGCCAAATTCCAATATCCGCTTGCCAAGAACATCGACTTTAACTCGAAGCTGGAGCTCTTCTCCAACTACCTCAACCATCCCGAGCGCATCGATGTGGACTGGCAGAACATGCTCGTGTTAAAGGTGAACGACTGGCTCAACTGCAACCTCTCCACACACCTTATCTATGACTACGATGTCCCGTTCTACAGTGAAAACGGACTGAAAATCAAAGGTTCAAAGGTACAATTCAAGGAAGTGTTGGCCATCGGTTTCATGATCAACTTGAAATAACATGCTGAAAGTCGGCATTTTGTCGGACACACATTGCACCCTCGTGCCACAACTTTTCAACTTCTTCAAGGATGTTGACGAGCTGTGGCACGCGGGCGATATAGGCAACATCGAAACGGCAGAGACTTTGGCCCAATTCAAGCCTTTGCGTGCCGTGCATGGCAATATCGACGATCATATTGTTCGCCTACAATATCCCGAGGACTTGTTTTTCCACGTGGAAGATGTTGACGTTTACATGACCCACATCGGCGGCTATCCAGGACATTACATGCCTGAGGTGAAGTATATTCTCGAAACAAAGAAACCCAACCTGTATATTTGTGGCCATTCACATATATTAAAGGTAATATACGACAAGAAACTGGATTTGCTCCATGTCAATCCAGGAGCAGCAGGCAATTCAGGATTTCACAAGCAAATCACCTTCATCCGAATGGCCATCGACGGGAAAACCTTCAAGGACATGGAAATCTTCCAGCTTGACCGAAACAAGGTCATTTGAAACAAAAAGGCCGACTCCCACGGAAGTCGGCCTTCGTTTTGCTAATTCAGTTCCCTTAGCGGATACGGTCGGTGGAACGCACCTTTTTGATATCCTTCTTCAATCCAGAGGCGGCAGCAATGGTCAACAACAAGGCAACTAAAGGCAGAAAAGCGCCCACCTTGAAAGTCGGGTCGGCACCTATGGGATTGCCAATCACGCGGATGTAATAGCCAAAAACCACCGCAATCCAAGCCACGATAACAATAATGTCGATGCGTGCTATCTTGTGCAGCTTGACAAACTGCGCCAATTTCACGGCACGGAACAAGCCCATAGCAAGATAGCCGCTCAAGAGAATCGCAGTAACCGCCAAAATCAGCACTGGCAAACTGAATGTTTTGGGATAAGGCACCGTTCCACCTGGAATGCCAGACTCAATACCAAACACATTAAATGTCAAAATATTAGTCTCGCCAAGATACTCAGCTAACGGAAGGAAAAACAACAGCGCAAAAAGCAGTGCAGATAGGAAAAAGAAAATGGATTGCAATCTTTGTGACATAACTCTTAGATTTAATTTGGGTGCAAAAATACGATTTTACCATCAAACGCCAGCTTTAAAAAAGAATTCTGAATGAAAAAGCATTGAAAAACCACGAAATATTTGGTTTTTTATTCGAAAAAATTGCCATTTCAAAAAAAAAGTCTACCTTTGCGCCACTTTTGTGAGGTTATTCACGTTATATGAACTCACAAAACAGTCCCAAAGAATAATATTGTATCAAGACAACTATTCCATTCGGAATTCACAAGTCCACTATTTATGTATAACATTTTTGAACTTCAAGAGAAGTCGTTAGACGACCTCAAAATCATTGCCACGGAATTGGGCATCGATGACGAGAACAGAGACAGAATGCAACTCATATACGACATCATCGACCATCAAGTGGATCATCCAGACATCAAAAAAACCGAAAAGCCAAAAAAGGCAAAACAAAAGGCGCCAAAATCCGAAAAAACTGAATCGAAAGCGACGCCTGTAGTTGAAAAACCGGCCGCGAGTGAACCGGAAATAAAAGAGCCAGCCAAAGCACCTGCCAAACCTATTGAAGAAGCCAAAGAGCCTGTCAACAATAATACCCAACAAAGCAAACGTACCAAACGTCCTCGCATCAACAAAGAAGCAGAAGCCAACGTCGGCGAACGGTCGAAAAACAACACACCACAGACTGTGCAGAATCCTGTTCCAAAGCAAGAAAAGCCTGCCCAGCCTATTGTGGAAGAAGCTGTTGCAACTCCTGAGACTCAGGTTATTGAAGAAGCCGTTGAGACGAAATCCGTTCGTGAGAAAAAAGAGAGTTTCAAGCAAAAGCGCAAACGCATCCACGAGAACGAGGAAGAAAGTGCTCCTGTCAAAGACGCCCCTACTGCTGAAGCAGAAAACGTCGTGGAAGAAAAACCAATAACAGAAGAAGAAACCGCTTCCAAGCAAGAAAAGAATGAGCGAGGGGAACGTAGTATTGAACAGCGTCCTCGCCGCGATGACCTGCTCAGTCAATTCGACAGCAGTGTTAAAGCCGAAGGTGTGCTTGAAATCATGCCAGAAGGCTTCGGATTCCTCCGTTCTTCAGACTACAACTACCTGCCTTCTCCCGACGACATATATGTCTCACAGTCGCAAATCAAGCTGATGGGGCTGAAGACAGGCGACACCATTCTCGGCGTCATCCGTCCACCCAAGGCCAGCGAGAAATATTTCCCTTTGGTGAAAGTCGACCTCATCAATGGCCGCCGTCCCGAAGAAGTGCGCGACCGCATTCCCTTTGACTACCTCACTCCTCTTTTCCCGAACGAGAAATTCAATATCACAGGACACAAAGGCTGCACTATCTCAACCCGTATCATGGACCTCTTCGCCCCCATCGGCAAAGGCCAGCGTGGCTTGATTGTGGCCCAACCTAAGACGGGTAAGACTGTCTTATTAAAAGAGGTGGCCAACGCCATTGCGGCCAACCATCCTGAAGTCTACCTCATCATCCTTCTTATCGACGAACGTCCCGAGGAAGTCACCGACATGCAACGCAGCGTAAACGCCGAGGTCATCGCATCCACATTTGACGAGCCTGCCTCCAAACATGTGCAGATTGCTAACATCGTGCTGGAGAAGGCCAAGCGTCTCACTGAATGTGGTCACGATGTAGTCATCCTTTTGGATTCCATCACTCGTCTTGCCCGCGCCTATAACACCGTTTCGCCCGCATCGGGCAAGGTGCTCACCGGTGGCGTGGAAGCCAATGCCTTGCAAAAGCCGAAGCGTTTCTTCGGTGCCGCACGTAAGATTGAAAACGGGGGCTCACTGACTATTTTGGCCACCGCCCTCATTGACACAGGCTCCAAGATGGACGAAGTCATTTTCGAAGAATTCAAGGGCACAGGCAACATGGAATTGCAACTTGACCGCCGTTTGTCGAACAAGCGCATCTTCCCATCCATCGACATCGTTGCTTCGGGCACACGCCGCGACGATCTGTTGGTCGACGAACGTACACTGGCTCGCGTTTGGGCACTACGCAACCACTTCGCCGACATGACGCCGCTTGAGGCCATGGAGTTCCTGAAAGACCGCGTTGCCAAGACGATCAACAATGAAGAATTCCTAATGAGTTTGGATAAATAATTCTATAAATGAAGAAATGGTGCACGGTTTCGCTGCACCATTTTTTCTTTTAATACAAATCCATGAAAAAAGTACTTGTTTTCCTAACAGTGATTCTCTTTTCAATGCCAATGCGGGCACAAAATCTCACTCTTTTAGACAGTATAAAGAATGTCAATGCAAATGTGATGACCCTTGAGGCTAACGTACACAACCATACCAAGAAAACCGACAGGACCATTGAAAAGGACGGGGATTTTTATTACAGCTTCTCCGATAAGTTCTCGGCCGTATTTAAAAACGACAGTTACATGATTGTCAATGGCAACCATATCAAGGTGGACATCGGCATCTTCCACGGCAGCTTCAGAATGTGGAATGGCCCCATCCGCTCGTTGACCCGTGCCTTTCTCTATGCACTACAAGGCCGTTGCGAAGACTTGGCCGAAGAAAACAATTTCACCCTACAAACAGAATCGGACGAGCATTTCCACACTGTCTACTTCACCACGAAAAAGAAGTTACTGATAGGCATCGGCCTCAAGCAAGCCATTTTCCGATACGATAGGGAAAGCCTGCTTCTCAAGGAAATCGTGCTGATTGACTACAAAGATTCTATCGATACCTTTACCCTTGAAAACGAGAAATATAACACCGAAATCGAGGATAGCATTTTCGACATTTAATCGTACAAGGCCTTCAAATCATCGGTCGTCAGACCGTTGAAGTCGCCAGAACTCATGAAAGCGCCAATGACATTATGTCGTTGGCCTTTTTCTAATAAGGCGACCAGCTCCGCCTTGTTATGCACGACCTTCAAGTCAGTACGGCCAAAGCCTTCAACGATACGCGAATCGGGCATGAGTTCCAGCTTTTTGATGGCCACGGCATGTGGGTCGTAGAAGACAATCGCTGTGTCAGCCAGTTTCAAGGCATCGCGATAATGGTCGATGAAAACTTCACTAAGGCTACTATAAGTGTGCAACTCAAAGACTGCAATCAAATGTTTCTCAGGGAACTGTTCGCGCAAGGCCTTCACGCTGGCATTCACCTTTGAAGGTGCGTGGGCAAAATCGCGGAAGACGAAGTTGTCGCCATTGTCGAACAACAGTTCCAAGCGTCGGGCTGCACCTTTGAAAGACGCAATGGCTTCATAGAATTGCACATCGGTCACGCCGAGTTGTTGGCAGACCAAACGTGCCGCATTGATATTCTTCATGTTATGGCTGCCAAAGATGCCCACTTCCCTCCTACTGCCGTCAGGCAAAAGCAAGGTCGTCTTGATGCCGTTGCTCTCAAAGGGATGCACACCATAGCCGAAGGTACGGCACTGTGCGCCTCGGGCAATCTTTTCGGCCTCAACATCGGTTTGGTCGTAAATCAAGCAACCACCTGGCTCAATGGTGCGGACAAAAATGCGGAATTGTTCGAGATAGTTGTCAAACGTCGGAAAGACATTGACATGATCCCAGCCGATGCCACTAATCACCGCAATATGAGGATGATAGTGATGGAACTTCGGTACGCGGTCAATGGGCGAAGTGAGGTATTCGTCGCCTTCCATCACCATATATTTCGCTGTCTCGCTGAGGCGTACCATCACATCAAAACCTTCCAACTGCGCCCCGACCATGAAATCGGTCTCGATGCCAACATGCTTAAGCACATGAAGAATCATAGAGGTGATGGTCGTCTTGCCATGGCTACCGCCGACAACGATACGCATCTTGTCCTTGCCCTGCTCGTAGAGGTATTCGGGATAGGAATACACCTTCAGGCCCAGTTCTTGGGCGCGCACCAGCTCGGGGTTGTCGATACGGGCGTGCATGCCGAGGATGACGGCATCATACGACTTATCCAGTTTCTCGGGATACCAGCCCCATTGCGGAGGCAGGATGCCTTCTTTGGCAAGACGCGACTTGGAAGGCTCGAAGATCTCGTCGTCCGAACCCGTGACTTCATAACCCTTGCGGTGCAAGGCAATGGCGAGGTTGTGCATGGCACTCCCGCCTATGGCAATAAAGTGGACTTTTTTCATAGTGATAAAACAAAGAAGGGTAAGCTACTCATATCGCACCGCTACAACCTCCTACCCTTGCTACATTCCTGTCCTGGGGGATTTCAGAGGGAGCTGGTCGTATAAGACTTACCCGATGCAAAAGTACGGACTTTTCTTGGATTGGCAAGCAAAAATCGAAAAATTTTACTCGTGCCCGTAGCTCGACCCATCAAAGCAATGCGTGCAGAGGTCGCATTTGGGCAGGCCAATGGCACGTACAACGCTCTCCAAGGTGTTGAATTTCAAAGAATCCACACCGACATGTTTGCGTAGCATCTCCACGAGGTTGGCATATTCCTGGCTTGTCGGGTCGCAGTATTTTTCTATATTACGGTTGTCGTCGCCTTCCATCTCTTCGATGCAACGACGGGTAATAAGCTCCATGATGTTCTTGGAAGCAGAGAAATTGAGGAAAGGACAACCGAAAAGCAATGGCGGACAACTGATGCGCACATGCACCTCCTTGGCACCATAGTCGTAGAGCATCTTTACGTTGTCGCGCAGCTGGGTGCCACGCACGATGCTGTCGTCGCAAAAGGCCACTTTCTTGCTTTCGAGCAAGGCTCGGTTGGGAATCAGCTTCATCTTGGCCACATGTTCGCGCTGGCTCTGGTTGACAGGCATGAAGCTGCGTGACCAGGTGGGGGTGTATTTCACCACGCCACGCAAATATGGAACCTTACGCACATTGGAATAACCCAACGCCATTCCAATACCGGAATCAGGAATGGCAGAGACATAGTCGAGATCGAAGTAGTCTTGCTTGCCCATCTCGCGACCTTCATTATAACGAGCCTCCTCCACGTTGATACCCTCATAGTCAGCAGCTGGATAACCATAATAAATCCACAGGAAAGAGCACACCTGCTTCTTTGGGCTTGGTGGCAAAAGCTGTTGAATACCATCGAGTGTTACTTTGACAATCTCTCCAGGACCAACATTGTAGCAAGTCGCATAATCGAGATTGATGAAACTATGGCTTTCGGAGGCTACCACATAACCTTCCTCACTCTTTCCAACAATAATAGGTGTGCGTCCGTAGTAATCGCGGGCGGCGATGATGCCGTCTGCAGTCATGATAATCATGGAGCACGAGCCTTTCACCTTATTATATACGTTTTGGATACCATCGACGAAGTCCTCTCCTTGTGTGATAAGCAGGGCCATCAGTTCTGTAGGGTTTGTGGCACCCGAGCTCAGCTCTGCAAAATGCTGACGTTGATCCAAACAATGCTCGACCAACTCGTCCAAATTGTTGATTTTTGCTACTGTAGCAATAGCAAACTTACCTAAATGCGAGTTGACCACAATGGGTTGAGCATCCGTATCGCTGATGACACCGATACCAATATTGCCTACAAACTTACCTAACTCATCGCAAAATTTCGTACGGAAATAGGAGTTTTCAATATCGTGAATCGAACGGTGAAACAATTCGCCGTCATAGGTTACCATACCCGCACGCTTGGTGCCAAGATGTGAATGATAATCAATACCATAGAATAAATCCTTCACGCAAGGATGTTTAGAAACAGTGCCAAAAAAACCGCCCATAGTGTTTTCAATTTAGGTGATAAAACAAAAAACATCTGCGGGAACTACCCCGTAGATGGACTGCAAAAATACAGAATTTCACCTTGGTTCCGCAACATTTTTGTATTTTTGCGCGTTTTTTTCATAAATCTATGATACTCAAACTCTACCCTACCGATCCCAACCCGCGCTACGTCAAGATGATCTTGGAATGCTTGGCCGACGGCGGTACCATCATCTTCCCTACCGACACCTTGTACGGTTTGGGAGGTTGCATCAACAACCCGCGTACCTTCGAACGCATCTGCCAAATCAAAGGCATCAAGAAGGAGAAGGCCAACTTCTCTTTTATCTTCCACGACCTCAGCATGTTGAGTGAGTTCACCAAGCCCATCAACAACGATGTGTTCAAGATGATGAAACGCAACCTGCCTGGGCCGTTCACTTTCATTTTGGAGGCCAACAACAACATTCCACGCATCTTCCAGAGCAAGAAGAAGACCATCGGCATCCGCATCCCCGACCAACCAATCATAACGAACATCGTGAAGGAGTTCGGGAGTCCTATCATGACCACCTCTTTGGCCGACGAAGAAGACGAAATCAACCCTTACCTCACCGACCCTGAAGAGATTCATGACCGTTACAAGGACTTGGTAGACATCGTCATCGACGGTGGTGCAGGCGAGAACGAAGAAAGTACCGTTGTGGATTGCACTGATAATGATATAGTTATCATTCGTCAAGGCAAGGGATTGTTGGACGAATGAAAAAAAATTGGCTGAAAAAGTCAGGGATAACGAAAAAAGCTGTACTTTTGCACCCGCAAAAAGCAAGGATGACTCGGTAGCTCAGCAGGTAGAGCACAACACTTTTAATGTTGGGGTCCTGGGTTCGAGCCCCAGCCGGGTCACGAAATTAAAAAACAGACCTAATTGATTTCCAATCAGTTAGGTCTTTTTTATACCCCAAAAATGGCCTGCCGTGTCGACCGCGTGTCAATCGTTGTTTTTATAAAACGCAATTAGCTCCTCCATGGTAGCGAAAGGTTTCTCGTCGAGGTCCACCCAGACTCCATCATTGAGGCGCTGCATCTTCCAACCTATCACCGCACCGTCGACCATCACTGGCACAACGCGTCTGTCCATTCCAAGATTGAAGCCCTCTCCTATCAGACCTTCATACGCCTTATTCATCTTATCGACGATGCTACTTAGGCTACCTTTTATCTTGTTATTCGGCATAGGGTGGATTGTGTTTTATGCTGCAAAAATACACAAAATAATGTGAAAACCAAAAACAAAACGGAAATCATATACGGCTGCCATGATACGACAACCCTACAATCTATATCGGCTACCACGGTGTGACAGCCCAACAATCCAAAACTTTTAACTACACTAAACCTTATGCCATCAATTCTAAACTTTTTTCATTATCTTTGCCGACCAAACGAGAAACCCATGATTGACCTATTGAAAGACCTCAACGAGCCTCAAAGAGAGGCCGTTACCACTATAGAAGGCCCCGTGATGGTGATTGCCGGTGCCGGCTCGGGCAAGACCCGTGCCCTCACCTACCGCGTCGCCTACATGATCCAAGAGGGCGTCGACCCCTTCAGCATCATGGCTCTCACCTTCACCAACAAGGCCGCCCGCGAGATGAAGGAACGCATCATGCAACTCGTCAACGCGAGCGACGCCCGCAACGTGTGGATGGGCACCTTCCACTCCATCTTTGCAAGGATTTTGCGCATCGAGGCGGAAAAGATTGGCTTCACGAGCAATTTTTCGATTTACGATACTGATGACTCGAAGGCTCTCATCACGCAGATACTCAAAGACTTGAGCCTCGACACCAAGGTTTATCCCGCCAAGCAAGTGCTGTCGCGTATCTCAGCGGCCAAGTCGAGCCTTTACTCTCCAGAAGACTACGCCAACGACCCGGAGATTCAAGAAACCGACCGCAAGTCGAACAAGCCGCTCATCGCACAGCTGTTCAAGCTCTACAACGAGCGCCTGCACCGCGCCAACGCCATGGACTTCGACGACATCTTGTACTTCACCAATGTGCTGCTGCGCGACAACCCCGATGTGCTCTACAAATACCAAAACCATTTCAAGTTCATCCTCGTCGACGAGTACCAGGACACCAACTATGCCCAATACCTCATCGTGAAGCGCATCGCGGCGCTGTTTGAGAACATTTGCGTGGTGGGCGATGACGCACAAAGTATCTATGCTTTCCGTGGTGCCAACATCCAGAACATCCTCAACTTCAAGAATGATTATCCTGATTATAAGTTGATTAGGCTGGAACAAAACTACCGTTCCACCCAGAACATCGTCAACGCTTCGAACGCTGTCATTGCACACAACAAAGACCAAATCAAGAAAAAGGTGTGGAGCGACAAGGAGAAAGGCGAACTCATTGGCCTCATCCACGCCAACAGCGACACCGAGGAAGGCACCATGGTGGCCAATAGCATCTTCCAATACAAGATGACGCGTCACCTGCCAAACAAGAGCTTCGCCATCCTCTACCGCACTAACGCCCAAAGCCGTTCGATGGAAGAGGCGCTGCGCAAGCAGAACATACCTTATAAAATATATGGCGGTCTCTCGTTTTACGACCGCAAGGAAATCAAGGACCTGCTGGCCTATTTCCGCGTCGTCATCAATCCCGAGGACGAACAAGCGCTTTTGCGCATCATCAACTACCCTGCCCGTGGCATCGGCAAGACCAGCATCGAGCGTATGATGGTCGTCGCCAACGAACAACGCACAAGCATCTGGAAATGCATGGAAAACAACGTGTTTCCGCAAGACTTCAACATGGGCACGGTCAACAAGTTCCGCGACTTCATGGTGATGATCAAGAGCTTCCAGTCACTGCAAGAAAAGATGAATGCCTTCGAATTGGCCAAACACATCACCAATACCATAGGACTCATCAAAGTGTTGAAGGAAGACGACACGCCAGAGGGCGTCTCGAGGGTCGAAAATGTGGAGGAATTGCTCAATGCCATCATGGAGTTCAGCGACCGGCAAGTGGATGAGACCACAGGCGAAACCGCCCGCGTTGACTTGGTGCAGTTCATGGAAGACGTGGCTTTACTCACTGACAGCGAGATGAAGAAAGACGACCCCGAGGAGGACTTCGTCAGCCTGATGACTGTACACTCGGCCAAGGGCTTGGAGTTCCCCTACGTCTATGTCGTGGGCATGGAAGAGAACCTCTTCCCTGGCATCCTCAGCCTCAGCACGAGAGAAGAGCTGGAAGAGGAACGCCGTCTGTTCTACGTGGCCATCACCCGCGCAATGACCAAGCTGACATTAAGCTATGCCGAGCAACGCTACCGTTACGGTAACCTCACCCTCAGCGAGCGTTCGCGCTTCGTCGATGAAATTGACGCTAATCTCATCGAACAGACACAGAAAGCTTCATTTAAAGGCACTTCGCCAACAAGTGAAAGGTCTTTCGGACGCTTCAGCGAACACGGCTTCCGCAAGTTGGAGAGCACACCATCGATAACAAGGCCAAGTTACAGCCAACCCACTGTACCACAAAACTTTGAACCGTCCAACCCAGACATCTTGCAGGAAGGCATGAGGGTGATGCATCAGAAGTTCGGTGCTGGCACTATTTTAAGCATTGATGGCGCTGGAGCGAATAAAAAAGCCTCAGTGCATTTTGACACTGCCGGTGTAAAGATGCTCATGTTAAAGTTCGCACGTTTGGCGATAATCAAATAAAAATTCATACTTTTGCACTAAAATTGTAATACAATGGACAGAATTGGATTAACTTATAATACAGAAAAAGAGCAAATTGTCATCTCGGAATATGGCCGTTGCATACAAGAAATGATCAAGAAGTTGCCAGAGATTGAAGACCGCGAGCAGCGCACCGAGGCCGCCAAATACATCATCAGCGTGATGGTGCAGATGAACCCGAGCATCAAGCAGTCGAGCGACTATGAACACAAGCTCTGGGACCATCTCTATATGATTTCAGGCTACCAACTCGATGTGGACAGCCCTTACGCTCCGCCCGTCCCAATGGAAAAACAAAGAAAACCTCAACATATTGGTTATCAGAATAACGACATCAAATACGGACACTATGGCCAATACCTCATCAAGATGATTGAGGCAGCCTCGCGAGAGGAGAACGACGAGATTCGTGAAGCCCTCGCGTATTCTTTAGCCAGTCAGATGAAGCGTAACTATCTGGATTGGAACAAGAGTGTCGTTAACGACCAAGTTATCATCGACGATCTGAAAAAAATCAGTGGCGGACGCCTCGCCATCGCCGACGAGTCAAAGCTGAACAACAACGGCGACATGCTTGTAAAAGGCCAGCCACAAGCCAAACAACAGCAGCAGCAACAGCAAGGCAAGAAGAAAAAGAAAAAAGTGCCAAACCTGAAGGCCAACATGAACAACCCGAACAATCCGGCATATAAGAAGCGCATGCAAGAATTAGGTAAAATGTAAGGCAATGGCATCACTGAAGATCAAAGGCGGCTGCAAGCTGCAAGGCGAAATCATCCCGCAAGGTGCAAAGAACGAGGCCATGCAGATTCTTTGTGCCTGCCTGCTCACCGAGGAAAAAGTCACCATCCACAACCTGCCCGATATCCTCGACATCAACAACTTGATTGCTCTGTTGGAAGGCATGGGCGTTACAGTGGAGCGACCTACTAGACATGACATTGTATTACAAGCCAAGTCCATAAACTTCAACTACTTCCATCTGAGTGCCTACCAAAAAACCGCATCAAAGCTTAGAGGTAGCGTGATGATGACCGGCCCGATGCTGGCACGCTTCGGCAAGGCCTACATGCCCAAGCCGGGTGGCGATAAAATCGGTCGACGCAGATTGGACACACATGTCATCGGTCTCCAGAAACTCGGCGCCATCTTTGATTTCAACTCATACGAAGTCGAGGTGCAACGCGGAGGACTAAAAGGCTGTTACATGCTCCTTGACGAAGCCTCCGTAACCGGTACGGCCAACATCGTCATGGCCGCAGTATTGGCCCAAGGCACCACCACCATTTTCAACGCCGCCTGTGAACCTTATCTCGTGCAGCTCTGCACCATGCTCAACAGCATGGGAGCCGACATCAAAGGTGTCGGATCCAACCTTTTGACCATCAATGGCGTAAGCCGATTGCATGGCACGGAACACACGCTGCTTGCCGACATGATTGAGGTGGGCAGTTTCATCGGCATGGCCGCAATGACGGGTTCTGAAATCACCATTAAAAACGCTGGCATCGCTCAATTAGGCATCATTCCTGACGTATTTCGCCGACTTGGCATACAAATGGAATACCATGGCGACGACATCTTCATTCCTGCCCAAGACCATTATGAGGTGCAGACTTTTATGGACGGCAGCATCCTCACCGTGGCCGATGCGCCCTGGCCAGGCTTCACGCCCGACCTCATTAGTATCGTACTCGTAGTAGCCACACAAGCAAAAGGAACTGTGCTCATCCACCAGAAGATGTTTGAGAGCCGATTGTTCTTCGTCGACAAGCTCATTGACATGGGTGCACAAATCATCCTCTGCGACCCGCACCGCGCCAATGTCATCGGCCTTGACCATGCCCATGCTCTGCGTGGCATCCGCATGGCCTCCCCCGATATCCGCGCTGGTGTAGCCCTGCTCATAGCCGCCCTCTCTGCCGATGGCTACAGCATCATCGACAACAGCGACCAGATCGAGCGCGGCTATCAATATATTGATAAGCGATTGAACACGCTGGGGGCAAAAATTGAGCGTTTGTAATTAGATTATTTCTGCCTATTTACTGAACGCACAGCCCGTACAGTTCGGCCCCAATCACGGAAGTCGAAATGGTTTGTGTTAGCATAGGCGGAGTTCAATTGGAAATACCACGACTCACTTGGGTTGAATATTTCTAACGAACTCGACCAATAGTCACCTTCGGTGCCAGCATAAACAAGCCCATTCCCATCGCGGATACCAGCAGCAGGAAGAAAGAGGCTGTTGCCATTGGGGCCAGTGAAAAGCCGTCCATTCACTCCGTTTTGATTTGTCCAAACCGAAGTACAATTGTTATTCAACTCCTGCCATTCCTCTATCGTAGGCGTGCGGGCATCATTGCCCCAAAAAGCTGAGGCCGCGTCGTCTTCAGACAGCAGGATGTCTAAGGTATCGGTATAGCCATTGCAACCAAAATTGGATTTGTTGCAATATTTCGTTAAAGAACTGCCTGTTCCACTGCAACAATAACTGTAAGTATCCCAGTCGTATGCACTCTTTGGGCAGGTTTCAGCCCAAGCAAAGTGGTCACCATAGTCTTCGGGGGCACTGGCACCCACATTTCGGTTTGCCCACAACAAACCACTGGGCAGACCGAGGTCGACCCAATTGGAAGTGTCAGGCTCCCGTAACACATAGATCGTATCCAAATCCATCAAAAACGACCATTCTGTACCATCGTCGTGAACCAATTCTTGTCCAACGTCATCAATATGAATGCCCATAACTGATTGGGTACTGAGACAAATTGTGTCTGTAAGGGTTTTGTACTTTATAGTATAATGCCGATGACTTTGACCGAAACAGAAAACACCCGAAAAAAGTAAGACTATGAGTAAAGCATTCTTTTTCATCTTCTTATGAATTTGATAGTTTGACTATTGACTTTGATTACATAAAGTATGCCTCGTTCAAATGATGACAAATCCACGATGCACTCCTTGCAATTCGGCTTGTTGTAAACCACACGACCCAAAAGGTCAGAAATGACGATGTTCCCCACGCCATAACTTTTGACAAACAGCCTTTCGCCACTGACATAACTGACATTGTCGGATTCATTTTCACTCACAACGAGGTTTCCCTCCTCCGAAAAATAATATTTGACCATGTCATCCATAAAGAAGTTCATGTCGTTCACCACCATAATTGAGTCTTGGAAATGTATGTCAATGCCATCGGCCAATGTATAACTGACCAAAGAACAGTCGGGCAAGACGAGGTTTAAATACTTCATCTCATTTGAGTTTTGCGCATTAAGTCCATGGCATACAATGAATGCCATCACAAGGAAAACAAACCGTTTTTTCATACTTCAGTTTTTTATATGGTGCAAAAATAGCACAAATAAGTAGATGAGCAAAATATGTTTACATAAAAGAATCGAGATTACGGGACATTGATTTGTCCCGAAGTCCCGTGTCTCGAAGTCGAAAGATATTGCAGATTAATTTTGAATAGTTACATAAGGAATGAGAAAAAGAAAAACCATTCTTACCCTGCCATTTTGTCAATAATAGCGTTCTGGCAAAAGATTTGATAAACTGTTCAGCAAAATGAGAAAATAAAAAACACATACATATCATGACAGAAAACAAAAACGTTAACAATCAGGACGATGCCTTGAAAGACACCGTCAATCCCGACATGGAGAACAAGCAAGAACCCGTCGACGAACAACCCAAACAAGAAGAAGCTGCCGAAGCCAAAGAGGCCAAAGGTGACAATGTTTCCGAAAAAAAGTCGAAGCGGTTCAAGATTCGTCATGCCCAAGAGAAGGCCTTGGAGGAAGAAAAAGCCAAGTATGCCGAACTGAACGACAAATATTTACGCCTATTCTCGGAGTTCGACAACTTCCGCAAGCGCACTGCAAAGGAAAAACTTGACCTGACCGTCACAGCTTCCGAAAACGTCATCAAAGAGATCTTGCCCGTACTTGATGACTTTGAACGTGCTCTGCAAAACATGGAAAAGAACGGCAACGAGGCCGACTTACAAGGCGTCACCTTGATTTTCAACAAATTGAAAGACACTTTGAAGAAGAAAGGCTTGGAGGAAATCGAGGCAATGGGGACCGAATTCAACACCGACGAACATGAAGCCTTGACGATGATTCCTGCTCCTGAAGAGGACAAGAAGGGCAAGGTCTTAGACGTCATACAAAAAGGCTACAAGCTGAACGGCAAGGTGATACGGTTTGCACGTGTCGTTGTCGGTAACTAAGAAAGGAATCAAGAATGGCAGAAAAAAGAGATTACTATGAGGTGTTAGGGGTCAACAAAAACTCCACGCCTGACGAGATAAAGAGCGCCTACCGTAAGGCTGCCTTAAAATGGCATCCGGACAAGTGGGTTAACGGCACCGATGCAGAGAAGAAGACCGCCGAGGAAAACTTCAAGGAAGCCTCGGAGGCTTATTCCGTGCTGAGTGACGAGAACAAGAAGGCGCGTTACGACCGCTACGGTTTTGCTGGCATGGATGGCGGCTCAGCCAACGGTGGCAGCGGATTCGGTGGATTCGGCGACTTCGACCTGAACGACATCCTGAACAGCGTGTTCGGTCGTGGTTTCGACTTCGGTGGCGGCGGCTTCAGTGGCTTCAGCAGCTTCGGAGGCGGCGGCAGCCGTGGCGGCACCATGAAGCAACGCGGTTCCAACCTCCGCGTGAAGGTAAAACTCAACTTGCAGGAAATCGCTCACGGCACGAAGAAGAAAATCAAGGTGAGCAAATATGTGGCTTGCTCACATTGCCACGGAAGCGGATCTGAAGATGGTTCGACAGAAACCTGTCCCACCTGCCATGGTCGCGGTCAGGTAGTGCAGACCGTCAACAGCTTCTTCGGACAAATGCAGACCGCTTCAGTGTGTCCTACCTGCAATGGCCGCGGCACCATCATCAAGAAGAAATGTACACATTGCGGTGGCGAAGGCATCATGAAAGGTGATGAAATCATTGAGATTGACATCCCTGCCGGCGTGGGTGAAGGCATGCAGCTCACCGTGCGTGGCAAAGGCAATGCCGGCCCGCACAACGGCATCAATGGCGACCTGCTCGTCCTCATCGAGGAAGAAGCCCATCCCGAGTTTGAGCGCGATGAGAGCACGTTGATCTACAACCTGTTCATCACCATACCTGAGGCCATCATGGGCACGCAAGCCGAAGTACCCACCGTAGACGGCAAGGTACGTGTAAAAATCGCTCCTGGCACACAGAGTGGTAAGGTACTGAGGCTAAGAGGCAAAGGCTTGCCCATCCTCAACGGTTACGGTAACGGCGACATGCTCGTCAACGTGAATGTTTGGATTCCGAAGAAGTTCAACAAAAAGGAAGAGGAACTGTTGCAGCAACTCGCCCAATCAGAGAACTTCAAGCCTAATCCAACCGCTGAAGAAAGGAGTTTTTTCAGTAAGATTAAGGATTACTTTAACTAAAATGCGGAATTATTAATGCTGAATGCTGAATGAGAGCGAAGCCCATCTTCGATTTGCATCATTCCGCATTCCGCATTAACTACGTTGAATCTGCGATTTCCGCATTCTTAATTACCAATATGACTAAAATATCCGTCAACGAGGTCACAAAACGTTATGCCGACCATGTCGCTTTAGACCGTATTTGCATTGACATTCCAGAGCACTGCATTTACGGCCTTTTGGGTCCCAATGGTGCGGGCAAAACCACCCTCATACGCATCCTCAACCAAATCACCGCCCCCGACACAGGTGAAGTGATAATTAGTGGCGAAAAGCTCAACCAAAAGCACATTGCACGCATCGGATACCTGCCCGAGGAGCGCGGCCTTTACAAAAAAATGAAAGTCGGTGAACAAGCCATCTATCTTGCCGAACTGAAAGGCATAAAAAAAGCCGAGGCTCAGAAAAGGCTTAAGGAATGGTTCGACAAGTTTGAAATCGGCAGTTGGTGGGACAAGAAAGTCGAAGAACTCAGCAAGGGCATGCAACAGAAAGTTCAGTTCATCACCACCATTATCCACGAGCCTGACATTCTCATCTTCGACGAGCCTTTCAGCGGTTTCGATCCCATCAATGCCAACCTGTTGAAGGAATCCATCCTCGGTTTGCGCGACAAAGGTGCAACCATCCTCCTCTCCACCCACAACATGGCCTCCGTCGAGGAACTTTGCGACAGCATCACCTTAATTAATAAAGGTAGGAGCATCTTGCAAGGCAAAGTCGGCGACATCAAGCGACAACACGACACCCACAAAAGAGAAATCATCCTCCGCACCGACGACTTTCAGCCGATTTATGCTTTAGGCGACACCTATAATAATATAAAGGTGGAACCTACCGAGGTTGAAAATGAGATGAAACTGACTACCTTCAGCGAATCGCCTAACGAGCTATTGAGCCAACTGCTCCAAATCGGGCAACTAGTTTCCTACAAGGAAGTGCTACCCTCGATGAACGACATCTTCATCCAAGAAGTTCAATCTCAAAACCAAGCCTCATGAACAAGATCGGACTTATCATCAAGCGCGAATACCTGACTCGCGTGCGCAAACGCAGCTTCCTCATCATGACCTTCCTCGGCCCCATCCTCATGGCTGCCATCTATATTATCCCCATTATGCTTGCGCTCAACTCCCATGAGGAACATTTGCGCATTGCAGTGGTTGACGAAAGTCAATGGTTCGAGGACCGCTTCAACAACACCAAAGAGCACACCTTCATCCCTATGCCAGGCCAACCAATTGACTCCGTAAAGGAGATGGTGAAAAACGGCGTGTTCGACATGGCACTTTATGTGCCGCCCACCCAACTCAACATCCCATCGAATGCGGTGGTTTACAGCATTCGACAAGTGCCCATGGAAGTTGAGACCTACATCAGCAGCGTGATGGAGAAAGAAATCGAAGACCAAAAGTTGATGGCCCAAGGTGTTGACCCTGAGATTGTCAGCGCAGTCAAGACCAATGTCAACCTTTCTGTCATGCGGATGGACGAAAAAGGCAATGAGAAAGAGACCTTCACCAAGGTGCAATTCACTCTCGGCATATTATTGGCCATGTTGGTCTATATGTTCATCATTTTCTTCGGAGGCCAAGTGATGCAAGGCGTGTCGGAAGAAAAAACCAGCCGCATCATCGAGGTCATCATCAGTTCGGTGAAGCCGTTCCAACTCATGATGGGCAAAATCATTGGCGTTTCACTGGTAGCCCTCACACAGTTCGTGATGTGGATTCTATTAACGATTGTTCTCTACGTTGGATTTAGTGCTTTCATTGGCATCAGCAATCCTGAAATGATTTCTTCGGGCACTGTGATGAGCCAAGAAATCACCTCCAACGACATCATGAGTAACGAAAGCGTGCAGAGCATCCTGCAAATTGTTCATTCCATCGATTTCGGCACCATCATCACCACCTTCCTGATTTTCTTCGTGATGGGCTATTTGTTGTATGCTACCCTTTATGCCGCCATTGGATCTTTGGTTGACAACAACACAGATGCGCAGCAATTCACGTTACCCGTCACCGTACCTTTGATTGTTGCAATCATATCATCGTTTTACATCGTCAACAACCCCGACAGCAGTCTGTCCATCTGGCTGTCAATGATACCTTTCACCTCTCCCATCTCCATGATGGTGAGGATTCCATTCGGCGTGCCCATCTGGCAAATCGTGGTTTCGGTGATTCTATTGGCCGGCACCTTCATTCTGATGACCTGGATTGCAGGCAAAATCTACCGCACCGGCATTTTGATGTATGGAAAAAAACTTTCATACAAAGAAATATTTAAATGGTTAAAGTATAAATAATTGTATAACAAATAATTACAACACACTTTTGCATATTATCAAGTAATAAAAAAATTGGCAGAAAAAAGTATTTTTTGGGGATTAAAAAGAAAAATCCTATTTTTGCAGGCTCATAATTGAGTAAAAAGGTTAAAATAGAAAATTTAACAAATTAAAAGTCAAATAATTAAATCAGTTTTACAATGCAAAACAAAGGAGCAATCAGGACGATAGCCATTATCTTCTCGCTCATCTTTCTCTACCAGCTTTCCTTCACCTTGGTGACCAAGCGTGTGGAAAAGAAAGCGGAGAAGTTTGCAGAAGCCGAGGCTACCAAACTGGCAAATGGAGACGAGTCACAGTTCAATCTTCTGAGAGACCAGAAGGAAACGTATTATCTTGACTCGGTTAGCAACGTGAATGTGTACAACTTGGGTGTCAAGAAGTTCACCTATCGCGATGCAAAAGAAAGAGAAATCAACTTAGGTTTGGACTTGAAGGGCGGTATGAACGTCACCCTTGAAGTCTCAGTGAAAGACATCGTGAAAGCCTTGTCGGGCGACTCGCAGGATCCCACCTTCCTGAAAGCCATGGAATTGGCTACCAAGAGACAGGAAGAGAGCAAGGGCGATTTTGTCACCTTGTTCGGTGAGGCTTTCAAGGAGGTTGATCCCAATGCCAGCCTTGTCTCCATCTTCTTATATGAGTTCAAGGACAAAGGCATCAACATCAACTCAAGCAACGACGATGTGCTGAAGGTTTTGAAGAGCGAGAGCGATGGTGCCATCGACCGTTCCTATCAGATCTTGGGTACCCGTATCGACCGTTTCGGCGTGGCCCAACCCAACATCCAAAAGATGGAGAACTCAGGTCGTATCCTCGTCGAACTGCCTGGTATCAAGGATCCAGAGCGTGTACGTAAGCTCCTCCAAGGTACTGCACAACTCGAGTTCTGGGAAACCTACAATTTCTCCGAGATCCAACAGTTCTTCACTGAGGCCGATGCCAAACTGGCCCAGACCAGAAAGGCTCAGAGCAATTTGGAAGAAGAAACTCCTACAACTGTTGCCGACACCATCGTTGAGGCTGGTGAAGTCATTGCCGAGGAAGGCACTGTGGCCGACAGCACAGTCAGTGGCGACCTGATGGACCAACTTGCCGAAAACAAGAGCGAAGAACAAGCTGCTGAAGATGAGAGCTTGGATCAAATGGCCCAGAACCATCCTCTGTTTGCCAAGTTGCAGCCCATCAATGGTGGCTCAGCCCGCGTGGGTATCGCTCAAGTGAAAGACACCGCTGCCATCAATAAGATGCTGGCTGAGACCAAGAGCATCTTCCCGCGCCAACTCAAATTGGCTTGGACAGTGAAACCTGAGACATTCCCTGGTGAAAACGGTGAGAGCATTGAAGTGCTCGACCTCGTGGCCCTGAAGATGTCGCGCGACAACAAGTGCGCTCTCGGTGGTGAAGTCATCACCGATGCCCGTCAAGACTACGGTCAAGGCAACCAAGTGGAAGTGACCATCCAAATGAACCCCGAAGGTGCCAAGGCCTGGAAACGCTTGACTGGCGAAAACGTCGGCAAACAGATTGCCATCGTTCTTGACGATTACGTCTACTCCTACCCCGTCGTCAACGGTGAAATCCCGAATGGCCGCTCGTCTATCAGCGGTGGCGGTATGACTATCGAAGAGGCTCAAGACTTGGCCAACATCCTGAAGGCCGGTAAGCTGCCTGCACCTGCCAGAATTCTGGAAGAGCAAGTGGTTGGTCCTTCACTCGGTAAGGAAGCCGTACAAAAAGGTATGTGGTCGATGGTGTTCGCCTTCATCCTGGTGCTGGTCTACATGGTGTTCTTCTACAAGAAGGCCGGTTTTGTTGCCGATATCGCTTTGTTGGTCAACGTATTCTTCCTGTTCGGTGTGCTGGCATGCCTCGGCTCAGTGTTGACCCTGCCTGGTATTGCAGGTATCGTATTGACCTTGGGTATGGCTGTTGACTCTAACGTGATTATCTTCGAGCGTATCAAGGAAGAAATCAAGGCTGGCAAAGGCATCAGACTCGCCATCTCAGATGGTTACAAGAACGCATATTCCGCCATTATCGACGGTAACGTCACCACCTTGATTACTGGTATCATTCTGATTATCTTAGGTACAGGCCCCGTCCACAGCTTCGCCGTCACCCTCTGCATCGGTATCCTGACCTCTTTAGCCACATCAATCTTTATTTCGAGATTGATTTTCGAACGTATGCTCGACAAAGACAGAGAAATCAGTTTCTCGACAAATCTGACACGCAACTTCTTGCAAGACAAGCATTACGACTTTATCGGAATGCGCAAGACCTCCTTCATTATCTGCATCTGCTTCTTGGTAGTCAGCTTGGGCTCACTCGCCATCCGCGGTTTGAACCTCGGTATTGATTTCAAGGGTGGTCGTAACTACGTCGTCCAATTTGACGATCCCAGCATCAAGGTTGAACAGGTGCGTGACGCTTTAACCACGGTCAATTTCGACAAGAATGCCATTCATACAGCTCTCGCCATGAGAGAAGACCAAGAAGTTGACGATTGGTCGGCTCCTGAAGTGAAGACCTATGGTACTAACGGACAGGTGAAGATTACAACCAAGTTCTTAATCAACAACGACAGTCCCGCTGTTGACTCTGTCATCCAAACCATCCTTTATGATGGCCTGAAGGGTCTATACACCAACAACCTCAGCATGACTCAATTCTCTTCGGAAGATGAGACTGTGGGTATCCTGAGTACGCAGAAGGTCGGTGCCACCATCGCCAGCGACGTCACGCGTAAGTCTATCTGGGCTATCATCGTGGCTTTGGCTCTGATGTTTGTCTACATTGCCATCCGATTCAAGAAGTGGCAGTATGGTGTGGCCTCCATCATGGCTTTGACGCAAGACACCCTCATCGTGTTAGGTATGTACTCCTTGTTCTACAACGTGCTGCCCTTCACCATGGAAGTTGACCAGAGCTTCATCGCCGCTGTATTGACAGTTATCGGTTACTCCATCAACGCTACTGTGGTTATCTTCGACCGTATCCGTGAGAATGTCGGATTGCATCCGAAGTCCTCATGGAAGGTGAACATGAACAATGCCGTGAACAGCACGTTGACCCGTTCGTTCAACACCTCAGGTTCGACCTTGGTTGTGTTGCTCGCCATCTTCATCTTCGGCGGCGACACCATCCGTGGCTTCATCTTCGCCCTGTTGGTCGGTGTGTTGGCCGGTACGTTCTCTTCAGTGTTCCTGTCTTCGCCTTTCGCATACGTCTTGATGAAGGGCAACAAGAAAGACAAGGAAATCACTGAAGAAAGCGCCTCAAAGAAGAAATGATTGAACATCATACATTAACCTTCTAAACTGCTTGCAAAGAATCCCGCTGGAAACGGCGGGATTTTTTTTGTTGCCACTATGGCTCGCGTTCAGAAATATGCCTATCTTTGCGATTGAAATAAACTGATGAAACGATTATCATTTGATAATCAAGCAATAAAAATGAAAACCACTTTGCGCATAATGGCATACCGATTCTTCGCCTTATTGCTTTTGGCGCCTTTCTTTGTGCCAAATGTCATTGCGCAAAGCACCTTCGGCACTGATTTTTGGTTGACTTTCATGCCCAATTTGAGGCTGGAACAGGAACATCCAGAAAGAGCCTTGTATCTCAAAATGTCGGCTGAAAGGGCATGTTCGGGCACGGTGACCAATCCTCGCACGAACTGGTCGTCGGAGTTCAATGTCGCTGTAAATCAAATAACCACGCTTGAAATTCCTTTTGAGCAGGCCTACGATGAAGAGGCCTCCGACACCATCCTTGACATAGGCTTGCATGTGGTGGCCACGGATTCCATTTCGTTGTTTGCGTTCAATTTCCGCGAGTATTCGTTGGATGCGTCATGCGTTTTCCCCATCACAGCTTTGGGGGACGACTATATAGTGCAGTGCTATGCACCAAATTCCATCACTGATGACACCGCCATGCGTTCGGAGTTTTCGGTATTGGCGCTAGAAGACAACACAATGGTCGAAATCCAGTTGACTAGCGACACAAAGGGCGGTCATCATGCAGGGAATATCTTTTACGTTGTATTGGATGCAGGCCAATGCTATCAAGTTCAATCCGTACCTCTTGGAGAACTGGATGGTAACCTTTCGGGTACTCGGGTGCGAAGCCTTGAAGGAAAGAAAATTGCTGTATTTACTGGAGACAGAGGCACTTATATTCCAGATTCGGATCCGTTTTGCGGAACTGCGGATTTCATTTTTGAGCAAATGCCTCCCATAGACACGTGGGGAAAGCGTTTCATCGTGACCAGTACGGAGAGGCGGTATTACGACAGGGTGCGTGTTACTGCCGCCAACGACAACTGCCAAGTTTTCGTGGACGGTGTTTTGCAAACCACTATTGAGGCTTTTGAAACCTACGAATTTGAAATGCAACCTGACGCCCCAGCCATATTGCTTGAGACTTCGGAGCCTACGGAGGTGTTCACGTACCTTACAGGAGCATTATACCATCAGAGTGATCCGCTAATTGGCGACCCTTCCATGGTGCGCATCAGTCCATTGGAACAAACCATGGATTATGTCACTTTTCCCATATTTGTCGATGGACATTGCACGAACCATTATATGAACATTGTGGTGGCCACCGCACTCGTCCAAAATATGGTGTTAGATGGCCAGAATATCGCTTCCCGTTTCAGTGAGGTAGCGAGTTATCCTGAATATTCTTTTGCCAAGATTCCGTTATGGTCTGGGGTGCACACTTTATCGAATCCAATGGGTGGTTTTGTGGCACATGCCTACGGATTGGGGCGAGGCGAAAGTTATGCGTATTCTTTGGGAACACATTCGCATAGCCTTGTAAGTCAAATTATTGTGAATGATGAAACTGCCGTTGCACATCCTTTGGGCTTCGATATTTGCCTGAACGACGAGCCTGAATTTGATTTGCAGACCAATTTCAATTGCTCCGCCGCTCTTTGGGATTTCGGCGATGGGACAACAGCTTCGGGTTTCCCAATATCCCACTCATTCACCGAGGCAGGTAATTATGCTGTTTTGTGTGATGTTTTCAAGGACGAGCAAGGCCAAACCGTATTGGTTTCCACTTTGACGACAGCCATCCACGTTCATTCCAACTACATGAGCGAAGAATATGTCTCGGTTTGCGATGCTTATGAAAATAACGGGATAACCTATACGGAATCAGGTGTTTATGATTTACAAGGCGAAACTTATTATGGCTGTGACAGCATTGTGAGTTTGCACCTCACCGTCAACCATAGCGATACGACTAAAATTCACGTCGAAGCCTGCGATGCTTACACTTGGTATGGACAAACCTATTCGCAATCTGGCACTTATGAGCATCTTTTGGAAAGTGTCCAAGGTTGCGACAGTCTGTTGTTGCTGGAACTCGAAATGGGGGGAACTTTTAGCACGACAGAAGATGTTGAGGCTTGCAATAGTTACACATGGCACGGCCAAACCTATTATGCTACTGGCGTTTATTCCGATACCGTCCAAAATCCCGATGGTTGTGATAGTCTTTTTGTTCTTCAATTAACCGTAAATTATGATGTTACAAATGACACTATGGCTACAGCTTGCGACGAGTTTACTTGGAATGGCCAAACCTACACTGCATCAGGACATTATGAGCAAACACTACAAACCATAACGGGCTGCGACAGCATTGTCAGCCTTGACCTCACCGTAAACCATGCCCAGCAACTTGTTCTTCAAGGTTTGTCGCAAGTGTATGTCTCAACCAATATCATTGATGGCATTTATGAATATAAGGTAACTGATTCAGTGGGTATTACACCTGGCACGCTCATTTGGTCGTGCACCGTTCCCGATTGGGTGGTCATGCCATCGGAAAGTGGTTTCAGCTGCCAACTTTGGGTAACTACTTTTGGACATGGCATATTGTCGGCAAGAACCGACGAGGACTGTGAGGTCAGTTTCAGCCTCGACATTTTCGCGGAATGGTTCGATATTGACGAAAACAGAAACTTGAAAATCAGCGTGTTTCCTAATCCCTCCAACGGAAAGTTGATGATTGAGGGCATTGAAGTGGTTAGCGTGAGGATTTACAATGTCCTTGGCCAATTGGTGGAGACCGTGCAAAGCACAAACGAAATCGATTTGGACACCCTGCCCAATGGAATTTACAACATTTGCATTTTCTCCGCTGATGGTTTGGTTTCGTGCAAGAAAATTGTAGTGGAATAGATTGGGTTTTGACAGAATTATTGTACTTTTGCCCAATAATAAAAACGCCCTTTCCGCGTTTGCAAAAAGAGAGTTTACACCTATGAAAAGATACCTCCTTATCCTCATGTCGGCCCTGTTCATCTTTATGAGCTCCGACCTCTATGCGCAAAGAAGAAACCCCGCCAAAAACGCCGACCTCGCTTTTGGACGCAAGCAATACACAGAGGCAGCCGACCGCTACAAGAAAGCCTACCGCAAAGTGCGCCGCAACAAGGACGAACGCAACCGCATCAGTTTCCAAATAGGTGAGTGCTATCGACTTATCGGCCTAACCAAGCGTGCCGAGCCTTACTACAAGCGTCTTCTGAAGACAGAATACCCTAACACACATCCCGAAGTATATCTCTATCTGGCCGAGACTTATAAGATGAATGAAAAGTTCAAAGACGCCATTGAGATGTACGAGATCTATGCCCAAAAAGTTCCTGACGACCCAAGGGGGCCACGTGGCATTGAGACCACACAACTCATTCAGGAATGGATGGAAAACCCATCGAAATATGAGCTCACCGAGCTGAAAAAGGTGAACTCTACGAAAGACTCCGATTTTAGCGCCTGTTGGATCAGCAACAACTACAACGAAATCATCTTCACTTCCACCCGCGACGCTGCCACCGGCAAAGAAAAAGACGGCATCACTGGGCAAGAATTTGCCGACTTCTTTACCTCCAGACAAGACCGTAAAGGCGACTGGAGCACTCCTGTCCTTGCTGATGAAAGCGAAAACATCAACACCAATGCAAGTGAAGGAACGCCTTTCATGAATTCGAAATACACCAAACTCTACTTCACCCGCTGCCAAAACGGTGCCCACAAGAAAAATGGTTGCCAGATTATGGTGGCAGGCAAGAGCGGCGGCGCCTTCTCTGAGGCCCGTCCGGTGGAAATTGCTGGCGTCGACACCTTGGACATCGTGGGTCACCCCACCCTTTCGAGTGACGAGCTTATCCTTTATTTCGCTGCCGAACGCAAAGGAGGCTTTGGCGGTAACGACATCTGGGTGGCCATGCGTGAGAATGCCACAGAGCCTTTCAAACATCCTTTCAACCTTGGCGAACGCATCAACACAGCCGGCAATGAGATGTTCCCATTCTTAAGATACGACACAACCCTGTATTTTGCTTCCGATGGACACGGTGGTATGGGCGGCTTAGACATTTTTGTCACTTCAATGGACACAGCCGGCGAATGGGGCGAACCACGCAACCTGAAATACCCCATCAATTCTGTCGGTGACGACTTTTCCATTATGTTCCACCCCACTGAAGAACGTGGATTCATCTCCTCCAACCGAGGCAACAGTCGTGGCTTGGACAATATCTATTACTTCGAGGAGCCGCCAATCCTGTTTACCTTCTCGGGAACGGTCAAGGATGCAAAAACCAAGCAGTTTGTGAGCAATGCTGCTGTGCGTTTGATTGGCAGCGACGGCTCCAACATCATGACACGTACCAATGACAAGGGCTACTTCAACTTCAGTGACAGCCAAATTAACAAGAACACGACTTACGACATTACCATCGATAAGGACAACTACTTCACGTTGACTGCACAAGAGACAACCATCGGGCTTGAGTTCAGCAAGGACATCGAAAAAGACTACGACATCGAACCTATCCCGCAGGAGCCCATTATGTTGCCCGACATCCTCTATGACTTGGGCAAATGGGACCTCAAGCCCCAGTTTGAGGACTCGCTTCAAGGCTTGATTGAAACACTGCAAGTGAATCCGACCATCACCATCGAGTTGGCCTCACATACTGATGCACGCGACACTGACGAACATAACGACATCCTCTCCCAGAAGCGTGCCCAAAGTGTTGTGGACTACCTCATCATTCGCGGTATTGACCCACTGCGACTCACAGCTAAAGGTTATGGCGAAAGAGTGCCGCGTACCATCCAAAACGACATCACCGTTAAGGGCTATACTTTCAAAGCTGGCACAAGACTCACTGAAGATTTCATCAACAAATTGCCGAATACCGAAGTAAAAGAAGCCGCCCACCAGATGAACCGACGCACCGAGTTCCGCATCTTGAGCAAGGACTATGTGCCACGTGAACAAATCAACGAAGGCGGCACCGTCAATATCGCCATCAACCCGCAGGAAGACCAAAGCGAGATGTTCACCGTCGACAAGAAAGGTTATTTCAACTTCGTCGCCAACGTGGACGGCTACAACGAGCCTTTCACCTACAGCCAAAACGCAGACTTATGCATTTCGGAGAGCCGAGCCTTGCAGCTGTTGAAAGACGGTCGCATCACCGCCGACGACTTCCAAGGCGATGTGGAGAAGATACTCACCACGGGCGGCATCGCCAACAATTCTATCTTCGTCATCAAGGAAATAAGAATCGCCGGACGCTCGCTCTACAATGTGGAGTGTAAGGTCGTCAGCAAGATGATCGAACAATGGGTCATCGGACAGAAGAACATGAAGCAACTCGGCAACTTCGAGTTTGATACTAAGGAGAAAAGGTTAAAGTTTAAATAATTGGACTATGGCTTATGACTATGGCCTATGGCCACTTGGCCAATGAAAGAAGGCCATAGTCATAGGCCATAAGCCATAGAAAATAAAATCATGGACAATCGTTATGCTCAACGCGGCGTTTCAGCCGAAAAGGAAGACATTCACAACGCCATCAAGAACCTTGATAAGGGTCTCTATCCCAACGCATTCTGCAAAATCATTCCCGACATCCTCGGCCATGACCCTCTGTATTGCAACATCATGCATGCCGACGGCGCGGGAACCAAGTCATCGCTCGCCTACCTCTATTGGAAAGAGACTGGCGACATGAGCGTATGGGAAGGCGTGGCACAAGACGCCGTGGTGATGAACACCGACGACCTCATCTGCGTGGGTGCAACTGACAACATGCTCCTCTCCTCCACCATCGGACGCAACAAGAGCCTGATTCCAGGCGAGGTGATCTCCGCCTTGATTAACGGAACGGAGCATTTCTTGCAGAAACTCCGCGACTTGGGCATCGGCATCTATCTCACTGGTGGCGAGACCGCCGACGTGGGCGACCTCGTGCGCACCGTCATCGTCGACAGCACCGTGACGACACGCATCCGCCGCGATGAAGTGATTGAGAACAACCTGCAACCCGGCGATGTTATCGTGGCCTTCGCCTCTTACGGACAAGCCACTTACGAGGACAGCTACAACGGCGGCATGGGCAGCAACGGCCTCACTTCGGCCCGCCATGATATGCTGAATCATTACTTGGCTGAGAAATACGACGAGAGCTACGACCACAGCATCCCTGAAGATTTGGTCTATTCCGGTCCGCACAAACTGACTGATCCGACTGAAGTCCCCGGCGTGGACGTAGGCAAACTCATCCTCTCGCCCACCCGCACCTATGCCCCGCTGATGATCCCGATCTTGAAGGAGTTCCGTAAACAAATCCACGGCATTATCCATTGCAGCGGCGGCGCACAAACAAAAGTACTGCACTTCGTGGATAAGTTGCACATTGTGAAAGACAACATGCTGGCTTTGCCGCCTTTGTTCAAGATGATCCAAGCCGCTTCGGGCACCGACTGGCACGAGATGTACAAAGTCTTCAACATGGGCCATCGTTTGGAGATTTACACCAACGAAAAGGCTGCCAATGAGATGATTAACATTGCAAAGGAATTCAACATTGATAGCCAGATCATTGGGCATGTGGAGGGTTCGGATGCGAAGCGACTGACTATCAAGAGTGAGTTCGGAACTTTTGAATATTAAACAAACCATAAAACAAAAACAATGAAAAAGCTACTCTCATCGTTAGTATTCGTTATTCTGTTTCATACCATTGCCAATGCTCAATTCAATAACACTTTTATTGATGCTTTCTTCCCCGAAAGCTCTTATTACCAAGGCCATTCCAACAATTCCAACTATCAGTTGGACACTTTAAATTGGAGTGAATGGTATAACTATACTAATCCTATTAATGGAGGAGTCTATCATTCTCTCTGTCATTACAGATATGTCTTCAATTATCTTCCAGATGGTCATGTCCATCAAATAATGAATTATGCTTTCTCCAGCTATAATCAATGGGTACAAGGCAACCGTTATTCTTTTGAGTATGATGAAAATGGCAGACTGACGACCTTTATAATAGAACAGCAAAGGCCAAACGGACAATGGCAGTATTATACAATCAAAGAATACACGTACGATGACCTAAACAGAGTATCTGTTGTGTACTCCACCTCTTGGAATGGAGAAGGCTATGAGGATGGCCATCAGGAGTATCGATTCGAATACGATGAAGTTGGCCATTTGGTCAGCAAAAGTGTGTTTTTGAATAATCTTGATATCTATTTTTGCCGTTGGCTATATACTTACGAAAACGACAAAATGACTTCTGAGTGTTATCAAAGTTGGGCTAATTCAACATGGAACAATAATAAATTGTACGTCTACTCTTATGAAAACGATAACATTTCCAATAAGTTGTATCAGATATGGGATGATTCAGAAGAAGACTGGTGTAATTTTGAAAATATAACATACAATTATCGGCCGGAGGAAGCAAAAGCTTTTATCATTTATCAAGCGTGGGAGAATGAATGGATAAACTTGTTCCGAGCAATTAGTTTCATTTCCAATGGCCAGTTAGTAATAGAGAGTACACAAGAATGGCAAGACGGGGATTGGATTGACTTTTCCATGTGCGACTATTCTTTTGACGATTCTGGAAATTTCATAGAGGCAAAATGGAAAGATTATGTTGATGGTGAATGGGTTGATAGTGACTACAATTCCGAAACCACTATCAGTTATAATAATGGAGCATCTATTCTTTATGGCTATATACAATCTTTTCAAGCAAGATACTCATGCACTGGTAATGTCATAGAATCCTCTTTCCCCCATCAAACAGAAGTCTTCCCTAATCCAGGATCAAACCAATTCACTATCCAAACTGAAACTCCGTTCTCTAATGTGATTGTTTATGATTTGATGGGGCGTCAAGTATACAACCAAGCCATTTCCGGAAACACAATTCGTATCGACACAAACAATTGGCCTTCTGGGGTCTACTTTTGGAAAGCATATAGTTCAAGTTCTACCTTATGCGGGAAGTGGGTAAAAAACTAATCCTTTAATCAAACACCATAGACATCACCGAAAAACTTGAAACGATTGTCACGGGTGTTGTCCGAACCTTTTATTGACGAATTTTGGTGAAACCACCATTTTTCGTCTTTTTTTGTGCTTTAGCACATCTTCCAGCATCACAATTCCCGAACGATGGCATCCAAAGTCCGTCCATCGGAGCCAAAGCCAAGCTTTTCCTTCAATTTTTGTTTCCGCTTGAAAATGGCGCTCTCCGAAACGCAATAGATTTCGGCCAGTTCAAAGGTCGAAAGACCTGATTTTACTAAACAACAAAATTGGAAATCCTTGTCGGAGAGGCCTTTATCCTGAAGCAATGCTGAAAACGAGGTGTAAACCGCGATTACAACCTCACATAAAGCACTTATTTCCTGATCATTCACTGGCTCAAGAGACGTTCTCCGATTCACAGAATAATAACCTTTTGAGACCAACGACTTATAAGCATCGGACTGGCGAAGCAATTTCACGGCTTCCTTATCTTCGCCTGCTGGCATTACACTCTTCGACCGTTTCTTTCTACTCCAAACTAAACCAACAAATACAATAACTAACAGGCCAATTGTCAAGCCTTTCCAAACCCATGATGATTGTCCTTCGACTTCTTTCTTGCCATTTGCAAAAGTGAGCTGATAAGCAGTGACGCCAGTGATGCTATCCGTCGCGAGCGACAAGTTTTCGACAGGTTCCTCCAAATGAAATCTCATTGGTTTTGCAATTGTATCAAGCATAATTTCTCCTTTTGTTTCGCAAAGATAATAGTTTTCAAGATGCGTCAGGTCTTTTCCAACTATTCGGAGACATAATTCCAGTATTTTTCCAGTAAAATTCCAATGTTATTCCAGCGTTTTGAATGGCCGTTTTACCAATTTTGCCGTCAAATTAAAACACATATACCATGCACAACATCAGAAAAAGCCTTTTGGCACTCATGCTCGTCACAATGACGATTTCTTGCACAGCGCAGAACGAAGAAGTCTATGTCACCGCCAACACTAACCTCTGCCCCAACTGTTTCAACCAATATCGGATGCTCGATAGTCTCGATGAAACCATTCCGCTGCATTTGGTCTTTCAGAACAGCAATCCTAAAGAAGCTAAGAGGTTTTCAGACAAGTTTTTGCACATCACACGTGACTTTGACTTCATTTGCGACGATTCGCTTTACACATCTCTTTCGCACAACGTCTTTCCTTGGCTGTACTACTACAAAGAAAGTGTACTCATTTTCGACGCTAACTTCAACCAAAGTGAAAAATGGATAGCTATTTTTAATAGGCTTCATGAGCAAAATGACTTTGCAAAGAAAATCGCCCAATTGCCTTATGAAGTGATCCTATCCGAAGACAGTAGATGTATATTATTGGGAAACAAATACCTATTCATGGATTTTACCTACAACGAACTTCACTTGTTCGACTCGGATTTCCGATTTTTGAAAACCCAAGATTTTGCAAATTCAGACTTCTCCACACTTTATCAAAACGTTTTCCACGATGAAAAGACTTGGAAGGACGTAAGTCGTTATGCCACAGAGATTAAATCCTATATTCCAGATTTCGGAAGAGTTAAGATCAATAATGGCTGTATCTTTAATGACACGTTATTTATGCTCATCAATGTCAACTATATCGAAAGCTATTACAACGAAAAAAGACAAGATTCCGCCGTCAAAGCGATGAATGAAAGTGCTATCATCGGTTTGGATGAACAGCTTAACATTCAGACAATCTATCCTTTGCGCTTTCGCGATTCATTACGATTCGACGATTTTATAGTCAATGCATACGCACACTGCGTCTTTCAAATCAACGATTGGGATGACATTATTCTGAGTATTTCACAAAAGGAAGAAAGCGAAAAGCATATCCTTTGCAGAATGGAGAAATCGAACGGAGAAATCAGGTTCAAATCACTGGTTAACAACGCTTTCATCCCTGAATTCAACGAAAAGCACCAACTTGGGACAAAACTATGTTTGATTAAAGCTGACGGTCAAAACGCCTATTTCAATGCCGCACCCATCATTACCAACTACGAAAACGACCGTATCCTCGAACTGCCATTCAACAACGACAACGCGCATTTTGACCTAAATCATGGCATTGCAGAAGCAGATTACATCCTTGCAGACGCCTTTCAAACAGCTACTGGTGACTATTTATTGTTGTATTATCTCGAATCGAAGAACAAAGTAAGCCTCGTGGATACGACAGGTTCAATAGTTTGGACACTTCATCTTCCTGACAATTGGTCAAAGGCATACTTGGTTGACGAGATGCACCTGTTTTTCATTGATGATGACAACTGTCTCTTCAATGCATTTTAATCATCATCAGTTGGTTTCAGCGTTGGGCATTGAATTATTTCGTACCTTCGCCCAATAAATAATAAGCCGTGGACATTGCCGAAAAACTCGAAACGACAGGTGCAATCCATTTTTTATTGACGAATTTTGGCAAAAACGCCAATTTTCGTCAATAATTTTGTATTTTTGCGAAGTATTGAAAAACAAAAGTCATGACAACGCTCAGTGTAACCATAGACGACACTAACAAACTCCAAATGCTATTGGATTGGCTTCGTTCCATCTCTTTTGTAAAAAAAGTGGAGATCGACGAGTCATCAACAGGGAATTTTGATGAGGTTATGAAAGTATTGGAACAAATTCCCGAAGGTGGAATTTTGAAGGAAATTACGGATCCTGTCGAATGGCAAAGGCAACAACGCGATGAGTGGTAAGACTTTTATTCTTGATACGAACGTCATCATTTATCTTTCACAAGAGAAAATGAGGCTTACTGATTTCTCTTCAAAGGGCGATAGACTTTGCATTTCAATTATTTCCTATATGGAAGCGTTAGGCCATCCTTTCAATAACAAGATTGAAGAGACTATTGTCAAAAGTCTATGTGACACTTGCGAAGTCTTTAATCTGACAAAACAGATTATCGACAAAACCATTGAAATCCGTAAGCAAGCCAAGATTAAACTTCCAGATGCCATTATTGCTGCAAGTACATTGGTAAATAATGCAATTCTTGTTACCGCCAATGTTAAGGACTTCAAAATGATAGATGGAATTAGTATTATCAATCCTATTCCATTTCAATAAAGACAATGGACATCACCGAAAAATTAGAAACAATAAAGCACCGCTGGGAGGAAATGGGCGAACAACTTGCCGACCCCGCCGTGGCTTCCGACATGAAAAAGTTCGTGAAGCTCAACAAGGACTATAAGGACCTGGAGCCTATCGTCATGGCCTTCAAGGAATACAAAACACTGAAAGCCAACGTGGAAGAAGCCCGCGAAATCCTCGCTACGGAGAAGGACGAGGAGATGCGCAAGATGGCCCAAGAGGAATTGGACACCGCCCAAACGCGCATCGAGCAGTTGGAGCAGGACATCCGCGTGATGATGATTCCCAAAGACCCGCAAGACAGCAAGAACGCCATTATGGAAATCCGTGCAGGCACGGGCGGCGACGAGGCCTGCCTTTTTGCTGGCGACCTGTTCCGCATGTACTCCAAATTCTGCGAAAACCGTGGTTGGAAGGTGGAAGTAACCTCTGTAAGCGAAGGCGCGAGCGGCGGCTACAAGGAAATCGACTTCACCGTGACAGGGAATGGCTGCTATGGGATTTTGAAGTTCGAGTCTGGCGTACATCGTGTGCAGCGCGTACCCAAGACCGAGACTCAAGGCCGCATCCATACCTCCGCCGCTTCGGTGGCCGTGTTGCCCGAAGCCGAAGAATTCGACGTGGAAATCAACGAGGGCGAAATCAAATGGGACACCTTCCGCTCATCGGGTGCTGGCGGACAGAATGTGAACAAGGTGGAGTCGGGCGTGCGTCTGCGCTATATGTGGAAGAACCCCAACACAGGCGAAATGCAGGAGATCCTCATCGAGTGTACTGAGACCCGCGACCAACCCAAGAACCGCGAACGCGCCTTGGCACGACTGCGCACGCGCATCTACGACATGGAATACCAGAAATACATCAGCGACATCTCCGCCAAGCGCAAGACCATGGTCTCGACCGGCGACCGCTCGGCGAAGATCCGCACTTACAACTACCCTCAAGGCCGCGTCACCGACCACCGCGTGGAAGGCTTGACAGTCTATAACCTCGCCGCCGTCATGGATGGCGACTTGGATGAAATCATTAACCGTTTGCAGATGGCGGAAAACGCTGAAAGACTGAAAGAAAACATTGAATCATGATATTATGAATAAACACCAGTTATTTGAGCAAATCAAGAAAAAGCAGTCGTTCCTCTGTGTCGGGTTGGACACCGACATCAACAAGATTCCGCAGGAATTGTTAGCTATGGACGACCCCATCTTTGAGTTTAACAAACAGATTATCAACAAGACTGCCCCGTACGCTGTGGCTTACAAACCCAACACCGCTTTCTACGAAGTGTACGGCGCCAAAGGCTGGCAGAGTCTTGAACGTACCGTCCAATACATCAAGAACAATCATCCCGACATTTTCATCATCGCGGATGCCAAGCGCGGCGACATCGGCAACACCTCGGCCAACTATGCCAAAGCCTTCTTCAACACCTTGAAAGCTGATGCCCTGACCGTAGCGCCTTACATGGGCAAAGACTCCGTAGAGCCGTTCCTCAACTTCGAGGACAAATGGGTCATCCTCTTGGCCTTGACATCCAACAAAGGTTCTCAAGACTTCCAATACCTGAACGTCGGCGAGCGCATGCTGCATCAACAAGTGTTGCAAACGGCCACCACTTGGGCAACCTCAGAACAGATGATGTTTGTGGTGGGTGCCACCCATCCCGAGGAATTGGGAGAAATCCGCAAAATGTTGCCCGACTATTTCTTCCTTGTGCCAGGCGTAGGTGCCCAAGGTGGCGACTTACAAGCTGTGGCGCACAACGGCTTGAACGACGAATGCGGTTTGCTGGTCAACTCGTCGAGAGGCATCATTTATGCCTCCAATGGCAGTGACTTCGCTGTTCGCGCCGGTGAGGAAGCGAAGAAGTTGCAGGAGCAAATGGGGACGTTACTGAAGGAAAGAGGTCTAATCTAGTCCGATTGCTTAGATTCTATCCATAACGAAAAAAGTCGCCTCAATTGAGACGACTTTTTTCGTAGTAATCAGTAGGTCACTTAACGGGCCACTGAGAAAGTGCGGTTCAACATGGCACCGTCATTGGCAATGACACGGATGAAATACATGCCATTATTCAAGCTTTCCGTGTTAACCTGAGCCTTGTTACCATTGATTTCCTGCTTCATAAGGCACTGACCGACTGCATTGTAAACTTCAATGCTTCTCATTCCTTCGCCTTCCACATTCAACACGTTGGCGGTTGGGTTAGGATAGAGTTTCAGGCTGTTTTCAAATTCGTCAACGTTTTCCATCCATGTCTGGAAGGTAGTCTCGGGACCATAGTAGGTCTGGCCATTGACGACGGCATAAGCCTTCACCATGTAGATGCTTGACATCTCAAGATCATCGGTAAAGCCAAGGATATTCTGGAACTCATTGTAAACTCCATTGATAATCATCGGCTCGGAGCTAGTCACCTTACGGCAAGAGAAGCCCACCTCATCGGGATAGGTACTGCAAGTCATGTGAGCCATAAAGTCAGCATGGTTGTAGTCCACGTTAGCGACTTCCGTCTCAGTGATATCCACTTGCACAGCACCTTCAACAGAAATCAGGTGTGTAGCCTCGGCACCAAACTCACCGTCGTCTTCATCACCGAAGAGCACATTGCCTTGACTATCCTTCACAATGTAGTAACCATGACCGAAGGAGCAGCAGATGCCATTTTCCATTTGGTCGTAGATGGTAAACTTAACGCATTCATTGGCAGGAACGGTGGCATGCTCAATGTGAAGCTGCGTACCTGTACCACTGGCAAGCATCGTGTAAGGGCCACCAGAAGCCAGAACCATACCATCAGGAGTAGTGAATTCCCAAGTGATGTGGTTGCCGAACTTGTCTTGCATAAGTTCAAGCTTCAGTTCTTCCTCTTCGCCTTCAATTTCAACACTCTGCCATTCCAAGCAATTCACGCTACTTGTAACTTGAGTACTATACGGTTGACCGTTAGCCTCAGTGATCTCAACATTGATGGGATGCGTACCGAAAGAAACCTCAACAGGGATCTCCAATTTCTCAATCTCATACTGGGCGAGGTTGCCTTCCCAGTTGATCGTGTAGGTTTCGCCTTCCACTTCTGCATTGATGGTCAAGGAAGTAAGAACATCTGTACCACCGTTCTGGACATTCACATCCACAATTTTGGTGTGCGTGCAAGTGGCACCACCCACTTGACTGACGCTTCTAATCATCGGGTAGATCGGCTCGTCGGAACCTTGCACCATATCAAGATGGCAACCCGTCAGGATAGGACGATAAGCATTACCTTGTTGACGCTCAGAGACCCAAGCGAGGAAGAAGATATTGTCGATGTCGACATCCACGCCATTGGGGCTACCGATAACTTCAGGGATTTCATACTCATAGGTGCGAGTGATCAAAGTGCCCTGTGTGGTGGGGCTGATAGGATCACCCCATGCGCTCTCGCTAATGACATCGCGAAGGATGTGCATATGGACATATTGGCCGTTGAGCCATTGCGTCGGGTTGTAGTTACCGTAGTCGGCCTGTGAGCCCAAGATGCTGTCTTGCAACATGGCCACAGTCAAGAAGTTCTGATCGACTGTGCTATTACCAGTGTAATACACTTCAACCGTGATGGTAGCCAAACGGGTCTGAGGATTAACAATGGCCATACCAGCAACATTGCATTCCGAAGCCTGATTCATCTGTTGGCTGGCAATACCAGCCCAAGCACTTCTGCTTTGACCAGCAGCCGTAGTACGGTTGACCACACCAGTAGGATAACCAGAGATTTGGAAACCACCATGGATGGTGTTACCGTCTTGGGTAATCATGTTGGGATAGGAGGTTTGAGCATAACCGCCCGCATGGATGTTGATAGCCCATAGTCTATCAGGGTTGGCGGCCATAAGTTCATTTGCGATTCTGTGACCATCAGTGCAATAGCCACAACCACGGCCAGTGAACTCTTCAAGGATGACATTCCTATTGGCAGGTTCAGTTGATACATACTGCTGGGCCTTCAGTGAGAAAGAGAGCGCCAGCAAAGCCATTAAGGCAAGGGTAATTCTTTTCATAGTGATAGATTTAATTGATTTCATTTTTCCGCCACAAAAATACACATTAATCAAAAAAATGCGCCACTTTGTGACGCATTTTTTTCATCATTTTCAAAATTATCCTCATCAGAGGCCTTCGATGACGGTTGTCCAGCCAAATTCGTCAGGCTCAGTACCATATTGGATGCCACGAAGCTTGTTATAGAGCTTCTCGCTCCACGGACCGGGTTTGCCATCGCCAAAGGTGTAGGATTTACCATTTTCGGGATCATCGATGCGTGAGATGGGGCTGATGACGGCGGCAGTACCGCAAGCGCCAGCCTCTTCGAAAGTGGAAAGCTCCTCTTCAGCAATGGGACGACGCTCGACCTTCAAACCGATGGTCTCAGCCAGCTGCATCAAGCTCTTGTTGGTGATGGAGGGCAGAATCGAAGTGCTCTGAGGCGTGATATAGGTGTCGTTCTTGATACCAAAGAAGTTGGCAGCGCCAGCCTCGTCGATGTACTTCTTCTCCTTGGCGTCGAGATAGAACTCGCAGGCATATTGGCCACCGTGGCAAGCCTCAACATGCGGGCGCAAGGAAGCGGCGTAGTTGCCACCCACCTTGAAGGTACCGGTGCCCAGCGGGGCAGCGCGGTCGTACTTGCGCGTGATGACGTAGGGGTTAGCCATGAAGCCGCCCTTGAAGTAAGGACCAACGGGGGTCACGAAGACCACGAACAGATATTCGTCAGCGGGTTTCACACCCACACGGGCACCCGTGCCAATCAGCAACGGACGGATATACAGGGAAGCACCCGTTTCGTAAGGCGGGATAAAGTCGGCATTGAGACGGACAACCTTCTCAATAGCAGCCCAGAACTTGTCGTCGGGGAACTCAGCCATCATGATGCCCTGAGCCGAACGCTGCAAACGCTTGCAGTTCTCGTCCCAGCGGAACACACGCACCTTGCCGTCCTTGCCACGGAAGGCCTTCATGCCTTCGAAAGCTTCCTGACCGTAGTGCAGACAGGTGGCGGCCATGTGGATGTTGATGGAGGTGTCGGAGCTGACTTCAAGTTCGCCCCACTGACCGTTGCGGAAATAGCAGCGGACATTGTAATTCGTTGGATAATAACCAAATGTTAAATTTGCCCAATCGATGTTTTGCATGATATTTAATAATTTTAGTTGTTAAATTCTGTCGTTTCCTAAAAGTCCACGAAATTACGAATTATTTCGATACAAAAAGCATTTCTGAAGAAAAATATTATCTGACCCAATACCGATTAAATAACTTTCCTATATTTGTGTTCTCAAATGATAATCAACATCAATAAAAATATGCGTATGAAACTCAAACTCTTACTTTTAGTGACGATGGTTACAATTATGCAGCTCCATCTTTTTGCCGAACATGTCAGCGCTGACAAGGCAAGTCAAGTAGGCATGAACTTCATGAAACAAAAATACACATTCATCACAACGAGAGGTGAAGCAGTTAAGATGTACAAATCGGTTGAACTCACTCAAGTCACAAGAAGAAGTGTTGACAATCAGCACTTTTACGTTTTCAACCTAAACGATAATCAAGGGTGGGTGTTGGTGGCCGATGACGATCGCAGCATTCCGATCTTGGGTTATTCAAAATCAGGTGAGTTCGTGACCGAAAACCTTTCGGCCAACATTGAAGCTTGGCTTACAGGCATCAGTTCGGAGATTCAATATATCATTGATAATGATATAGTTGCTGACGAAAAGACCACATCACTATGGAAGGAGCTATTTTCTGGTGTATCAACGGAGTTTATCAACAGAGACGAAAAAGTTGTCAATCCTTTGGTTCAGACAAGGTGGAATCAAGCACCTTATTATAATGACCATTGTCCTTACGACAACCAGTATGGTGAGCGCACCGTGACAGGTTGTGTGGCAACCGCCATGGCGCAAGTCTTGAAGTATTGGAACTATCCCGAAGTGGGCAGCGGGAGCCATTCCTACTCAACAAGTTCATACGGCACCCTATATGCCAACTTCGGTGGCACACAATACGCCTGGAATAACATGCCAAACCGCGTCACAAGCCCCAACAACGCCGTTGCCACGTTGATGTATCACTGCGGTGTGAGTGTTGACATGAGCTATGGTGTGGCAGAGACTGGCGGCAGTGGCGCATACGTCATATCAAGCTATACCAACTCGGAGAATTGCGCTGAGTTTGCTTTCAAAAACTATTTCGGATACAAATCATCAGCTCATGGAGAGATGAAAGACAACACCAGCGACAGCCAGTGGAAGAACATGTTGCGTGCCGACCTTAACGCCTCAAGACCTTTGGTTTATGCAGGTTTTGGCAATGGAGGTCACTGCTTCGTTTGCGACGGCTACGACAACAGCGACATGTTCCACTTCAATTGGGGATGGGACGGTCAGAACGACGGCTTTTACTCACTTTCGGCCTTGAATCCTGGCAGCGGCGGCGCCGGAGGCGGATCATACAGCTTCACCAACAACCAGCAAGCCATCTTCGGCTTGGAGCCTACCCAAAGCGGCGGAGGTGGCGGAGGTGGCAGCAGTACCAATGCCGACTTACGCCTTTATTCCGAATTATCGGTAGAAAACCAGATATGGTTCGGAAGCGATATTACGGTGACAGCCAGTATTGGCAACTGGGGTGAAACCGCCTTCAGCGGTAGCTTCTGCGCAGCGGCATTCGATGCCGACGGCAACTTCATTGATTTCATCGACACTAAGTCAGTTAACCTTCAAGGAGGCTTCTATAATGACTACGAGTTCACCACCACCGGTAACATCGTGTTTGTGCCTGGCCAATACCAAGTTGCCTTATTCTACAAGACTAATGAGGGGGATTGGACCATCATTGACGACGGTAACTATAACAACTTGGCCGCTTTCCAGATTTATTATGAAGATGACATTGAGACCTACTCAGATTTCACCATCCTCAGTGACAACGGCCAATTGATACAAGGCTCAACTGCGAGGATCAATGTGGATTTGGCCAATACCGGAAGCAACACTTTTTATGGCAACGTGAGAGTGAATCTGTCAACATTAAATGGAGAATGGGTACAAAACATCGAAATCAAAAACATCAGCGACGGCTTAGGGTCTGGATACCATTTTACCAACGGCCTGACTTTCGAAGGAGAGATCACAGCAGAGCCAGGTACGTATCACATGGAGTTGGCATATTATAACAACGGTTGGTATTACGCTGGCGCTTATTATCATTCAAACCCAATCACTGTGGTGGTGGAAGCTCCTGAGATAAACGCCGATCGGTACGAGGTCAACAACACACTGGCACAAGCCTACAAACTCGAGCTTTCAAACTGGTCAAACAACCAAACAGCAGTTTCAACCACTGGCTCCAATTTGCACGTAGGAAACGACATCGATTATTATAAGGTAGAGTTGCCAACAGGCCGCAGCTACACCATCAATGCACGTCTGCACGACTCATACGCCAGTGGCAATGGGCAATCCTATACTGTTGATGCCATGTTTGCCTATTCAACTGACGGCCAAACTTTTTCAGCTGGTATTGACGACGTGATGGACGAAAGCATTTCTTTTAATGGAGGCACCATATACTTTGGCGTAACACCCTATTTTTCAGGAATGTCTGGAACTTATCTTCTGGAAATCGCCATCAGTATTGGGGGATTCGGTACCGATGAGAATTATGCGACAAGCTTCATCTTATATCCTAACCCCGTGATAGACATTCTCCATATTAAATGCGACAACATGCAGCAATATGATGTCTTCAGCCTTGACGGAAAGCTGATAAAATCACTGCAAAGAAATAACGATGAGGCTGTTCTTGACTTCGGCGACCTTGAAAGAGGCATCTACATGGTTCGAATTACTAGTGACAAAGGCATCGTGACAAGAAAAATCGTTAAAGACTAGTCCTCATTTCGACTGTAACGGCGAGATAGAGAAATCACCGGCATTTCAAGCAGATGCCGGTGATTTTCATTTCAGTTTGTTCAGGTGTTCACAAATCCAAAATCGTTTCCAAATAATGCTGCCCGATGCCATACTGGGCCTTCAAATCCGCAATTTGCTGCAAAATTTTCGGCTCTTTCACGTTTTTCGATGTTTTCCTTCCAACCAGCAACACATTTTTCGGCGTATGTTCCATCTCGATGAACTCCATCACTTGAGTCTTGTAGCCGAAATACTCCAAAATCAAGGCGCGGATGGTGTCGGTGATCATCACAGCCTGACGCTCAAGGAAGATACCGTAACGCGTGATGGCGTCGACCTTGCCCGAGCGTTCCATCTCTTGACGGATTTGCTTGTGGCAACATGGAGCGCAAACAATCAGTTCCGCTCCCGCCTTGATACCCGAAGCAATGGCATCGTCGGTGGCCGTGTTGCAGGCGTGAAGTGCAATCAGCACATCCAACTTTTCGGGGTGATAAGCCTCGATGCTGCTCTCCACAAACTCCAAGCCTTTCAAATTGTCCGCTTTGATGATCTCGTTGATTTTCAACACTAAATCGGGACGTATTTCCACACCTTTGATGTCGACAGCCAAGTTCAGACGTTGGGTCAACAACTCGTGCAAGGCAAAGGTAAGATATCCCTTCCCTGCCCCCATGTCGGCGATGTGAACCGTCCCATCAAACTTCATCGGCTTGATAAGACTCTCAACGATTTCAGCGTACTTATAAATCTGCTTGAACTTATGCTGCATGTCGGCAGTGATCTTGCCCTCTCGCGTCGTCAAGCCAAGCTGATACCACCACGGATTCGCCGGGTTGATGAGACGGGCTTTCTGCTTGTCGTGTTCCAAATTCTGCTCACGGCACTCCTGCACCTTTTTGGTTTGAAGGGTTGCCTTGCCTTTGGACGAAACCAACAAGGTAACATCCTCGTCGACGGTAAACAACACAGCATTCAGGAAACGATTGGGGAGCATTTCCTTCAGCATGTCAAGCATCTGCGTGGCATCATAGTTTTTCACTTCGTCGCGGCGCTCGTAGTGATAGGTAAAGGAAAAAAGGCGTTTCTACTTTATTAATACGGGCTTCACATAGATGTTGCGCAACTCATCGTGCTTCAGCGCGGGCTTGCTCAACGTCATCTTCACCAAAGTGCTTTGCGCAACGGCCTCAGACACAAGGTCCAGATATTTCTCAATACTATCAAGCATCTTTAATACTATTGCCAAAACTTATTCCGGCAATGCCACGGCAGGCCAGCCATAGTCTTGCACCATCTTGACCGGAAGGTTGTGCTTTTTCACATAGTCGGCGATGAAGTGCAATCTGACATCCTCGCGCTTCTCCTGGTTGCTGTTGAGTTCCCAAAACGCATCAAAGTTATCGCCGAAAATCCTCTTGGCGCTTTCCATGTTGCCAGCACCGTCCTCCACGGCATCGAAGCCAGTCACCTCAAAGCCCATGTCGGTCTTCTTCAGGTGCATCAGTCCAGGATGGTTGCCGCCTGAAACGGTCTTCAACGTGTCGCCAGCAACGTTGTAGTTGAACACCCAGAAGTCGCCCCACATCAGAATATCATCCTTATTCACATCATTTGTGCTGATAATCATAGGGCAAGGGATGCAATGCTCAGCCTCAGCGTAATTCTTACCAATCACATTCACCAAGTAATCCTCAACGGTCGCAGCACACGCCACTGCATCCGGCACTTTGACTTCGACAGGAGTGTTTTCCACTTGGGTTTCCTTTGGTTCTTCTTTGGCTTTCTTATTGCCACAGCCAACCAAACTAACGCCGCAAATCAGGATGGCGGCCATCATCCACATTTTCATAGTTTTCTTCATTTTATTAATTGATTTTACAATGATTCAATTGATTGTGCAAAGGTAAGGGTTATTCTCTAATTGGCAAAACTTATTCCACGGATTCACTTCTCCAGCCATTCCAAACCGAAGTTATAGAACACCATCGAGTAGCCCAGTGTGTCGCCGTCGGATTCCTCCACATAGAGGCCGATGCTATGGTCGGGCAGGATGCAGAGTGAGGAATAGGCAGCATCGTAAGGCACGATGCACTTGCTCACGGGCCAAGTCTTGCCTTCGTCATAACTAACGTAAACCGTAACGTTCTTTCGGCTTTCGGCGCATGGCAACGAATGCAGTAACACATTCTTTCCGTCTTCATTTACAGAAGAATAACGGATAATATCTCCGTTGCAGGCCGTGGCTACAAGGTCGGGCCAAGCGGAGGTTTCGGGGCGCCAAGTGGTGCCGCCGTCTTCGGAAATGTTGTACCACCGCTCGCCCTCGTGACGGATACTCATCAAGATGCGGCCATCGGCCAATTCCACCACTTTGGCTTCATCGCCACGCTGGGAAGCACGTCCTGAAATATGCCATGTCTCACCATTGTCGTCGGAATAGACGGCATAGTTGCAAGCCGCCCATTCCTCGGTGTCGCGCACGGCGAGGACGAACATGATGCGTCCCTTGGAGGTCAGCAAGCCGTTGCCCGAGGCGAAGAAGGCAGACCACCAAGTGCGACTCACCTCGTTATCACACTTCGCGCCGTAAAGTTCATCGGTGATGTCCTTGGGTTCAGTCCAAGTCTGGCCATTGTCGTAACTCCTTGCGACGTAAGTTCGTAGCGGGTTTTCAGGTCTTCCCTGCCAGAAGCCGCAACCACCCACGAAAGCCGCCAAAAGACCGCCTTCGTCGTTGGTACGCACCAAGGCGCAGTCACCGAAGCCTTTCCCCACCCCTTGACCTTCCATTAATGTGTAAGGCTCACTCCAAGTACGACCGCCATCGGTGCTGCGGTTGATGAGGATGTCGATGTCTTCGGGCAGGTCTATGTCGTTGTTTTTCCGCTTGTCGGTAGCGATAACCAGAGAACCGTCTTTGGCCGTGATGATCGCGGGTATGCGGTAGTTCTTCGAGTTGTAATCGCCTGGACAATAGATTACCGTCCGCAAACGGATGGAATCGGATTCAGGCTCGGATGTCTCGACAGGTTGGTTATTATTGCCGCACGAGGCCAGCACAAAGCCTAATGCCATGATGAAAAGTGAAACTTGGTATTTCATAAGTGTAGTATTTAGGCCTCAAAAATACAAAATTCTCCGTCTCAACCCAGTGAAACGGAGAATTTTGAAGTTTTATGTTCAAACAAAGCTTACTGCACCATGACTTTCGCCGTCACTCCCCTACTCTCGCCCATGGCTTTCAAGAAGTAAACACCCTTGTTGCATTTACCGAGGTCAAGGACGGAATGGCCATCCATGCGGTTTTCATAGACCTTACGGCCTGTGATGTCGAAAACTTCCACATCCCATTGGCCTTCGCCGAGATTGAGGTTGAAGGTGCCGTTGGAGGGATTGGGATAGACCACAGTACCACATATTACAGCCTCGTTAACGCTGTCCGGATACCCCACGCCAATAAGCGTTTCCGAAGCTGAAGAACAACCATCACTGTAAACAGCCAAAATAAAATATTCCGCTTGAGCGCCCACCGTAATTGTGTCCTGATATGTATAGACATCATTTTCCAAGGTTGCAATCAATGCGTTGTCACGATACACTTCAAAACGCTCCAATTCTCCAGTAGAACCTTCCTCAGGGGCATCCCATCCCATCCAAATCGTAGTCATTTCTTTTGTAACAGGGGTTAAAATCTCAAAATTCCTCACCGGATTGCAATACACCTGCGGCGTCTCACCCATAGGATTGGCAATCTCGGCCAAACAAGCGATATTCATTTGGCAGTACTGCTGCGACATCTCGAAACTCGTCACACTCGTTCCAATCAAGTCGTTGGGCGTGTGGATGTAAGGGCTGTAGTGCTCATAGTCCTCAAAAGGATAGATACCCATGTAGCCATGGTTATTGAAAGAGGTGTGGTCGCTGTCGCCCTCATTGAAATTGACGTGGCGAATGGGCAACTCGGGATAATACACCTCGCCTACATTCATATAATAGGTGCCGATGGGTTCCACCGAGTTGGGATAGATGCAGTCGATGTGGATCTGGTCACCATAGAGATAGCCGTTCATGTCGTTGTTGAAATAGCCGATGATGTCCATACCCTGCTGTTGACAGCGCGAGGCGTAGGCTTCACTGCCATACAGACCCATCTCCTCGCAGCCGTAGGCGCAGTAGATGATGCTGTACTCAAACTCATACTGAGTCATGATTCTTGCGCTTTCGAGCACGCTGGCCACGCCAGTGGCATTGTCGTCGGCACCGGGAGCGGATCCACCACTCATGGCCTGATATGAGAACGAGTCAAAATGGCTGCCACAAACAACATAGGTATCAGGATAGAGCGTGCCACGTTGAATGCCAATCACATTAGGAGCCGCAGCGCCGCTGCCCATCCACGTATTGGCATTGAAAGGCTGCTGCTCGACCTCAAGACCAAGAGCCTCCATGCGACTGGCAATCCAATCGGAAGCGGCAAAGGCATTATTGGAGTTCCAAATGCGGCTACCATAATCCTGCAAGTGCTGAACAATGGCCTCGAGCGAGTCCATGTTGACTTGGTTCAGCATCTCACGGATACGAGGGTCTTCTTCCGTCACCACAGGGAAATCGCGGGTCAGCTTGGGCAGGCTGGCTTTCTTGTTGAAGATAGCCACAGCGCCGTCGTTCTTGTAAGGTTCGACAATTCCACTCACAATGACATAATTCTGTGTCGCATACAATGCATCATAACGTTGCTGTTGCTCTTTCGGGCAGTACACCAAAGTATAGGTTTCGGCGTCCGAAAAAGCATTTTCATCAAGCATAACCATATTTGCCTCAAAGCGTTCAGCAGTGGCAAAAACTTCAGAATCAGTGTAGAAATGCACCGTCAGGTTCGGGTCAGAGAAATGTTTTTCCAGCTCGGCACGACCCGAATAGGAAAGCATCACGAAATTGCCGGCCATCGTGACCAACGACAAGGCCAGCGCAAACATAGTAGTAAAGAACTTTTTCATTTTTAGTTATTTTAGGGATTAATAATCAAAAACAGTATTGTATTAGGTGCAAAAATACATAAGAAAACAACATATGACAACAAAAAACGAACAAATTGCAATCACTTAAACAACAAAGCGAAAACAGTCAGGTTGCTGTCGCTCTGTTCAAGGACGAGGTTGCCGTTATGCCGAACCATGATTTGCTTCGACAAACTCAAGCCGATGCCCGTTCCGTTCGGTTTGGTGGTGTAGAACGGAATAAAGATTTCCTCGGTCTGGCGTAATGGGATGGCTTTTCCGTTGTTGGCCACGCGGATGACGGTTTGGTCTTCCGAGTTCAGGGCGGCGGTGATGCGGATGGAAGTGGCATCCGCTTGCACAGCGTTCTTAATCAAGTTGTTAAAAGCCATCATGATTTGACCTTCATCGGCATAGATGAGCAAGTCGGGCGTGTTGGCTTGATAGGTCAAAGTGGCACCTTGCTCGGCAACCTTTGCCTTGTTGAGGAGCAGCACACGGTCCATCAGTTCGTCCACCATCACCGCCTTGCGGACAGGCGGCTGGGCTTGTGTCATGCTGCGGTACGACTCCACAAAACGGATCAAGTCTTTCGATGAAGCTGAAATGGTCTCCAGCCCTGCCTTCACATCCACCCCTTCTTCGGTGAGCAAAGCATCGCTCAAGGAAGCGATGGGGGCGACGGTGTTCATGATTTCGTGCGTCATCACGCGAAACAGCTTGTTCTGCGAGGACTCTTCGTTGGCTGCGTCGCGCCGTTCGAAGATGCCCTTGATGCGGTTGAGGGCACGATTAAGTGCCGACTTCTCCTTGAAGTGGAAGTTCAGCTCGCCGTCCTCTAAGGCATCCATCATGAAGCCCACCTTTCGGGCATCGTTCCTGCGCACGATAAGCGTCGTCACCACAATCGCTGCGACGACGGCCACCACAACAACCAATATCCAAATCCAAGCACTCATATTCCGTATTCCTTTAGGCGGCGGTATAAGGTCGGACGGCTGATTTTCAATGCTTTGGCCACTAGGGTCAAGTTGCCGTTGTAGGTCTTCATTGCATTGCGGATGACCTGTTCCTCTGCGCTTTCGAGGGTTTGGTTTTGCGGTTTTGGCTTATCTTCATCCATCAGTTCCGAGGCGCGGAGTTGAAGGTCGGCGGCGCGTATGAGTTCCGCCTCGGAATAGATGACTGCCTTCTCGATACAGCCTTGCAGTTCACGGATATTGCCGCTCCAGCGGCAGCGTTTCAAGAGATTCATTGCCTCGTCGGAAAGGCCTTGCGCCTTGCGGTGATATTTCTCGGCGTATTGCTTGACAAACATCTCTGCCAAGGTGACGATTTCGTCGGGACGCTCGCGCAAGGGCGGAAGGTGCAAAGTCACCGTGTTGATGCGGTAGAACAAGTCTTCGCGGAAACGGCCTTCCTTGACCATCGTCGCCAGGTCCATGTTGGTGGCACAAATCAGGCGGATATTGATGGGGATGGATTTCGTGTCGCCCACCTTGGTGATGCTGCGGTTTTGGATGACGCGCAACAGTTTGGCCTGCTGTGCCAGCGGCACATTGCCAATTTCATCGAGAAACAGCGTGGTGCCGTTGGCCTGCTCAAACTTACCGATGTGGTCGGCATGGGCATCGGTGAAGGCGCCTTTCACATGGCCAAACATCTCGCTCTCGAACAAGGTATCCGTGATGGCTCCGATGTCCACGCCCACCATCGGCTTGGCAGCGCGATTGGAAAGACGGTGTATCTCGTTGGCCAGCACATCCTTACCCGTTCCATTCTCGCCCGTGATGAGCACGGTGGCATCGGTGGGAGCCACTTTCTCCACCATCGCGCGCAGCCGCCGCATTGCTTCGCTCTCTCCCCAGCGCATTGTCGGCGTGGCATTCGTGTAGGGTTGACACATGCGATGTGTCCCTACACGATGTTTCTTGCAAGCCTCTTCGAGTGTAGCAAGCAGTTTGGCATTGTCCCAGGGCTTCACCACGAAGTCGAAGGCTCCACGTTTCATGCCTTCCACGGCGAGGGCGATGTCGGCGTAGGCCGTGAAGAGCACCACCTCCACCTCGGTGAAGTCGCGTTTCAGTTCCGAGAGCCAGAAGAGGCCTTCGTTGCCCGTGTTGATGTCGGTCTCGAAGTTCATGTCGAGCAGCACCACATCGGGCTTGAATGTCCGCATGGTCTCCATCAGCACTTTGGGCGAGGCGATGAGTTCCACCTCCGAGAAGCGCATGGGCAGCAATATCTTCAGTGCCGACCGGATGCCGGCGTTGTCGTCAACGACTAGGATTTTGGATTTGAGTTTGGACATTTCAGTTATTAGTTGTTCAGTTGTCAGTTTTTGACGCGGGACTTCGAGACGCGGGACGCGAGACTCCGAGTCCCGATAATTCAAACTTTTCTCCTATCCAACCAAAGTTTCATCAACGGGTCGGAAATGGAATAGGTTTTTTCCTTTCTTGTAATTAGGTCGTATTCAAGCAATTTGAGAGCCGCCGATTGGCTTGAACTTGGCGAACGCAAACGGTATTTCTTGTTGAATGCCGTGGAAGTGATGCCTTGCACCTGTTTTTCGGCATGGATGGCGTAAAGCAGTTCCTTTTGCGCTTCGGTGATATAGGCCAACTGTTCACGCAACCGAGAGTCATTCTCGTCAATATAATCCTCAATCAGCTGATTTACAGCTTCAACATCACATGTTTGGCCATTCGATGTTTCGGAAAATGCATCCTTCATGATGCGTTGTACATACAAAGTTACGCCCATAAACACCTCATAAACACGTGAAAAGGCATCGGGGGCAAGGTCTTTCCCGGCCTCCCGAAAATGATGAGTTGCAAAATCCAAATAGACATCGTATGCGATAGGTTCCAATCGGAGCGATTTTGCACTTTGGAAAAATGGCCTTTTTGACGAGAAAAACATCTCTTCCATAAGCCTTCTCTGACTTCCTGAAAATACAAAATTGGCGTTCGAGAGTTTCTGGATATGAGTCCTTAACAACGCCTCTACATTCTTCTCTGGATAACGCGTAATCTGTTGAAATTCATCAATAACGACGATGCATCGCTTATCGACTTTTTCAAGGTAACTGAAAATCTCCGCCAAAGTGTATTCCGGATTCTGGACATCACCCAACTTAACGTCGAAAGTGGGCATATTTTGGACGGTGTCGTAGCCGAAGCTTGCGCTTAGCGACTTCAAGAAAGTGACAAACTGCTTGCGCAACTTCACGCTTCGGGTGGCCACGTTGTCGAAAACCGCTGTCCCAAAGGCAAGAATGAACTCGCGAAAGGTCGTAGTGTGAAGTATATCGACCGAAACAGTGACATATTCATTCTTGATTTCCGGCTTGTCAAAAACGAAATCCACCAAAGCCGTCTTCCCCATTCTGCGCTGTGAAGTCAGCACCACATTCATCTGATTATGAATCGATTTCTCCAAATCAGCCGCTTCCTTCACGCGGTCGCAAAAGTATTCGGGGGCAATCTTTCCTGAAACTATGAAGGGATTGATGTTTTTTACCATAAGGCCTTGATTTTGGGGACAAAGATAATGCTTTTACTCAAATTACCGAAAAAAAATTACCGAAAAAACATAATTTGCAATTTCACTCCTTCTTCAACGCCTGCGCCGGATTTGTCCGCGCGGCCTTCAAGGTCTGCCAAAGGACGGACAAGAAAGCCATCAACATACCGAGGATGGCAGCCACGGCGATGACCCAACCGTAATGCTCGATGCGATAGGCGAAACGATCCAAATAGCGGCCACAGAACCAAACCGCGAGCGGAATGCCGATAAGTGCCGCAATGCCGACCAAAACCATGTAATCCTTCACCGTGCGCCACAACTCGCGCCGGACATTGCTGCCAAACACCTTACGGACGGCGATGCTCTTGGTGCTTTGTTCGCTGTAATAAGTGCTCATGGCCACGAGGCCGAGCAAAGAAATCAGCACGGAAAGCAACATGAACAATTCCAGCAATCGCATAGCCATTTTTGCAGGTTGAAGCAACAAGTTGTTAAGGTCTTTCACATAGCCGTTTTGTGCTGGCTCCACGTAGGTGCCGTTCTTTTCCTCGGAATAGTCGGCGTAGGCTTGCATAATGGCTTTTTCGGTCTCTCTGTAATCACCTGAAACATCAATCATTACGCCGTTGCCCCAAATCAAGTCTTCCGATCGTGCAATGATGACCGCCGAAAATTGGTTGGGTTCAGAAGATGCTGCCGAGCGCGTCGGAATGTCCTCATAGATTCCGCCCACAGTCTCGGGATTGCTGCCGTTGATGTGCATATTGCGTGTGTAATAATGTGCCGTCGAGTCGCTCAAAGCGAGTTTTTCGGCCAAAGTCCTTGACATCCATACCGAATTGGTTCGTAGTCCGAAATCTTCAACAACTTGCAAATCAAGCATATTGAAATATGTTTCGTCGCATAAGATAAGTTGCATGTTTACCCTTTCGCCTTCGGGCGTGGTTACAGTGGTACCCATATTCATCTGCCCAGCAAAACCGCGACCGTAGCCCACCGCATTCACATTCGGAATCTTTTCCAAACGATCGATGAGCGGCGCAATATCTGAATAATCTTTTACCCAGCATTGCAGCGAATACAAGCCCTCTGAACGCATGTTGGTGGGCCGGTTCATCATGTGCCGCATCTGCACCTCCATCAAAATCGCCATGGCAATCAAGACGATGGTGACTGTGTTTTGGAACACAATGAAAATCTTGCTGAACACTCTTTTGGTTTGAAGCCGATAGGTGCCGCGTACCACGTCGATCGGTTCAAAACGCGAGGCAATGGCGGCAGGCGCGATGCCCGACAGTACGCCCACCAACACTATGGCTGCAAGATAAACTGCCACAACGCCCACCGTCCAGTCGAATCGGATCAGTACAAACTGCCCCAATGATGCATCGATACTCATATCGCCGCCCCCAACGTTTTTCAGCAAACCGTTCATCATCGGGAACAAGGCACAGGCCAACAAAAACGCCAGCACGAAGCACATAGCCGTAAACGACACGGATTCAAGGATATACTTTAAAACGATTCTCCCTTTCGTGGCACCGTGAAGCCGCCTTGTGGCCATTTCCTTGGCGCGTTTTCCCGAAAGGGCCATGTTGAGGTTGATGTAGTTGAAAATGGCCGAAACGAGCAGCAGCAACACCACCACGGTCAGTGTTTGCATCACCGGCTTTTTACCTCCTTTGAACATCCATTGGTTGTCATTGAAAAAGACTTCCGGCAAAGTGTAAATCGGCATGGCACTCACGAAACCATCGGAGTAATTAGGCAGTCCGACCTCCTCGACCTTCTTTGCAAATTGCTCACGGTCAGTGCCTTCACGGACTTTTATCAAGGTCATATATTGTCCAATGGAACTGAAAGGCTTTTGGTTGGGCAATGTGTTAAACTTGGGATTGAGCAGCACATCGGAGTTAGGCATCATTGAGTTGGGAGCATCCTTGAAAATGCCACAGACCATACTTTCGATTTTATCATCGAAATAGGTGATTTGGATGGGCTTGCCGACGGCGTCGCCGTTGAAGGCGCGGTTGGCAAGCGACTCGGAAATCAGGCAATGCCCTTTGATGAGGTACTCGTCCATGCTGCCATCGAGCAAGGTCAGACTCGGGAAAAGTTCAAAAATTTCGGGGTCAGCCTCGGTGATGACAGCATTGACAGGTTGTTCGTCGCCGAAGGTGATATAGCCGTCATAGTCGGAGCCAGAGATGCGGGCCACCGTTTCTGCTTCGGGAAGTTTGTCCTCAAAAACGGCCTTGTCCCACCAGGATAGCGACATATAATCTTGATTTCCAACGGCATAAACCCTATTTCGATAAGGATTGCCGTAAGCCACGGAATACTGTTGATACACATAATTGCCAATCAAGATGACGAAGGCAATGGAAACGATGAGACCGATGGCCTCGATGACGGTGTAGAGTTTGTTTCGGGAAAGGAATTTGATGTAACTTGACATATTGTTGAATCGTTGATTGTTTAACTGTTTAATTGTTATATGTCGTATGGCATAATCCATGCCAAATTTGTAAAACAATATGAATCAACAAGATACAATTTTCACTTTTGTAAAAGTGTAAAGTTTCTTTACAGCGGGTGTAAAGAAACTTTACAGTGAACGCGTCTTTCTAACTCGTCGTAGACTTAATGAATAAGAAATATATAGCGCCATTTCAAAAAAGATTGTTATTTTTGCACCCAAGAAACGAATTGGATATGACGACATTGCAATTAAACGAAGCCTTATTCCATGAGCTGAACATCATCGTTTCTGATGAGGAAATGATGAAAGAAGCCATAAAGGCACTCCGACTCATTGTCCTGAATTGGGAAAAAATCGCTCCCGAAAAGAGCGAAGAAGAGCATGGAGTGGGACTCCCTGATGCCATCAAGCAGATGCGAGGTGTGGTGGCATTTACTCCAGAAGAAATCGATAGCGACGACCGACTTTCATATCTCCACAGCAAATGAGACGGGTTTTTATTGACACCAATATTCTAATCGATTTTGTTGAAAACAGGCCTGGGGCTGATGCCGCCGAAAAGGTTCTTGAAAACGGCGCGAACAAGGTGATTTCCCTTTTCGCATCCCCTTTGACATTTGCCAACATGGCCTATATTTTAGGCAAACGCTTCGACAAGGAAAAACTATATCCGATGCTTGACGCTCTGGAAAAACAAATAGTGGTTCTTCCCATGGACCGAGACCAATTACGCAAAGCCATTGATTCTCCGTCGAAAGACTTCGAAGACATGCTTCAATACCAATGCGCTTTGGCTGGCAACTGTGATGTCATTCTTACCAGAGATGCCAAAGGTTTTTCAGATTATTCGCTCATTCCTCTTATGTCAGCCGACGAATTCATCAATCTATACGTCTAACTACGGATTGCTCGAAATCGAAGATTAGCCACAAAACCAATTTGGCGGAAATCCGTTTCCTCCGTGCAATCCGTAGTTTTTACTGATCATTCCTTCTTCAACGCCATCACCGGATTCACCCGAGCCACGGAAACGATTTGCCACAGCACTGAGCCGATGGCGATGACGAACGACAACACCACCGTCACCACGAAGATCCACGGATACAGGTCGATGCGATAGACGAAGTCCTCCAAATAACGCCCGCAGACCCAAACTGCTATGGGGATGGCGATGACATTGGCGATAAGAATCATGATGACGTATTCCTTCAGGTTGCGGCGAATCTCGCTTTGCATCGTGCCGCCAAACACCTTGCGGACGGCGATGGTCTTCTCGCGCTCGGAGGCGAAATGCGTGCTCATGGCCACCAGACCCAGCAGCGACAGCAACACCGCCACTGCCATGAACATATCCACAAGGCGCATTTTGTTTTTGGTTCCCTTCAAATCTTGCAGCAGCATATTGTCGATAAAGTCGGCAGAGGCTTCCCAATAAACGGATTTCTTACTCATGTGCTTATCATACACCCCCATAATGGTCTTACGCGCCTCTGCATGATTACCCACAACCTCCAGCACAGGAGAATACGTTACGCCTCTAAACATCGGTTCCTTCCCCACTATCTGCACCGCACCAAAGGTCTCGTCCACCACATGCGCCGCGTCAGTAATGGCAAAATCCCCCACCACACCGCACAGGTCATAACCGACATTCCGCTTGTACCAAGCGCCAAGCGAGTCAGGGTTGAAGTCCTCCATCGGAATCCCCAACTGGCTTTCCAACAGACCCTGCGTCAACAACCATTGACGTTCATCCAGCTGGCCATACATCGCCTTGATGTCAAAGCCAAACATATCGAAAGCCGTTATATCGCACATCAGGTATCTCACTTGAATCCAATTGTCAGGATCGTTGAGACGTTTCCAACTTGAACCCATACGGGCACCTCCCGGATAACCGTAGGAATGGCCCATCCGCTTCACGCAAGGCAAGGCCAGCAGGTCGTTCTCAAAGGCCTCGTCGCCCGATAAGATGGACTCGATGAAAAACAGGTTTTCGGTACGGCACCCGACAGGCCTTCGCTCCATGTGGCGCATCTGCACCTCCATCGTGATCACCAAGGCAATTAGCACGATGGCAATGACATTCTGCAAGACGATGAACACCTTCGAGAGCACCATCTTGTTGCGAAAGCGGAAGGCGCCAGTCACCACATCGATAGGCTTGGCTCGCGACACCACCGCAGCAGGGATAATGCCTGCTAACAGCGCCACCACGACCACCATCAGCAGATAGGCAAGCAAATAGGATGGTGAAAGCAAAACCTTTACACCAATATCACCACCCAGTAGGCGGTTGACTAGCGGTGCGAGTGCCTCAGCCAGCAAGATGCCCAGCACCATGCACACCGTGGTAAACGCCAACGACTCAAGCAGGTATTTCCCGATGATTCGGCCTTTGGTGGCTCCGTGCAATCGCCGTGTGGCCATCTCCTTGGCACGTTTGCTCGTCAAAGCCACATTGAGGTTGATGTAGTTGAATATCGAGGAAATCAGCAGCAACAAACCTACCGCCAACAGGCTGCGCATCATGGTCTTGTCGCCTTTCTTCAGGTTGGTGCTGGCATCGCTATAGAGTAATTCATCCAGTCGAATCAACGTCAGGTCCTTAGACTCGATGGAAAAATCGCTGCCCAATATTGTCTTATAGAATGTCTGACAAGCTACAACCATCTTCTCTCGCAGCACCTCTCGGTCGGCATTGGGATGCGATTTCACAAAGACCCACACGTTTTCAAACATGTTGGCGGGTCGCATCGGACTGTTGAATCCACCGAGGAACGATCTGTCATAGGTGAGGTCCACATTGACAATCACGTCGGGCATAACATCGAAAAGCGAGGTGCCCAAGTCAGTGAACACACCCGCTACGGTGAAGTCATGTGCCAAAAGATGGATGGTCCGTCCCACGACCTCGCCGTTTTCCGATAGGGCTTGCGCCAGTTTTTCCGATATGAAAGCCGTCAAAACATCGTCAATTTGTTCGGGTTTGCCTTCTGATAACTGGACAGGAAAAAAGTTAAAAAAGTCACGGTCGCAGCCCAACACGCTTGGCATTAGCATTAACTCATCTGCCTTCATCTCTGTGCCATAGATGAAGCCACACTCGGTGATTGCTTCAATTTCAGGGATGCTTTCCCCTATGCTCTTCTTCATCCCGTATTCGAACAGGGTTATGTCATTCAAAGCCACACAATATATCTCCTTCCTATGTGGGTTTTCACGCGTGATGGCGATATGTTGTGTCACATAGCAGAAGATGATGACCACGAAGGCGAGGCTCACCGTCAGGCCAATGGCCTCGATGATGCTGTAGAGTTTGTTTCGGGAGAGGAATTTGATGTAACTGCTCATTACCGTTTAATTGTTGATTGTTTAACTGTTTAATTGTTGTATGTCGTATGGCATAATCCGTGCCAAATTTGTAAAACAATATGAATCAACAAGATATGATTTTCGCTTTTGTAAAAGTGTAAAGTTTCTTTACAGTGAATCTATTTTTCAAATAGTTCTTTTGCCAAGCGATTGAGTCCATCGGTGTCAACAGGTTCCAAGATGATTTCTTCGGGTTCGAGATCCAAGAGAAACTGCATATAATTCGGAAGTGTCAGCAATGGACCTTCACGACCAATGTTGAAATCGCCGAATTTTACGGCATGGTATACATGGTACTTTTCAGGATGCTTCAGTGCAGTTGAAAGGCTTTTTGCTTTGGCTGTCTTGGCTTTGACCTCAACGGGAACACATTCTCCCTTGTAACTAACCAAAAAGTCCAGTTCCATGCCAGATTCCTTACGGTAGTAGTACAGATTCTGCTCTTTTTTATGGAGTGTATCAGCCATCAAGTTTTCAAAGATAGCCCCTTTGAAACCGCCCAAGTTCCCTTGTATAATGTCATTTCGAGTGGAACCGCCAAGCATGGTGACAAGCAAGCCAATGTCGGTGATATACACTTTGAAGACGGATTCTATGGCATTACCTTCCATGGGCAAACCCGTTGCTTCTGTGTTATAACAGCGACGAATCATTCCAGCATCTTCCAGCCATTGAAGCGACCCGGCGTAATCCTCTGCGCGGCCATCCTTCTTGATGAGATTGTATTGGAACTTTTTGTAGTCCTTGGATAGTTGCTTGGTGATAGAATCAAAACAACCGCGTATGTAGGGTTTGTCATCGTCGCTGGCATATTTCACCATGTCATCTTTATACTCTTTCAGAATCCTGCGAAGGACGGCATCCACTTTACTCATGTTGCCTGTCTCTATCAACTTGTTCACAGCCGCAGGCAAACCACCAACGGCGACATAGCGATTCAAGAGGTCTTTCATGGCGACATGCATCCCCATTGGAACCGGTTTTTCATCTGCCAGGCAGTCCTTCAAAAAAGCAATCACCTCTTCCGAGATGCCATTTGCCCAAAGAAACTCCTCGAAGTCGAGTGGATACATCTGCACAATGTATTCAGAACCAACAGGAATAGAGTTCTTTCCTAAACGAATGTCGTCCTCGCGTTTCCGTTTCAGTTTCTTTTTCTTTTCGCCATAACCTTGAACGCCCAAAAGGGAGCCTGTGGCAATCACATCAAAACGTCCATCCTCTTTGAAAAACTTCAAGGAGGTACGGGCATCGGGACAGTCTTGAATCTCGTCGAAGATGAAGCAAGTTTGCCCTGGGACGAAATTGGCACCTTTTATTTGTGCGGAGAGTTCCAAAAGAATCGCATCGACTTCTTTAGAGCCCAAAAATGCACCAATACGCTTGGGTTGCTTGGTGAAGTTCATGTAATACACATATTTGTAGTTCTCTTCTGCGAATTTTCGCACAATAAAGGTCTTGCCACACTGGCGCAATCCCATAATGACAAGCGGCAAATGGTCAGGGCTGTCTTTCCATTCCCGTAAGGCATCTTCAATCTTTCTTTTCAGCATCTTTTCAAACGAATTATCGCTGCAAAAATACACTTTTCCAAACGAAAAAACAACCATATAACCCATTTTTCTGAACGAATAATTGAATTTTATCCCGTTTTTCTGAACGAATAATTGGATAATAACCCACTTTTCTGAACGAAAGATGTACTGCCTGCGAAAAGATTACTCGTTCCTCAGCGACTTCACCGGATTCATCGTAGCCGCCCGCAGGCTCCGCAAGGTGACCACCGCTATCGTTACGCCCAAGACAGCCAACAGCGCAATAGCAAACACCCAAACATGCAGCGGCACCTGATAGGCGAAGCCCTCCAAATAACGCCGCATGATGACGATGCTCACGGGCACGGCGATGACGAAGCACACCAGCACAATCTTCACGAAGCGCGAGTTGAACATCGCCAGGATCTGCTGCACCGTGGCGCCATGCACACGACGGATGCCTATTTCCTTGCGGCGGTGCTCTGTCTCGAACATCACCAAGCCAAACACGCCCATCAGCGAGATGACGATGGCCAAAATGGTGAACAAAGTAATCAACTTCGAGAGGTTTTGCTCCTTTTTGTATTGGTTTTGAAGCGTTTCGTCGAAGAGTTGCACATCGAAATCGGCGGCGGCAATGCTCGGGTCAAGTTCGTTCAAGGTGTTTTGGATGCGCTTCATTACTTCAGGGATGTCCACGCCGGCCTCGGTGCGGACAAACAGTTGCATACAAGGCCGCCACGGACGCTTGCCGAAGACATACAAGGCAAACGGCCCAATCTCGTTGCGCAAGGCCGAGTAGTTGAAGTCCTTGCAAATGCCGGCAACCTCGGCCAAACCTTCAGTGTGGCCTTGGATTTGGTCGCCAAGCGTGATGTCATACATTTTTTGGGCGGTCTCGTTCAAGATATAGACACCGTTTTCCGATTGCTCGTCGGCGGGCGTGAAACTGCGGCCTTCCACGATTTCTATTCCCATGAAATCCAAGAAGTTCCAAGAAACAGGATAGCATTGCCAATTCACATTGGCATCCTTGTATTTTCTGCCCCAGCCCATGCGCTCGTCTTTGACAAACCCGCCATCGCCCCAAGCCACATCCTTGATGGCGGCATCGGCCTTGAGGCGGTTTTCACAGGTTTCACGGTCGAGGTAGGCGATTTTAGCCGTGGTCTGCAGCGTGAGTAGTTGCTCGTGGTCGAAACCCATGTCGCGGTTGAGCATGAACTGGCGTTGCTCGTGGATGAATATCGAACAGATAATCAGTATGATGGAAACGGTGAACTGCAAGCCAATCAAGCCAATGCGGAAAGCCTTGCCTTTTTGCGTGGTGCCGAGCGTACCTTTCAGGGCGAAAGCGGGATTGAACGAGGTGGCGAACAAAGCGGGATAAATGCTGGCTGCCACCGAAATGAACAACCCAAGGCCGACGGTCAAGGCGACAAGGCCCCAGTTTTGGCCGAAGTCCAACGGCGTTTCAATCAGCGAGGCCAAGGTGGACTGCCTGAACAGCGTGACCACGGCCACGGCCAACGCCAAGGCAATAATGACCATCGTCACCGACTCGCCTACAAACGACATCACCAATTGGAAACGACTGCTGCCTAATATCTTGCGTGTGTTGACGCTCTTTAATCGCATGGGCACCATAGCGAAGAAGAAGTTGATGTAATTGATGAACGCAATGACGATGACCGCAATAGCAATGGCGAGTAAGGTCATCGTCGTAGTACGGTTACCCGTCTTTCCTGACGCATTGATGTTTTTGGCAAAATACATATCGGTGAGTTTTATCAGTTGGAGATTGGTGCCACCCACCGACTCTTCACACAGAGCCTTTTCCTCCTCGCTGAGCGATGTCGGGTCAATGCCGTTCAGCCGCATAAAGGCGTCCTTCATGGCAGGTTTCGAGGCCTCTTCAAACGCTTTCGGGTCGGCGCCTTCGCGAAGTTTCACGAAATAGTTGAAGCCCCATTCGCTCCAATTGTCCAAGCCCCGATTGCCGATATTGTAAAACATGTCGAAAGTGGCGCCGTCGCTGTTGGCGGGCATGTCCTTGTAAATGGCGACGATGACGGCGTCTTCAAGTTGCAGTCCCTGCCAACTGTTCGTCCGAAGTTTGGCCACGTCGCCCACTTCCACACCAAGCCGTCGCGCCGTCGATTCCGAAACGGCGTAGGTGATGCCGTTAATCCAGTCGTCCCAGTTGCCCGCAACGAGTTCGAAGCCGAAAACATCCTTGCCGCCATTGCTGAAGGCACCGATTTTCACACTCATTTGACGGTCGTCGTCAAACAAAACTGTGGCGGTCGGGCAGTTTTTGCCCACATAGCCGCAACCGCCCGCTTCCACATCGGGCGAGGCCGCAATGACCGCCTCAGAAATCGGTCGGTTAATCCAGCATGAGGCGCCGTAGTCGGCAAATCGGTCGCCGACCATCATGCAATAAATCCTGTCGCTGTCCTTGAGTGCCTTGTTGAAGGTGAGGTCGTGGTGTACCTGCACGAGGATGATATAGAGCGCGGCGAAGGCTGCCGTCAAGCCCAAGATGTTCAAGATGGAAGACACAAGGGAGGTCTTGCCTTTTTTATAGATTCTCATGATGTTGAATTGTTGATTGTTTAATTGTTTAATTGTTGTCTAAACGAACAAGTCTTTTGTATATTTTCTCCGCTTTTTCAAGGCCGAACAACTTTACCAACTTTTCGAAAAGCGTTTTGTTGATTCTCGTTTTATTACGGTTTTTCATCACAACTTTTTTTCTTGTTGTTTTCTGTTCCCCAGATTTTATTGATCTTGCCGCCTACTACGGTGCCTACCGCCTTGACATCGCCTGGGTATGAGATACTACCCGTGCCAGCAACGCTGTAGTCCATCGATTCCATCTGGCAGCGTGCCTCAATGGAGCCCGAACCCGCCACAGTAAGGTTCGCTTTTTTCACCTTACCATCCTTGATAATGACATCGCCCGAACCAGCGACACTTGAACGCAGGTGATTGGCTTGGAGGTGTTCGCAAACCATCTTCCCCGATCCGGCAATGCTTATATCCATGTAGTCAGCATGGAACTCTTTACTCAACAAATCTCCCGAGCCTGCAACATCCACATCAAAATCATGGATGTTTGCTGTTTTCTCGAAAACCACATCGCCCGAACCCGTCAATTTGATTTTCAACTCTTTGGCTTCATACGGCGTAACGAAATTAAAGTCACCGCTACCCATTATACTGATTTCCTCCAAGGTCGGGGCGGTGAGCTCGATGAGGAACTTCGTCGGCTTCACGTCGGATTGCTGAAACGTCTTAACCATCTCGACCCTCAAGCAATCACCTTTCAGATAGATGTCGACCCACTCGAAAAGGTTCTCGTCGAGGGTCACGCGGCAGGAGTAGTTGTCCGCCACTTTGTAGTTTACCGTTGCAGGCAATATCATGCTGATTTCCTTGAACGCCGCCACATCGATGTCACGCGTGATGATGTTGCCGTTGCCTTCTGCAACGTTATTTTGCTTATACACGGTAATGATTTTGTTACCTTTCCCATCAGTAACGGTGTCCACTTTCCATACATTGCTGTTTTGCGCTTGCACGTTCCACCCGTCCATCATTAACAGGGTTGCAAGCAAGGTATAAATTATCAAATTCTTCATATTCTATTGATTTTAAATAGTTTCACTTCACCATACCATCATCATATCCGCCATTCCAAAGCGTCTTCTGGCCTTTGTTGAACGCCTTGCCGTAGTTCAGCTTCCAAGTCAGACCTAACACAATCATATTGCCGTTGTCAGCAGTCCAGTTGGTATGGATGTAAGGATGCACTGCCGAGAGGTTTTCCGACTGGTATTTGTAACCTTCCTTGTTGAACGGACAATGCCAAACCAAACTGACATTCAGGCTCTTCCAATTGTATTCGGCATAGATGCTTTGCGACATTTCGCCTCCCGACAAATCCTCGCCGAACAAAGACCATTCGGGTGTAAAATCAAAGTCGCAGCCGACTACCAACTGCTTCCAAACAAATTGCGCCTTGATGCCACTGCTGAAATTGAGGTTGTTATGATAGAACTCCTCGCCTTTGGCCTCCTCCTTTTTTAGTTTAGCTTTCAACGTAATATTCAGTCGGTCAAACAGTTGCTTCACGCCCACTTCAGCCCTCAATTGGAAACGCTGGTAATAGTCGGTGTTTTTAGGCGTGCCGACAAAAAGCCCAAGTTCGGGGTCGTATTGATACAGGCGGACAGTGGGCGAAAAGTTCCTGTAATAACTTGGAATCATACTCGCAAACCAACCCTTGTTATTGTAGCGCAACCGCAGTGAGCCATTCAGGGTGTTGTAAGGCCGCAGCGACTCGTTACCTTGAATGGCCTCTACATCGTCCACGCGCTGCAACACGGGTGAAAGTTCGCTCAACGAAGGCAAGTATGGGATAAACCTCGCATTGGCATTAATCGACCAATGCTGGTTGATGCGCCAAAACAGACCCGCCGTGCTCAAGTTGCGGACATAGCGCCGTGTATCGATGCCGTCAGTCACGGAGAACAACTTGACGCCCGTCCCCAACGAATACGTCACATTGTCTCTCAAATTGCCATCGATGCTAGTGTAAAGATAAGTGTTGTCCTTGGTCATCTCGGTTTGCGTTTCGTAAATCACATAGTCGTTGCTCGCGAAGTTGTGCTGGTATTGCAGTCCAACGCGGACTTCCGCCTGTTTGAATTGTTTGCCGTAAACAGCCTCGCCACTGACAGCGTAACCGTTGTTAATCACCTTTGTGGGATATTCCCATTCGCTTTCCGAATCCTTGTAAATCAAATTGTTGTAATAATCACTATGTGAATATTGCCCCACCATATTGAGTTCGATTTTCTGACGGTTCCTCATCTTGTGCGTGAAGAACAAATCCAAGGTCGGCGAGTTGCCTTTTCGGTCGGTTTGTTTGTTCATGTCCAATTGGGTGGTTATGCCGTTTTCCGTTTCGTTGATGGCGCCTGTTCCGAACCAATGGTTGTTGTCGATGTAGTCGCGCAAGGTGGCCACAAACATGGTGCTGTCGTTAGGCTGGTAGGTGTATTCTCCCGTGATGTTGTGTGTGATGTAATTGAAGGGGGAACTCAACTCCTGTGAGCGCTCCACCGTGCGCTCTTCAGCGATGTAACTGTTTGTCATCACGTAAGGTACGTTCTTGTAGTTGCGATGGCTCAAGTTGTACTGCAACGAAAACTCTGATTTGCCCTTGTGGTGTGCGGCCATAAGATAACCGTCCACAAAGCCCGTGGTGAACGCCGACTGAATCCTTGCCACCACGTTTCCACCGTCGTCCGACTCCTTCAGCACAAGATTGATGATGCCTGAAGCGTTACGATCCAAATAGCGGATTCCAGGTTCATTGCTGTACTCGATGCGCAGGATTTGCTCCGGCCTGACATTGATGAAGCGGTTGAGCGGCACTTCCTTCCCGTTGATTTGAAGGATAGGTGTGCCGCCGTCGATGGTGATGTTTTGCATGGCCACATCCACCTCCAAGCCAGGCAACTGTTGCATGTCGAGCAAGGTCAGACCACGACCCGAGACTTCCGCCTCCTTGGGGTCGGGCAGCACCACAAAACGCCCTATCTCCTCGGTAACACGTGAACCTTCAACCACGACTTCATCCAATTGCTTGGTGGTTTTAGGCATCACCAATGTCCCGAGTGCGGTGGCTCCACAGCGAATGGTAAGACGTTCGTAGCCGATGGCGGAGGCAGTGAGAATGTACCTTCCATCTTTCACATCGACGGAGAAGTTGCCGTTCTCGTCAGAGGTCAGACCAGCAACTATGCTGTCGTTAACGGCCTGTTTCAACGTCATGTTGGCGAAAGCCACAGGCTCGCCGTTTTCATCGGCCAAACGGCCATTCAAGTTCTGCGCCTCAGCGCACAGCACCGCCATAACAATTAGCAGTGCGGTCAAAAATGATTTCTTTGCCATAGCTTTACAGGTTTATAATTTTACTGCCTTTTAGCATGGCAATCGCCGTGCCAAAAATGTAAGTATTTAAAATTCAAAGATTTAAAATTTAAAGATTCAAGACGAAGTGTAAAGTTTCTTTACAGTGGTGTAAAGAAACTTTACAGTGAGCGTTGTCATGAAGAATTTTTTTTGGAGATTTTCATTCAAAAATCTAGGAAATGTGTAATTTTGCCCCATTGAAAAATCTAGGAAAAGTGTATAAACACCCATTTGAAAAATCTAGGAAAGGTGATTTATGAGACGGAAAATCCGTGATGAATTAGTACCGAAACTATCTTTCCACGCCATACGTCCTTCACTCTAAGGATGTTGAAGTCAAAGACGGATTGGTATTTCTGCCGCTTTATATGACACCGCTGTTATGACTTCCGCGTTTCACTTCACCATCCCATCATCATACCCTCCATAATGACGAACAGTACCGTCTAAAATGATTTCTTTGTCATAGCTTTACAGTTTTATATTTTTTCTGCCTAAGAGCATGGCCATCGCCGTGCCAGAAACGCAAATCATTAAAAAACCAACAAAATACAAAAACGGCATTTTACAAAAAGTGTAAAGTTTCTTTACAGTGCATCAAAGACTTTACTTGGGGATTTCTCTATCGCGATGAGTCGTTTCTCGATTTTTTTCCAGTCAAGAGGTTTCCCATCGGCCATCTTAACGGGGGCATCTTTGTTGATGTCGTCGAAAAACACGATGCCTTTGAGTGGCATCAAAGGATTGGCGTGGTATTTCTCATCGTAAAACTCCAGCATTTGTCGCAGAGAAAACGATGAAGAAAGGTAGGCGACATCGACGAAATCTTTGATTCGAGTACCATTGCCAGCAATAGCGTTAAGCTTCATCGCGCAAATGTCTTCCATGCTTGCCAGTCGAATGCCTTCTTCTTCTACAAAAGGCCTAATCCAAGGATAAGAATGAGCGATACAATCCACTTGAACACCTTCTATCTCTCCCTTCACCGTGGCAAAAGCCATATAATCCGTTTCCAGATGATAAGTCCGTTCCAGATACTCCCTCAATGCTTCGGCATCGAAATCGCTGTTGATGAACAGGTCCAAATCAATGCTGATTCTGTGACCCATTTGAAGCGAGAGCGCCGTTCCACCCACAAGGACAAAATCTTTCAAACGCTCATCGGCCATCAGCCTTTTCAAGAGCTCCAATGTTGCGTTGCTGACTGTTTCTTTGTGTAGCATTTCAGTTCTTCCTTTCCAAGATTGAAAGTGACACAGGCAAAGTTCATGTTTTTGTCGCTCATATATGGAATGGCTTTCAAAGCGGCTTTTACGCCCTCTTCTCCATACAAATTGAGTATGGCATAAAAGTCATCCATCCGTCCGCGTTCCATCACACGTTGCACCACAGTATCTCGCATCGTCTGCCAATCGAACTGATCAAGGTCGAATTCCCACAGCAGCGATTGCCTCACTTGGGCATCAGGATGCATTTTATAATCCTCAAAAAGCATGGTTTCTATTTTCTGCAAAGATACAACTTTTTTGTCACAAAACAGCTAAAACCATGATTTGTCCGGATTGCTTCGCAAGAAATCCCTCAAAAATCTATTTCAAAAATCATTCAAAATCAATTTCTTATTTTTTTTGATAGATTTTCATTTCGATTTTGAAAGATTTCTTGCCGAGGCAATCCAATTTTACAACAGAACGAAAGTTATAGTTGCGACAAAACCTCTTCCACGATTTTACCGTCGAACAGGTTGATGATGCGGTCGGCGTAGCTGGCGTCGCGCTGCGAGTGGGTCACCATGACGATGGTGGTGCCTTCCTTGTGGAGGTCGGTGAGCAGGTCCATCACCTCCTTGCCGTTCTTCGAGTCGAGGTTACCCGTAGGCTCGTCGGCGAGGATGAGCTTGGGGTTGGCGACGACGGCGCGGGCGATGGCCACCCTTTGCTGCTGACCGCCCGACAGCTGCTGCGGGAAGTGCGAGGCGCGGTGCTTGATGGCCATGCGCGTCATAATGTCCTCGACGCGTTGCTTGCGCTCGGCGGCGGGGATGTTCATGTAGCGCAGCGGCAACTCGATGTTCTCGAACACGTTGAGTTCGTCGATGAGGTTGAAGCTCTGGAACACGAAGCCGATGTTGCCCTTGCGGAACTGGGTGCGGTCCTTCTCCTTGAGGTCGCCGACCTGATGTCCGAGAAGCTCGTAGTGGCCCTCTGTAGGGTTGTCCAAAAGGCCGAGGATGTTGAGCAAGGTGGACTTGCCGCAACCCGAAGGCCCCATGATGGCGACAAACTCGCCGTCGTTGATTTCGAACGAAACACCGTCCAATGCGAGGGTTTCAATCTCTTCCGTTCGGAAGACTTTCCTTAGATTTTCTACTTTGATCATAGTTCTAAGTGTTTAATTGTTTAACTGTTTATTTGTTGAAATGTTGTTTCTAGTTTGAGCTTTCCTTTCGGGAGTATCAATTTCAAGAAGATCATTATTCATTCAATCAAAACAGCCATAGCATCTATCGTGCCAAAAAAATAAACACCTAATAATCAACAAACTATAAAAACACGCATTTCCAAAAAGTGTAAAGATTCTTTACAGCGGTGTAAAGATTCTTTACAGTGGGTCTAACAAGCTATCGTTCCAAACCTACTTATCTACTCCATCATTTCAATTGGAAACGCACACCCAAATACGCCCTGATTCCACTCAGCGGTCCCCAAACCATCGAAGCATCGAAGTCTTCGCTGGCGGGATTTTCTGCTGAAATGATGGGGTATTTCTGTTTGTAGTTGGTCAGGTTCTCGCCGCCAACATAAAGTTCCCAGCACTTGCCCAATTTCTTGGTAATCTGTGCAT
>ONFO01000016.1 GCA_900317155.1 uncultured Bacteroidales bacterium
AAGAACAGTCAACCAATATCAGTATTAATAACCAACAAGGTCAACTCCAACCAGCGATTAACGACATAAAACAGTCAACCTAAATCAGGAAATGACAAAGCCGCCCAGTTTTCGATGTATATTGCGGGAAACACCGTATCGGAAGGGGAAAGCAATGCACAGGTCTCGCAACTTAACGAGTTGTTTCAGCAGCATCTACAATGGGAACAGGAACGGGCCGATGCCGAAAGGCAGGGGAAAGTCCGTGTCCAAAGAAACAGGATGATAATGGCAACAGGCATCCTTGTGGTGTTGGCCGCTCTTACGGCTTGGCTGCTCCACAGGCGCAAGATGAAAGAGCAACGTGAAGAAGCCAACCAGCAGATAGAAGTTGAGCGTGAAGCACACCGGTTGGAGAGCCAAAAATTGGAAGCCGAAAGGGAAGCCCATCGTTTGGAGAAAGCCTCGATGTCGGGTCGATTGAAAAAGAGCAACCAGGAGGTGAGGGAGCTAAAGGACCAAATCAAACGACAAGAGGAAGTGAACGCGAAGCCCCAACAGGCTGAATCGTTCACCGATGAACCCATCTGCCGCCTCATCTTGGAGCGAGTGCATGAAGGGCAGTTCAAGGCGCAGATGGACTGCAAGCTTTATAAGGATGCTGCCTTAAGCAAGGAACAGGTGACTGCGTTGCGCGATGCCGCCGACCGCCATTTCAATCTGTTCACCGTCAGGCTGGCCAAAGCCTATCCCAACCTCACCAAGAACGACCTCGACTATTGCTGCCTCTATCTGCTTGGCCTTTCTGACGCCGACATCTCTGCCCTGATGCAGCGGGCTTACACCACCGTGAACGACCGAGGCCGTAAAATGAAAGCCATTTTCGGCACCGAAGAACCCCTTTCGACCACCCTCAGAAGCTTCGCAGAGGAATCCACATCTAATTGATTATCGGTACGATAGCGAAAAACCCGTACAAACCCGTACATGGTTTTGCTTGCCATGCGTGGGGGCTCGGTGTAGTTTTGCCGAAAAATTGTTAAAGCAAACAGTAACTTTTTCAGCGTAAGTCCGTATAACAGAAAATGAATTTAAACACAATAGCATTATGAAAAGATTTATTACTTTCACCTGCTGCATGACCCTTGTTTTGGGCATACAAGCGCAGAACATCAGCGGAAAGGTCGTTGATGAAACCAACCAATCCATTCCCTACGCCAATGTAGTGCAGATGAGCCAGGACTCGGCCTTTTTAAGCGGCTGTGTTACTGATGAAAATGGAACTTTCCAAATGCAAAAGGCTCAAAACGCGGCCTTGCTGAAAGTGTCCTTCATTGGCTACAAGGATAAATGGCTACCTCTTTCAGGAAAGCAATCCAATTTGGGCACCATCCAGCTTGAACTTGATGCCGTCAGCCTTAGCGAAGTGACGGTCAGCGCGGGGCTGCCCGATGTTTACATTAAAGGTGACGCGCAAGTGACCACGGTCGAGAACAGCATCCTCGCCGATGTGGGTGCTGCTGACGATGTTTTGGGCAAGATTCCAGGCATCGTCAAGGACGACGACAAACTGACGGTGTTCGGCAAGGGTGAGCCGCTGGTTTACATCAACGGGCGACAGGTGCGTGACTTCAGCGAATTGGAGCAACTCAACGCCAAGGACATACAGCGCGTGGAGTTGGTCACCAACCCAGGGGCGCGGTACGATGCCACGGTCGGGGCGGTGGTGCGTATCGTCACCAAGAAAAACCCCAATGAGGGCTTGGGCGTGGATGTGCGCTCATCGGTTTATCAATCGGCGGCCAACACCGACCTGCGCGACATCGTAAGCCTCAACTATCGCAAGAACGGCTGGCAACTGTTGGCCACCATCGATTACCGCAACATGAAGTCCTTGCAGCACTCCAACATCATCCAGGAAAACAAGGTGGAAAACGACTGGCTTCAGCAGAACACCTTACAAGAAGACACGCGGGATGCCCACATCTCCAGCGTGTTTGAGGCCAACTATTCCTTCAATCCCGACCACATCGTTGGCGTGCGCTACAGCCCTACTTTCTGGGCGGTGATGAGCGATTCCATTCATATCAACAGCGCGGTCAAGATGGACGGAGCCTATTACGACCAATGGGAAAGCCGCCAACAGATGAAGTACGACTACGACATGGGGCATCGTGTCAATGCCTTCTATCTCGGTAAATTGGGAAACACCTCCATTGACTTCAACGCCGATTACCTCAACAACGGCCACACCGTTTATAATAATGGCATTGAGCATAGCATCGAGTGGGACGACCGTGTCATCAAATCGGAAAACCCAGTCAAGAACAGACTTTTGGCCGGCAAACTGACCCTCAGCACACCACTTTGGGGTGGCGAGATTTCGTATGGCGGTCAGGCTTCGTTCACCTCGCGGCGCGACGACTACATCAGCCATTCGGAGTATGCCGAAACTTCGTTCACACAGATTAAAGATAGAAATCTTGCCGCCTTTGTGGAATACAGCCGCATGGTGCCTTTCAGCGAGACATTGATGGGCATGTTCAGTGTGGGCTGCCGCTACGAGCACGCTGCCTACGACTATTTTGTGCAAGACCAGATCATCGATGGCCAAAGCCGCAAGTTCGACCATGTTTTCCCCAGTGCCTCGCTTTCGATGCAAATTGACAAGGTGCAACTCATGGCGAGTTATTCCGCGAAGACCAGCCGCCCGTCGTACCGTGACTTGCGCAACGCCGTGGAATACATCAACCGCTTCACGTTGCAGACGGGCAATCCCTTTCTTGAACCGAGCCTGACGCATGACTACTCGTTGGCTGCGTCATGGAAGTTCCTTCAGTGCTCCATTGGATTTCGGGATGAGCGCAATGTCATTATAGAATGGGCAGAGCCTTTGGACACCGACCCGAGCATTTCGGTATTGAAGCCTCAAAACTTCGAGAGGATACCGAGGATGAATTTCATGCTGTCTGCGGCTCCAGAAATTGGGGTCTGGCACCCACAGTTGTCCCTTGGTTTCAACAAGCAATGGTTTTCCGTCAGCAGCCAAACCGAAACGATTCCGTTGGACAAGATTTCCCCGTTTGGCGTCATCGACAACACTTTCGTTTTCTCAAAAGGTTGGAAGGCCAATCTTGAATTTGGCTGTGCGGGCAAGGGCTACATGGACAACTATTTCAGGTCCAAGAACATGTGGATTTGCAACATGTATGTGCAGAAATCCTTGTTGGACAATGCCATGACGATTACTTTGGGTGTCAATGACCTGTTCAACCAGTCGGGTTATTATTATGACACTTATTATCCGACTTTGCGGATTTACAAAAGCGGCACCTACGATTCCCGCGAAGTCTACCTGACTTTGCGTTACCGCCTGAAGGCCAAGACCAGCAAGTATCGCGGAAGTTTGGCGGGAGAGGAAGAAAGACAAAGGCTGTGATTTATGAAAACGACAAAGATATTCGCCTTGATGGCGGTTTTGATTTTGGCTGGATGCCGGGAAGGAAGAGACAAGGAATTGCCGCAAATGCCTGCCAGTGTTGACACCTCTGAATTCGATGAGGCTTATTATGAACGGATGCGGGTGTTTGAGAGGTTGTGCCCGGATGTGGAGCTGGATAAGTGAAGGGGGATTGGATTTTTTTTCGATATGTGTACTTACATGCTATCGTGCTTACGAAGGGGCTATGAGTGAAACCAAGGATTCTGAATTATTCATTTATCCCAATCCGGCAAAGGAAAAGGTGACGATAGAAGGTATTGAGGCTACCGAAGTGGAGGTGTATAATGCCCTTGGGCAGCTGGTGAAGACCGTGCGCGATGCGAATGAAATCAATGTTATTGGTTTGCCAGAAGGGGTTTATTTGGTGAGGATTACGGATATTGAAGGGAAAAAGCATGTGGCACGGGTGGCGGTTAAGGAATAAATCGCTAAAATTTGTATTTTTTCATACATTATTCGACAAAATTTGTATTTTTGCATCTGCAATTATAGAAAATTTGTATGAAAGAACTGGATTTGGATAAGGAAATTGTTTTTGCATCGTCCGACCCAGATGTGTCGCACGCTATCGCCCGCCTCATAAAACAGGAGAAATTGCGCAAGATAGCGCCACGTCTCTATACGACAAACCTGATTGACAGCCCGGAGAGTATCGTCAGGCGCAATATTATGAATATCCTTATGTGGCGTTTCCCGGGAACGATTATCAGCCACCGAAGTGCGCGTGAGATGCGTTTGACAGCTAACGGCTATTTCTTTTTGACAGGTTCTTTCAACAAAAAGGTGACCGACTTGCCTGGCGTAGTAGTTGTTGTGGGCAAAGGCCCGGGAAATGACAAGGACGATATTGTGTTCGGTCAGATGTTTATTGCAAGCGAACACCGCTGGATGCTTGAGAACATGCAGGAGTCGCGCAGGACTGAGGGGGATTCGAAGGTGTTGCCTGTCGATGTGATAGAAAAGAAACTTGGCAGCGTGCTGATTGCCAGCGGCGAAGCGGGTTTGAACTCATATCGCGACACCTTGCGCGAAACTTCCGAAAGACTTGGCATGGATAAGGAGTTCAAAAAAATCAATGTGCTGATTTCAGCATTGCTGGCGACACATGATACAACCGCACTCGCAACCACCTACGCAAAAGCTCTGTCGGTGGGTTTGAGATACGACGAAAACAGGAAACGGCTGTTCGAGACCCTCTATGACGCTTTGCAGGAGCAGCACTTCGTTTCACGACCCATACAGCCGCAGTCGGAAAACGAATACCGCGACATCGCATTTTTCGAGAGTTATTTCTCCAATTACATCGAGGGAACGGAATTCGAGGTAGATGAAGCCAAGCGGATTGTCGAGACAGGCATCCCGATAGCGAACAGAAGCGAGGATTCGCATGATATCTTGGGCACGTTCCAGCTGGTATCGAACCGAAGCGAGATGCAGCGTTATCCGAAAACTCCACAGGAATTGATTGATATTCTGCGCCGTCGTCATGCCATACTGCTTTCAGGCCGCCCCGACCTTAACCCTGGACAATTCAAGCAGGTGAACAACCGTGCGGGAAACACCGAGTTTGTCGATGTCAAACTGGTTCAAGGAACACTGGAAGTCGGATTCGATTACTATGCTGCGCTGACCTCGCCGTTGGCCAAAGCCATATACATGATGTTCCTCATCAGCGAGACGCATCCCTTCAACGATGGTAACGGACGTACCGCCCGAGTGATGATGAACGCTGAATTGTTCCGCGCTGGCGAAGCCAAAATCATAGTGCCAACCGTGTATCGTGAAGACTATCTGCTGTCGCTACGCAAGCTGAGCCGCCAAGGGGACCCCGCAACTTACATCAAAGTGATGGAAAAGATGCACCATTTCGGCCAAACGCTATATGGCCGCTCATTCGACGACCTTTTGTCATATTTGAAAAGCTGCAATGCTTTCGAAGACCCTGACAATGCGAAATTAAAGTTCTTAAAGCCATAGCTTTTTTCGCCCGACACCTGACGGACGATGCGTGAGAGATAGGTGGTGGTGATGCCCTTCGCAATGGTGATGGCAGCTGCTGTCGCCGAAGGTCAGCGTTCTGTTCAGGAAAAGTTTGATTACCTCAGTGACCTCCATCTCGGGTGGCGCATAAGAAAGAAGTGTAGGCCGGTAGGATTCCTTATTTATGGTTAATGAGCCTGACCTAAATACCTATCAATGGGGATTTCAGGGTTGAAGGAATGGCCGTTACTTTGCGACTGATCTTCCTGCCGTTTTTGAATAATCGGCTGGCGGTATATAAATGGTAGAAAACTATAAAAGTATAATAGCAATGAAAAACGTATTAATAGTCCTTCTAATGGCGGTGGCCTATCTCGCCACATTCATCCTCGGTGCCTGCAGCGGAGCTATCCACCCTGCATGTTATGCGTATATCGGAGCTTTGCTGCCGCTGCTGACCGCGTTCATCTATCTCTTCACCTGCACCCGCATCCGCAGCTTCGGTGCGGCGACAGTTCTCAACGGATTCGTCTTCGTCCTGTTCTTGATAGCAGGCGAAGCTGATGTGGCTTACATCATCGGAACGGTTGTTTTGACTGCTTTGGCTGAGATACTCAGAAAAATCAAGGGATACGACACGCTGAAGGGTGTCCGCTGGAGCTTCGTGCCCTTCGCTTTCTCGTTTTTCGCTTACACCGCCCATTGGTGGACGGACACAGAAGGCGCGCTTGCCGCTGCCGTCGAGGAAATGCCTACCGGATACGATGAGCTGATGAAACCTGTCATCGAGAACATTCCTGTGCTGATTGTTGTGTTGGTTTTGACCATTCTCGTTGCCATCTTGGCTATGCGACTGGTCGAGCGTGCGATGAAAAAGCAGGCTGCTTTACTGAATCAATGAAATCATGAAGCCTAACTATAAGAACTGGATGCCCAAAGGCATGATACTTGGGACTTTTGGAGGCGCGGTGGCCTGCCTGATATTGTTCCTGGTCTTTGGCGTGAGCGGATTGCTTGCCGCAGGAACGCTGAAGACTGTCCTGAAAATCGTTTTCCTTGTTCTCGCCATCGTGCTGGCTTTGGTGACACTTTGGATGTGGCTGTTGTATCGTGCTTTCTCCTACGACGGTAAACGGCAGATGTCAAAACAGATCATTGACGGCGTTGCCGCTTATGTCATCCTTCCCGAAGGAGGCAAAGGTCTTGATGTTGGTTGTGGCAGCGGTGCACTGGCCATCGCCTGCGCCAAACGCAATCCTATGGCCAAGATGGTCGGCATTGACCGTTGGGGTATGGAATATGCCTCTTATAGCCTTGCCTTATGTGAACAAAATGCAAAAGCCGAGGGTGTGAGCAACACCAGTTTCGCCCAAGGCAACGCTGTGAAACTCGACTATGCCGACGAGACTTTCGATGCGGTGACCAGCAACTATGTCTATCACAACATCCCGAGCCGTGACCGACAGACTATTTTGTTGGAAACGCTGCGTGTGCTGAAGAAGGGCGGTACCTTTGCCATCCATGACATTTTCTCCAAAGTCAACTATGGCGACATGAAAGCCTTCGTGCAGCGACTGAAAGACATGGGCTACGAAGAAGTGGAGCTCATCGACACCACCAACGGCATGTTCATGACCCCGTGGGAAGCCCGATGGATGGCTTTAAGCGGGTCGGCGATATTGAAAGGAAAGAAGTAACTACTGTTATGAAGGAATACACGCCATTAAAGATGATTCGTGCTGGGCGTTATAAAGTTTGCTTTGCAGCACTGGTACCAGAATTACAACAGGAAGTGCTACGGCGTATGGAAACGCTGATATTGGAGAATGCAGAATGGTGTGACCGTGGTAATTACGGGCATCTATGTAATATTCTTCCTACTATCGCTATTGACGAGGTGTTACAGGCGCACGGCAAGACAGCGGAAGAAGCTTTTGAAATCATTTCCACACACATGTGGGCTGCTCTCACGCCGGAGACATACATAAAACTCTCCCGACTACCGTTCTTCCTTACGGTTATGAGGAAGATTATCCCTTTGGGGTTCAGATACGGTTCAGGCGCAGGATGGAAATACGTATGGCATCCCGATGACCCCAAAGACCGCTATCATTTTGAGACACTGGAGTGTTTGTACTGGCACATCTTCACGAAATATGGCGTCTTGGAGCGGTTCGGCCCCATGTTCTGCCGCAGCGACATCATCAACTATGGCAATTTGTACAATATAGATTTCATCCGCACACAGACTCTTTGTCAGGGTGGTGACAAATGCGATTTCTGCTTTGTCCGCCACGGAAAGGATGAAGTATGGGAGCGGACGAAAAGTATCTGATTAAACCATAATACTGGAAATGACACAAAAGTTACTGCTCATCATCTTGTTTTGTCTTTCGACGAGCATTCAAGCTCAAAACCGTCAGCGTTTTGATGGCGGCATGATGGTACACACGGGATATTTGCAGAATCATTTCAGCGTGTTGGAGGGCATGCATTGCAACCATTGCAAAGCTGCCTGTGAGCAGTCAGTCGGCAAAGTGAAAGGCGTCACCTCCTTGCGGCGGTTTTGTTTTTTCGGATTACCGAAAAAAGCCTACCTTTGCAGTCTAAACTGTTACTTATCATTATGGGCACTGCCATCGGTTTATTGATTCCTTTGTTGGGCACCATGCTCGGTGCGGCTTTCGTCTTTTTCATGAAGAAAGACATGTCGCCGAGGTTACAGAAATCGCTGTTGGGTTTCGCATCTGGCGTGATGATAGCCGCTTCGGTTTGGTCGTTGCTCATCCCTGCCATTGAGATGCGGTCAGAGAGTGGAGGTTGGGCGGTATTGCCCGCTGCAATAGGCTTCCTTGCGGGTGTCGGTTTCTTGCTGCTTTTGGACGAACTCACACCACACCTGCACCTCGGCTCATCAAAGCCCGAGGGACCGCGATCCAAACTCTCCCGCACGGCGATGTTGGCTTTGGCCGTCACCCTCCACAACTTGCCCGAGGGCATGGCAGTGGGTGTGGTGTTTGCCGCTGCGTCGCAAGGTGCCGAAAGTGTTAATTTGGCCAGCGCTGTGGCGGTTTCACTCGGCATCGCCATCCAAAACATCCCCGAAGGGGCCATCATCTCCATGCCTATGTGTGCCGAGGGCAACAACAAGGCAAAGTCTTTCCTTATCGGCAGCCTGAGTGGGGTAGTGGAGCCACTTGGTGGTTTATTAGTTGTGTTGTTGGCTGCTTGGCTGACACCCATTCTTCCTTATATGCTCGCCTTCGCCGCTGGTGCCATGTGCTATGTAGTCGTCGAGGAGCTGATTCCCGAGGCTTCATCGGGCGAGCATTCCAACCTCAGCACTATTGGTTTTGCCATAGGGTTTGTGCTGATGATGGTGTTGGATGTGGTGATGGGATAATCGCCTTTTGTGCTTATTTCTCCGCCGTCACCATCAGCCAGTGTTTGGCTTCGTCTTTCCGAATATCGATGCCCTTGAAGCCAGCATTTGACAGATGCAACCTGATTTCCTCCGGTTTGTAGGTGTGCATTCCCTCGATGAGGCTTTCCCATTTGGCATCCATCGGTCCCGAGCCGTCCGACTCGTTGACGATGACAAATTGTCCACCGGGTTTGAGCACCCTTTTCACCTCACCAAAGCAATGCTCGATGTCGGGCCAGAAATAGATGGTCTCGAAGGCGGTGACGAGGTCGAAGGTGTTCTCTCCGAAAGGCAGTTTGACCACACTGGCCTCTTGCACCTTGCAGCGCCCCTCTGCGATGGCTTTGGCGTTCACTTTGGAAGACTTTGCCACCGACACAGATGAATAGTCGATGCCTTGCACCACGCCTTTCGGGGCGTGTTGCAACAGCCGAGCGATGTTGGCGCCACCGCCACAACCGATATCCAAGATTTGGTCGTCTTCCTTGATTTGCACTGACGACAAGGCCCAGTTGGCCATTTGGGCGTGACCGCCGCCGTTCATCCCGTTCACCATCATTTTGCCAAAGAAGCCTTCGGGCTTGCGCGTATTGCTGAAAATCTTACTAAGTAATCCCATATGTAACCAATCAAATTTAAACTACATGTTTTTTGACGCTGGACACGGGACTTCAGGACTTTTTGACCATGACTATGACCGCTTTCACGGGAATGCTGAATTTTCAGCCCTTGGCCGAAACAATCATGGTCATAGTCACAAGTCATAGTCCCGTAATCTCGCGTCCAACATGTAAACTAAATAAACCCATTCACTTAATAAGTGCTGTGATTAATTCAGTTGCAAAAATCCGACGTTTTACCTTATCGCTACAATCCCAAGAAATAGTGATTTTTTCGACAAAAATCACCCAATGGGCACCATCAGCTTGAAAACGATATTGCGCCCCATATTGAACACGCCTTGCCGTCCGGTCACCACATTCCAATCTGCATATTTCAGGCGGCTCAAATGGTCTTGGTAGCACGCATCCGTGAGGTTGTCGACAATCAAGGTCAGTTCGGCGACTTTCTTGCCTTTGATCAAGATTTCAGTTCCAGCCGAAAGCCCTAACAAAAGGTAAGATGGAGTGGCTGTCTCGGTATCGTAGGCTGCATAATAATGATTCTGTTCCAAGCACCAGTCCATGCGGGCCGCAAGATAGGCATTGTTGAATACCTTGCCATCGTGTGTGAGCTCGTATTTCACGTCTGCCGAAAGGCGCGGTGCGGGCGTCATCGGGAGCCAACGCATCTCTTCGGGCTGGTGCAGCAACTGAGCATTGACGTATGAAAACGCCGCCCCGATATGAAGGGCATGGAACGGATGGATATCCACACCCGCTTCAAAACCCATCAGCATTGCCTCGCCCTGTGCGTATGCGAAAGTCATCAGGTCAGGCTCGACGATGCTGTCGATACGATGTAGGAAGATGTAGTTACTGATGTGGTTGGCAAACACTGCGGCATTCAACTCGAAAAAGCGCGTGGCATAATTGAGGCCCAAGTCGGCCTGTAAGCTGTATTCTGGCTTAAAGTTATGGTTGCCGATCTCATACCTCAACGAGCCTTCATGCTCTCCATTGGAAGCCAACTCACTGATGTTGGGTGCACGGTAACCTCGGGCAAGATTGATTTTCAGGTCAAGCCTTTCAGAGACTTCGCACGTCGCCCCCAAACTACCTGTGATGCCCTGAAAATGTCGCGTAAAGTCCTCAAAGCGCACCTCGTCGTCCTCGATCATGCCCTTTGCGTCCAAATAACGGTAATCGAAGCGGAGTCCGCCGCTTATATTCCAACGACCCAATACTTTGGATGCCGTTGCATACACGCCTGCATCGAACAAGGCATAATCGGGGATAAGGTATTCCTCACCCAAATTGATGGACTTCTGCCCCATGCCATTCAATCCCGTCGAAAACTTCCAGCCCGCTTTTTCTTCCGAGACATAGCGGACATCATAGTTCAGCGTGTGCAGTTGCAGATAAAGGCCACATTCGTCCGCCGACTCCTCAAACTCTTTGCGACGGTTCTGCTGATAGCCCGCAATCATCTTCAAATGTCCAGATGACAGGTTGATGAAACTTTCCGAAACCGCCTTGTAGTGATATACCCGCTGATAAGGCAAGCCATGACGATAAGACAGCAGGTCGCCTTCCTCGGAGAGCAATTCGCCCGTCACTGTGTCGCGTTCGCCTTCCACGATGCTCGGAGTGAGGTTGTAATACCCGAACTTCAGGTTGGTGAAGCCCCAGTTGCGCATCAGTCCCGCTTTGAGCGAGAAGGCTCGCTCTCCGAATTGGGAGTTGGACACATAGCCGTCAAAACGGTTCCTGTAGGCATGGGCGTGTTTTTCGCTGAATCGGGCATCCCAAGTAAAACCTTTCTGGTTGCCAGCAAGATTGAAAGATGCGCCTAATAATCCGTTATTTGTTTGATATTCAGCATTTACCTTGCCTTTAATACTACCTTCAGGCAGGGTTGGCATTCCTTTGAACACCAACACGCCACCCATGGCATCAGAGCCATACATAAGGCTGGCGGGACCTTTCAGGATTTCCACCGAGCCGACCTCGTTGGCATCGATCTCAATGCCATGTTCGTCGCCCCATTGCTGGCCTTCCTGGCGAATGCCATCGTTGACAACCACAATGCGGTTGTAGCCCAGTCCACGGATGACAGGTTTCGAGATGCCGCCACCCGTAGTGATTTGTGACACGCCCGGCTGTTTGGCGATGGCGTCAATCAGATTCGTGGACGACAGCTGATGCAGTTCCTTGGCTTGAAGCACCACGATAGGCATGGGCGTCTCTTTCATTCTCATATCGCCCACGGCACCTGTTACTGTCACTTCCTTTAATTCCATGTGCCTGAAAAACATATCGGTAGAGTCAGGCAAACTCTGAGCCGTCATCGGCAATACATACGCCAATGACAAGGCAATAAACAATGATTTTTTCATTTTAGTCTTGTTGTAAAAAGAAAATAATTGAGACGATTTAGCTGTTTTGACGCGGGACTATGAGACGTGAGACACGGGACATTTCAAATCGTCTCGTGTCTTAAAGTCTCCTATCTCGTGTCGATTTTTTTTACAACAAGGCAGGTGGGGCGCGCGATGAAAAGGTTTGTCCGAAAGCCGAAACGACATCTTGAACCATCAGAATGGATTCCACTTTGGTTTCCGGCAGGTTGACCGTCACCACCGCTTGTGGAGACTCCTCGTATGCAAGCTGCTGGAATTGACAAAGTAGGCACCCGTCTTCATCCGTTATTGATGAATGCTGTTCCTCAGTAGCTTCGGCATTATCCGATGGATAAGCATGGACATGAAACGATGACAGCAACCACATCGGCAGATAGATTGCCAATAGGAATAACGCTATCTTAGACTTGTATCGCTTCATTTCTTCCAACTTTCGACGGGGCAAAGATAGAGTTTTTTGATTAATCCTTACCCATCAGCATCACCCGGTCCTCTTTCTTGAAGCCGAATCTTTCATAGAAAGCGGGCAAGACACCTTCGCGAGCGGTAATCAGATGGAAACCAACAATGCCTTGTGCTTTAAGGTCGGTGAGGCATTTTTCCAACAAATGGCTGGCGATGCCTTTGCGTTGGTATTGGGGTGCCACGGCGAGGTCGTTGATCTCGAAGGTGCGGCCATAATGGAACAACATGGAAGTGCCCAAAATGAAGCCTGCCACTTCTCCGTCCACGATGCATTCTAAACCGTAATGATGTTGGCTTTCAAGTAGTTCACTGACATGGCTGGTGGCGTCTTCCACCGACCAGTCATCGTTCCACGGCTCGCCCGAAAACGCTGCCGCATAGATGGCGCCATATTGCTTCAAATGCTCAATAGTGATGGGGTTGATAATGAGGTTTTGCATACATGGATTTTTTCTGCAAAGATACTGATTTGTTTGGAATATCCGTACTTCAGCACAATCACAAAATTAACCACTGTTATGGGCATCACCATTGGTTTATTAATCCCATTGCTAGGCACCATGCTCAGTGCGGCTTTTGTCTTTTTCATGAAGAAAGACATGTCGACGCAGTTGCAGAAGTCGCTGTTGGGTTTCGCTCGGCATCGACATCCAGAACATCCCCTGAAGGAGCCATCATCTCCATGCCCATGTGCGCCCAGTGCAACAGCAGGGCAAAGTCATTCCTCATTGGTAGCTTGAATGGCATCTTGAAGCCTTTGGGCGGTTTATTAGAGATAGTGCAGCACCATCCGCAATGTTTTTTAACAAAATTTTGATTTTCTGCGCTGAAAACCAAATTATTTCTTACCTTTGCCCATCATAAACCTTTGTCACCATGAAAAAACTCGTCCTTATCCTCTCCATCCTCCTCGCCCTCCTGACCATCGGGCAGGCCAAGGCGCAAGGACTGTCGGGCTCGGGCACGACCGACGACCCGTATCTGATCAACAGCAACGCGGACTGGACCTCCTTCGCGCAAAGTGTCACCAACGGCACGACCTACGCGGGCCAAACCGTGAAACTCACCGCCGACATTACCGCCAACGTCATGGCAGGCTCGCACACCGACGAGAGCAACTACCATGCTTTCAGCGGCACCTTCGACGGCGACGGACACGCCATCACCCTCGCCCTATCGGGTAGCGGAGAAGGCATAGCCCTCTTCTCCGACCTCAACGGCGCGACCCTAAAGAACCTGAAAGCGCAGGGCTCCGTAACCACTAACGACCGACGCCCCGCCACCTTTGCCATCATCGTTTTCGGCAACAGCTCCATCAGCAACTGCTGGAGCACCGTGGCCGTGTCGTCAACCAGGACCAGCGGCTGGATAGATGGCGGCGGCTTTGTGGGCCGTGTCAGTTCAAACGCCACGCTCAACATGACCGACTGCGCCTTCCACGGCTCGGTGACCTTCGCCCCCGATGCCACCTCGGGCGGCGGCATGATAGGCTTCACGCAAACCAACGCAACGGTCAACCTCACCAACTGCCTCTACAGCCCCACCGCGCTCACGCTGAATGTCAGCGAATACAACCCCCGCGTCTTCGTCTCAGGCGAGGTATCAGGCAACCTCACCAACTGCTACTACAACGCTGTGGCAGCGGCCTCGGTGCTCGCGAACCAAGGCATCGATGCCTCGGGGATGACCAACGAAGCTTTGGCTGCGGCCCTCGGCGTAGGCTGGCTCGTGTACGACGACATGGTGGTGCCCTTCTCCGACCAGTATAATATCAGTTCGGCGGCAGAGTGGAACGCTTTCGCAACGGCGTTGAACAACGGCATATCGTTCAGCGGCCGAACCGTGACTTTGACCGCCGACATCTCCGTCAGCACCATGGCAGGCGTCGAGGACAAGTGTTTTGCCGGCACCTTCGACGGACAAGGCCACACCATCACCCTCAACATGACGGCCAGCATGCAATTCACCTCCCTCTTCTGCTATGCTGATGGTGCCACCTTCCAAAACCTGAAAGTGGACGGCACCATCAACACCTCGAAGAAGTTTTGCGCCGGTATCGTGGGAGCCGTCATTAACAACGGCTGCACCTTCACCAACTGCGTCAGCGATGTCACCATCAACTCCTCTATCAACGGCGACGGCACTCACGGCGGACTTGTGGCGTATGTCGGAAAGGGTGACAGCACTTTCGAGGGCTGTGCCTTCACGGGCAAGCTGCTCGGTGCCAACACCTATTACGTTGGCGGTCTCGTCGGCTTCACGGACAGCCGCAACAACGCCACGGTCTCCTTTACCAACTGCGTCTTCCATCCCCAGCAAGTCACCATGAGCGGCAGCGGTAGCCAGACTTTCGCACGCTGGTATGGCAACAACTCCGGCAGCGTCATCATCGGCGCCAACTGCTACTACTCGCAGACCCTCGGTGCAGCCCAAGGCAAGCAGATGCGCAGCATCACGGGCGGCGACTATGTCACCGTGGCCTTAAGCGGCAATGCCACCACTTATGAGCGGAGCGGCATCAGTGCCTACGCTGTGGGCATCGTTTTCGACAGCATCCTTTATGCCGGTGACGGCGAGACGGTGAGTCTCAACCTTGGTTGCACACCGCCTTCGGGTTATTCCTTCAATGGCTTCATTGCCAGTGCAGGCACCCTCAACGGTACAGGGAATCCCTACACGCTGACCATGCCCAATGAGAACGTGACCATTCAAGCGGTTCTGGTTAATAATTCCATCGAATACATTGATGGGGATGGCAACACACACACTTGCAGCAACTATACCGTGCTCACGGGCAACGAAGCAATACTCCATGGGGGCTGGTATGTGGTGAACGACGACATCACTTACAACCGCACACTCACCCTCACCGATGATGTGAATCTCATCCTATGCAACGGCAATACGATGACGGTCAGCACTATCAATGGGAGCAGAAACTTGGGCAACGGAAGCCTGATTGTTTACGGTCAGAGCCTCAATTCCGATGTGGCTGGCACCCTCAATGCTGGCTCCACCAGGTATCCCCAATTCAATTCCAGACATACAACGTCCACGCACAATGGGGGCATCAATGTGATCAACTACACCCAACACAGCGGCAACGTCGTAGCCAGCAACAACTCTTCGCATGGAGATGCCCTCTATGCCAACCACTTCACTATGAACGGTGGTACCATCATCATTCCTAATAACCGTTACGAAGGCAATATTTACACCGGCTTATCTGTCAACAACAATCTCGTCATCAACGGCGGCAAGATGGAGGCCTCCAGCATTTACGCTGGAGAAAGCATCACCCTCGGCTGGACCAACGCCGACGACTACATCCTCGCTGGCCACTACGAGTCCGAAGAAGGCACCATCGCCGTCAAAAGCGGCCAAGCCTTATATTACGAAGATGACTGGGGTGAAAATGTCATCGTCAGCGGCATACTCGACGAGTACCAGATCGATGCCATTGGGGGCAAGACTCTGCGACCCCATTTCGTCAATTATATGGACGGGGACGGCGAGATGCACTATTGCAGTGACTATACCGTACTCACGGGTGAAGAAACAACGCTCACGGAGGGCTGGTATGTGGTGGACGATGACATCACTTACAACGGCATCCTCTCCCTCAACGGTGACGTGACCCTCATCCTCGGCAACAGCAAAACGATGACCATGGGAACCGACGATGAAGACAACGGCGGCATCAAGCAATCATCGACCGGAAACCTGACTGTTTACGGTCAGAGCCTCAGCCCCGACGAGGCAGGCACCCTCAATGCCACCCAAAACAGGTTTCCCCAATTCGAATCAGGCTTCAATGTCATCACCGCAACACCTACTGGCCGATGGCGCTCAATTAATGTGTCAAACTACACCCAACATAGTGGGAATGTCATTGCAGGTGCCGAAGCCGGCAAAGCCATTTCTGCTGACTCCTTCGTCATTAACGGCGGCAGCATCAATGCCAACAGCAGTGACTTCGGCATCTTCTCCAACGGAAACATAACCATCAATGGTGGCAATGTCATTGCAGGTGTCGATTTCGGCAAAGCCATTTCTGCCAACTCCATCACCATCAATGGCGGCAGCATCAATGCCAACAGCAAAGACTATGGTATCTTCACCAACGGAGACATGAACATCAATGGTGGCAGCATCCATGTCACCAGCAATAACTTCGGCATCTATACCAAAGAAGACATGAACATCAATGGTGGCAATGTCACTGCAAGCGTCTACCATCCCTCTATGTTTTGGTGCGGCCTTTCAGGCGAAAACAACATAATCATCAATGGCGGTACAGTGGAATCCAATGGCATTTACACTTTTAATAACATCATCCTCGGTTTTACGAAAATCAGCGACCATATCCATGCCAACTACTACACGGCCAGAGACGGCACCGTCAGCGTCAAGAACGGGGAGGCATTCTATTACGAAAACGGCAATGATACGGTCGTCATCAGCGACATACTCACCAGCGAGGAGATTGCGGCCATTGGAGGCAAGACGCTATGGCCTTACATCGGACCTTGTACCCCTCCATACAATCTGGAGGTCACCGACATAGGACCCACCGAGGCCACCTTGCACTGGACTGGCTATTCCGAGAGCTACTATGTGAGCTACTATTATAAGACCTTCTTCTTCGACAGTTTTGAAGAGGACCTCAGCCAATGGACCGTTTTCCATGAAGGCGATCCCGGATCGTGGGAGTGGGGCATTGAAAACCCACACGATAACAGTGCTGACTTGAATGCCCACAGCGGTTATTATGCTGCTGTATCCTATGGCGATTATGGCATTCATGCCGACAACTGGCTCATCACTCCCCAGATTCAGTTCCCCAACCAAACCACGTTGAAGTTCTGGATCATGCGTTCCACTTACGATGATGCCCAAGACGAATATGAAGTGCGCCTTTCCACCACGGGCAATGCCATCTCAGACTTTACCACCATCTTGAAGGAAAAGACTGCCGCCAACTCATACTGGACTGAGGTTTCCATCGACCTGAGCGAATATGATGGACAACAAGGCTATATCGCCATCCGTCATGACTACACTGACGGTTTCTTCATCATGGTTGACGACTTCGGCATCTTCGGATGGTCTGAAGACATTGCCACCACCGATAATAGCCTCCTTATCGAAGATTTGCTGCCCGAGACCGAATACCAATGGCGTGTGCGAGGTGTCGATGCACAATGCGAAGTTGGTATTACCGAATGGAGCGAAATGAGTTTCTTCACCACACTTATTTCCTGCTATCCTGTCGACTTGTTGAGTTACGACAACTTGACCTCCTTCTCAGTCAACCTGAGCTGGGTCTTGGAAGACGAAACCCAAACCGCTTGGCAGATTTGCCTCAATGGCGACGAGAGCAACCTCATCGATGCAAACACCAACGAAGGCTTCCTCTTGGATGGCCTTGAGCCTGATGTGGAGTACACAGTGAAAGTGCGTGCCTACTGCGATGAAAACGACTACAGCAGTTGGAGCGATACAGTAACCTTCACCACACCCGAAGTCTGCTTCACTCCTAAAAACTTAGCCGCCAACAACATCACTGCAGTCTCTGCCGACCTCAGCTGGACTGGAAGAGAAGATGTGGAAAGCTACACAGTGAGATACAGAACAATGGCTGAACGCACTGGAGAATGGATAACAGAAACCACCAGTGAGACCGAGGCACAACTCACCGACCTCGATGGAGGCACCACGTATGAAGTCCAAGTGAGAAGCGACTGCAATCCAGATGGTTGGTGCAATATGATCACCTTCACCACGCTTGACGAGAACACCAAGGTCTTCGTCTTCGAGGGCGAATGGAGCGACGGAAACAATTGGGTGCCTGTTGGAGTTCCCACTATCGATAATGATGTCATCTTACGCGCCAACGCTACCGTCTTCGACGTTGCCGAGGCCAACGTCATCACCATCGACGACTCAGGTGCCCTCATTATCGAGGATGGCGGCCAGCTGAAGACCAACGCCGACGTCGAAGCCACCATGAAGAAGTTCGTCATCGGCTACGGCATCGACTATGTGGAAACCGACAAAGGCTACTACCTCATGACACTTCCGACTGTCGCTTCCATCTCAGCCGCTGACGCTCATCTCTTGACCGAAGAGAGCGATTACGACCTCTACAGTTGGGACAGAACGGCCACTGACGAAGAATGGCAGAACAACCACAGTGGCATCGACTTGCAGAACGGCGTTGGCTTCCTCTATGCCAACCGCGACGACATAGAGATGCTCTTCACTGCCACGCTCCGCAACAGCAGCGAACCCGTCGTAGTGACGCTTTCCTACGATGAAGCGGAGTACGGTGGCTGGAACCTCTGCGGCAACCCATTCCCATGCGAGGCCTACATCACCACCGAGGCCGAAGGAATGACCTTCTACCGCCTAGTCGACAACCAATTGGAGCTTTTCGAAGGTGCCATCTCCCCTATGGAAGGCTTCTTCGTTAAGGCAACGGCTGCCAACCAGACTTTCACCATCAGCAGAGAAGCACCGGACAAACACGTTCAGCCATAGCAGTTAGAACGTGACAGTTTGTAATGAGTCGAGGACGCTGGAGTGTTCAGACACGTCCAGTTCCTCGACTACATCAACAGCCTTAATCCCGAAGGCCTCAGCAATGCGCTGTTGAAGCTCTTCAATGTGCTTAACACGGGATCAAGATGTATCAGAAATTGGTGAAACAGCAGTAAAAACCATATTTTTTTGCTTCTGCTGTAACAAAATCCGCTCTTCTCCGTATTACTGCAAAAGTAACCTGATGAAAAACTACAAAACCCCTATCATCCTGTTCGCCGTATTCGAGATCATCGCCGTATCACTTTGGCTGGCAACAGGCAGTTTGTTCTATTTGCTCAACTTCAGTTATATCGGTACCATCATCGGTGTTGGACTGGCCTTGTCAAAGGCGGGATGGAAATATGCCAGAGAATTCATCCAGTTTGGCGTAGGCGCCTATATGCTGGTCTTTCTCGGACTGATATGCAGGGAAAACATTCAGATCGAAGGCTTTTGGTATTATTTGTTCTCCGGAGTGGCGGGCGCAGGTGTGCTTCATTATCTCATCGCCAAAATCTTCGGGCCTCTCCTCTTCGGGCGCGGCTGGTGTGGCTATGCCTGTTGGACGGCCATGATCCTTGACCTCCTCCCCTACAAACAACCACAAGGTCCAAGAAAGAAGATTGGTTTCATCCGTTACGTCGTGTTCGCGTTGTCGCTAATCCTCGTCGTCCTGCTGTTCCATTTCGACAAAGCCAACAAGCACACCATGTTCATGCTGTTTCTCATCGGCAACTTGGTCTATTATGTGGTGGGCATCCTTCTTGCCGTTGTGTTCAAGGATAATCGCGCCTTCTGCAAATACATCTGTCCCGTCACGGTCTTCCTCAAGCCGATGAGCCACTTCTCCTTACTGCGCATCCATTGCGACGAGAGCAAATGCATCCAGTGTGGCAAATGCCTGAAAGTGTGTCCGATGGAAGTGGAAGTGAACAACGACTCACGCAAACGCAAAAACGCCACCGAATGCATCCTCTGCCATAAATGCACCAAGGAATGTCCTGTGAAAGCTCTGAAATAACAAATACTAACTAATATGAAAACAAAATTACTCTTATCTGTCGCACTATCACTGATGATATGCTTCAGCGGTTGCCATTCCAACCAAAAACAATCTGATTATTGCACCGTAAAGGGCACCGTAAAAGGCCTTTCCGACGGCACCAAACTCGAATTGCTGGATGCGTTCAACAATTGGGAGGTTGTAGGCACGGGAACGGTTAAAAAAGGTGCCTTTGAGATTCACCCTGATGTTTCGTCGCCCACCCATGGGTATCTATACGTACAAGAAGGCTTGCAACTGAAGGACTTCATTTTAGAGCCAGGAATGATACGCGTCGAAGTGGATGCCAACGATGAGGAGGACCTCGGCGCTGGTGCCAAAGGAACACCTTCCAACGAAATTGATTACAAATATATGGCACTTAGCCGTAGTGGGAATCAGGAAGCCGCCCAAGCCATAAAGGACTCTGTGCTTAATGCCGAGCAAACAGGAGCATTGGCTTTGGCAAATATCGAATATTGGTGCAAGTCATCCGTCCAAGCATTGGGTGTTCTGGATCGTCTGTCGCCCGAATTGGCAGCGTTACCCTATATCGACGAATTGAGGAAAGAACTGACGCAACGCATAAAGACCGAGCCTCGGACGGAAGGCAGTGATATTGTTCCTCTATTCATCGAAATGGAATATCCCGACGTGAATGGCAAACCGGTCACTCTAAGTTCGGTGGTGAATGCCCCTAGCAACCGCTATGTCCTTGTCGATTTCTGGGCTACTTGGTGTACTGGATGCGTGGAAGCCATACCTCAATTGAAAGAGATTTACGCCAAATACCACGAGAAAGGATTGGAAATCTACGGTCTCTCTGTGAATTCCGATCGCAAACTATGGGGGTCTTTTGTTGAAGAACGCCAACTTGCGTGGGTCAACGTATGCGATGGTAGCGGAGGAAGTAAAGAGGACAGCAAAGTCAGGCAAGATTACGCTCTTCGAGGCTATCCGACCACGCTGCTGATTGACTGTCAAAGCGGAGAGGTCATTGCCCGTGGCGAACTAGACGAAATAGATGCTATGCTTGCTGAATTGCTTAAATAAATGCCATGAAATCCATCATCAAATACTTATCCTTCGTCATCTGTGCGTTTGCCTTTGCATCCTGTGCGATTGTCAGAGGCTATAGGGCTGATGGTTTGTATGGCCCAAATATTTTCAGCTTTGAACATTGTGAGCACGACACGATTGCCAATGGTGATAAAGTGTTTCATTTCCCCGTGGCAGAGAGACCTGTATGGATAGACACCTTGCATTTTTTCAACGATCCACCGCGTTATAATAACGCGACTTTTGTTGAAGCGATAGCCAGGGAAAGCAAAACACAAGGGGTGCTGATCATCCATAACGACAGCATCGTTTTTGAGCAGTACTGGGGCGATTTCTCTGCGGAACGCATGGCTACCGTTTTTTCTGTCTCCAAATCCATTACATCGTTGCTATGCGGCATTGCCGTTGACGATGGGTATATCCACAGTATCGACGATCCTGTCACAACCTATTTGCCGGAGTTGAAAGGAAAGGACCCGAGGTGGGGACGTCTCACCATCCGCCATCTACTAGATATGCAAAGTGGACTTGACTTCGATGACACCTACGAGTTCTCCATGAAGGGTTTGAAGCACGTTAATGCCATAGCAAGATTGAACTATGGACACGACATCATGAGGCAGATACGTGGTTTGAAATTCCGTTGTGAGCCAGGCACTGATTTTCGCTACGAGAGTATGACGTCAGCGATACTGGGGGTTGTCATTGAACGAGCCTCTGGGAAGCGCTATGCTGACTATCTCAGCGAGAAGGTCTGGAAGCCACTCGGTATGGAATCTTCGGCACTGGTGAATATCGACAGTCGTAAACACGATGTGGCTCATGCTTTTGGCGGCATCACACTCACCATAAAAGACCTTGCCAAGATAGGACGACTATACCTGAACCATGGTGTATGGGATGGCAAACGCATCGTTAGTGAGGAATGGATACGCATGTCATCGGAATATGATCCTAATAACTATGGCTATCATTTCAACTGGTATAACCTTAGATACGAAGGTTATGGTAAGTCACCTTATCCCGGTTACTACGCCTTAGGCATCTGCGAACAGGTGCTATACGTCAACCCATACCAAAACCTAATTATGGTAAGAATTGGAATGAGCAACAATGTTTCCACTGCAATTCCAGTGCTATTTGAAACTTTGTGTCATTATTGGATCAACACGCCGAAACAAAACTAATCTTTTTTTTATTTTTGCAGCCGCTTATCAGAAGGAGTCGCCGAGATAGTCTTGCAGCCCTCGTTTAAGCTTCAGGATATGAAATGAACAGCCTTCCTTCCAGAACCAAAGCCTTGATTGGCGTCAGTTTCCGTGAGTTTGCCAGATATGCCTTGCCGAGCATCATAGGGATGCTCATCGTGGGCTTGCAGACCATCATCGACGGGCTTTTCGTGGGCCGTGGCGTGGGCGCGCTAGGTCTTGCCGCTGTCAACATCGCCATGCCGCTCATCAGCTCGATGCTGAGTGTGTCCATCATGATTATCTCAGGTGGCATCGTCATCACGGGCATCGCCAAAGGGCAGGGCGACGAAGCGCGGGCAAAAGGCTACACTTCCCTCACCTTTGTCACCTTGTTGGTCACCATCGCGGCACTTTCCATCTTGGTCGGTCTTTTTCTCAAGCCTTTATGCTATTTCCTTGGCAGTAATGATGAGGTGTATCCTTTTGTCCGACAATATCTTGGCATCATCGGTTGTGGCTTCATCTTCTATTGTATCCCCAATTTCACAGAGGCCTTCACCCGCCTCAACGGGAAGCCTAACTGGGTGTTTGTCAGCGGGGTCATCTGTTGCGTGGTGAATATCGTCCTGGACTATTTCTTCGTGCTGCAGTTCGGATGGGGCGTGGCTGGCGCCGCCATAGCCACCTGTGTAGCCAACACTACGGCGGCTTTGGTGCTGTTTCGCTTTGTCCGCTTTGGCAAGATGATGGGTGGGCGCAAGGAGATCAAGAAAGTGTTTTTCAACGGCTCGTCTGAGATGCTGACCTCGGTTTCGGCTGCGGTCACGACCTATATCTTTAACCTTGTGCTGATGCGTGAGATTGGCACCAAGGGTGTGGCGGCGTTCACCATCGTCTGCTACCTCAACTTCATCGTCAACATGTCGATTTTCGGGCTGTCGCAAGCCATGTACCCCTTGATGTCGTACAGCGTTGGTGCCCAAAAACACAGAAGAGTCAAGTCGTTGTTGGCCAACGCCTTGCTTCTCGGAGGTGGCATCGGCATCGGGGTCTATCTGCTCGTTTTGGTTTTCAAGCACGGCATCGCGAGTGCCTTCAGCAACGGCGACCTGGAGTTGCAGACGCTGACCACTGTGGCGACCACCTACGTCACGCTGCATTATCTGGTGTCGTTCATCAACATTGTGGCTTGCAGTTTCCACACTGCCATTGAACGACCTTTGGAGTCGGTGGTCATCGCCCTCTGCCGAAGCATCGTCTTTGTGCTGATTCCCATGTTTTTGCTCACTCCCATCATCGGTCAGAAAGGCATCTGGCTCAGTATGCCTATCGCTGAAGTAATGACGTTGATGGTCAGCATTCCGCTGGTGCTGGTTTCATTGAAACGATTGACACGAAAGGCTTAAACCTATTTTATAAAGTAATAATAAACAAAGTGTTATAACATGATGACCCTCGACACCACCAATATGTGCTCGCATTTGCAGAAAAAGCTGTTCGATGAGAATGGCGAATACCATCGTCTTTGGCTGGCCATGCAAGATGACGCGGAACTGACGGCTGTGGTTCGCTCACGGCAGCTCCACATCTATCGTAATGGCAAGAAAGTGTTGGTATTGGCTGGAAAGTCTGCTCCGAAGATTATTAGGGAGGATCCTATTTGTGGGATGATATAGACGACTCGAGTAAGGCCATGGAATTACAATTCCTTTGTGGACGGTTGGATTATGCGAAACTCCTAATGCTCTTACCTACGTTGATGAAATGGTCGGCCACACGCTCGGCGTTTTGCGCCAGTGAGATGTATTCTGCCCCAACTTGAGGCGTGCATTGCCCCGCCACAAGACGCTGGATGTGTTGCGATTCCATAGTCTCCGTGAAGCTATCAATCTGTTCCTCAATCTGATAAGCGTATTCAAGTGCCGTAAAGTCAAGGTCGTGGTAGGCTTTCATGACTTCGTGGTAGAGTGCCGTGATCTTCCGCTCCATTTCCTTGATTTCCAGCACGGCAGGCGCAGAGAACGTTTCGTTTTGTGTTTTAAGACTTTCCGCATATTCCACGATGTTTTCGGCATAGTCGCCGATGCGCTCCAGGTCGCTCACGCTTTTCACGCTGCAACTGAGGTACTTACTATCCGTTTGGCTAAGCGATTTTGCTGAAAGCACCGCCACATATCGGGTCAACTCGCTATTCAGGAAGTTGAGTTCGTTTTCGGTCTTCTTGAACTTTTCCAAGTCACTGAAATCCAATGTAGTGACGATATGGATGGCACGGCAGAAGTTGTCGTGGGCCAACGCGCCCATGTTTTCGACTTCGGCCTTCAACTGCCTGACCGCCAAGGCGGGTGTCACCAACATGGAGTCATCAAGGAAATGCAGATGGAACTTGTCGTCGCGAAGCTCGTAGACATCGTCAGGAATAATACGGCACACCAAGCGTACCAGACCATTGGTCAGCGGCAGTGCGACCAAGGTGGTGCAGACATTGAACACGGTATGGAACATGGCCAATTGCACTTGCGGGGCGTGTGGGAACATAGCCTCAAACAGCTTACCGAACCCCCAATCCCCTTGGGTGAAAAGATGAAGAACCAACGCGATGAGCAAGAACAATACGACACCCATAACATTGAAAAACAAATGGATAAGTGCAGTGCGTTTGGCGTTTCGGCCACTGGTCATGCCCGCCAGAATCGCCACCACGCATGAACCGATGTTGGAACCCATCGTGAGGAAGATGCCTTGGTCGAGCGAGAGCAGTCCCGCCACCACCATGGTGATGGCGATGGACGTCAGCACCGATGACGACTGGATGATGGCTGTCAGCAAAGCGCCGATGAAAACAATCAGCAAGGGGTTACTGATGGTAGCCAAAAACTGTTTCACCGAATCCAAGGCAGCGAATTCATCCATGGCACCCGACATGATGCCGAGGCCGACAAACAGCAAGCCGAAACCCGCCAGGATGCTTCCGGTTTGTTTCCATTTATCGCGTTTCGAGAACATCATCACGAAGGCTCCGATGCCAGCCAAGGCCGAGAAGAGCACCGTTGTGGAGATGCCGTTGCCGCCAAACATGCCCAAGGCCACTAATTGCGCCGTGACCGTGGTACCGATATTAGCGCCATAGATGACCGTGGCGGCCTGTGCGAGCGACATGATGCCCACGTTCACGAAGCCGATGACCATCACCGTCACCGCGCCGGAACTTTGGATGGCTGCCGTGCCCACCGTGCCGACGCCCACGCCGAGCCATTTGTTATTTCCCATCTTGGCGAACAGCCGCTTCAAGCCCGCACTGCTTGCACTTTCAAGACTGGTACTCAACATTTTGCAGGCTACTAAAAACACCCCGATGCCTGCAATTAGGGTTAAAATTGCGATAGCAATGAGCATAAGCATAAAATTGTGAAAGCGGCCAACGATGACGCATCGACCGCTTTCGTTATAAAGAAAAAGGTTGACTTATCGGAGAAAAAAAGATGGTCCGAACCGTAGTCCGCACCATCTTTTATGTTTTTCATAATGATATAGTTATGGCTGTCAGCCAAGTTTTTCCTAGGGGCGTAACGCCTCACCTGTCCAAGACGCAAAGCTGCAGAGCATAGATTTTCATCTTGTTCGTCACCTAAGGTTAGAATTGGGCAAAGCTGGCATCTACTTTGGAAACTTTCCGATGGACTATTGAGCAAAAACTCCGAATCCTCGTCTTCGTCAAATTCATCACCATCGAATGACATGTTGGACAGAATTTCAGTTTGTTCCATGACAATCACATCCTCTTGGGCCGTGTTGGTAAGGTCAAGAAGGAACAGCCCCATCAGGATGAGGGCGACGACAGAAACGTATTTTCGGAAAAAGTCAATCATGGTTTTGTACATAGAATAACTGATTAGTTTTGGAATTATTGTCTTTGTAGGCAAAAAAAACGTACTTTTGCCGAAAATCAGAATTTATGTACAGTCTAAACTACAAAGTAACCACCAGCACCTGCGACAGAGAGGGCAAACTCAAACTGTTTTCCGCCCTTCAGATGATGCAGGACTGCTCGGAGATGTGGATCGACAGTGAGCCACAGGTAAAGGAATACTTCGCTCGCGAGAATATGGCGCAACTGCTGGCCTCAAGACAGGTTGAGATCATGCGCGTGCCCGATTTTAAGGAAGAGCTGACCGTGACCACCTCGGTGTATGGCATGAAGCCCATGTTCGGCTTCCGCAACACCTTTATTTATGATGCCGAAGGCAAGCCTTGCTACCGCACTTGGAGCATGGGTGCTTTTGTCGACAAGGCCAACGGCAAGCTGAAGCGTGTGGACGATGCCGTGGCCAACTCGCTGCTCATCGAGCCGCAGCTGGAGATGAACTACAAAGATCGCCGCATCATCTTGCCAAAGGAAGGGGGCAAGGCCTTCGCACCTGTCCCAGTGATGCGTGCCGACATCGACTACAACCGCCATGTCAACAACGCCAACTACATCCGCATGGCGATGGAACTGCTGCCCGAGGATTTCATTATCAAAGATCTTCGCGTGGAATACCGAGTGGCCGCCAAATTGGGCGATGTTCTTATTCCAACTGTATTTGAGATCGAAAACGGTTCTATCATCGAGCTTGCCATTGGGAACGAAGCGAGTGCTATTGTGGAGTTTACGAAATGAATGGTTTTTTTTGTATTTTTGTCGCTAAACTGAAATACAACGTCAAACCAAACTCATTCATCATGAAAAAGTATTTACAACTGGCTTTGCTAATCCTCGTATTCGCAGGCATCGCCAAGGCGCAAGGCCCCGCATCAACCGCCAACTGGTTTGGATACATCTTGCCTCCCAGTCCGTCAGAATACAAGTATATCTCTTTTACCATGCAGGATTTGGGGTCGGTGTCCGTTGCGTCGGAAGAGCAACCTACAGTTACGACAGCCACCTTTGCCGAGGGTTATGTGTGGAGTGTGAATAACAACAACGGCTATAGCATTTGCAGATCAAGATATGATGCTGCCAATAACCTTATTGAAGAACCTGAGGTGATGATTGCAAGCATTCCCTACGTCAACGATATGGCTTACAATCCCGCCGACGGATTGATTTATCTCATCACAGAAGAGCACTTAAAATGCTTCAATCCAGCTGACCCTGGCAATATCCAAGACCATGGCGTGATCGCGCATGATGGCTTCAATTTGGCTATTAACATGGAGGGTAACGCTTATATGATAAGTTCTTGGGGTGAGTTCGGTATGCTGAATCTTTCCAATGCACAATTGAATGTAATCAACTCGATTGATTTGCCGATAAAAATGGCTTTCGACATGATGACCGGCGAATTGTTTGGCGTTCATTATGGCAATTTATATCAGCTTGACCCCAATACTGGAGCATATACTGTATTGGGCCCTCTCCATGATGCAAGCAACAGCTATGACCCGACCTGCTTGTTTATGACCTACGGCTCCACTCCGTCGGAATTCACGGTCGGTGATCTAATCTATCGTGTCAATGACGACCAAGTTTCCGTGACGGTCATTGGCCATGTTGACGGTTATAATGCACAAGGGGCGTTGGTCATTCCTGAATCGGTGAGTTACGAGGGCCATGACTATGCCGTGACGGTCATAGGAAACGCTGCATTTATGTATTGTTTCTATCTTACAAGTTTGACCATTCCAAACTCAGCAAACACCATCGAAGAGGCAGCATTTGCCTATTGTTCAGGTTTCACCGGCGATTTGGTGATTCCTAATTCTGTTAACACCATCGAGGCAAGTGCCTTCCACACATGCTATGGTTTTGACGGAACACTGATATTGGGTAGCGGAGTCACGAGCATAGATGCCTGGGCTTTCAATTCATGCGATGGTTTGACAGGCGTGTTGAACATTCCGAGCAATGTGGCATCCATTGGCGAAGACGCTTTCGTGTATTGTAAATTCGATGGCATTGTGGTCGACCCTGAAAACCCAAATTATGACTCCAGAAACGACTGCAACGCCATCATTGAGACAAGCACCAACGAATTGACCGCAGGATGCAAGAATACGGTTATTCCTAACACGGTCACTGCCATCGGCGACAACGCATTCAAGGGCATCACAGGAATGACTTCGATTGAGATACCGGATTCGGTGGTTTCCATAGGAGATAACGCCTTCGCTTTTTGCTTCGATTTGACGGGTGACTTGGTGATTCCGAATTCGGTGACCCATATTGGTGAGAGCGCTTTCTTCCAGTGCGAAGGACTAGACGGGAAACTGGTTATAGGCGAATCCGTTTCTTCCATCGGCGACTGGGCCTTCAGAAAGTGTTCACACATTTCGGAGGCAGTGTCATTAGCTACCACACCTGCTACGCTTGGAAACGAATTGGGAGGGACGGCGTTCGCCGAATTTGGCATCCAAACACTTACCGTTCCTTGCGGATGCATCGAAGCCTATCAAAACTCCAGCTGGTACGACCCATACGGATTAGTCGGTTTTTCTGAGTTCATTGAAGATTGCACTGCGATTTCGGAAGTCGATGCCGTTGTTACAGCGGTTTATCCGAATCCGACATACGGCAAGGTGAGAATCGAGGCTGAAAGCATCCAAAGCATCAGCATTTTCAATATGCTTGGAGAAAAAGTATTTGAAGGCTCCGCCTATGGCGACACCTTTGAATATGACTTCAGCCAGCAAAAAGCCGGCATGTACTTCATCAAGGTGGAGACTGCGAAAGGCTTTGAGATTATTAAGGTAACAGTAAGGTAATCAACAATTTATACATATAATTTTTTTCAATATGCCCAATCCAACCAACAAACAAGAACTTGTAGCCGCCATGGCTGACGGCTATGCCAAACTCAACGAACAGATAGCCAAGATGAGCGAAGAAGCCATATCAGCTCCTTTCGACTTCGCCGCCGACCCGAAGAAATGCGGTGTGCGTTGGCAGTACGACCGCTGCCTCCGCGACCTTTTGATCCACCTTCATGAGTGGCAGGTGCTGATGCGCGAGTTTGTGAACAACATCCGCGAAGGTCACCCGCGTGACTATCTGCCCGATGAGTACCGCAAGAACTACCACGAGATGGACAAGATGCTAGCGGAGAAGCATCAAAACACGCCTTTGGAGGAGGCTAAGCTGCTGCTGCAAGAGACCCATGAGGAGATGCTCCGCCTCGTCGAGAGCTTCACCGAAGAGGAACTCTTCACCAAAGGCTACTACAAAAACACCTACACCACCGACATGGCGGCTTACTTCGTGAGCGTCACCTCAAGTCCCTACGGACAGGCGGTGAAGTTGCTGAAGACGCACCAGAAAAACCACAAATAGTGTTTTTATTCATGAAAAGTTGTATTAATGCAGCGCTTCTTGAATAAAACGACTTAAATGAAAGACCACATATCTTCTAGACCCATGAACGCCAAACCCATTGAAAACCCTGATGTCAGCAGCAATGCGCTGTATGAATTTGATGCCGTCATCATCCAAAACAAGGATATGGATGCCGCATACGTGGAGGTGCCTTTCGACATCAAGGCGATCTTCGGCAAAGGTCGGTTAGCGGTTCACGCTACCTTTGACGGCATGCCTTATGACGGTCAAATCGTCAAAATGGGAACGCCTTGCTTCATCATCGGTGTGCGGAAGGACATCAGGAAACAGATTTGCAAGAGTTTTGGCGACAGGGTACATGTAACTTTTTGTGAACGACAATTAAAACAACAATAAAATGACTAAAACAACTATCATTATGGCATTGATTTGCACTTTAGGAATGGCTTCGTGCCAAGCACAAACATATCAACCCGCCCCGCCCACGACTGAAGGTGAGGCTGCAACAGTTTATATGACCACCGACATCAGCCCTGAAGGGTTGGTGCGTATTTATGAAGCCTTGGGCGTAGAGGCTCAAGGTCGTGTGGCGGTGAAAATCTCCACTGGCGAATCATCGAAGAGCAATCACCTGCGTCCCGAGCTGATTAAAAACCTAGTGCAAAAGGTGAATGGCACCCTCGTGGAGTGCAACACGGCTTACGGCGGTAACCGTAGCAATACAGAAAAGCACCGCCAAGCTATCGCTGAACGCGGCTACAACGACATCGCCACCGTCGACATCATGGACGAGGAGGGCGAGATCCAGTTGCCCGTCAAGGACACCAAGCATCTGCAATACGACATCGTAGGCTCGCACTTGCAGAACTACGACTTTATGATTAATCTGGCCCATTTCAAAGGTCACGCTATGGGCGGCTTTGGCGGCGTACTGAAAAACCAGTCGATAGGTGCGGCATCGAGTGCCGGAAAACTCTACATCCATTCTGCTGGCAAAAGCCAGACGCATTGGACGATTGCCAACCAAGATGCTTTCCTTGAGTCGATGGCAGCGGCGGCACAGGCCGTACACGACTATTTCAAGCAGGAAGGCAAGGACATCGTGTACATCAACGTGATGAATAACATGTCGGTGGATTGCGATTGCGATGGTCATCCTGCCGCGCCGCGCATCAAAGACATCGGCATTCTGGCCTCCACCGACCCCGTGGCCCTTGACCAAGCCTGCCTCGACCTCGTGTTCAACCATGTCAGCAGCCAGGGAGACGACGCCAAGCCGCTGCAAGATCGCATCAACAAGAAACACGGCACTCATACCGTGGAATACGCCGAACAGATTGGACTTGGGACGCGGAAATATACCATCGTGAATATTGATGATAAGTAAACAATCAATATGAAATAACTGAAAGAAGGAAACTGCTGTATCGTTTCGAAGACACCATGTATGGAACGCTGGACCCCGTTAATTCGGAATATGACGACAGCTACACTGAAAGTGACTGGAATGAAGCGTACAAATCGCTGACTCAAAAATAACACTATGACGAATCTGGAAAAATGCAATGCTGGAATAGAGTATTCGTATGCCGATGAGGAACTGATTGCCCTCAAAACCGAAGCCATCCGACAATGCGAGATCTTCAATGCCATCGACGGGCGCGACTATATGGCACAGTACCGCCACCTGCAGCAGATGCTGGGTGGGGTGGGGGAGCGCGTGTGGATTGCCAAGACCTTCAATTGCGACCGTGGCAAGAACATCTTCGTCGGCGACGACTTCACCGGCAACCACAACCTCACCATCCTCGACATTCGCGAGGTCTATATCGGTAACCATGTGATGATTGGCCCGAACACGTTGATTACCACCGTCGGGCATCCGCTTTCGCCCAAAGGTAGCAGGGAGTATCACGCCTTGGCCAAGCCCGTGCGCATCGGCAACGACGTGTGGATTGGCGGCAACGTCACCATCCTTCCCGGTGTGACAATTGGCAACAACGTGGTGGTTGCTGCTGGCGCCGTGATTAACAAAGACGTTCCTGACAACACTTTGGTCGGTGGCGTGCCAGTGAGGGTTATTAAGACAATTGAGGATGATCTTTGAATGGCACTTACCTCTGATGTAACGATATCCCCTCCACCTGGCCTTTACTGTTGAGAGTATAATATTTTGACGAAATTCCCTATCTTTGCATTTTCACAAATACCACATCATAAATGAAAAAAATCATCATCATCGACGGAGGTCCACGCGCCACTTTCAACACGGCCTCCATGCTTAAGAAATTCGCTGAAGGAGCCAGTTCCGTCAGCGACGAAATTGAGGTGAAGACCATACGCCTCTATGCCCTCGACTACAAAGGCTGCATGTCGTGCATGGCCTGCAAGATCAAGGGCAAAGCCTCGAATGTATGTAAATTCAAGGATGCTTTGACTCCTGTCTTGGAGGAGATTGCGCAAGCTGATGGCTTGGTATTAGGCTCGCCCAACTATTTCGGTGAAATCACTGGCCAAATGCGGGCTTTCTTGGAGCGTTTGGCCTTCCCTTGGCTCTCCTACAACGACTACAGCATCACCGCCCCGAAGCGTATGCCCGTGGTGCTGGTGGAGACGCAAAACGGTGGCGTGGGAGGCAGTAACTGCAACGGTTACGGCACGATGGAGCCTTGTATCGCCAAAGCCCTCGGACAACCAGAGAAACTGTTCGCCAACAACACCTACCAAGTGAAGAACTACGCCAATTTCGAGTTGGGAGGATTCTCGGAGGAAGCCAAACGCAGATATCGCGAGGAGCATTGGGAAGAAGACCTGCAAAAGGCCTTTGATGCCGGAAGACGGATGGCGGAAACGATTATTAGGGCGTGATGAGAAAACTTTTACTGATATTAGCCTTGGCTTGTTCGTTCAGCCTCTTCGGGCAATCCATCGACACGATAGCGATGCGCTCGGCCATCGAGAGGCAGTTGGTGACCTATCCTGAATCCACCTTGCAGGACATCTACAAGAGTTTCTACCAAGAGCATTTCGGTCCGGGCCATATCATCAGCGACACGACCTCGACTCGACGCTATCTGATGCGTGAACTCTCGGAAATGGGCAAAACCCAATCGCCTTATTTTGAGCCTACGGGCAGCCAAGGCTATTACATTCGCGTCTATCTCTCCGCCGTCTCCGACAGCCTTATTACCGCCGAGCAACTCTTGGATGCCTTCGTCAGAAGTGCCAATTTGTGGCAAGAACCGACCTTCAGTTGGATGGAAAAATGGGAAGCCATCGTCAGTTTCATCCAAGCGAACAAGATTGAATTAGAAGGCTTTGAAACCGACCTTCCTTTGTTGACCGAAGCCGCCCGAAACAGCCAAGCCGTTCACCACAGCCGCCGCTATAACGAGGCCTATCACCCGCATTACCGCATTGTGGAACGCAGCATTTTTGAACAAGAATTAAAACCAACCTTACAATAGTATCAAATCTAATTATCAATTTATTATGAAACAACCCATTAAAGTAACAGAAGCCATCTTCCCGATGCCCGTTTTGCTCGTGGCTACTTACAACGAAGATGGCACCATCGACGTGATGAACGCCGCTTGGGGCACCATGCTCGACCGCGAGCGCGTGGCCCTCAACCTGACCGAAACCCACAAGACCGTGGAGAACATCAAGCAACGCAAAGGCTTTGTCGTCCATATCGCCGATGCCGCCCACATGGTGGAAGCCGACTATTTCGGCGTCGTTTCGGGCAAGACCGAGAAGGACAAGTTCGCCAAGAGCGGTCTCACCGCAACCAAATCCTCATTGGTAGACGCTCCCATCATCAACGAGCTGCCTATCGCTATGGAGTGCGAGTTCATTGAATACCAAAGCGACGACACAGGTCTTGGCGTCATCGGCAAGGTGCTGCAAACCTCCGTCGAGGCCGACAAGATGAAGGACGGCAAGGTGGACGTGGAAGCCCTGCAAGCCATCACTTTCGACCCTTACACGCACGGTTATTACCAAGTCTCGAAGCGCGTTGGCGAGGCCTTCAAGGACGGCTTGAAACTGAAGTAATCATCAGTCAGTAACCAGACCAAACAACACCATGCGTAAAATCCTGATTGTTTTAGCCTTTATGACCCTTTCAGCATTGCCAAGCATGGCTCAAATCGACCTCCACAGCCACGCCATCACGAAAGGTTACCTCGATTACATCAAGGCCAACGGTGCCGAGATGGATGAAGGTTTTCCCATCCCCGCTTGGGATGCGGAACAACATATTGCCTTTATGGACAAGGCTGGCATTCAGACCGCTGTGCTGACTATGCCCGCACCACAACCTTGGTTTGGCGACGTGAAGGCTTCGTCAGCGGTTTGCCGTAGCTACAATGAAGAGTGCGCTGCACTCAAGGCACGCTATCCTGGCCGTTTCATGTTTTGTGCCGCTCTACCTTTGCCCGATGTCGATGCTGCCATTCGCGAAGCCGTCTACGCCCTCGACACACTGAAGGCCGATGGCATAAAGTTAGCAACCAATGTCAATGGTCAGTATCTCGGTGTGCCCGAACTTGACACGCTCTTTTCCGTGCTCAACGAGCGTGGTGCTGTGGTTATCCTGCATCCACATCGTCCTGAACCAGTCAATCGGCAGGTGATGCAGCAAACGCCATTGGCCATGCAGGAATACCTATCGGAAACCACTCGAGCCGTGGCCAATATGATCAGTCGAAACGTGTTGGCGCGTTATCCTCAGGTGAAGGTGGTCGTGCCCCATTGCGGAGCCTACCTGCCTTTGGCTGTCCCTCGTATGAAGTCGCTGACCGCCGTGATGCAAGCCAACAAGATGGTGGGTGAAATCGACTGGCAAGCCAATCTGAATTCGCTTTACTACGACTTGGCCGGTGCCCACAGTCCCGAGGTCATCCGAATGATGCTCACCATTACCACACCCGACCATTTGCTCTATGGCTCCGACTATCCCTACGTCGCCCCTCAAGTGCTTGTGAATGGCCTTCAACGGATGCAGCAATACCTGACGGACGAGCCCGATTTGAAGCCATACAAAGAGATGATCCTTTACAAAAACGCATTAAAACTATTCCATAAATGAAGAAATTAACCTTTTTACTCAGTGTTTTCCTTATATCCTTAACTACCATGGCACAACAAACCATTTTTCCAGCACAACATATTGCTCCTGAGGAGTTTAATACGGGTACGGTCCACATCTCCGTCGTCAGTCACAGCGACCATCAGATGACCACCAATTTCCTTTTCGAAAAGGGTAGCCGCAACTCGTGGCATTACCACCCCAACGCCACCCAAGTGCTGATGGTGCTTGATGGCGAAGGCTATTATCAAGAGGAAGGAAAAGACAAGCAACTCATCCGCAAAGGCGATGTGATCGTCACAGCACCCAACACCCGCCACTGGAACGGTGCCACCCCTGACAGCAGCATCGAGTGCCTCACCGTGACAGACATCGTGCCAGGCGAGGAACACGCCGTTCAGCTCCAAAAAGTGACTGACGAAGAGTTTGCCTCATCAGTGAAAGTTGGCGAAAAGCTTATCCGCCTCGCCGAAATCGAAGTGGTGCCCGAGTTTTTGGAGGAATATATGGCCTTCGCCAAAGAAGTCGGCGAGACCTCTGTGAAGGTGGAGCCTGGCGTGCTGACCCTCTTCTCGATGCAAGTCAAGGAAGACCCTTGTAAGATCTACATTCTCGAAATCTATGCCAACCAAGAGGCTTACCAAAGCCACATCCAGACCGCTCATTTCAAGAAATACAAGGAAGGCACGGCCCAAATGGTGAAGAGTCTGAAACTGATTGATGTCAACCCGTTGGCGGGGATGGTGCGGTGAATTGAGATTTTTTACTATTTTTGCGACCATAAATAATCAAAACAATGAAGAGAATAGCAATAACCCTTTTGTGCGCTTTGGCCTTTGCCGCCTGCACTAACAACCAACCTGAAGACAATCAAATCAATCAAACTAACACGAATATGGAAAACACAGCAAAAGTCTATCTGACTCGTAACATCAGCCCTGAAGCTTTGGTGAACATCTACAAGGCTTTGGGCGTGGAAGCCAAAGGCCGCGTGGCCGTGAAAATCTCGACAGGGGAGGGGAGTAACCCCAACTACCTGAAGCCCGAACTTATCAAAGACCTTGTGCATGAAGTAGATGGCACCATCGTGGAGTGCAACACCGCCTATGGTAACGGTCCTGGTGACGAGAAGGACGAGCGCAACAACTCGGCCGTTCACTGGGAAGTCATCCGCAGGCATGGTTTCACTGACTACTTCCCTGTCGATATCATGGACGAGTACGATGAAATCCGCATTCCTGTGAAGGACCAAAGGCACATCAAATACGACATCGTGGGTGGACACATGGCCAACTACGACTTCATGATTGCCCTCAACCACTTCAAAGGTCACCCAATGGGCGGCTACGGCGGTGCCCTGAAGAACCTCAGCATCGGTTGCGCCAGCAGCAACGGCAAGGCTTATATCCACTCTTCGGGCAAGATGGAAAAACTCGACATGGCCAAACTTTGGACGCCCGAGTTCATCGGCGACCAGGACGGCTTCCTTGAAAGCATGGCGGCAGCTGCCCAAGCCGTGACGAACTACTTCCAAAAGAGACAAGGCATCATCTATATCAGTGTGATGAACAACATGAGTATCGACTGCGACTGCGTCGACCATCCCGCCCCCGTGAAACTTGAAGACTACGGCATCCTCGCCAGCACCGACCCCGTCGCCCTCGACCAAGCCTGCGTCGACATCATCAACAACCAGCAGGTGACCGCCACCAACGACCCCACCGACCTGCTCAGCCGCATCGACAAGCAACACGGCACCCACACCATTGAGCATGCTGAAGCCATCGGACTGGGAACCAGGAAATACACCATTGTCAGCATTGACAAATAAGTGAAGCCATCTGACCTTATCAAACAATTTGGACGGACCGCTCGTGGCGAACGCCTCGAACGCATCCGAAAGTCGCCTCATTTTGTGAACGATAAGTTCCAGAATGAGGAACCGACCACGCTGTTCACGGGTCAAGGTGGCATGCTGAAGAATCTTGGGAAGTTCCTCTTTGGGAAAAAGCCGAAGAACAGAATTCCAAAACTGGGTGAAATATCCGTTATCAAGACTGACTTGAATTGTTTGCCCGAATCTGGCGATTTCTATCTATGGTTCGGGCATAGCTCCTTTTTGCTTCGCTTGGACGGAAAGACCATCCTTGCCGACCCCGTGTTTTACAATGGATCGCCCGTTTCGTTCGTCAATCGGGCCTTCCCTGGGACGGACCTCTACAAACCCCATGACATGCCCAAGGAAATCGACTTTCTCCTCATCTCACACGACCATTGGGATCACTTGGATTACCAGACAGTCATCGAGCTGAAAGACCGAGTGAAGAAGGTGGTCTGTCCCTTGGGTGTGGGCGAGAACTTTGAATACTGGGGCTACGACAAGCACCAACTCATTGAATTGGATTGGAACGAGAGTGCCACCTTCGAGGGCTTGACCTTCCATTGTCTGCCCACCCAACATTTCTCTGGACGCGGCTTTTGGAAAGCCAAGACGATGCCTGCCTCATGGCTGATGGAATCGTCATCGAGAAAGGCCTTTTTCTCTGGCGATGGTGGCTACAGCAGTCGTTTCAAGCGCTTTGGAGAACAGTTTCCCGATATCGACCTCGCCATCATGGAGAATGGCCAATACGATACCAACTGGAGCCAAATCCACACCATGCCCGAGCAATTGGGGAAAGCAGCGTCTGAACTTGGTGCAAACCGTTTCACCACCATCCACCATTCCAAGTTCTGCCTCTCGAACCACCCTTGGGACGAGCCACGGAAAAACGAGCGCAAGGCGGCGGAGCAATACGGGCTTCAGTTGGTCACTTGTCAGATAGGCGAATTATTCCTTTTTGATCGTATCTTTGCATCAACAAAAAAAATAGATAAATGACCTTTTTCATCGAATCCCTCATCGCGTGCGCCTTGTTCACGTTGTTTGTGTTCCTGATGTCAAGAAACCCCATCAAGACCATCTTCAACTACCCTCCTGCCATCATCGAGCGATGCGACCAGTTAGGTTTGGTTGACGCCAGCAACCGTCCTGGTGGGCTGTCGTTCTACATCAAAAAGGTTGTGGCCATGATGGCCTTTGGTGTTTTGCTAGGCTTGTTGGTTAGGTATATCAACGGCTGTGAAACCTTTTGGTGCGGTGCCTTGACGGCTTACGCCTTATGGGTGGTGGTCAATTGGTTTGATGCGCTGGTGCTCGACTGCCTATGGTTTTGCCACGACAAACAATTCATCATCCCTGGTACAGAGGACATGACTGCCGCCTACCACGACTACTGGTTCCACATCAAAGGAGCGCTTATCGGGATGCTGCTGGGCCTTCCCGCTGCTTTGGTTGCTGGAGGAATTGTGACTTTATTATGATTTCTTTATCCGTTAGCATACAAGTCATTCATCACCAATCCGGCGAGTGTGAAGCCGAAGATGGCCGTGATATGAGCCGATGAGCCATTGATTTGGGCCTTCGACGAACAATTTTCTTGATTGACGAGGTCGGGGTTGCCAGCTCCTTTGTTGGGTAGCACCTCAGGCGAAAACACGCAGAGGAACTTTTTCTTCGGAAAGGTTTTCGCTTTTCTGATTCGCTTGCGGATCATGCTGGCCAAAGGACAGCCAATCACCTCCCAAAACTCGGCCACCTGAATCTTGGTCGGATCCATTTTGAGTGCAGCACCCATGGCAGAGAACAACTTGCCTGGACATTCAGTGGCGTGCAAAATGAGGTGTATCTTGTCCTTGAGGCTGTCGATGGCATCGATGATGTAGTCGTAAGTCTCGAGTTGGAACATCTCGGCGTTCTCAGCAGAATAAATCTCCTGCACTGCATTGATTTCGGCCTTTGGATTGATTTCCAAAAGGCGTTCCTTCAGCACCTCCACCTTGACCATTCCCACCGTCTTGGTGGTGGCTTGCAACTGCCGGTTGACATTGGTGATACACACGCGGTCGCTGTCCACAATGGTGAGGTGACTGATGCCGCTTCGCACCAGACTCTCGGCACACCAACTGCCCACGCCCCCTACACCAAAGATGATGACGCGCTTGCTTATGACACGCTCCATCGTCTCCTCGCCCAAAAGCAGGTTCAAACGGTTGAATATGGGGTTTTGTGCACTCATAATAGGATTATTGAGGCGGCAAAGATAGTGGTTTTAGGTGAATCTCCCCTTTTTGTGAAATTATTTCCGTTATTCTTACTTGTCCATTCTGTCCTTGGTTAGACGGCCTTAGTGACCGGTGCTTGTAATATTTAGTTCTATTCGAACGGAAAAACCAGTACTTTTGCATCCGAAACGAAATGAAAGAGTAATGAACATCAGATTAGAGCAACCGCAAGACTGGAGTGAGGCGGAAAACCTGACACGCGAGGCATTCTGGAACGTCTATCGCCCAGGATGCACAGAGCATTATGTGCTCAACCAATATAGACACAATCCCTACTTCATTCCAGAATTAGATTTCGTGATGGAAGAGGATGGCAAAATCATCGGCCATGTAATGTTTTCGAAAGCAGAGATCATCCTTAACGATGGCAGCCACTTCCCTTCATGGACCTTTGGCCCAATCAGTATTCACCCTGACTACAAACGCAAAGGCTACGGGTTGAAACTCCTAAACTATGCGTTGGAGAAGGCCCGTGAGATAGGCATCGGCATGCTACAAATGGAGGGCAACATTGACTTCTACCGTCACGCAGGCTTCGACCTCGCCAGCAAGCTTCACATCCATTACCATGATATGCCGCACGACGAAGAGGTGCCTTTCTTCCTCGCCCAAGAACTGATTCCTGGCTATTGGGGCAATCGCGAGGGTACTTATTGTCCACCCAAAGGATATTTCGTGGCCGACGAGAACCCAGAAGCTTTCGAAGCCTACGAAAAGCATTTCCCCAAAAAGGTCAAGGCTTACAACGAGGGACAGTTACCGCCTTTCGCTGAAAAGGCAAAGTTGATGTTGCATGGCTTATCAGAGTGCTGATACTATTTATAAAGCAAATATAAAAAATGGAACAAAAATTCTGTCAAAGTTGCGGAATGCCGCTCACCGATGAAATTCGCGGCACTAATACCGATGGCAGCAAAAACGAAGATTATTGCATCTATTGTTACAAAGACGGCAAGTTCTTGCAAGACTGCACGATGGATGAGATGATCGAACACTGCGCTCAGTTTGTGGACGATGTCAACAAAGGAATGTCACAACCCATTACTAAGGAAGAGTACATCGGCCAAATGAAGATGTATTTCCCACATTTGAGACGCTGGCGCAAAGAGATGACAATCAATGAAAACACACCGGAAAACCCGGCCTTGATGGGTGTCTTTTCATACTTTTGAAGCAATAGAATAGTGTCATGACATGGAAACAAGAAAACAAATAGCAGCAGAGAAGTTGCAATGCGGTTCGCACAACTGTGCCCAAGCTATCGTGAGCACTTATGCCGACATTATCGGTATCGACGAAACGACTGCCAAAAACCTAGCCAGTGCCTTTGGCGGAGGCATGGGCACCATGGAAGGAACCTGTGGAGCTCTTGTTGGGGCAGGCATTGTCCTGGGAATGGTCACACAAGACAGGGCGAAAGCGAGAACGGGAATGAGGCAAATCATGACCCGCTTCCAGCAAAAGAACGGTGCCACCCAATGCAAACTGCTGAAAGGCGTGGGCACTCATGTCGTGTTGCGCGAGTGCTCAGGCTGTGTGGCTGATGCAGCAGAGTTTTTGGAAGAACAATTGAATAAAAAAGATGAATGACCTTTTTCATCGAATCCCTCATCGCGTGCGCTTTGTTCACGCTTTTAGTGTTCCTATTGGGCCATCATAAAAATCGTAATGTTTACAATTATGGAGTACATTAGAATTACAAAAGACAATTTGAATAAGGAGCATATTTGCTGTGCCATTTCAAACAATAATGATGTCCAGGTGTCATCAAAAAAGTCGTGGCTTTTGGATAGGTTTGATGATGGACTGGTATTCTTGAAGAGTGCAGAACGAGGAAAGTGCTTTATAGAATACATCCCTGCGGAAAATGCGTGGAATCCTATTGCTGCTGAGGGTTATATGTACATCGACTGTTTGTGGGTTTCTGGTTCCCTGAAGGGGCACGGGTATTCAAACGATCTTTTGGATAAATGCATCCAAGATAGCAAAGCGAAAGGGAAAAAAGGCTTATGTATCCTTTCGTCTGCCAAGAAAAAGCCTTTTCTTTCGGATCCTAAGTTCCTTGCACATAAAGGATTCATGGTATGTGATGAAGCCGATAATGGTATCCAACTATGGTATCTGCCTTTTGCCAAAGAAACCGATACTCCTACATTCAAAGAATGCGCCAGACATCCACACATTGAAGAGAAGGGATATGTGCTATTTTACACCAACCAGTGTCCGTTCAATGGTAAGTATGTCCCAATTATCGAAGCTTTGGCAAAAGAAAACGGTATAACTTTCAAAGCCTATCATCTTCAGAGTAAGGAAAAAGCCCAAAATGCGCCAACTCCTGTTACTACTTATGCGGTTTTTCATGATGGCGAGTATATCACCAATGAACAGATGAATGACAAAAGATTCTTGAAGATGATAGGTAAATAGGTGCAGATTTCTATGCCATCACCCCTTAGGTTGCAGACTTCGCCGATATTCACTAGGCGACTGCCCGAGGTGCTTGGTGCAGTAGCGGCTGAAATAGGATAACGAGGTGAAGTTCATGCGGTCGGCGATCTGGGTGAGCGAGAGGCGCTCGTCGTCTAAAAAGCCTTTTAGGATGGGCACGGTGGCACGGTTGATGTAACTGCTGACGCTATGGCCCGTCACGCGTTTGACTGTGGCGGAGAGATATTTCGGCGAGACGTTCAGCCGCTCGGCATAATAGCTCACTTCGCGCTCGGTACGATTGATGCCGGTGGCGAGCAGGTCGGTCAGCTGACGGACGATATAGGCCGTTCGGTCGCTATGGGTGTCGGTGGCATCACGTTGTGCATGAGGCTCGAAGATGTCATACATCATCGTTAGGCAGAGACTCCCCATCAATTCACGGTAAAACAGCAGATGGCGGTCGTTGAGGCGATCACGGAGACGGTGGAAGTCGGCAAGCATGATAGCTGCCTGCTCATCGGTGAGTTTGATGACGGGATCTTGGTTGAGGGAGATGCTTCCACCAATACTGTAATTGTTCGATGGCAGCAAGCCCGCAAGGAATTTGTTGTCGGCGGCGAACCACTCTACCTTCATTCCTGAAGCGGCGACAAGGCTCTTTGCGCGACTCGGATTTGTCATCACCACCAAATCGTTTTTCACAATGTGGTAGCATTTCGCGTTAAACACAAAGCTGCCTTCGCCTTCCGTGCACAGCAGATGCATGCAAGTGTGGCTCCATCTGGGGTCGTTCATCCCAAGGAAGTCCGTAGCGTACTGAAAATCAATCTTCATGGTGCAAAAATACACTTTATTTCTCTCACTAGCACAAAAAAGATGGATTTTGTAAAAATAGTGATGCTTTTTGTGAAACTAATATCCCAGTAAGTCGCTGTATTTTTGCATCGTAATCCAAAACCTGACAACGATGCAAGAACAAAGAGTTGACCCCAGGCTGACCACGGCCGAAGAACATGCGGAAGGCGTGCGCCAAGCACAAATCCTTTTCAAACTGAACCACACGATGCCCTACACCGACGAGTACAATGCCCTCGTACGCGAGCTCTTCGGCGACAACCTCGATGAAGGCGGCTGGGTGATGCCAGGCCTCACAGGTGTCTGCTTCGACCGTGTACACATCGGGAAGAACGTGATGATCATGAACAACTGCCTGATGATGGCCCGCGGCGGCATCACCATCGACGACGGCGCCATGATTGCTGCTAATGCCCAACTCATCTCCAACAACCACGACCTTTACGACCGTCAGATTCTCCTCTGCAAGCCTGTCCACATCTGCGAAAACGCTTGGATAGGTGCTGGCGCCACCATCTTGCCTGGAGTGACCGTTGGCAAGAACGCTGTCGTGGCCGCTGGTGCCGTGGTCACCAAGGACGTGGAACCCAATACAATCGTGGGCGGCAATCCTGCAAAATTCATCAAAAACATTGTAGAACTATGAAAAGAATCATTACCGCAGTCCTGGCACTCCTCATGGCCACTGGCTGCAATGCACAAAACAAACAAGAAGTCAAATCATCAAATAAGGACACCATGAGCAAATCCATCGTCATTTTCTTCTCCCATGCGGGCGACAACTACAGCGTGGGCAACATCGAGGTCGGCAACACCAAGATCGTGGCCGACTACATCACTGAAATCAAAGGTGCCGACCAGTTTGAGATCGTCACACACAAGTACGACGGCATGGCCTATATGCCACTCATCGAATTGGCCAAGGAAGAAGTCAACAAGGGCGAACTTCCGCCTTACGAAGGCACAGCCCCCGACCTCAGCCAATACGACACTGTCTTCATCGGCGGTCCTGTGTGGTGGGGCACCTACCCTCAGGTGATGTTCACCCTCTTCAAGGACATCAACCTCGACGGCAAGACCGTCATCCCCTTTACTACTCACGAAGGCAGCGGCCTCGCCTCCTGCGCCAGTGATGTAAAGAAAGCCTTCCCGAAAGCCAAAGTCACGGGCGAGTTCAGCATCTATGGGCACGAAGTCCGCACGGGCAAAGCGAAGGTTGAAAAATGGTTGAAAGGTCTTTGAAAACACGTTGAACACGCCGAAAAGATTGGCCTCGGTAGCCGCAAGTACACTATCGTCAGCATTGATAAATAAATAAAAACAAAAGAATAATGTATTTCGACAGAAACGAGCATAAACAAGTAGTGGCACTTTTAGGTGCCGGTAGTATGGGAACCGCCATCGTGCGCCGCATTGGTGCAGGCAAGAAAATCCTTTTGGGTGACATTAGCGAGAAGGCATTGGAGCGCGTCGGTGAGGATTTCAGCCGTTGTGGTTATGATGTGGAAACAATGCAGGTGAACGCTTTGCAGAAAGACAGTATAGAGGCTTTTGCAAATAAGGCCGCTGAATTGGGCCCTGTGATGTACTTCATCGATACGGCTGGTGCATCGCCCAATCAGGCCAACCCCGAGCATATCGTCGACCTCGACATGGTCGGCACGGGTTATGCCGTCGATGCTTTCGGTGAAGTGATGGCCGAGGGTGGAGCTGGACTCATCATCAGCAGCCAGGCAGCCTATATGTACCCCATCCCCAATGACATCGAACTGCAATTGGTGCAGACACCGACCGCCAAACTGAAAGAGGTGAAATTCATTCAAGAGGTGGCTATGCAGAACAGCGGCTTCGCTTATATGATAGCCAAACGATTGAACCACCTGCAGGCGCAGCGTGCCGCCGCCACCAGTTGGCGCATACGTCGTGCCCGCATCAACACCATCTCGCCAGGTGTCGTCGTCACCCCGTTGGCCTACGACGAGTTCAACGCCAACGGCGAAGGCTACCAGCGCATGATTGATGCTTCAGCCGCCCAACGCACTGGCACCAGCGACGAGATTGCCGAAGCCGCAGCTTTCTTGCTCGGTGAACATGCCAAGTTTATCACAGGCACCGACCTGCTCATCGATGGTGGTGTCATCGCTGCCATTCGTGCTGGTGAATATCAATTAGGATAATAAAAATGTAAAGAAAGCCTTTCCACTTTGACCTCCAACCTTTCCCGAATGGCAATACACCTTTGAATATTACGGATAAATGTAATGCATCACATAATCAACGTAGTAGCTCTGATAGTAACTCTGATAGTAACTCTGATAGTAACTCTGATAGTAGCTCTGATAGTAACTTGCTTTTATCTGACAGACAAAAAGAAGTATTGTTATACTGTATATTTCCGAGAACGAGTAGAGAAATTCTTGAACACATCAACGTAACATATCAAAAATGGAACATTGACAAGTTTATCAACACCTTGATAGATGCAGGGTTACTTGAACGAACCATCCCAAATACGCCCAATTTCCCCAACCAAAAGTATGTCGTAAAAAGGTCGAGAAATGGTTGAAGGGGCTGAAATAAGGCTCGTTTCAGTTTTAGGAAAAATCCGCAATTCAGGCAAAGGCTTGGATTGCGGATTTTTCATCTCTCTACCTGTTATTTCCCGTAAAATTTGTGAAACCGCCCATTTCGCAAATTGAAAGTTGGATTTCAAAATATTTTGTACCTTTGCAAGGTTCAAAACAATATGTCAGACTTGACCTTACATAGCAACACGGAATCCTTCATTGGCGACATCAAGCGGCTGGTGGAACAAGGGCGCAATGCGGCATACGGAGCCGTGAACGCCGTGATGATTGAGACCTATTGGCGCATAGGACAACGTATCGTGGAGCAAGAGCAAAAAGGCAAGGAACGCGCCGAATATGGAACGCAGTTGATTGAAATGCTTTCCGAGGAACTCACTAAAACATACGGTAAAGGATTCAGCAAACGTAATCTTCAGTATTTTAGAAGTTTCTATCTGACTTTCAATAACTTAGAAATTGTGCAAACGCGTTTGCACAATTTGAAGTGGTCTCATATCCTGACTACCTTGCGTGTAGAAGACCCCGTTGCGGCAAGGTGGTATTTGCAAACCGCTTCGCAGGAAATGTGGAGCGTACGCACCCTCGACCGTAACATCAGCACACAATATTTTGAACGTCATTTCAAGCAACCGCAGATTTTGGAAAACCCTGAAAACAAGGTGGTCCCTGACAAATTGGAGATTCTGAAAAGCCCCATCATGGCTGAATTTCTCGGCTTCAAGCATGACACCGACTTTTCGGAAACGGAGTTGGAAAAAGGCCTGATTTCGCATTTGCAGGATTTCTTGGTTGAGATGGGGCGTGGATTCGCGTTTGTGGCCCGTCAGCAGCATATCTTCACCGACATGGGCGACTTCTACATCGACCTTGTTTTCTACAACTATCTCTTGAAGTGCTTTGTCCTCATCGACTTGAAGAAGGGACAAATCACCCACCAAGACGTGGGACAAATGGACATGTATGTGCGGATGTATGACGACCTGAAGCGCACCGAGGGCGACAACCCAACCATTGGCATCGTGTTGTGCAGCGAGACCAGCAAGGACATTGCCCGTTACTCGATTCTGCACGACAGCGACAATCTTTTTGCCGCCAAATACATGCCGCTGATGCCCACCGAGGAAGAACTGCGCCGCGAGATAGAGCAGCAAAAGGAATTGTATAGATTGCAACAAGAAAATAAATAATTGAATATCAAAACAATAAAAACGAACTAAACAAAGAAAAGTAGCTAATCTAACATATTAAAAATCATAGCGTTTGCTATTTATTCGGCACTGCTCTGAAATCTGCAAATTCCAAAGAAGTGTACTAATTTTGAATAAGTCGGCAAATGCTCGTGCGTTAGCGCGGGCATTGACTTATCAATTAGTACGGGCATTGCAGAGCCTCAGAGCGTGGATAAGAAGATGTTTCGCGCTTTTTTTTGTTAGAAAGAAAGTAAGTAATCATCAAAGTTATACCAACAATGAAAACAATGCAAGAAATAGAACACATGCTCATGAGGGACTTCACCATTGAGTCCATGATGGGAAACACAATCGATTTGCAAGAGATGCCGAGTTACAGCGAGGATATTAATCTTCGGATGATGCAGGAGCAATACGCCCATTGGTGCGTCGCCACAAAGAAGTTATTCATTAGCGATATGGTTGAACCGCACTCGATGCAAGGCCGCTTCTCCAGCATGATGAAATCATATATTGTTAATTATGCCAATGATGCGGAAAACCAAACCAATAAGGCGATGAAGTATCTATATGACGAATCGAACAGCGATATCCTTGTTCAGCAAATATCTATGCTGGCTAAGTTCTCTCACTACAAAGATGCATATGATTTCCACGACATACCACAAGAGATGCAGAGGAAATCTCTCAATCCTGAAAGCGTTTCGGTGAGCATAGCCCTCTATGTTATATTTACCATACTGGTGAATTCAAGTGTAACTGTCAACCAATACAATGAATTGTTCACCCATGCGTGGTTCAACTACTACGAGAACTGGATGGCGCGAGAACTCATGTTCAAGATGCGTGGCAATGCCACAAAGCAAGATTTCGCCGACGTCTTGCTCATCTAGCAATTCACATTCATCAATTTAACAATAATCATTATGGACTTTTTTAGAAATCTTAAACAGACAATATGGCTTGGTAGCAATAATCACATCAATATCAAACCGATGGTTGATTCAAGCATTAATGCTTTTGAAAACGGTAATATTGCCTTTACCAACAACATATTAATTAAAACAATAAAATTCTAACAATCATGGGAATATTCGATTTTTTCAACAACAAAAAGAAAGAACGTGAACAACAAGAACAACTTCGTATAAAACAGGAGGCCGAACGCAAACGCCAAGAGCAACAGAGACTGCAACAGGAGCAAGCAAGGCGTAATACAACTACAACAACTAATGTATCAAGTCTTAAAATACTTGTTGACAAATGCGTTGAACTTGAAAGCAAAGGAAAGATTACCGAATTGCAGAATTGTTTATTTCAACTTTATAACCAGTTTAACAAACCTGGTGCAGGTAAAAAGTTAATTTCATATCCAGAAAAAGATAATCTTACCTTATGTTTTGCTTTTATGCTTCAATATGACTGGGTCCATGACTCTGACATTAGAGAGGTGTGGGCAGAAAATGGTTTTTATTGTATTATGGAATATATTGACCACCAGCCATATGGAAGACAAGGACAAGTCGAAGCTATGATAATATTGTTTACACTTCTTTGTGTTGGTAGAGATTCGCTCAAACCAAAAGTACAAGATATTCTAAATAAAGCAAAAAAAATGGGTAATCCCGTGTTCCACCAAGATGATTACACTATCGGTGCACAAAATGTAATTGACCAAATATCTCTATTAGCAGTAAGCGGAATCAGAGATATAGGCCAGAAAGCGATTCCTGTTATGACGCAAATAGTTACACGATATAATGGAGCAAGTTTCTTTGAATCAACAATAAAAAGAACTGACCTTATGAAATATGATGTGATGGATGTCATTGCAAAAGCTCGATTCATTAGGGATGTGATAGGCTCTATCCTAAACGACCTGTAAATCCATAACACATATCAAACATATGAAAACCAATAACATATCGGAACATGCGATTGTGGTATAAGATAATAGAAGAACAAAGCCATTCATACAGAACATGAATTCGAACAATGAAAGCAAAAACAAATACACCCAAGCGAGTTGCGAAAGACATGCGCAAGTTGTTGAGGAATGATGTAGAATTAACCAATGAGGATAGAAAACTGCGTTTGTCAGAGTACAACTATTTCTTCAATACGAATTATACTCATGAAGATGTATTCGGGGACAAGAATATCAAGGAAGCAACGAAAGAAAAACTTGCCTACTATGAAGATTATCCACTGTTATACATTGATATAGAGGATTATTTGCCAGACGATAATTATAAAAAGGCTGCTCTGACATTTATTGTAAACTTCCTATATAATGATTTTTCAGAGTTTGAAGAAATGCTTGACGATGACGTTTCAATGGTGATATTCAAGCAAAAAAGCATCATCGGCAAACAGGCAGTAATGGAGTATTGGAAAGATTATAGGTATCGGATAAAGAAGGAGATAGTCAGGAGGTTTGAAGTGAAGTTTTGCCCTTATTATTCGGCAACTGGACTATATTTGGAAATAAGAGGCTACGCACCTGTTTGTTTGCTTTATAGTATTGATGAAGGCAAAATCAAAAACATGGTGTATTATTTCCCAACCGATGAAACAAGCCGCGCGCCTGATGAGATAGTGAAATCGCTTCCATATACCTTAGAAGAAGCGAGTAGACATATTGTGTGGGATGCAAAGACGGAGGCTAACCGATTGCCTTGTTTCCATTGCGGCAAGCCATCGGAGCAACTTGAATGGCATTGGGCAAAGTATTATGAAGACCCAGATTCAATAATAAAACAGGTTTCAGTTTGCCCTGAATGCCATTGTGTTGTTGAAACCAGAGTGGAAAAACGGTTTGATAGAGGGATGGAACTGGAAGAAATCTCACTAGAAGAAATGGCAGAAATCGAGCATAACGAAGGAATCAAAATTGTGAAAACTGACGAGACCGATGAGTTTGCTCGAATGGGAAATGAATATCGAAGCGAACTGGAAAAGATTGCCAGAGGCTCAGATGAAAGCAAAAACGCATTGTTTGGATTATTGCCTGAATTGCATTTGCGAGACAGTTACAAGGTAGGTTTTGCGGGAAAAGATTTGGATGACATTGATGGATTTTACTATTTCTATGTGTTTGATTCTGTACTTAACATGGAAAAGCCCGTGTATCATTATGTAGATGTCAATCCAACTCCAATGGGTGTTTGGCAACTGTATTTGTTGATGAATAGCGAAGCTTTTATTGATTTCAACAATCAGCGGCGTTTGGTGAAGCCTTCCCGCCATGTTTTTGACAGATGTGATTTGGAAAAGTTGCCCGAACTGAAGAAAAGAGACATTCGACGATTAGAGCAACGCAATTATTTGTTTCCAAAGGTTAGCATCAAGAAGATGCAAGATGATGGAGAGAAATACCTTGGAGAAGTGTTTTGCACTTTTTGGCGGAGGGATGCGCTATGGCTAGACTATCGGCGTTATATGATTGATAACAACGGAAAGGTGGATTGGAAGCACAGTGATTCATCCAATATGTTGTTGCATAGGGATCCTGGACCTGATATTTACTAATGAACTTAAATGTAGGCAGAATTAAAGGAGAATAGCAGAAAAATATTGGAATCCACGAAAAAAAGTGGTGATTTTTGCAAAACAATCCTCAATTCAGTCATAGTCTTATTTCCCCAAATACTCGCTAGGCGTGAGCCCCGTCATCTTCTTGAAGAGGCGGGTGAAATGATGGGGAAAATCGAAACCGAGGAGGCGCGAGGTCTCGCTGATGTTGTGACCGTTCATGAGCAGGCTCTTGGCTTGGTTGATGACATAGTTGTGGATGTAGCCGATTGCCGTTCCTCCTGTCGCCTTGTGGACGATGTCGCCGAAATAACGCGGCGAATAAGCCAGCTCTGAGGCGCAATAGGCAACGGTGGGCAGGCCTTGCGTCAGTTGCCGATTCTCGCGGAAATACTGTTGCAGCAGGTCGTGAAAGCGTTTCAAGAGGTCGCTGCTACCATTGTCTTCCTCGGAAAGTTGACGCAAATAGATTCGGTTGCAGTATTCCAGTATCAGGTGCAGATAGCCCAACAAGATGCTTCTGAGCGAGGGCGAGTCATCGTGTGTTATCAACTCTTGCCGCATCTGGGCGAGCAGTTGTGTGATGCTGAGCCATTCATCAGGCTCCATCCGCAGTGAGCCGGTGAAGAAATATGAGAAATATTGGTAGCGATCTATTTGGCGTTCCAGTTCAGAACCGTGTAGCAGTTCGGGCGACCACAACAGCACCCATCCGCTCAGCGAGATGCGCTCCCCATTGTCCTCCAAGCCGCCAATCTGTCCTGGCTCTACGGCAATAATCGAGGCATCGCTCGCCTGCAAGGTCTTCATGCCATACGAGAGATCTTTGGGAAACTGGCGTTGGATAAACAGCCCATAGACACCGTAGTTGTTCAGGCTATGACGGATGGGAGCCAATTCGTCGAAGTGGATGATGCTGATCAGCGGATGCAGCACAGGAGCCTCTACGAATCGGGCAAAATCGTTGGGACTATCAACTTTCAGAATTTTCTTCATCGCGAGGCAAAGGTACAAAGAATATGAATAATGAGATAAAAATGGTACTTTTTTACATGATAATTATATATTTTCTGCGAAATTGGTAAATATTTAGCCAATTTGTGTAATACCTTTTTTAAGTAACGAGTGTACTTTTGCCAACGAAATTAGAATTAGGCCAAATGAAAAAGATGCTTTGGTTATTTGCAGCACTACTGATTACGGGTTGCTCGAAGAACAGCGAGACTTTTGCACAGACAATGGAAGAGAAAATATATATCACTATTGGCGAGGAGACGAATACCGTCACGCTTGAAGACAATGTTGGCACACGTGCCTTGGTCGCTGCATTGCAAACGGACAACATCACATACGTGGCACACGACTACGGCAACTTTGAGAAGGTGGGTTATGTCGGGCAGTCGTTCCCCACAGCAGACCACCAAACCACCACTTCTGCGGGCGACCTTGTCTTATACAACGGCGACAACATCTGCATCTTCTATGGTAGCAACTCATGGTCCTATACACGCATTGGAAAACTTGACAACTTGTCGGCTGACGAGGTGCGTCGGTTCGTCAAGGCAGGTGAAGGTGAAGTGACCATTACGCTTTCATTGCAGCCCATCTATACAGGGATCCAAGAACTATCACCTGACGAAAACAGGGAAGGAACAACCTACACCATTACTGGACAGATTGCACCCAAAGGCTATAAAGGCATTGTGATTCAAAACGGGAAAAAAAGAATAAACTATTGATACCATGAAAAAAACAATCATCCTGGCAGCAGTGGTAGCACTCATGACCGCCTGCAACAACCAACCGCAAACAACAGAAGCAACAAAAACAAAAGAAGAAATGAAACAAGAACTGAACCTCACGCAGGAGTGGGACAAGGTGTTCCCGCTGAGCGAGAAAGTGAACCACCGCAAGGTGACATTTGAAACACAATACGGTCTGACATTGGCAGCAGACCTTTATACACCAAAGGATACCGAAGGCAAATTGGCGGCAATTGCCGTGAGCGGACCTTTTGGCGCCGTCAAGGAACAGTCGAGCGGCCTCTATGCCATGCGGATGGCAGAGCGCGGCTTTGTGGCATTGGCTTTCGACCCTTCCTATACTGGCGAAAGCAGCGGTGAGCCTCGTCGTACAGCCTCGCCCGACATCAACACAGAAGACTTCATGGCTGCCGTTGATTTCCTCTCAAAACAAGACAATGTCGATGCCGAACGTATCGGCATCATCGGTATCTGTGGCTGGGGTGGCATCGCCCTCAACGCTGCCGCTGCCGACACCCGCATCAAGGCCACCGTGGCCAGCACGATGTACGACATGACCCGTATCAGCGGTAACGGCTATTACGAGTCCAACGACAACGAGGCCGATCGCCATGCTGCCCGTGAAGCCCTCGCCAAACAGCGTCTTGCCGATCCCCTGGCAATGGCAGGCGGTGTCGTCGATCCCCTTCCTGAGGATGCCCCGCAGTTTGTGAAGGATTACCATGCTTATTACAAGACCCCACGCGGTTATCATGCTCGCTCTGGCAACTCGAACGACGGCTGGCGCGTCATCGGAACACAGGCCTACGCCAACAGCCGTTTCCTCTATTATATCAACGAGATCCGCTCTGCCGTCCTCGTGATGCATGGCTCGGAAGCCCACTCGCGCTATTTCGGCGAGGCCGCTTACAAATATATGGTTGAGGGTCAGGCAGAAGGCTACAACTTCATTGGCAAACCCAATCCCAACCCTGAAAACAAGCAACTGCTCATCATCCCAGGTGCCACCCACTGCGACCTTTACGACGGTGGCGAGGGCAATTACATTCCTTGGGATAAGTTGACGGAGTTTTTCACCAAAAACCTGAAATAATACAAAATGAACGAACAACCCACTGGGAAGACCTACGTCGGCAGTGATGAGCTTTATGCCGATGTGCAGCGTTGCATGAAACTGGTTGCCGAGATGAACACCGGCTACCACACCGAGGCCGAGGTGCGCGAGTATCTGCGACAAATAACAGGCTCCGACATCGACGAAACCGTGCGTGTGTTTCCGCCGTTCAACATCAACTATGGCAAGAAGACCACCTTCGGCAAGGGCAGTTTCGTCAACTTCGGCTGCACCTTCCTGGCACTTGGTGGCATCACGATTGAAGAAGGCGTGTTCATTGCGCCTCATGTGGTTTTGGCCACAGAATACCATCCCGAAGACCCGGTAACAAGACATTCCTTGCTCACCAAACCCATCGTCATCAAGAAGAACGCTTGGATTGGTGCCAACGCCACGATATTGGCGGGTGTCACTATCGGAGAGAACGCCATCGTGGCCGCCGGTGCCGTGGTAGGAAAGGATGTCCCCGACAACACCATTGTGGGCGGCGTCCCTGCCAAGGTGATTAGAATGATCAGATAAGAGACGAAATGAAATGATGAAATCCGCAATTCAGGCGAAAGGTTTGAATTGCGGATTTTTGTAACTTTGCACCGTGGAACTCAACGAGCGAAATATCATCATCGACAATAGTCTTAATCGCATCGCGGAGGCGGGTATGGAAAGCTATATCACCCATGCCTACTGCTTGGCGGGCGAGTGTGAGGTGTGGTACGGTGGCAGCCAGCTTCACTTCCGGAAGGGCGACTGCATGATTGTGGTAGCCAATCGGCAAGTGACACGAATGAAGCCATCAGTGGACTTTCGTGTGAATGTCGTCTATGTGGATTTTGACTTCATCAACGTCTGCGCCACACATTCCAACTACGGCACACGTGGCGGCATGTCGCTCTACATCGACCCCATCATGCATCTCAACGAGGAGGAGCAACAGCTATGCGAACGCGACTTCGATGAGGTGTTCCGTCGCATGAGGCATCCGCACAAGTATTTTCACGGCGACGAGATGATTTCCGTGCTTCAGATGCTTTTTATCGACTTCTTCGAATTCCACTCGCGCATCTACGGCGAGGCGGATCTGTCGGCGCAGACGGCTTCGGTGATGGACCGCTTCGTGGCGATGCTGGAGCGCAGCGACTACCGCGAGCACCGCGATGTGGCATGGTATGCCAGCGAGCTGTGTGTCACGCCCAAATACCTCTCTGAAATCTGTAAGCGCGTCAGCGGCCAGTCGGCCAACTACTGGATCAACCGCTACGCCGCCATGGAACTCTCGCACCTGCTCAAAGACCGCAGCCTCACGCTCACCGACATCGCCGACCGCTTCAACTTCGCCTCTCTCAGCCACTTCTCGCGCTACGTCCAGAACAACCTTGGGGCTTCGCCGAGTTCGTTTAGGGAGTGAAAATGAACCGTTTTTTCTTCCAAATACCTATAGTTGTGAAAAAAACACTACCTTTGCGAGGTTAAAAAAATAGAATTATTCGAATATGGCAAATGCTGCTTACACGGAAGACCAGGTTCGCGATTTGGCTCGAACAAAGCTCCATCTTGAAGAAACGGAATCGGCACAAGCTGGCGTTGGTCAACTTACTTCGTTCAATCAATTGGGCTTTCGGGGAGTAAAGGATCGTCCTGACGGATGGTATTTGCCAAACGAAACACACTATCCCGCTCTTATCCTTGAAGTTAAAGGCAGTAACATCAAGTTGGGTGAAAAGGAGCGCGAGGAACTTCAGAAAAACATTCGTATAGTTCAAACCCGATACAAACATGTAGTTGGGTTACTTTACAACGGGTACGAGTTAGAGGTTTATAAAGATGGCGAGTTGGTTGAAGGAGAGAACGAGTTGATGGACAAGGAACACTATTTGGGGCTGTTCTCCACCAACCGCATCAACAAAATGCTCATTTATTCACTGACACACAGCATCAATGACACATTGCATTTCGATTTCCTCATCAAGAACCTCTATCACCGAATGATATTCACCGCTTGTGCATTGGTGGCCAAACGTTATGGTGCCGTGTTGGTGAAAGGCATGTCTTTTAGGCTGTTTACCACCGCCATTCGTGAAACCTTGGAGAGTTCTTTGTCGGAGGATTTGGCAAAGAATCAGAAACTTCAAATATTGATAGACGTTTTTTCAGAAATCAAACTGAACACACAATGCAAACAAGATGCTATCAATCAGTTCATTGAAGATGTTTCAAAGATTTCTGACAACATCAATTCTGATTTTTGGAATGGTGAGGACGTGATGGCCATTTTCTTCAACGAGTTTAACCGCTATAAAGCCAAATCGGAGTCAGGACAGGTGTTCACTCCTGATCACATCACATCCTTCATGTATCAGATTACCGATACGACAAAACAAGACACTGTGCTTGATGCGGCTTGTGGCAGTGGCGCTTTTCTTGTGAAAGCAATGTGCAATATGATCAAGGAGGCTGGTGGTGTCCGCACCCAAGAAGCCCGAGAGATTGCCCAAACACAACTTTACGGTATCGAATTCGACCGTGAAATATTCGCATTGGCCTGTGCCAATATGTTGATACACAAGGACGGGAAGACCAATCTGGAACACATGGACAGCCGTTCGGTGGATGCTGGATGGTGGATGCGCGACAAACCTATCACAAGAGTGCTGATGAATCCGCCATTCGAGAACAAATATGGATGTTTGGATATTGTGGAGAATGTGCTTTTCAATGTGCCTGCGGGAACAGTGTGTGCGTTCATTCTTCCCGATAACAAGCTTGAAAAAGCTCGTGGGCGTGTGCGCCGTTGGATGCAATTCCATAGACTGACAAAGATTATCAAATTGCCGAAAGAAATCTTTTCAGGGGTTACCACAAGTATCTTCATGTTTACGGTGGGCACACCCCAACGCAAGCAGGAAATCTTCACCTGCTATATGGCCGAGGACGGTTTGGAGACCATCAAGAACCAAGGCCGTCACGACATTCGTGGTCGGTGGGAAGCCATTGAGCAACAGTGGGTGGACATCGTCCGCAAACAGGCAGGTAGCGACACTATCAAATGGATAAGCCCCGATGAACATCTGAGCTATCAAGAGGATATTGAAGTGCCGATGCCCACTCGTGCCGATTTTATGAAGCGCACATTGGCATACGCTCTGTTCAAGCAAGAAATTGAGGAACAGGAGTTTTTCGAAAACGCAAAGGATCACATGTTATATGGCACTCCTTTGGCCGAAGAGTACGAACCATTTTTTGAGTCTGTCAAGGAAAACGAGATTCCGCTCAATACTGAACATTGGAAAAGTTTCCGCATTGGAGGCAAAGAGGGCCTCTTTACCATTGCAAAAGGTAGTCGCCTGACCAAAGCTGACCAACGTGATGGACGCATCAATTATGTGGGTGCATCGGCCTTCAACAATGGTATCACCAACCATATAGGCAACGACGACCAACTCTGTCAGGCTGGCACCATTTCGGTTTGTTACAATGGCTCCATCGGCGAAGCATTCTATCAAGATGAACCCTACTGGGCTACAGACGATGTAAATGTGTTGATGCCCAAATTCCAAATTACGCCGCATATTGCCATTTTCATCGCCACGGTCATCAAGAACGAAAGCGTGAAATATGCCTTTAACAACAAGTGGACCAAGGAATTGATGGAGCAATCTGAAATAGTCCTACCCGCAAAAGCAGACGGAACACCAGACTTTGAATTTATGGAGCACTATATCCAGTCATTGCCTTATTCGAGATTTTTCTAACCCGTAAAGTTTGTATTTTGGCTGTGGATTATTCAAATTTATCCGCAAAATGTGAAACTTTTCCCGAAAAATCCATAACAACCATGATGAATGATGGTTGTAGTTTTGCATTGTCAAACAGTTAGAAATCATAAAACATCAAAACTATGCAAAACATCAGACTATACAACGGCGTTGAGATGCCGATTTTGGGCTACGGCGTGTTCCAAGTGCCTCCACAAGAGGCGGAGCGTTGCGTGAGCGATGCATTGAGTGTGGGCTATCGCTTAATTGATACCGCACAAGCCTATTTCAACGAGGAAGGCGTGGGCGAGGCCGTCGCCAAGTCGGGCATCAAGCGCGAGGACCTGTTCCTCGTCACCAAGGTATGGATCAGCAACAACGGCGAAGAGAAGGCCGCCCGCAGCATCGACGAGAGCCTGCGCAAGCTGAAAACGGACTACATCGACTTGCTACTCATACACCAGGCATACGGCGATGTGTTCGGCACCTGGCGTGCAATGGAGGACGCCTACCGCGACGGCAAAGTGCGCGCCATCGGCGTGAGCAACTTCCAACAAGCCCGTTTCTTCGACTTTGCCCACTATGTGGATATGAAGCCGATGGTGAACCAGCTGCAATGCAACGCGATGATTCAGCAACGCGAAATCGAGCATACGCTCAACGAGTTCGGCACCAAGATGATGGCATGGGGACCGCTGGGCGGACAAGGTGTGGACGGCATCATCAAGAGCGACCTGCTGGCCGGCATTGGTGCAAAGTACGGCAAGACCGCCTCGCAGGTGGCCCTCCGCTGGCTCACGCAACGCGGCATCGTGGCCATCCCGAAATCCACTCACAAGGAGCGTATGCAGCAAAACCTCGACATCTTCGACTTTGCCCTCACCGACGACGACATGGCCCAAATTGCAACAATGAACCAGCACGATACCGGCACCGTCAATTTCAATGACATGAACTTTGTGAAGTATCTGATTGAAAACTACGGATAAACTAATGACTATGAAAAAAACACTCATCATTGCGACATTGGCCATTATGAGCCTTTTCGGCACCATGGCCTGCGCACAAAAGAAAGGAGAAAACATGAACAGTTTGAACAACAAGAAAGTGCTGGTGGCCTATTTCTCGTGGAGCGGCAACACCAAGGCGGCTGCCGACTACATCGCGCAGAAACTCAACGCCGACCAGTTTGAAATCGTCCGTGAGGCCGACTACCCCACCGACTACGACGAGTGCGCCAACGAAGCCAAGGCCGAGAAAGATGCCAACACACATCCCGCCATCAAAGGCACGGTGAGCGACATGGCTCAATATGACGTAGTTCTCATCTGTGTCCCCTGCTGGTGGTACACTGCCCCGATGCCCGTCTTCACCTTCCTGGAACAATACGACTTCAGCGGCAAGACCGTCATCCCGTTCTGCACGGCTTACACCGCAGAATATGAGACCCTCAAAGACATCGTCAAGGCCACGCCCAAGAGCGACCACCGCGACGGCATCTGTGTCGTCACCAAAGAGATGAACGGTGTCGGCATTGACAAGAAGTTCGGACAAATCGACAAGTGGCTAAAAGAAATCGGTTTCTAACGCTAACTTTGTATATTTGCAGAAAATATCAAAACATTGGATCTATGAAAAAAACACTCGTCATGATCGCAATGGTTGCCCTGGGCCTCTCGGCATCGGCACAGAGCAATGTCTATTTCACCAACGAAATCACATCCGAATCGCTGGTGAAAATCTATCAGGCTTTGGGCGTTAATGCCACAGGCAATGTCGCCTTGAAAATCTCCACGGGAGAATCGGCGCAAAGCAACTATCTCCGTCCCGAGTTCATCGTTGATTTGGTCAACCTGACCAACGCCACCATCGTGGAGTGCAACACGGCCTACGGCGGCAATCGCAGCACGACGGCATCGCACCTGCAAGCCATCGCCGAACGTGGTTTCAACGAAATCGCCAATGTTGACATCATGGACGCGGAAGGCGAAACCAACATTCCTGTCACCGACACAAAATGGCTACAACACGACATCGTTGGCTCGCATTTAACCAACTACGACTTCATGATCAACCTGGCCCACTTCAAGGGTCACGCCATGGGCGGATTTGGTGGCGTGCTGAAAAACCAGAGCATCGGCGTGGCTTCGAAGAGCGGAAAATGCTATATCCACTCGGCAGGAACAAGCACCACAAACCCTTGGGGTAACAACAACCAAGACTCGTTTCTCGAATCGATGGCCGCTGCCGCACAAGCTGTCCACAACTATTTTAAGCAGGAGGGCAAGGACATCGTTTACATCAACGTGATGAACAACCTCTCAGTGGATTGCGACTGTGACGGACATCCTGCCGCCCCGCAGATGAACGACATCGGAATCCTTGCCTCCATCGACCCCGTGGCTTTGGACAAGGCCTGTCTCGACCTGATTTTCAACTATGAGTCCACTCCAGGCGACAATGCCGTTCCGCTCCAAAATCGGATCACACAACGCCACGGTACCCACACAGTGGAATATGCTGAGGAAATCGGCCTAGGCACACAAGCCTATAACCTCATCGACATCAACACCACGGGTCTTCAGGAGTTTGACCCACAGCATCCCGCTCCCGAGAGTCTGCGCTACAACGTCTTCAGCATCGACGGTAAAAAGGTGCTAAACAACGCTACAAGTCTAGAGTCTTTGCCGGCAGGGATTTACATTATCAACGGGAAAAAACAGGTCATCACAAAATAACCAACAAATAATGATGAAAAAGAAGACAATGATGATATTCGCCATCGCATTGACAATGGCCGCCTGTGGAACGCAATCCACTAAAGAAAACGCAAAAGAAATGAACACACTCACCTTTACTACCGAGCAGGCAGCCTTCATGTCGGCCATCGCCTGCAACGAGGCCAAAGCCGACTATACCGCCTTGGCCGAGGCCATCAACGGCGGTTTGGATGCCGACTTGACGGTCAGCCAAATCAAGGAAGCCCTGTCGCAACTCTATGCCTACACAGGATTCCCGCGCTCACTGAATGCGCTTGGCACTTTGCAGAAGGTTTTGGAACAACGCCAGAGCGAAGGCAAAACCACTGAAGAAGGTATGGATGCCTCTCCCCTGCCTGCCAGCTACGGCGCCTTGAAACAAGGCACCGAGGTGCAGACCCAACTCAGCGGTCGCCCTTTCAGCTATGACTTCTGCCCTGCCGAGGACTATTATCTGAAAGCCCATCTTTTCGGCGACATCTTCGCCCGCGACAACCTCACCCATGCTGACCGCGAACTCATCACCGTGAGTGCGTTGAGCGGCTTGGAAAACGTGATGCCGCAGCTGCAGGCGCATGTGCGTGGTGCATTGAATATGGGTGTCACTGAGGAGCAGTTGCGCAACATCCCAGTGGCATTGAAAGCCGCAGGGCTGCAAGCCGAGGCTTTGCGTTGCGAGGCTGCCATCGCTGCCGCTGTCGACGGCAAGAGCGATGTGGTGTGCGCACAGTCGCCCTGGCCCATCGGGGAGCCCAACACAGCATACGCACAGTATTTCATTGGCAACAGCTATCTCGCCGTCCTCGATCCCGCGAGCGGTCTCTGCAACGTCAGCTTCGAACCCGGCTGCCGCAACAACTGGCATGTTCACCACGGTGCCGTGCAGATGTTGATCTGCGTGAGCGGTCGCGGCTGGTATCAGGAATGGGGCAAGGAAGCCGTTCCGTTGGTGCCCGGCACCGTCATCGCCGTTCCCGAGGGCGTGAAGCATTGGCACGGCGCAGCCAAGGACAGCTGGATGCAGCACCTCACCTATCATGCTGATGCCCAACCTGGCAACAGCAACGAGTGGCTGGAGCCTGTCAGCGACGAACAGTATGACACTTTGAAATAATTGGACAAGGTCCAACGAAAAATCCGCAATCTGAGCGAGGGCTTGGGTTGCGGATTTTTTGTACCTTTGCAGCAAAACAACAGCAATGAAGAAAGAGATTGATCCTAAAGAATCACCTCGCGGACGGGCGTTTGAACTGTGGAAAACGGCTGGCATGCCGAAAGTGACGATAGTCAAAACCTTTAATGTCAAAAGACTGATCAGGGTTGCCAAACGAAACGGGATGAAGACGAACATGCTGATGTGCTGGTGTATCGGTCAAGCGGCCAGTGGCATTCAGGAGTTCTATACACTGCCTACCGGAGAGCACTTATGGCAGTACGACCGTCTGGCAGTGATGACTGTCGTGAAGACCATGAACGGTGACGCCCACCTTTGTGACATCCCGTTTTCAGCGGATCTTCGCCAGTTCAATGAAGACTATTTGCGCCTGACGCGTCAGGTCCACGAAACAAACGAAGACCACCTTCTTGGCGACGACTATATGGCTATTGACACCTCGGCCTTGGCAGAATGCGAGATTGACGGTGTGGTGAGTGTCTATTCCGAGCTGTTCACCAATCCCTTCTTGGCTTGGGGCAAATACCATCAAGGGCTGTTCAAAACGACTTTGCCCATCTCGTTCCAGTTTCATCATGCCCAGATGGACGGCTTCGAAGCCGTCCGTTTCCTCAATGGCCTTCAGGAGGTAATCGACAAGCTTTCTTGAATGAGAGGATTACTGCTTCTGTTTTGAGGAGAGGGTCGGTGGGTTAGTTACATGTCTAAACTATCCTCCTTGAGGAGAAAATCGAACAGCCCAATAGTGAGTATCCCATCTTCGTTTCTGCGCGGCATGATGTGCTCTTTGACAACAATAACCTTCTTGAATGAATCATTGATGTTTGTTAGCGAACGGGATTCTTGTATTTCCTTTTCTCTATCAGGGATTGACAAAGCCGATTGCACATAATACTTTTTGCTTCCGAGGTTGGCAATAAAATCGACTTCAAGCTGGACACGAATCCATTTCCCATCCTTGTCCTGCTTTTTTATCTCTACCATCCCGACATCCACATTGTAACCACGGGTAATCAGTTCGTTGTAAATGATATTCTCCATGATATGCGATTCCTCCTGTTGGCGCATATTGAGAATGGCATTTCTCAAACCTATGTCAGAAAAATAATACTTTGAAAGCGTGTTGATATACTTTTTGCCTTTGATATCATAGCGAATGGCCTTGTTTACAAGGAATGATTCCAACAGATAGCCAAGGTAATTAGAAATAGTCTTGTTGGTGATATTTAACTTCTTTATGCTTTTGAAAGTATTCGATAGTTTTGTTGGGTTGCAAGGTGAGCCAATGGATGAGGCCAAAATATGCACTAACTCACGCATTTCATGTTCATTCTGTACTTTATGTCGCTCAATGATGTCTGCCAGATAAACGGTCTCGAACAAATCCTGCAAATAGTTCACTTTCTTTTGTTCAGTGTCAAAAGATTGGACAAGTGGCAATCCGCCGTAAGTATAGTATTCGCGCCAAGCTTCTTGTTTGTCTCCGCCTTTTGCTGAATAGAATTCCGCAAACGAAAGTGGATTCACGTGAATTGTTTCGCCTCGACCGCGAAACTCGGTCGGAATGTCGGATGAAAGGAAGTGTGAGTTGCTCCCAGTCACGTAAGTGTCGGCGTTGTCAATATGCCGGAAACTATTCAGAACATCAACGAATTCATCCATCAGCTGAACCTCATCGATAATGATATAGTAAAGCTCCTTGTCCTTGATTTTGCTGTGGACATAATGAAGCATCGCATCTGGATTCCTTAATTCTTTGTTCATGCGGTCTTCAAGGTCAACACGAATAATGTGGTCTTCAGCCACACCATTTTCCAACAGAAAGCGATAAAACAGAACGTTCAGGAGATACGATTTGCCACACCTGCGGATTCCCGTAACCACTTTGACGAGACCGTTCTGACGGCTTTCTATCAGCTGTTGAAGATATCTGTCTCTTTTAATTTCCACCATCTCATTCCTAAATTATGCCATTATTGGCAATTATTGGTAATGCAAAAGTAATAAATAATTTCAATCGACCAACTGCTTATGACTAAAAAGTGCCAATAATGGCAATTTTTAGTTCAAAAACCTAAAACCAGGTTACGACGACGACCCCAATTTAAGGGTGAAAAAGGAGTTGGGAAAACTGAAAGTGGAGTTGGAAGAGGTGGTGACTGAGCGTTTTGTTTTTAAACAAGGATTGATACAAAAGGAATCAGAAAGAAAGCCAGCTTACTAAGTAGTCTTTAAAATTCTTCTATGACGCATTACACAACTGTCTATTGTTTTTTTTTCGTCAGTGTTTTCAAAGATAATAAGTATTTTTGCAGAAAATAAACACTATGGAATTACTGGTACCAAAACTATATGATTTCTTTGATTATCAAAATGATGGCAATTTAGGCAGGACTCTGTTCGAGTTTGTAGAATCACGCCAAGATTGTTTCTTCGATGATAAGTATGGCTATCGAAACATCAACATGGGAAAAGTCTCATACATTTCTTCCATTTGTCGGAAAATGGCCGAAGATAATTTACTGATACGATTAAAAACGAATGGTGTTGAATGTTTTAACGATGTTTATTTTGTCAATTTACGGCCAGACAATTTCCAATATCCCGAACTGTTTAGTTCTCAACTTGCTTATGGTTATTATGATTTCGCATACAATGGATTTCCTTTTACTCGGGCTCATTTCACGAATTCAGTCGTCCCAGTAATTGGAATAAACAAAAAGGGAGATTATGATATAGGAACAGCCTATTATATAGATGACAATGAATTTGTCACTGCAGCCCATTGTATAACAGGCTTGAACAAGTTTTCTTTACAATATCAGAATGGCAAGCGGATAAAAGTGTCGGCAGTACTATTTCCTGACAATGACAATATTGACCTTGCTATCATCAAATCAGAGGAAGACATCCAGTTAACACCATTTATGTTAGGAGAACCTGGTGTTTTAGATGATATACTTGTTATGGGTTACCCTCCTATCCCCGGAATGGACACTGTATTAATATCAGAGACGGGGACAGTCAATACTTTTATAACGCCAGCTCAAAAAGCTTCAGACGGACAAATTATTGCCGAAACAAAGTCGTATTTACCTCCGATGGATTACTTTATGATTAATTGTCGAGTTAAAGGCGGTAATAGCGGTGGTCCTGTAATTAATAAACATGGATTAGTTATTGGCACAGTCGTTTCTTTAGTTTTTGATTCCAAAGGAGGTTCCGATGGTGGTCGTTATGATCTTATGGGGTTTGGAACTTGTATTTCATCAGAGCACATACCTAAAATACATGAAAATCACACAAAGAAAGAATTTGGTTATGATGGGGATTTTTATTTTTTGAAATAGCAACTGCTCGATTATTGTAATTGAATGAAGGCGTACAATAAAGTATTTAATCAAACCTCAAACAGGTTCTCAGGAGGATTTTATCGAATTCGTCATTGGTCATCATTGTACAATTCAATTGATATCCCATTTGATAGTTTCCAAATAATGTGTATTTTTGCACTCTGAACGAATACAAAGAATGTGAATTTACGCAAAGGAGGAAACTAATAATGTATGTGTTGAAGATTCCACCTACGCTAAGAGCAGACTTAGAAGGATTTGAATTTCTCTCTGGTTTTCTTCCCAATGTGAATGAAAATGTTACAAAGGGAAAAGAGCTTTTTGTGGATTTTTCAGATTGTACTAGTATTGATGGGAACCTTGCAGCTGTTTTGGGGGCTCTTCTTGACAAGTCAGTACCGATTTCAAAAAGAGTGATGATAGGAACTCCCCGTAATAAAACCGTCAAAAAAGTGTTAGCACGTAATCACTTTCTTAGAGCATGGAGAGTTGATACCAAAGTGGAGGAACGGGAAAACTATGTTGAATATGCGAGATTTAAAAGCGATGTGTCGGCTATAGAATTCAAGTCATATATTCAAGAGGGTTTGATAAAAAAGCAAAAGTTTCCGCAACATACTGATTTGGCAGGCGAAAAAATTGTCGAAAGTATATACGAAATTTATGCAAATGCCGTTACTCATGGAGGAACGGATTATGTGTATTCGTGTGGTGAATATATGGAAGACACGCATAGGCTTGACATGACTATTATTGATTGTGGACAAACAATCCCTGGCAATGTCAATGATTTTTTTGCGAAGAAGAGTCAACCTATAATAGGTGATTGCGAAGCAATAGAGTGGGCCTTTGTAAGTGGCAACACAACAAAAAACCAGACCGGTGGGTTGGGTCTTGCAATAATCAAAGATTTTATAGCCTTAAACAAAGGTTCTATCCAAGTGGTGTCTGGTCGTGGTTTTATAGAGTATAGGGGTGATCAAGTGGAACAGTTTTTGTTGAATACACCTTTTGCAGGTACAATAGTAAATGTAAAGTTCAATTTTGATGACAACAACAAATATTATATGACGAGTGAACGTCAGCCTTTTGATAAAAATGATTTATTATAATGAATAATACTACAATTAAATTGAATGATTACCTTACCCTGAATAGTGGGGTAACACCTGAAGAAGGAACTCCTGTGTATAATTCAATAATTGAAGCCTTCAAGAAAGGCGAGGTGGTTATCTTGGATTTTGAAGGTGTGGATATGCTAACAACGGCTTTTCTCAATGTTGTTATAGGCGATTTGTATAAAGACTATAGCAGTGAGAAGTTGAAATCGATGCTTGTTCTCGTTAACTATTCAGAACAGACAGCAAAGCGAATCAAGAAAGTGACGGACAATGCCAAGCTTTTTTACAAGGATGAAAGCACATATAGAAAAGAAGTAGAGGAGGTTTTGAATGGTAGTAACTAAAGTTGACAAGCATGTTGTTTCATCGACCAATGCTTATTTTTTTGATACAAATGTCTGGATATATATTTTTGCCCCGATAGCTGGTGCGGACAAAAGGAAACAAAGCGTTTATTCAAGCCTCCTTAAGGACATTCAAAGCAGGAATGCAACAATATTTATCTCATCACTGGTGCTGTCTGAATACATTAACGCCATGCTTCGTATGGGATTCAAGCAATGGAAAAGAGTGACGGGAAACGTAAATGCCGACTTTAAAAGAGATTACAGAAGTACCGATGATTATCAGACAACACTTGAAGATGCTGTTCTTCAAGTGAATGAAATTCTTAAAGTGTGTGACAAGCGTCCAGATGATTTTCATACAATTGACATTGATAGTGTTCTTGCATCAATGAATCAAGATGCTGATTACAATGATGCATACTATATAAAGAATTGTGAGAATAAGAGAATGAAATTTGTATCAGATGATTTGGATATTCAGAAGGTGAATAGTTCAATAACTTTGATAACAGCATAGTTTGTTTATCTGATTTGAATAGGTTGCGAACGCAAAAGTTTTGCGTGACTAATTGTATGACATTTGCAAGCACCCAAGTATCCAACCAATAATATCCAATTCTGTTAATCTGCATCTCGTGTTTCTTTGCTTTGTCTGGTACAAGATAGCACTATTTCATTTATTCATCCAAGGAATGGATTAAAGAGCTTGCCGAAACAATGGTGAAAAAGGTATGAAAATTTGGAACTTAACTTGCGAGAGGTGCAGACTATTGTGGTATTCAATTTTTATTGTTATCTTTGCAAAAACATACAAAACATGATGAACTTTGTTAAATCTTGTGCTTTTTCGAAAGAAACATCCGATGCTGATTGAAAATAATCTTTCATTCCAAAGCTTTTGAATGGGGGATTTGTATTATCTTTGCAGTGTTCTTTTGCCAAGGTCTTGTTTCTGACAGGGCTGTGGTAGAGAACATATATATATAGGAAAAAGCGTTACTTGACGCTTTGTCCATGACGTTCAGGAATCTGGCAGTTCCAAAAACAGTTGTCAAACGGCAAAGCAACAAAGAACGCCCCTTTGATGTGTATTGTCTTTTTGGCCTAGGCCAATTATATGCATATCAGCGTGGGCTTCGGCGTTGCTCGTTTCGACAACTAAGCAATGCCAGAGCTTCTGAACGTGGGACGAGCAACAAGGTTGTTTCCCACGCTTTATTTTTATGTGTAGGAGAACGAAATCATTGAAAATGTCAGGCTTGGGGAGACGGTCTGGGGAACACACCAAAATTGATGTTATAATCATGTTACAAAGGGAAAAAGAATTAAACGGTGAACAACGAGCTATTGTGGATGAGTGTATCAATTCTCCGTCGCCTATCACCATCATACAAGGCAAGGCTGGTTCGGGAAAGTCTTTTTTGGTGAAAAAGTTGGAAAAAGTTTCTGGTTTGCTGAAGGACAATTACAATATAGATATAAATGATGAAAGTATGCGATATATTAATGGTTTTGGAAGTGATATTAGTCATGCTGATTGTCAAACAGTGAAGGATTACAGCAGGGCCTTGGTGAGCATTTATGAAAAGATTGGCGCGTATGGAAGAAAGGCTTTTGTCACGGACCCGCTTCATGGTTATCCATTAAAGGGGTCACCAAAGCAGATGTTGGAAGAAAAAAAAGAACAGAAAAGCAAAATTGGCGGTTTCTTTAGGAAAGTGCTTGGAATTAAACTTATATTGATTGCTATTGTCATGATGTGCTTTGTTTCTTGCGGAAATAAACTTGATGACCAAGACAATAATAAAGCAAATATAACGGAGGAACAGGAGGAGACCATTTTAGAGATGATAGCAATCCTTAATGAAAATAATGAAAAGCCAAAAGGAAAGTACAGTCTGATTACGAACGAGACTTATGCTTTGGAAAACGGTAAAGTGGTTTGCCATAGAAAAATAGATGGGCAATATTTAATATTATCCCGAATTGATAAAAACAGGGAGGTTGAAAAACGGTTTCTATCGGATAGGATGAGGTGTTCTGTGTACAATGGTGATAAAAAAACAGTAATGCTGTTGTCAACTTTGTCAAAGTTGAATTTAGGAATGGATTTCGTATATCACGGGATTATGCACCGCAACACTGTACAAATCGCTTTTACGCCAAAAGAAATAGTACAATTGGCAAATGATAAACGTAATCCTATTGAGGATGCACTTAACTCCCAAGTGGAAGAGACCAAAATAATGCTTCCTGTAGTGTTGGATTATGAAACAATATGGAAAAACCTTGAAATCAAGGATGGTTATCTGACTTTCTATTACGAAATTGATGAAGATGTCATAGACATTGAATCGGTGTATCAAAACATTGAAGCTTTACGAGATTATCTGTCTTCCTCGTTATTTGGCTTGAAGCAAGATGAGGTGACTTTTATGCCTAAAGCAAAAGCCTGTGGCTTAGGAATGAGATACTTGTATATTGGCGATATTACGGGGAAGCAATTCTCAGTTGATTTTGAAAATAATGAACTACGTTGATATGGAAACAGAAAAATTGAATAAAAAGAAAAGAAGCATTACCAAAGCAGTGATAATCTCTTTGGCCATTATTGGTGCGTTAGTCGGACTGGTTTTTCTCATATTAGAAGGGCAACGAAGAGAAAAAGGACGCAAGATGGAAGAATTGGTTGAAATTGGCGTGAAGAACATTGATTATGCAGATACCATAGCATACTATTTTTACAAAATAGATGAACCTGAGAAAGCCGATAAAGTGATACGAAATGGTGCGGAGAGAGGTAATGCAGTGTGCCAATATATGAATGGCAATCTTTATTCGGGAATGAGATATTCTTCCGAAGAAGGATGGAAATATTATAAATATGAAGATAAAGATTTTGAAAAATCTTCATATTGGTTTTTGCAATCAGCCTTGCAAGGTTATAGTTCTTCAGAAGTACGACTTGGACTTTATTATTGGACCGGAGAAGGAGTCGAACAAGACTTCTATAAAGCGTTGACATGGATAAAAAGGTCAGCAATTCAACATGGTAACCCATGGGCGTTAAGAGTGTTGGGCGATTTTTACGATTTGGGGTTGGCTTATTATGGCTGGGATGATGATGGCAACCTTGTTTGGCCATCTGGCTATACCGAGAAAGATAATAAGAAAATAAACAAGGTAAGATATAATAAAGGCGATATTGAGTTTTGTCAAAAGAATTTGAATTTATATGCAGTGTTTAATTCAAGAAGTCAAGCACAAAGGCTTTTTAAATCAAGCCCAAAATATGTTTATTTGAAACGGGATGTTAAGAAGGCTAAGAAATATTGGGGAATGGCTGCGGATATGGGAGATTGGATTGCAAAAGAAAGACTTCAGAAGATTTATGAAGGCGATGATGAATAACCAGAATGGGAAGGAGAACGGAATGGGCAAGACCATGATTTCGATAAAAAGAGACCCGTGATTGAAATAGTATCAGGAACTTGGAGATGCACTTCCAATACTTCTTGCCGTTGAAAAGCACTTTCATCCTTTGGCTCTTGAATGATTTTTATTCACCGTTCTTTTTGCCGAAGCAATGCTTTAGGTGGAGTAGAGGAAAGAAAACTTAAATATCGGAAAGGACAACTTTAAAACTTAATAAAATGGAAAAAAGAAATGTAAAGGATTTGATTTGGGTAATTATTGGCTTCTTGGGTATAGGTTTTTTTGTTGGCGCTATCATCTATGTTGTTGTCAATGATAATAAGCCAGCTCCAGAACCAGTTGTTGTTCCATCGGGTGGTATTTCTGATTTAAACTATTATGATCTATTGCCAGATCCGCGTCAAGTAGTAACAGGAGAAGGGAATATTACAGTATATAAACCAGAAAAGTGGACTTTTGAAAATGTTCTTGAAAAAAATGGTACTAAAAGATTGTTAGGTCTTGATGAATTGCGTCAAATAAGTGTCAATTACACGTGGAGTACTGATAGTATCGATTTTGTAGAAAGGATAATGGAAACATCACAAAATGTTGTAAATTTTGTTGGAATATCAAATATAATAAGACAATCAGAAATTCTGGATTGTAAATATGGTTTGTATGATGCATTAGCACAAGATATAGAATATGTTAGAAACGGGAATACATATTATGTCAAGCTTATCTGGATAATTGAACATCAAAATATATGCGCTATACAAATAGTTGTTCCAAACAAAAAAGATTTTAACAGAGATGATTTGTATTATTTAGAAGCCCATTTCAAAATGCCTTCTGATTCTACTCAGCAGTATAAATATGAGAACAGCGAAAATATTAATAGGTTTACAGAAGGAGAGCAACCATTTATATCAGGAGTGGATAATATTACATTATATAAACCAGAGGGATGGACCTTTAATGATGTAGTAGTTACAAATGGTGTTAGGATGTTTAATGGGAAGGATGATACAGACCGAATTACTTTGAGCTTTTTATGGAACCGTTTTTATGGTCAACTTGATGATTTAATCAGGAGTACTTCAGATGGTTTTGTACAAGACATGAGTAGTAATTTTCCATTATGGAATAAAACAGAATTATATAAAACAAAATATGGAGATTATGACGCTTTAGCAAGAGATTATGAATTTCTAGTAAAAAATGGTTGTCTTTATGTAAGACACATTTGGATAGAACATCAAAATTACATATTTTCCACACAAATTATGTCTACAGAAAAAAAAGATATTGAATGTGAAGGTTTGAAATATATTGAGGAAAGATTTAGAATGCCAAATGATTTATAACTAATATGAAGGCGATGATGAATAACGAGGCAAATGATGATTATGCGTAAACAGACACTAAATCAAATCCTGAAAATCATTTCGCTGATTCTTTCATGGGCGACACTTTCGCCGTTGCTCCTCATTCTTGATGGGCGGTGGAAGTTGCTGCCAAAGTGGCTGCGCATTGTGCTGTTTGTGCTGTCGCCGATGATGCTGGTTGTTATGGCCGTGGCTGCATTTTGGGGTTATGGTTACTATTCGGAGCATTATATCCAGCACCATTTTGTCAGGCGCAAGGTGGTTGAGAACATCACTGGCGTTAGGTTGCCCAGATACAAAGTGATTGACCGAGGGGATGAGGAGAGACCCGTTCGCTGCTTCCCAGATCACACTTATGACTTCACGCTGGAATTCAAGAAAATGCCCGATGAAGCTTTTTATGAAAAGCTTGACGAACACTTCAATTGCTTTGAGTCTGGCAAATACAGCTATAGTGCCATCTGGGGCAACGGACTAGAAGCCCCAAAAGGCGAATCAGACAAGGACGATATCAGTTTTTCCATTGATATCGAAAGAGGTTCAAAGACGTTTCATATTAGGGTAATAGGATGGTAGCTTACCTCACCATCCCCAAAATCACCTCTGGCGCGATGGCCATTTCAGTGACGGCGCAAAGGCCTGCACCGATATGTTTGAAGTGCCATTTTGGCACTTCAAACTCTCATGTTTTTCTTTCGTCAAATTCCGTTATACCAGATTAAGATTTGAATTAATAAGAGTTTTTAGACCATCCCCTTGCGAGTTCATAGAAAAGTTGTAATTTTGCAGCAGTTTCGCTCCCGTCCGTTGGCGACTAAATATAACCTTCGGATGTGTAGGCCAAAAGCAGCACTAACCTGGTTTGGTACATCGAAATAAAAACACTCCGACGAGAAAGACCTTTAGGGATTACTTACCGTCGGAATGTTTTTTTACCTCACCATCCCAAAAATCACCTCTGGCGCGATGGTCATTTCAGTGACGGCACAAAGGCCTGCGCCGATGTCCTTCAGGCTGGCTCCTAACAAATAGACCTTGCCATCAATGATTAGGAAACGATCGTGGTTGCGGTGAGGAAGCTGGATGAATGCTATTTCGGGATATTGGGTGTTGTGTTTATTCAGGTCTGTCAAGAATTGCTCATTATAACGGGTATGGATGGTCGCCGTCACTCCATCAGCCCGTTTTGTGAACATGGAAAGCACTCTGTCGTCAACGAAGTTGTCAATTAGGACAATCCTTTTACGGGCGCTCCGAACGAGGTCGGAGATATAGGTCCATGCGTCCCAGACGCAGCCAGTTGCAAAAACCTGTTCAGGAAGCAACTTCGGAGAGTGTTCTTCTATCTTGTCAAGAATCAAATCGATTTTTTCGTCTGTATCGATTTGGTGTTTCTCCAAATGCGCTATTCGCATCAAAACAGCTGCGTTCTGAATCATAAACCTCCGCATGGCAACGAAGGCATTCATAATTCTTATACTTACTTCTATGGCGATAGGACTATGTAGAACAGATGATAACTGTGCAATGCCTTGCTCCGTGAACACGTATGGAAGAGAAGGATTATATTTTAGCGAGCGTAGGTTATCGCAAATTGCGACAACCTCATCCCGTTCGGCTTCAGTTAACTGAAAACGAAATGATTCTGGGAAACGAGCCCTATTTCGTTTTACTTGCTCATTCAGTCGGCTTGTAGTTACACCATAAAGCATAGCCAAGTCGCGGTCAATCATTACCTGCACACCCCGGATACTAAAAATCATATTCTCAATTCCTGAAATGTCAACAGACTTATCACAATTTATGATATGTTCTTCGAACCGGTCGCAATTTGCGACCACCTTTTCGAACTGGTTGCAGTTTGCAACCACCTCTTGTGTTTTGTCTTTTGTCGTTTTCTTTGCCATACCTATCCTTTTTTAATTATACCGCAAAGAAACAACCTTCGCCAAGAAAAAGGCGTTGAACAAACGTTTGTAGTCGACAGCAGTCGTTTGTTGTCGTTTGTTGTCGGGTAGTTCACTGTAAATGAATGATTAAAGCAGATAAACAAAGTGTCGGATGTCCAGATTGCAGATTTAACTATTATTCTTATCTTTGCACTTTCACTAAATATTTAGGTTTGATGGACATCAAAGCAGTAAAATTCAGAAAAGACGGGTTCTATTCCCAGCCCTTTGCCTTTGGCGGCGAGGAAGGGCCCGCGCTGCAAGCAAGGCAAGGAGAAGTTTAATAAGGCGTAGGATAAAAAAGATACTATGAAAGCTGCAATTCTAGAAAAATATGACAAAAATGGCCGTCAACTGGTCATTAAAGATTTGCCTATGCCGGAAATGGGCAAGAATGAAGTGCTGATACGTGTGAGCACCGCTGGTGTCAACCCGCTCGACAATATGATTGTACGCGGCGAGGTGAAGCTGATTGTCCCATACCCCATGCCTTTGGTGATGGGCAATGAGTTGGTGGGCATCGTGGAAAAAGTTGGGGCTTCGGTAACCCGTTTCAAAATTGGCGACCGCGTTTATGGACGTATGCCTCTTGCTTGCATCGGTTGTTTTGCCGAATACGCCGCCGTTGATGAGAATGCTTTGGCCAAAGTGCCCGACTATCTCAGCGACGAGGAGGCAGCCGCCGTGCCATTGACGGCATTGACGGCCTTGCAAGCCTTGGAATTGATGCAGACACACGAAGGCGACACGATTTTCATCAGCGGCGGCACAGGCAGCTTTGGCGCCATGGCCATCCCCATCGCCAAAAGCCAAGGCCTGACGGTGATCACCAACGGCAACGCCGCCGGGCGCGACCGCGTGATGAGCCTCGGTGCCGACCGTTTCATCGACTACAAACAGGAGGACTATGCTCAGGTGCTGAAGGAGATGGATGGCGTCATGGACACACTCGGCGACCGCGAGTTGCCGAAAGAGTTCGGCATACTGAAACAGGGCGGACACCTTGTCTCGTTGCGCGGAATGCCCAACGGCGGGTTCGCCCAACGGATGCAGATGCCGTGGTTCAAGCGTATGCTTTTCAGCCTTGCAGGAAAGAAGTACGACAACATGGCCGCCAAGAACGGACAGCACTACCATTTCATCTTCGTCCACGAAGACGGCATTGGCCTGCAGTGTGTCTCGGAACTTTTCGCCGAACAGCAAATCAAACCCTCTGTAGATAAAGTGTTTACGCTCTCCGAAGTCAACGAGGCACTACAGAAAGTCGCGGCTGGCGGGTCGAATGGAAAGACTGTATTGAAAATTTGAAAGCGAAACTATGATGAACATGGAAATTTCCAGTCCAGAGACGATGGAGCGAGCCATTTGTGAGTTGGGCATCGTCCCGTTTTTCACCAGCGCCATCCCGGGCTATTCCATCAAGGAACTCACACAGCCTGGATTTTGGTTTGACGGCGAAGAGGACTCGCTCGGGCCGTGGGACTGGAAGATCGACTGCCTCCAAAACGGCGGCATCGCCTACGGTAAGTTCCTTTGCGGAGGAAAAGCCGCCTTCGCGACCATTCCCTTTTACCGCGAACTGATGAATGTCCGCCGCGCCACGACAACGCCCGACAAGAACGGCGAGCGCATCATGGATTATCTCGAAAAGCAAGGCAGCATCACCATCAAGGAGGTGCGCGCCTTGCTTGGCGTGAAACCCGAGCAGGTTTACAACGGCTGGCAGGTGTCGTATTTCTGCACGCCCGAGTCGCTATTCGAAGACTTCACCACGCTCCACACCGACCGCACCCCCGAAGAGTCGCTGGAGTTTTTAGTCGACCACATCACGAAGCTGACGGATGGTACAGCCACCCGAAAACAAGTGCTGAAGGTGCTGAAATAAACTATGATTATTCATCTTATAATATAAACATAATGATCAACGATTTCATTTATGACATTCCCGTAAGGATTTACTTCGGTCGCGACCAACTGAAACACCTTGGCGCAGAACTCAAGAAATATGGCACACGCGTGCTGATGACCTACGGTGGCGGCTCTATCAAGAAGATGGGACTGTATGACCGTGTGGTGAAAGAAATAAAAGAAGCCGGACTCGAACTGTTCGAACTTTCGGGCATCGAGCCGAACCCACGCATCGGCTCCGTGCGCAAAGGCGTGCAGATGTGCAAAGAGCACAACATCGATGTGTTGTTAGCTGTGGGCGGTGGCTCCACTATCGATGCCACCAAGATCATGGCCGCCGGCGCCTGTGTCGACCACGACCCCTGGGACTTCCTCGACCTCAGCAAACGTGCCCCCATCGAGCGTGCCCTACCTATCGTCAGCATCCTGACACTCGCGGCAACAGGCTCGGAGATGGACACGGCTGCCGTCATCAGCAACCCCGAGACCAACGACAAAATCGGTCGTCTGGATCCCAACATGTTGCCCAAGGCATCCTTCCTCGACCCGAGCATCACCTTCAGCGTCAGCCCCTATCAGACCGCTTGCGGCTCGGCCGACATCCTGTCGCACCTCTTCGAGGTCTATTTCAACATGGACCAGGACCTCTACATGCTCGATTGCTTCATGGAAGGCTTGATGAAGACCATCATCCGCTTCGCCCCCATCGCCATGCGAGAACCCGACAACTACGAAGCGCGCGCCAACCTGATGTGGGCCTCCTCATGGGCCATCAACGGTTTCGTGAACGGTGGCAAACGCGAAGCATGGAGTTGCCATCCAATGGAACACGAGTTGTCGGCCTTCTACGACATCACCCACGGCCTCGGCCTCGCCATCCTCACCCCGCGCTGGATGGAGTATTGCCTCGACGAAACCACTGTGTCGAAATACGTTCAGTTTGGCACCAACGTCTTCGGCATCGACCCGACCTTGCCTCCAATGGACATCGCCCATCAAGCCATTGACAAGTTGAGCGACTTCCTCTTCAACACCTTGCAACTCAAACGTACCTTCCCCGAGGTAGGCATCGACAGGACCCACTTCGCCGTCATGGCTAAGAAAGCCGTCGGTGGAGGCACCTTGCCTGGCTTCAAGCCCCTGCAGCAGGTCGACGTGGAGAAAATCTTTGAGATGTGTATGAAATGAAATAAACTTTAAATCCTTTTCAATATGAAAAAACTATTCTTTCTCACGGCAGTGGCACTGATGATGGCCACGAGCTGCAACAACCAGAACAACAAGACCACACAAGTGGCGACCGAACCTGAACCTGTGGTCGAGCAGACCAGTGGCATCTATGACATCACGGTCAAAGACATGGACGGAAGCGATGTGTCGTTGGCCAACTACAAAGGCAAGGTGCTGCTCATCGTCAATGTGGCCAGCAAATGCGGACTTACTCCGCAATACGAAGGCCTTGAAGCCCTTTATCAGAAGTACAAGGACCAAGGTCTGGAGATTTTGGCCTTCCCCTGCAACCAATTCTTGGAGCAAGAGCCTGGCACCAACGAGGAGATTCAGAGTTTCTGCTCACTGAACTACAATGTCACCTTCCCGCTGTTCGACAAGATTGACGTCAACGGCGAGGCGGAGAGTCCGCTCTACACCTACCTCAAGAAAGAAGCGCCTTTCAAGGGCTATCCCGAGGGCACCGAAGAGTTTGCGGCAATGCTTGACGAAATTCACCAAAAGACCGGCACGGGCTTCGACCAAGGTGATGCCATCCGCTGGAACTTCGGCAAGTTCTTAGTCTCCAAAGACGGCAAAACCATACTTCGCTTCGAACCCATGGTGACGCCCGACATGATGGAAGAAGCCATACAAAAGATGCTGGAAGACAAATAAGGCGTAAACCGTTTTAGCGTAAGTGAACCATCGGCGTGCTGACGGTCATTTTTGCCGTGCCTAATGCAAAGGAAGACTAAAACTTGCCCATTGCAATAATCAATGCCAAAATATTTCATTTTGTTCATTGACTAATTGATTTGTTTACTATTTTTGCACCGTAAAAAGTTGCAAAATTCGTGACCATACTCCCGAATTTCTTGTAAAAATCGGGAGTACACTCCTTAAATTCTGAGATTTTATGTACAAGAGAATCATTGATATTGAGCGTAAGTTGGATGAAGGGATGTTCTTGTTTGGCGCACGTCAGACTGGGAAGTCCACCCTGTTGAAAGAGCGGTTCAATGGAGCAATTTACTATGATTTGCTCAATCCAAGCGTAAGAAGGGCATTTAAACTGAATCCGAATTCCTTTTGGGAGGCGCTTCAAGACAAGCCTGCTGGTACACTTGTCATTGTAGATGAAATCCAGAAAGTTCCAGAACTGTTGGATGTGGTACATTCGCTGATGGTGGAAAGGGGCTTGTTCTTCATTCTCAGTGGCTCCAGTGCGAGGAAACTCAAACGCTCAGGTGCCAACACACTTGGTGGTCGAGCCATACCCGAAACGCTTTATCCTCTTGTATGGCCGGAAGTTACTGACTTTCAGATTGACCGAGCCGTGCAGAACGGTATGATTCCCCGTCATTATATGGTTGAGGATGCCACCAAGCGACTTTCAGGCTATGTGAAAGTGTATTTGGACGAAGAAATCAGGGAAGAAGGTGAAGTGAGAGAACTCGATGCGTTTGAGCGCTTCATGGAGGTGGCCGCCATCTCCGATGGGGAAATGCTGAACTATGCCAATATCGCTTCCGACTGTGGCGTTTCTGCTAAAACGGTCAAGTCGTATTTCCAAATTCTTTATGACACCCTTATCAGTTACGAAATTCCCGCGTTCAGGAAAGAAATCAAGCGGAAGGTCGTCCAAACGCCTCGTTTCTACTATTTCGATGTCGGTCTCGCCAATTATCTGATGGGACGCCACTCTTTGAAGCGTGGCACGGATGATTACGGACACGCCTTTGAGCACTTTGTGATACAGGAAATTATTGCCTACAAAGGATACAACGACAAGCGGGACACGATTTCCTATTGGCACACTTACGACAAAAAAGAGGTGGATGTCATTATCGGCGATGCGAAAGTGGCCATTGAAATCAAATCCACAGAACATGTGGAGACCAAACACAAAAAAGGCCTCAAAGCCTTCAAGGAAGAACATCCCGACAGCCGTTTGATTCTTGTGTCGCTCGACCCGATTACCCGCAAATCCGACGACAAGGAGCTCATCTATGTCCTCGACTTCTTGAAAATGCTTTGGGGTGGCGAAATATTTTGAGGTGAAATCCGCAAATCAGTAGATGGTTGGGGTAGTAGATTTTTGTACCTTTGCAGCAAATTAATTAAAAATGAAAGCACTCCTCATCAACGGCAGCCCACACGCTAACGGCTGCACCTTTACCGCCTTGAGCATCGTGGCGGAAGAATTACAGAAGAATGGTATAGAAACCGAAATCGTCCATATTGGCAACAAGGACATCCGTGGCTGCATCGCCTGCGGCAAATGCGCCGAATTGGGGCGTTGCGTGTTCAACGATATGGTAAACGAAGTAGCGCCCAAGTTTGAGCAAGCCGATGGCCTCGTGGTCGGCTCGCCGGTGTATTACGCCGGTCCCAACGGAACGCTCACCAACCTGCTCGACCGCCTGTTTTTCAGCACCCCATTCGACAAGCGGATGAAAGTGGGTGCAGCCGTCGTCTCGGCACGTCGTGGCGGCACCACGGCCGCCTTCGATAGACTCAACAAGTATTTCACCATCAGCGAGATGCCCATCGCGAGCAGCCGCTATTGGAACATGGTGCATGGTTTTTCCGCTGAAGACGTGATGCAAGACGAAGAAGGCGTGCAAATCATGCGCATCTTGGGCCGTAACATGGCTTTCCTCATGCGCGCCATTGCCGCCGAGCGCGAGCGCAACGGACTGCCTGAAAAGGAAGTGGTGAAATACACCAATTTCATCCGATAAACTTCAGTAAGATATGAGAGTTTTCCTTTATATTTGGATGATTGTTCAACTGGTTTTGTTAGTCACTGGTGGGGTGTGGACTTTTATCGACTGGAAGAATGAAAAACGCAAGAAAACCCCAATGATTCTCATGGCAATCGGTAGTTTTATGTTGGCTATCTATTTCCTAGTTTTAAAGCCAATGATGAACAAATAGGATCCATTTTAATCTATAGCAATGATAAAAAACCGACCCAATCCCAACGAGGCTTTCCCGAATCCCAACATCCCAAGCCTCTGCTTCATCAAGAACGTGGTGAAGAGCCCGCGTATCATCATTGGCGACTATACCTATTATGATGACGTGGATGGTGCCGACCAATTCGAGAAGCATGTCACTCATTTCTACGACTTCATTGGCGACCGGCTGATTATCGGCAAGTTTTGCGCTATCGCCAAAGGTGTGGAGTTTGTGATGAATGGTGCTAACCACAGGATGGACGGCGTGACGACTTATCCGTTTTATGTCATAGGCGGTGACTGGGGCAGCGCAATTGCTCCAGTGAAAGATGAATTGCCTCTGAAAGGCGATACCATTGTGGGCAACGACGTTTGGATTGGTCAGCATGTCACCATCATGCCAGGTGTCCATATTGGCGACGAAGCCATTATCGGAGCCAACTCGGTGGTGGCCTCGGACATTCCTCCATACGCTGTCGCCGTGGGTAACCCTTGCCGTGTGGTCAGAAAGCGCTTCGACGACGAATTCATCGCTTATCTGCTGGAACTGAAATGGTGGGATTGGAACATTGAGAGGATTGAGGCCAATTTCGAGGCCTTGTCAAGTGGCGATTTATCGCTGATTAGAAAGATTGATCAATAGTTTGTCATCCATGGTTATACTGATAACAGGTGCATCACATACGGGTAAAACGCTTTTGGCGCAGCGGATGCTTGAAAAATACAAGTATCCTTATTTGTCTATGGATCATTTGAAGATGGGCTTGATCCGCAGTGGCAACACCACCCTGACACCGGAAGATGATGATGCCTTAACGGAATACCTTTGGCCCATTGTCCGCGAGATCATCAAGACAGCGATCGAAAATCATCAGAATCTCATAATAGAAGGCGGCTATGTTCCATACAACTGGAGAGAATGCTTTGAAGAACCGTATTTGAACGCTATCCGTTTCATTTGTCTTGCCTTGACAGACGAATACATTGACCAACACTTTTCCGAAATAAAAGGACACAGCTTGGATATTGAAAAGCGGCTGGAAGACAGTTGCACTGTTGCCACTTTAAAGAATGACAACAAGAACTATATTGATGGTTTTAAGAAGGTTGGAGAAAAGGTCTGTATGATCAACTCCGATTATGAACAAGTGATTCAGTCTATTTTGGACATTTAATTCAATTTTCACGAAATAATACAATGAAAAAAGTAATCGTTATTTCAACCAGTCTCCGCCCCGGCTCGAACAGCCACGCGATGGCGGAGCAATTTGCCAAGGGCGGGGAAGCCGCTGGGCATCAAGTGGAAATCGTCTCGTTGAGAGGCAAGGAAATCAAGTTTTGCATCGGCTGCCTGTCGTGCCAAAAGACGGGTGCCTGCGTCATCAAGGATGATGTGCCAGCCATTATGGAGAGCGTGCTCAACGCTGATGTGGTCTGCTGGGCCACGCCCATCTACTACTACGAGATGAGCGGCCAGATGAAGACCCTCATCGACCGCATGAACGCGATGTACCCGAAGGATTACAAGTTCCGCGACATCTACCTTCTGACCACAGCAGCTGAAAACGAGGAGTTCGTGTCGAAACGCGCCGAAAGCGGTCTGACCGGCTGGATCGACTGCTATGGCAAGTCAAGTCTCAAAGGCCATATCTTCTGCGGTGGCGTGGGCGGTCCGAAAGAGATTGAAGGCAGTGCCAAGTTGCAGGAGGCATACGAAATGGGTAAAAACGCGTAAAAACGTGCCGGTTAGCAATAATCCGCAATTCAGGCGAAAAGCTTGGGTTGCGGAATTTTTTGTACTTTTGTAGCCGAAAAGATGTTTTATAAAACTGTAACTTTTTCGAATCAATTCCGTATTAATAGTATTGAAAAACAAAACCTCTATCAATATGAAAAAAGCAAACGCAATCGCCATTCTGGTATCATGCATCATGGCAGCAGGCTGCGCACAGAAGACAGCAGAAACGCCTCAACCCGAGAGAGAAGTTGTTCCAGCTATTGAGTTGAGCAACATGGACACCACCATCAATCCCGCGGACGACTTCTATCGCTATTGCAACAACAACTGGCTGAAAAACAACCCGATTCCCGAGACGTATTCCGCCTACAGTGCCTCCTACGAGGTTGACGAACGCACTGAGTTGCAGATCAAAGCCATCATCGATGAGGTTACGCATGATAAAAATGCCGAGCAAGGCAGCGTGACCCAGAAGATCCGCGACTTTTACAATGCGGGCATGGACACCGTAGCTATCAACCAACGCGGCTACAGCGAGTTGTTGCCCTATTTCGACCAAATTGACCAAATGAGTGACAAGTCGCAACTTCCTGAACTGATTGGGATGCTCCACTATGAAGGATTTGGCTGGCCTTTCTTTCAAGCGGGCAGCTACACCGATTGGAAAAACGCCGACAGGGTCATCATGCTGGTCTTCCAAGCCGACCTCGGACTCCCCGACCGCGATTTGTATCTTGTTGAAGAACTACAGGAAATGCGTGACAAGTATGTCGAACACATCGCCAATATGTTCCAGCTTACCGGCACCGAGGCTGCTCTAGCATCGGAAAAAGCTCAGCATGTCTTTGATTTTGAGACCGAACTCGCCAAAAACTCCATGCCCATCGAGGAATGCCTCGACCCCAACAACCTCTATCACCTGAAAAGTCGCCAGGAACTTCAGGCCTCCATGCCCGACTTCAGCTGGGACAACTACTTCCATGCCATCGGAGCACCGGCCTTCGACAGCCTCAACGTGGCCTCTCCCGACTTCTTCACCGCCCTCAATGGCCTCCTCCTCAACACCGACCTCGGCACCATCAAGGACTACATGCGATGGGTGGTCATCACAGAGAGTGCCCCTCGGCTTAGCGATGACCTCGTCACCGAAGACTTCAACTTCTATAAAAAATACCTCTATGACGTAGAAGAGCAGAACCCCCGCTGGCGTCGTGTGCTTGACAAGACTTCGGACTATTTGGGCGAAGCCATCGGCCAACTCTATGTGGAAAGGTACTTCCCTGCCGAAGCCAAGGAACGCATGATTAACCTTGTCGGCAACCTGCGCTTGGCATTGCGGGAACGCATCAAGAACGTCGATTGGATGAGCGATGAGACCAAAGCCCGAGCCATTCACAAGCTCGACTGCTACAGTGTGAAGATAGGCTATCCCGACAAGTGGTTGGACTACAGCAAGTATGAAGTCACGCCCGAGTCCTACTTCCAAAACGTACGCCGCGCTGAGCGTTTCATTCATGAGAGAGACATGGACAAAATAGGCAAGCCTGTTGACAAGGAAAAATGGAATATGACTCCGCAGGAAGTCAACGCTTACTACAACCCTGAATTGAATGAGATCGTGTTCCCGGCAGCCATCCTTCAGCCTCCGTTCTTTAACATGGATGCCGACGATGCCGTCAACTACGGAGCCATCGGCGCGATCATTGGCCACGAGATGACTCACGGCTTCGACAACATGGGGCGTATGTTCGACGAAAAAGGCAACCTCAATAACTGGTGGACCGAAGAAGACGATGCCAAGTTCACCGAATGCACCAAGCAACTGGTGAAGCTGTTCGACGAATTCGAGCTGAGGGGGCACCACATCAACGGCGAACTGACCTTGGGCGAAAACATCGCCGACCTGGGAGGGCTGAATGTGGCTTGGGATGCCTACCAGATGACTGACGAGGCCAAAGCCAACAAACCCATTGACGGCTTCACGCCTGCCCAGCGCTTCTTTATCAGTTACGGCACCGTATGGCGCACCAATATCCGTGACAAAGCCCTTGAACGCAAGTTGAAGGAGGATGTGCATTCTCCTGCCGAAGCCCGTGTGAACTGCGCCCTCCGCTCGATGTCGCACTTTTACGAGGCCTTCGACATCCCAGAAGGAAGCAAGATGTATATCGCTCCTGATGAAAGAGCTGCCATTTGGTAGAGAAGAGAAAAACAAGCTATTTTTTTACCATCAAGCCGTGGCTATTGAGCTGCGGCTTTTTTAATGGTGATGCCCCTCGCAATGATGGTGGCAGCTGGGGTCACCATAAACGATGGTGCCGTCGAGGAACATGGCCAGCACCTGCTCCACGGGAAGTTCGGGAGCGCCAGCATGGATGCGGATGCCTAACTGGTTCAGCATGTTAACGGCACCTTGGCCCAATCCGCCACAAAGCACATCGGAGCAGCCTTGTTCGGCTAAAAACTTCGGCATCGCGCCGTGCTCATGCTCAGGTGCTTGCAGCACCTTTGAATCGACGATCTTTCCGTCTTCGACATCGAAAATGGTGACTTGTGGAGCCTTTCCGAAGTGCTGCCACAGTTTGCCCTCGTTGGTGGGTATAGCTATTCTTTGATTCATGATCGAATGGTTTTGGATTTTTCGGCAACCTTAGATTTGCAGCGTGGTTGTCTGCGAACTAGGAATGCAAGAGCAAAAATAGTAAATTTGCGCGAAATACTGATAGAAAGTCTATAAAAAAGTAA
>ONFO01000028.1 GCA_900317155.1 uncultured Bacteroidales bacterium
TCGTCAAAAGGGACGAAGCCTATCAACGAAACTACATGATATTTACTCCTACATAAAAAAACTTTCAAAAAGCCATTGCTAATTCATAAGAATAGATAGTACTTTTGCAGCAAATTCGATTCAAAATGAAGATCAAAGCCATTCTCACAACACTATTCATTCTGACATCATTAGGCCTGTCGGCGCAAAACAACGCCGAAGGCGAGACATTCCAACTCACCAAAAAAGGAGCACATTATGTGTTCAGCGCAAGCATCAATGGCACTGCAAATGCCACAATACTGGTGGAATCGGGCATACCGGCCTTGCTGGTTGACTCGGCTTTTGTTTTTAGCAGTGGTGTTCTGTCAGATATGGAACTGACTGTCATCGACAAAGAGAAACTAAGCCTCGCCGGACGCGTCTACAAGATCACCCACAAGGCAAATGGGACGGTGCGCATTGGAAACAGCACCTCCTTTATCGGCGATGTGTTTGTTCTGTCAAATTACGACTATGGGCCATACGAAGTGGCAGTGCCGGTGATGTATCTGCACAACGACCTCGACGATGGCAGTCGTATCGTCAGCCTCGACCTTGGCAATAATAGCCTTCAGATGCTGGGCAAGGCATCGCTCGATGGCATTAAGACAGACTATTCGAAGAACAACATGAACACAGATACCTACGAGGGGATGTTCGCCATGGAGGCAAACATGATGCTTGACGACGGGATAAAGCCAAGAACGCTCAGCGGCAATTTCATGATCGATTTCGGCAATCCGGAATTGTTGTTTCTCATCCATCAGACCGAAGAAGTACAAAAGTTTCTTGCCGACAATGCCGACATGGAACTGCGAGAGGCCACCACTCCGAGCGGTGAGGTGGTGGGGCAATTCATCCTCACAAAACAGTGCCAACTCTGCGGTATCGCTTTCCCTGACGCAGTGGTTGTCATCACCAAAAACCTGCCATTGTTTACAACGCCTGGCGACATTGGCTTGAAATTCTTTGAGAGAACCCTTGCCATTTTCGATTTTGACCAATCTGTTGTTTATATGAAAGGGAAATAGCAGATGATTTGCAACAAGCGGCTTGGGGTGAAACTTAGACCTCAATCCAATGTTTTAAATTCAGTAGGCGACACTCCTGTTTCATGCTTGAAATAGCGGCTGAAAGTAGACTGCTCGCCAAAGCCTAACATGTCGGCAATAGCCTGCACGGAGAGGTCGTGCCGTATATGCAGCAACATTTTGGCCTCGGCGATGATCTTGACGCGAATCCAATAGGTAGCATTGTGACCTGTTTCCTGCTTGACAACCGCACTGAAATACTTAGGTGTTAAACAGGCTCGTTCAGCATAAAAACCCACATCGTGGTGCTTGCGGAAATGCTGGGCCAAATCGGAATGGAACTGCATACTGACACGTTTATTGGCACTGGTTTCATTCAGTTTGCTTTTGCGGTATTGGCTGAGCAACCGCAGTAAGAATTCCAACAAACGGGTCATCAACATCCGACTCTCAGGGAGTTCGAGGCGTTTGATTTCGCGCATCCCTTCCACCACATCCGTTATCATCCTGTATTCGTGCCTATCGAGTTTCACACAAGGGTTGGGCTCGTATCGATAGCGCATTTGGTTGATGATTTGCAACATGGGATCGTTCAGCACCGAGGCATCGACGACTATCAAAGTGGCAAGGTAATCATCGGTTTTGCTCACCTTACATACGCTATGGTTAGGGAAAATCACGCCAACGGTTTGTTTCTCGGAGTAGTCAGGCTGATTATCGTACAACAGTTGTATATGACCTTTATGTCCAATACAGATGACGTAATCAGACGACACAAACGGTTTGTCGCCTGTTGGCAATCCTCTGATATCATCAAGGACGACTATACCTTCATCCTTAATCTTTTGGAGATTGTTTAGCAATGGGTGAGAAGTTGTCTGCCGCTCTTTCATGTGACAAAAATACGGGTATTTTTTCAAATAAAACAAAGACAATCCGACTTTTTGCCATACAATTCGCCCTTTGTGCTACCTTTTGCTAGAGTTTAAGGTTATATTTTTGCGACTCATAAACATTAATGGCAGTAATCATGTACAAGAAATTCCTGATTTTCTTCGCAATGCTCGGCATTTCATCAGCCTTGATGGCTGGCGGAGGAGGCCGCACCAGCCTTTATTTTGGAAACACTAATTCTCGAGAATCTTCATTAGAGGATAACAGTGTGACCGTGGTTTACGACGGCTCATCCGCAACCGTGACCGTGGCCGACAACGTGGCGGATTACCTCACCGTCACGCAAAGCGGGGCACACGTCTCAATAGCGCAAAGCAGTGACTTGGCCAGCGAAATCACCTATACGCTTTCTGGCTCATCAACCGACGGTGAGTTTTACATGTCAGGTTCCTACAAAGCCACTATTGAACTAAATGGCCTCACACTGACGAACACAACGCCTGTTTACAGCGGTGCCGCCATCCATATCCAAAACAGCAAACGCATCAACGTGAAGGTCATCACGGGTACCACCAATACACTTGTCGATGCTGCCAGCGGATCGCAAAAAGGCTGCCTCTATGTAAAGGGACACGCTGAGTTCAAGCAAAAAGGTTCACTTAACGTTGTAGGCAACGTAAAACACGGCATCAAGGCGGGAGAATACATCAGCATCAAGAATGCCACCATCAACGTGACTTCTGCGGTAGGCGATGGCATCTCGTGCAACCAATATTTCCTCATGGAAAGTGGAACCGTCAATATCAGTGGAACCGATGACGATGGCATCCAATGCGACCTCGACGGTGACACCCCGACAGGCATCACCACCGACCATGAGGACGAAGACTCAGGCAACGTCTATATCAGCGGTGGCACTATCACCATCACCTGTGACGCTATTGCTGCCAAAGGCATAAAAAGCGCAGGCGACATTTACATCTCCGATGAACCCGTGATCAACATTACCACAACGGGTATTGGCACATGGGATGAAGAAGATCTGGAAACGAAAGCGGCTTGCTGTCTGAATGCCGACGGCAACATCGACATCAGTGGCGGCACGCTCTCACTCACTTCCACTGGCTCAGGAGGCAAAGGCATGAAATGCGACACCTTGATGACCATCAGTGGCGGTGACATCACGGTCGCCACATCGGGCGGACTTTATTATAATAATGGTGTAACTGAGAACACAAATTATACAGGCAATACCGACCATATCAGTAGTGCCTATTATTCCTCGCCGAAGGGCATCAAGGCAGGCACAAAGACCGAAGTAGGCACGAATAATTACACTTATAGCGGCGGCCTGATTATCAGCGGCGGCACCATTTATGTCACCACATCCGGCCACAACGGTGAAGGCATCGAGAGTAAGAACTATTTCGACATCATGGGCGGCCATATCACCGTGGAATCATACGACGACGGCTTCAATGCAGGACGCGACATGAACATCACCGGTGGTCATGTTTATTCAAGGACTTCCAACAACGATGGCATGGACTCCAATGGCAATTTCTATATTAGAGGCGGGTTGGTGTATGCTATTGGCGCGTCTTCACCAGAAGTGGCCATCGATGCGAACACTGAGGGAGGCTATAAGCTCTATGTGCTGGGAGGAACGATGATTGCCATTGGTGGTATTGAGTCGGGTGCTTCGCTCCAACAGGCTTGCTACCGAGCATCATCGGTGAGTAGCAACACCTGGCATTCTATGACCTACGGCAACAATGTAATCGCCTTTTTAACACCGACAATTAACAGTGGTGGTGGCCCTGGTGGCGGAGGTCCCGGAGGTGGTGGCCCTGGCGGAGGCGGCCCTGGTGGAAATTCTTCTGCTATGATCATTTCGGCCCCGTCCACACCAACAATTAAGAAAAATGTCACAGTTACAGGAGGCACCAGTCTTTTTGGAGGCAAATGCTATCTTGATGCCACATTCAGCGGAGGTTCCAACGTTTCGCTTAGCAATTACAGCAGTAGCGGCAGCGGCAACGGTTCATTATCCTATCGTTTCAACATTGCAGGCAACTGGAGCACAGCCTCCAATTGGAGTTCAGGATTGGTGCCAGGTTCGGGCGCAGAGGTCTTTATCAATGCGGACTGCCAACTCGATACAAACGCACAAGTGACCGACCTGTCTGTCGCAAGGAGCAAAGTCCTAACGTTGGGTTCAGGCCAATCCTTGACCGTTTCAGGTGATTTGACCAACACATCGGCCTCCGGCTTGGTTATTGCCGATGGCGCACAATTAGTTAACGGCTCTGAAAATGTAAAGGCAACCATCCAAAAGAATATATCCGCTTATTCGCAGAACGGAGGTTGGTATCTCATTGCCTCACCAATGAGCACAAGCGTCACCCCGAGCGAGAGCAACGGTCTGCTCAATTGCTCATACGACCTTTACCTCTTCGATGAAACCGAAGAATTGGAATGGCGCAACTATAAAGCTAATGCGTTCACCACAATCGAAAACACTATAGGTTATCTCTATGCTAACAGTGGCGATGTTACCTTAGCCTTTGCTGGAACATTGGTTCCCTCAGACAATAATGTGGAACTGACGGGACTGTCGGCATCAGGCACTCATTTCAACCAATGGAACCTTATCGGCAACCCCTTCCCATGCAATGCCTATCTCGGCAATGGTCAGGCTTTCTACAAGATGAACGATGCAGGCGATGAGATTGAGTCTGTGGTAGCAGGAACAGCTATTGCCCCGATGGAAGCCGTGTTTGTGGAAGCCACTTCAGCCACATTCTCCAAAACGCCCTCACGCTTAGTTGGCAACCTAAACATCATGCTTATGAGTAACGACAAAACAAGGTCTAATGCTTTAAGAAAAGAAGACAATGCCATCGTGACTTTCGGTGAAGGCTGCACTCTTGGCAAATACATGCTCAACAAGGACGCCTCCATACTTTACATCCCACAGGAGGGTCATGAATACGCAATAGTAAACAGGGACTACGAAGACGAGGTGCCGCTCTGTTTCAAAGCCTCCGAAAATGGCACTTATACCCTTGCGATTGATGCCGAAAATGTCGAGATGAACTACCTTCATCTCATCGACAATTTGACTGGAATCGACACGGATTTACTGGCTGTGCCAAATTACACTTTCGGGGCGAATACAACAGACTATGATAACCGTTTTCATTTGGTCTTTAGTGCCGAAGCCAATTTTGTCTATTTCAATGGCAGCGATTGGGTAGTCAGCAATGAAGGCAATGCCACCCTGCAACTTATTGACATGAAGGGATGCCTCATTAAGGAAACGCCAATTGATGGCAATACTACTTTGGGCGTGGACAACCTTACCCCAGGCATGTATGTCATTCGCTTGATAAGCAATGGCGAAGTGAAGACGCAAAAAGTGAGCGTAAAATGAGGAATAAACATCAATAATAAAAAAGAAACAACCCAAAATTGAATGAGAACTTTTCTGTAATTCATTTGTTTTTTTCGTTAAGACATAGTCTTTGGGCTATGTCTTTTTTGGCTTTCGAACAATAAAACACCTTAATTTGTGATTATTATAGAAAAATGAGAATGGAGATGAAACAGTTATTGAATTATTTGTTATTTGTCATGCTGGGAGTATTGGTTGCGAGCTGCCAAAAAGACAACATCGTCCTTATCGACCCGATTGAGATCGACGATAGCGAGGACCTCATCGCCAACACTGTATTCACCCAAACGGTTGGCGTGGCCTTTTCCACCAATAGGAACGCAGTTGTTACTGGCACCGATGAGGACTTCACCGTAACCATTAGCGGCAACGATGTGACCATTGTCTATGCTGGAGAAGAATATGTGATGTATGAGCTTTCGGGGACTACCAACGACGGTTTCTTCAAACTCTACAGCGCGAAGAAACAAGGCATTACGCTGAATGGTGTGAGCATCATCAATCCCAACGGCGCAGCCATCAACGTGCAAGGCCCGACTGCCGATCCGAGCAAAGGCAAGCGCACCTTCATCGTTTTGAATGGCGAAAACACCCTTGCCGACGGCACAACTTACACTGACACGCCCGCCACCGAGGACGAAAAAGCAGCGATGTTTGGCGAAGGCCAGTTCATCTTTAGTGGTGAAGGTAGCCTCACCGTCACGGCAACGGGCAAGTCGGGCATCGTTTCCGATGACTACGTACATTTTATGAGTGGAACCATTACCGTCAATGTATCAAGTTCCGTCACAGTCAATGGTAGCGACACTTTGAAGCCTGCTTGTGTGCGGGGCAAAGACTACGTCAAGATGACCGATGGTACGCTAACCCTCACCAGCACGGGAACGGGAGGCAAGGGCATCAGCAGCGACGGCAACGGCTACTTTTATGGTGGCTCGGTCGATGTGACGGTGACTGGAAGCAATTTCGGTTCTAGTGGTGGCGGTGGAGGCCATGGCGGATGGGGCAACAATAGTTCCAACGGCGTTTCGGCCAAAGGACTCAAATTCGATGGAAACTTGATCTTTAAAGGAAGCCATGTAGTGGTGAATTGCACGGCCCACGAAGGCATCGAAGCCAAGGGCACACTCTCGGTTTCAGGCGGCGAGGTGTACAGCCATTCCCAATCGGATGATGCCATCAACTCAGGTGGCAACCTCACCATTTCGGGCGGTTTGGTCTGCGCCTATAGCCAAGGCAACGACGGCCTCGATGCCAACGGCAATTGTTACATCAAAGGCGGTGCGGTTTATTCCATCAGTGTCAGTTCGCCCGAGGTGGCCATTGATGCCAACTCGGAAGGCGGCTACCAACTCTACCTAACGGGTGGCACTTTGGTAGCCATTGGCGGATTGGAGAGTGGTTCCTCTCTTACACAGAGTTGCTATTCGGCCTCTTCTTGGTCGCAAAACACTTGGTACAGCTTGACCTTTGGTTCAACGACTTACGCATTCAAGACCCCAGCAAGCGGAGGGACACCTCTGGTTGTATCGGGAAACGCCTCCCCAACCTTGCAATCCAACGTAAATGTTGCGGGCGGAACAGAATGCTTTGAGGGTATGTTTTATACGGATGCTTCCGTCAGTGGCGGCAATTCCGTCAGTCTATCGTCCTACACGGGCGGCAATGGAGGAGGCGGTGGCCCTGGTGGAGGCGGTCATGGTCCTTTTTGAGTTTAGAGTTTAAAGTATAGAGTTATGAAAAGCAAACACATTATCATATTGATGTTGGGGATGTTGTTCCCCATTTTGGCTACAGCCCAAACCGATGTCGCCCTTGCTCCAGAATTTGGCGGCAGGGTTTCCTTGAGCCTTGACAAAAGAATCACTAAAGGCCTGCACATTTCCCTTGAGGAAGAGGTGCGTTTCGACAACAACTTCGGTAGCCTTGACCGCCTGCAAACCACATTGGCCTTGAGCTATAAGGTTCACCCCAACATCAAACTCGGGTTGGGCTATGTGCTCATCAACGGCTATGGAGCCAACTTGGAATCATTCAAAAACCCGCGCCACAGACTCATGGCTGATGTCACAGGCACCATACATTACGGTAACTGGAACTTCTCGCTGAAGGAACGCTTTCAGGTGACGCGCCGCACGGGCGATTTCAACATATACCAAAACCCACAAAACGCCCTGACGCTAAAAAGCCGTGTAAAGGCCTTGTACAAAGGCTTCGGCAAGGTGCAGCCTTACGCCTATTTCGAGGTGCGCAACTATCTGAATGCGCCCGTCATTGAGGCGGCCTACGATGGTAATGTTTATGTCACTTTGGACGACTATTCCGAAGAAGGCGAAGCTGGTTGGTTCCTGAAGGGTTTCAATGGCGGTTATGTCAATCGCCTACGTGGCTCTTTGGGTGCAGATATCAGATTGGACAAGCGCAACACATTGAATTTCTATATCTTGTGCGACTACCTTATGGAAAAGCAAGTGGACGCCAACGCCGAGGGCACCAAACTGAAGTCGTACACTAAGGAAACAGGCTTCCGTGGCTGGATTGGTGCGGGGTATGAGTTTGCGTTTTGATGATTTCCGGGCGATTGTTGAGTGCTATTTTAGAAAAGCTTTGACGCTGGTCAGTTCTCCTTGGAGCTTTATCTGATGTGTCATACCTCTGCCAACAGGTCCTTCACTGCATGGGTGATTATCAGAAAGGTTCTAGGTTCACTATCAGGAATTTTCTGTATTTTTGCCTCCAATTATGATAGCATTCATTGATACAGAGGTTGATCCGCAGACGAAGAAAGTGACGGATTACGGAGCAGTGAGGGAGGATGGCGCGGTGTTGCACTCTCATTCCAAAGCCGACTTCGATGTCTTTGTGTCGAAGTGCGACACGATTTGTGGACATAATATCATCAACCATGACCTGAAGTACACAGCACTGAGGGGCAATCCCACGATTATTGATACGTTGTTTCTATCGCCGCTGTTGTTTCCCAATCTTCCGTATCACAATTTAGTGAAAGACGACAAGTTGCAGGTGGATGAGCTGAACAATCCAGCGAACGACTCCATGAAGGCTCGTGACTTGCTGAATGACGAAATCGCTGAATGGCACCAGTTATCACATGATAGGCAGGAAATCTACTATCAATTACTGCATCAAACTCGGGAGTTCGAAGGGTTTTTCAAATACGTAGGCTACTCCAAGCCATCTTCCTTAATTGGTAGGTTTTTAAGACCTCAGCAGAGTTGTACATCATTGATTCTTAATGAGTTTAATGACAAGATTTGTAGCCATGCAGATTTCGATACATTGCTCATGCATTATCCAATTGAATTGGCCTATTGTTTAGCCGTAATTGGTGCAGACGACATTTTCTCCATCACTCCCGCTTGGGTGACACGCAACTATCCGCAGGTGGTGAATGTGATGAACATGTTGCGCAACACATCGTGCGGAGATTGCAGCTATTGCCGCCAACGATTGGATGCCCACAACGGTCTAAAAGAGTTCTTCGGCTATGACGAGTTTCGCACCTTCGATGGAATACCCATGCAGCAACAAGCCGTGGAATCGGCCATTCGTGGCGAATCATTGCTGACGATTTTCCCCACCGGTGGAGGAAAGAGCCTCACCTTCCAACTGCCAGCCCTGATGGAAGGAAGGAATATACATGGTCTGACGGTGGTCATCTCGCCACTTCAGTCTTTGATGAAAGACCAAGTGGATAATCTGGCAGCTCGTGGCATCAGCGAAGCTGTGACCATCAATGGCTTGCTTGACCCCATAGAACGGGCCACGGCAATTCAACAGGTGGCAGAAGGTACAGCAAATTTGCTATATATCGCTCCTGAAATGTTGCGAAGCAAGACCATCGAAAAGTTGCTTATCAGTAGGAATGTGGTTCGCTTTGTGATTGATGAAGCGCACTGCTTCTCGGCTTGGGGTCACGATTTCCGCGTTGACTACTTGTACATCGGCGATTACATTCGCAACTTACAAAACAAGAAGCAACTGAGCCAGCCTATTGCAGTATCGTGTTTTACGGCCACAGCCAAACAAAAGGTTATCAGCGACATCTGTGATTATTTCAGAGCGAAACTCGGTTTGGAATTAAAGATATTCGCCGCCAACGCCGAAAGAAAGAACCTGCGTTATTCCGTGCTTCATGCCGACACGCCCGAAGAGAAATACAACCTGCTGCGTTCACTGATAATTGGGCATAACTGCCCGACGATTGTTTATGTATCGCGCACAAAAATCACACGGGAATTGGCGCAACATCTGAAAAGCGACGGTATACAAGCATTGCCGTTCAACGGAAAGATGGAAGCTGCCGAAAAAGTGGAGAACCAAAATGCTTTTATGAGCGGTGACGCACAGGTGATTGTAGCCACCTCTGCCTTTGGCATGGGTGTTGATAAGAAAGATGTCGGGCTTGTTGTCCACTATAACATCAGCGACTCGTTGGAGAACTATGTGCAAGAGGCTGGCCGTGCCGGGCGTGACCCAGAAATGAAAGCCGAATGCTTTGTGCTTTATGATGATAGCGATTTGGACAAGCACTTCATTCTCCTCAATCAGACCAAACTCAGCATCAGCGAGATCCAGCAGGTTTGGAAAGCTATCAAAGACCTTACGGCCAAACGAGACCATGTCAGTTGCTCGCCATTGGACATCGCACGTCAGGCTGGATGGGGCGAGGAAATCGACGACATTGAGACGCGCGTAAAGGCAGCCATTGCAGCATTAGAGGATGCAGGATTCATACAGCGAGGTAGCAATTCGCCGCATGTTTTTGCAACGGGCATAGCCGTAAAGAACATGGATGAAGCCCGTCGCAAGTTGACGCTCTCGCCACTTTTTGACGACCAATCTCGTGAAGAGGCTGCCCGTATCATCAAGTCGCTCATCAGTGCCCGGGCTACTGCTGAAGGTCGCGGCGCCGAAGCCGAAAGTCGCGTGGATTATTTGGCCGATATCCTTGGATTGAACAAGGCGACAGTGATTAGAAACATCAATCTGATGCGTCAGGAAGGCCTATTGGCCGACAGCCGTGACATGCAAGCATGGATATCCAAAAGCACTTCCCAACGCAACCTTGATATCATCCTGAAACTTGAGCGTTTCCTTTTGCAACGGTTTGGCGAAGAGGCACAAAGGATGAACTATAAGGAGTTGAACGAAGAGGCTCAGAAAGCAGGTCTTACCTACTCCAACATCAAACGACTGAGGATGTTGCTCCATTTCCTTTCATTGAAAGGCTATATCTACCAGCAAGAAGGCTATAGAGACAGTGTGGGTATTCGACTTCAGGCCTCTCAAGAGGTCACGATGGCCCGATTTGAACGACGAATGGAGATTTGTCGGTTTATCATAGATGCGCTCAATGTCAGTCGAGACCCCACCAAAGACAATACGTTGGTGTACTTCTCCGTAGTTGAGCTGCTAAAACAATTCATTGCCAGCCAACGGGAAACGATGTTTGCCGAACACGAGAAGCCCGACATTGCCGACATTGAAGAAGCGTTGCTTTATCTCACCAAGACCGAGTTAATGAAGATTGAAGGCGGCTTCATCGTTATCTATAACACCATGCAGATAGGTCGTATTGCCGACCGTCGCGCTCGTTATGGCAAGGAACAGTATCGTCTGCTGGATGAGTTCTACAAACAGCGCATACGCCAGATTCATATCGTGGGCGAATATGCCAACCTGATGGTTCGCGACTATAATGCCGCACTACGTTTCGTCAACGACTATTTCACCATGGACTTCCGCAAGTTCATCAACCATTATTTCAAGGATGAGCGGCGTGCGCAGATTGACTTGAATATCACCCCCGCCAAATACGACAAACTCTTTGGAGAGCTCTCCAATCGTCAATGCGAGATTATTGACGACAACCAGTCGAAATATATCGTGGTGGCCGCAGGACCGGGAAGCGGAAAGACGCGTGTGTTGGTTCACAAGTTGGCATCGTTGCTGCTGTTGGAAGACGTGAAGCACGAACAGTTATTGATGCTTACCTTCTCAAGGGCAGCTGCCACTGAGTTCAAGAAACGGCTTATTGATTTGGTGGGCAATGTCGCTCACTATGTAGAAATCAAGACCTTCCACTCATACAGCTTTGACCTTATTGGCAAACAAGGCAGTCTGGATGAGGCAAAAGATGTGGTGCACCATGCGGCTGAGATGATTGAAAAAGGCGAAGTGGAACCTTCGAAGATAGCCAAAAGTGTACTCGTCATCGATGAAGCACAAGACATGGGGCAGGATGATTTCCGATTGGTACAAGCCCTGATGCGACAAAACGAGGAAATGCGTGTAATTGCGGTGGGCGATGATGACCAAAACATCTATGCTTTCCGTGGCTCTGATTCCAAATATATGCAATCGCTCGTCAGCCAAAAGGGAGCCAAATTGTACGAAATGACGGACAATTATCGCTCGGCAAAAGCCATAGTCGACTGCGCCAATCGTTTTGTGCAAAGAATCCCTGGCCGCATAAAACACGCTACCATCCAGTCGGCAACAGGAGAAGAAGGCAAGGTGATGACATTAAAGTCACTGCAAAATGCAGAAATAAAGGTCCAAGGTGGCACGGCGATTCTTACCCGCACCAACGAGGAAACCATGCAAGTCGCCTACGAATTGGAGCAGCGAGGTCTGCATGCAACCATTGCCCAATCCATGGGAGGCTTTCGTTTTGGCAACCTTGCAGAAGTGCGTTATTTCATTAAACAACTTGGCGAGAATAAGGAAGTAACCATATCCAAAAAAAATTGGCAAGAAGCAAAAAAATGCACAATTGAAACTTATGCTTCAAGCACTTGCTTAGGGGTTATGCGGCGTTTCTTTGCTGATTTTGAAGCTATCCACAAGGACTATTATCGCAGCGATTTGCAAGAGTTTATCTTCGAGTCCAATATAGAGGACTTCATTGCTTCTAATGAAAAATCCGTCTTTGTGAGCACCATCCATAAGGCGAAAGGTCGCGAGTTTGATACCGTTTATCTCATGTCTTCGGTTCCTGATGGAAGACAAGTTGAAGATATGCGAGCCTATTATGTTGGACTCACCCGTGCCAAGCGAAACCTCTATCTTATAACCAATCCACCTACGGAGTATTCATCGATTTCGATAGCGCTAAACATGCATGACATTTGGCTTGACTACTTCAAAGGGCGTAAAGAAACGGTGCTTTGCCTCAGAAGTGGCGATAATCTCCAATACAAAGACGACTATTTGTATAATCAACAAGACGTTAGTGTGGCCGCATTGTCTGCTTCAGGGAAAGACAAAATAAAGGCATGGACCGACAAAGGCTATGAGATAACCAGTGCAAAGGTAAGCTATACTTTGGCATGGAGGCCAAAAGACTCTGAAACGGAATACGCTGTTTGCTTGGCGAATCTTGTTTTGTCTAAGAAAGAATGCAATTGATGCTCAATTATAAGAACATAATAAACACGACAATATGGACAACAACCCATCATTTCGCCCCATGCGGCGGTTCAAACAACAGATGACTGACGAGGCGTGCATTGCCCTGCTTCAGAAAGCGCCACGCGGCGTGCTTGCCGTGCTGGGCGACAGCGGCTATCCATACACCGTGCCGCTCGACTTCGTATATGACAACGGAAAGATCTATTTCCACTGTGCCAAAGAAGGACACAAACTGGACGCCATAAGAGCTTACGACAAGGTCTCGTTCTGCGTCCTCAGCGAAGGCGTGAAAGAACCCGACAGCTGGTGGTATCACTTCGAGAGTGTGGTTTGTTTCGGTAGGATGCACATCGTGGAAGACCCAGTTCGCAAGAACGTACTTTTACGCCTGCTTGGTGCCAAATATTTCCCAGAAAGCTATGACATAGAGGCAGATATGGCACAGGATGCGCCAAATGCCTTTGTGCTCGAACTGCAAATCGAACACATGAGTGGCAAGCGGGTACGAGAGAAATAGTACAGCGCTGCTTACGTCCAGCTGAAATTTTCCTTCCCAGCCCCAATCTCGAAATGGCACTTGGCGATGCCAAGATCAAGGGCGGCGTAGCCGATGAAGGTGAACTTCGCTTTGGCCTCAACACGGTTGCCTTCATGCAGGATGAACTCAAACTTCTGCTGGTTGACGGCCGTAGGTGCCAACAAAGCGGCTTCCATTCCCTTGCGGAACCAATCAGGCATGGCACCTTCAACATGACAGAAATGCTCGATGCCCTTCTTTTGCGGATGGGCATTGCCTTGGTTGGCGCCATAACCCAAAGCAATTACGGCCACGAGCGACTCACCGTCAAGCACTTGGTATTGGTCGGGCTGTTTCTTAAAAGACAAGCCCACCCAGCAGGTGTTCAGGCCGAGGGTCTGCGCCAACAGCACCACTTTCTCGCCATAGTATCCGAGTTTCACATCTTCGCCTTTGGGTCCAACAACAGCAATATAGTTGCCGACCCCTTTGAACCCGCCATATTTCGCCATCCCGCTGGCAAAGGCTTTCGGCTCGTTGGTGACCAACTGAAGGTGCAGTTGACCTTCCTCATTACATTCTTCAATCAAGGTCTGCAGCTGTACGACCTTTTCCGATTCGATAGGTTTTTCCATGTATTGCCTCACCGAGTGGCGGGCAACGATAGCTTCTTGTAGTGTCATAATGTTTTCATTTACAAGCTGCAAAGATACAATTTTTTCTTTTTTCGAAAAAAAAATCAAAAATATCGCTTGCGATATAAAAATATTGTGTACTTTTGCATCGTGAACGATATAAATTTGTGCGATGGAATACGAACAACTCAAATTGGACAATCAACTTTGCTTCCGTCTTTATACTGCGGCGCGCCTCACGATAGGGGCCTATCATCCTTATCTTGACCCGTTTGGCATCACCTACCCGCAATACCTTGTATTATTAGTGTTGTGGGAACAGGACAAGCAACCGGTGAACGACATCGCGCACAAGCTGTTTTTGGAGACCAACACCGTCACGCCGCTCTTGCAACGCATGGAGAAAGCGGGGTTGGTCAAACGCACCAAAGGCAAGGAAGATACCCGCCAGCGCATTGTCTCGTTGACGAAAAAAGGCATCGAAATGCGTGAACAGGCCAAACACATTCCCGATTGCCTTAGTGACGAAATCATCCAAATAACGGGCGAAGAGGAAGAATTCGTCAGAATGATTCCCTCACTCGACAAACTTATCGAAGGACTTAAACGTACAACATACAATAAATAACAATTAAAATCTTAAAGCTATGACAAAAGAAGAAGCATTAAAAGGATTTGCTCTGTTAGGAGCTGCCTGGTTTGGAAACAGCAAGCAACATTTCGCCTTCTCGGCTTATGACCGCTTCAACGGTTGGAACAAACTCGCCGACAAGTGGAAAGAGGAAGCCGAAGAAGAATGGGACGAAGCAGAAGAAGTGCTCAACCGCCTTGTGGAACTCGGTTGCAAGCCCGCCGACCTGCAAGAGGCCATGAAGACCATGGAATTCCCGTTCTATGACGACCCGAAACAGCAGATTGAGTCGGATTATCAACCCAAGGCTATTGAGGAAATGAGCAAGTTGGCCGCAGCCTTCGCCGATGACTATATCACTCAGAAACTGATTTATAAATGGATCGAAGGCGAGAAGGCTCACATGGATTGGGAAAGACAATACCTCAACTACATCGACAAAGTCGGTTATGAGAATTTCCTCATCGAAATGATGTAATTGTCGTGAAGAAAAAGTTTATCGGCATGGCCGTCATGTTGCTTGCGTTCATGACGGTCTATGCACAAAACACTAAAGAAATGGCTACGATTTATGACTTTAAGGCCCTGAACAACAAGGGCGAAGAAGTGGACATGGCTCAATACAAGGGTAAGGTCCTTATGATTGTCAACACCGCCTCGAAGTGCGGTTTCACTCCTCAATACGACGGTTTGGAAGCCCTCTACAAGAAATACCAAGACCAAGGGTTGGTCATCCTCGGCTTCCCCTGCGACCAATTCAAACATCAGGAACCCGGCACCGATGAGGAAATCGCCGAGTTCTGCCGCCTCAACCATGGCGTCACCTTCCCGCTGATGAAGAAGATCGACGTCTTCGGCGAGAATGCCCACCCGATTTTCAAGTATCTGACGCAGCAAGTGCCGACCGAAGAAGTTCACGGTCTCAAAGACAAGGCTACAATGAAATTGGTTGACGGCCTGAGCAAATCCGAAGGTCGTGAAGAAGGTGGTGTGCGCTGGAATTTCACCAAGTTCCTCATCTCGAAGGACGGTAGTCTCATCAAGCGTTTCGCTCCTGTGGCCAAACCCGAGGATATGGAGGCTGATATTGAAGCTATGCTGAAGTGAGTTTTGACAATAGGACAATGACTTGTGACAATGACTATGACCGCTTAAACAAAAGAGAAAACTTCATTCCATAAGTAAAAGCGGTCATTGTCATAGTCAATGGTCATAGTCAACACATAAACAATCATTTAACACCAAAACAATACTAAAATGGAAGCAAAAGATCAAGTTCTGCAAGCTATGCGCGAGATTGGCGCACCCGTTAACGCGGGAAAAATCGCTGAAGTCACCGGCCTCGACCGCAAAGTGGTCGACAAGGCCTTCGACGCCCTGAAGAAGGAAGGCGCTATCGTGTCGCCCGTCCGCTGCAAGTGGGAACCGGCCAAATGATGTGAAAATGGATCTCAGTTCCTATATGGCGGGAAGCATCCGCAACATCATGACGACGGCCTACCTAAACGTGCTGAGCAATCCGCGCGAGGCCCGTTTTGTTTCACGGATGCAACGCGTAATAGGCAAAGCCGAACGGCGGCGCAAGGAGTGCCTCGAAAAAGAGGGACTTGAGGTGCCGCCGTTCCTCATCGCCAGCATCGCTACCACCTGCAACCTGCAGTGTAAGGGCTGCTATGCCCGCAAAAACGGCATCGCTGGTGACACACCGACCAAAGCCACCTTATCGCCCGACCAATGGCACACCATTTTCAGCGATGCCGCCGAATTAGGAGTCAGTTTTTGTCTCCTTGCTGGAGGTGAGCCCTTGACCCGACGCGACTTGCTGGAAAGTGCCGCCACCATCGAGGACATCATCTTCCCCGTCTTCACCAATGGCACACTCATCGGCGCACTTTACACCGAGTTCTTCAAACGCCACCTCAACATGATTCCCGTCATCAGCCTCGAAGGAGAGCTGACGGCCACAGATGGTCGACGAGGGAAAGGCGTTTTCCAACGCGCGCTGCTCTCGATGGAGATGCTTCAAAAAGAGAAACTCTTCTTCGGCACCAGCATCACGGTTACCACTGAAAACTATCACGAAGTGACCTCCAAGGAATTTCTATCCCATCTTGCTTCGTTGGGCTGCAAACTCTTGTTTTATGTGGAATACGTGCCTTTCGACGAAAGCACCGAGCATCTTGCCTTCCGCGACGAGCATGTGGCCGAAATGGAGAAGATTCTGGAAGAACGCCGTGAGCAATATAAGGAGATGATTTTCCTGAGTTTCCCTGGCGACGAGAAAGCCCTCGACGGCTGTATGGCCGCTGGGCGTGGCTTCTTCCACATCGGTCCTGACGGTAGCGCCGAGCCATGTCCCTTCTCGCCTTTCAGCGACCGCAATGTGGCGCAGACTGGCCTCCGCGATGCATTGACGTCTCCTCTTTTCCGCAAAATACGCAATGAACGAGTCCTTGGTTGGGAGCACACCGGCGGCTGCACGCTTTATGAACATCGTGATGAAGTGGAGGCGATGATAGATTGAATACAGCCAATATTGTCCAATAACGGTACTATTGCTGCATCGAAGCTGCGGTTGATACTACATTTGTAAAGATATACGAATGCTGATAGCAGTGGAAGTACCACGCTTGAGGCAGTTCACCTTTTCTTGAAGACATACCCGGCCTTTTCCCAAATGGGCATTTCGCGTGTAACAACAATGCTGTAGAATCTGTCGAAGTCGTTGGCAAAGTCTGTTTCGGTAGCCCAATCGGTTTGTGCATTCCAGGCCCGTTCGGCAACACCAAGGACTTTAGGAAGCATTTGATAGGTGACGTCGGAGAAGCTTCTGAGCTGCGATGACCAAAGTTGAGCCTGAACTCCGATGATGTGTCCTTTGTAGTCCTTTGGCTGTAGCGAGAAGGTTTTGCGCTCGTCCACATAACCAGCCCATGAAAGGCCTATTTCGTCGGGAGCATTACTATATGCTAGGTCAAGGTAGGTGTAGGCAGCAGGGGAGAGGACTACGGGGTAATCTTCGATGCCTTCTGTGTTCCAAGTATTCAGAAAATAAAGCGAGTGCTTGAGCCGCTCCTGTGTTTCTGATTCCAAACCTCGAGCAATATCTTCCCAACCGGCAAGGCGGATGCCCCGCTCTTCAGCAAGGTCAAGCATGCCTTGGGTGAATTGTTCCTTCAAGGTGTGGCGGTCGTGACCTGACCAAGCTCCTTCTGGAACCTCGTCGCCACCGATATGAATGGCTGGCAATGGTACGCCCGCTTCGTGGTGCAGTCGTATGACCTCATCAAAGACAGCCCCATAGAACTTGTAAACACTAGGTAAATAAACGCTCAGCACATTGTCGGTAAAGTCCTGCGCCGACCAATAATGTGAAGAGTCGGCAGGGTCTTGCAAGCGGTAGGAAGTGTCGCCTGTACGTTGTTCGTAGGCCTGCATGGACTTGATAGAGGCTCTTGAGTGACCAGGTGTGTCGAATTCGGGAATCACTGAGATTCGGCGTTCCCAAGCATAGCGGAGGATTTGTTTGTATTCTTCAGCCGTGTAAAAAGTCACATTTCCGATGCGACCATTGGCAGTGGGTTTCAGCATCGAGGTTTCATGAAGGTTCCAGTCAGGGAGAGCATGGTGCGCTCCGTATGTTGTGAGTTCGGGGAAAGCCTTGATTTCCAAACACCATGATTCGTCATCAGCCAAATGGAAATGCAAGGCATTGAATTTCAAGGAGGCTATCAGGTCGATGATGTGGAGCACTTCGTCCACTGTTCTAAAGTCGCGCACCACATCGAGCATAAAGCCTCGGTAGGGTAGGCTAGGCCAGTCCTCAATGCTCATGGGCTGCAGGGGACGATGCAGTTTGGCGAGTGTGGTATGTGCATAGAAAAGACCGTCTTCGTCATTTGCTTCAACCTTTGCTTCTCCCTTATCATCAATCGAGATGCGATACCATCCGTAAGGGCAATTTTCAATCTGCTCCATTGGTTCGGTTCCATATTGTATGTGCTTGATTTGAGGAATGATATCACCCGGTTGAACCTTATACTGGCAGGAGACCCCGTTATCTGTAGCTTTTGTAGGTTGTTCCAAGAAATGATATTGTGTTTCCATCAGCCTGTCAGGTTTTCCAATTTGCTGGAGGATAAAGCTTTCTGGGGCCCATGAATGCCTTGGTAATGGACGTCCATAATACTTTAACGTGACCGTGCCATTGTTCGGTATGTCAATGTACCATGAAGTGCCTTGAAAATGGTTCATGGTAGGACCTTCCTTCGAAGTTTTGCCATCATAGAGTTCTTGGAACCAAACCCTAGAACCTTTGGCTACATTCCTTAGCACTAAAGTATGTAAGGCGCGCCCATCGTCTTGTTTGGCGCCTTCAGTCCAATCCGCTTTTGGCACCCGATTGCAGGACATCATTAGCAGAAGAATAAAAATGGAAAACTTAGTTTTACACATGGCATTTTTTTCTTATTGGAGATAGTCAAATTTAATGGCAAAAATAATGAAATTATAGATATGTGTAAGCTATATGGATTCTCATGACTATTGCATTGTTTTTTATTCATGTTTTTCGAAACAAACACTAATTATATGTATCTTTGCATTTTTTAATGAATTATGAAAATACAGGCTTTTTCTCGAATACTAAAATACTAATAAATGAAAACATTAACAAATTATCTTTTGTTGGCCCTGCTAATGACAGCAGGCCTATGCCAAGCGCAGGAAGAATTGCCCGTCTTTCCTGCTGACCGCCCTGGTTATACTTGGGGCGTCGAGGCGCTCCCTTTGCATAAAGTCTCTTGGGAGAACGGCATCGGATACGAGTCGACACCCGACGGAGTGCACACAATGACGCTGAACAGTACCATCGTGAGATACGGCATTTTCCAGAATATGGAGCTGCGTGTGGGAACGGATTTCCTCTTGTCCAATGACGGTCAAGCCAAAGAACCCACTTTTGGCGTCGCGCCACTCACCATCGGGACAAAACTTAAGGTCTACGAAAGCACCAACTGGCTTCCTTCCATCGGTCTTTTGGCTGAGTTCAAATCCCCGCACATTGGCTCAAAAGAACAGCTTCCGTCGCATATTGCCCCTTCGATGTATGTCCTGTTCGAGCATAGCATAAATTGGTTCAATTTGTGTTATAATGTTGGCCTGAAATGGGACGGAGAAACGGCTACACCCCAAACTTTCTTGGCTTTGTCGTTGGGATTCGACATCACGGATAATGTTGCCACTTTTATTGAGTCCTACAACTATCTTCATCCCATCGAAGTCAACCAGCACATGACTGAGTTTGGCGTGACATGGATGGTCACTCGACGACTGCAATTGGATATCGAGTGTGACCTTGACTTACAGCATTTCGGGAAGTATTATGCCATCGGAGGTGGTGTGGCTTGGATGATAAATTAGGTTCTGTAGGTTCGTTTGTTTGCCCTTGTTGAAAATGAATGGACTTTTTCCATACTTTTGCGCTTGAATAATACGTAAAACACAAAAAAAAGCCATTGTGATTTTTTTGAGTACATGAGAAAACAAAAATACTGGGATGATGGAAAAACAAAGCAATCTTGAGAAACTTGCGGGATATCTAATATTTCTTGGAATCCTTGCCATTGTGTGCGTGGTGTGCTGGTATTTCCGCAGCGTGCTGGTATATGTGATTTTGGCTTTTGTTGTGTCGCTTATCAGCCAACCGCTGACGCACCTGCTGCGCAAAATTCGCATCAAAGGGAAAAGTGCACCTGATTGGCTTTTGGCCATTTTATCCATTTCCATAGTAATGGCAGGCCTCATTCTGGTCATAACGCAGATGATCCCAGTGGTAACCAATATCATCAAGGAAGCCTCGGTGTTCAAAGACATGAGCCTCTTTGACAATAACGTATCCGATTACGTCAATGCTTGGGTCGTGGGTCTGATACCCAGTCTGGGAGAGGATTACGACGCCGTCAGCGTATTGTTCGACTATTTGAAAGGGGTCTCTTCTGAATTCTCCATCACCGGCATCCTTGGCTCGGTAGCTTCCGTCGTGATCGACTTGGCTGTTGGCCTTTTTGCGGTAGTGTTCATCTCTTTCTTCTTCGTCAAGGACGAGAAGTTGTTCTCCAAGATCGTGGCAGCCTTGGTCCCTGATCGCATTGAAGCCTCGGTGACGGAGGCTCTTTTAGACGTTGAGCACCTGTTATCCCGTTACTTCGTCGGTCTTCTTTTGGAAATGATGGGCGTGGCACTTCTCAATTTCATAGGCTTGTGGCTTATAGCCCGTATTGGCTTCACCTATGCTCTAGGTATCGGATTCATTGCCGGCATACTCAATATTATCCCGTATGTGGGTCCTATCATTGGGGAAGTGTTGGGCGCGTTGCTGTGTATGGTGCTCAAATACGGTGCTGGCGTTGGCTTGGATGTCAACATCTGGTTCTTCGCCCTCATTGTGTTGGCCATCATGCTTAGCGTGCAACTTGTCGACAACTTTGTCCTTCAGCCGCTTATCTATTCCACCAGCATTCAGGCGTCGCCGTTGGAGATTTTCATTGTGATGCTCATGGCGAGTCAATTAGGGGGCATCTTGGGCATGTTGGCTGCCATCCCAGCTTACACGGTCATTCGTGTCTTTGCAGGCCGGTTCTTCTATGATAAAAAGCTTGTGAGGCGCCTGATGCCCGACTTGGAAAAAGTAGTCAAATCTAATTAAATAAACACCTGTGAAATCGAGTTCGTTTTTTGCATTGTTGACAGGCATGGCCGTGAAAAAACAGCTTATTGTCGTCTTATTGTTTGCCGCGTTGACGGCTCATGGCCAGGAGGTCACCTTTTGGCATAAGGTAAACCATATTTTTACTAAACCTGCCGATGTTGACACTATGGTCGTCTTTCAACCGAAAGCTGGCTTTTCTTTAGGTCTGTTTACCACAGGACAAAAAGCTGGTTTTGACGTGGATGTCAATTACATGATAGATTTCGCTAACAATGAAAGGATGGCAGGCTTGTCGCAATATAGTCTCTCTGAAAACCTCTGCAAGAAGATAGGCCTTGAAGTGGGCTATGGCAAAGTATCCTTAGGTTACAGCTTGGAAGTGGGGCCTCGAAGTGCTAGGAAAAAGAGCGCCTTTGGCTTGGGCATCATAGGTAAGTCATGGGGTGCGAAGTTCAATTATTCCAAAATCACCAATCCTTTCATTTCTTCGTTGACCGTTGGACAAGAAGGTGCTGAGGGCTACTTTCACGACTCAATCATCACCAAAGAGGCTGCCGTTTTGAAGAACTTTACCATTGACGGCTACTACGTTTTCAACAACAAGCGTTTCGCCTATCCTGCCGCCTATAAGATGGGTCTCATACAACGCCATACGGCAGGCTCCTGGATGCTGACGGCACGATATATGCAAGGCAGCCTATACAACTCTCCCGAGGCCTCATGGGATTCTTACAACATGCTTGACTGCTTCTCAACCATGCAAGCCTCAATAGGCGGCGGCTATTCGGTCAATTTCGTTCTTTGGCATAAAGACCCCATTGGACCTCGTGACCAAGGCCTTCGCAACCTTACCCTAAACCTGACAGCCATGCCCGTGATTACCTTAGTCAATTACCTGAAAACCAAATCGTATGAATACGGCTATGACGAGGTGACCAGTGAGGTATACAATACTGGAGAAAAGGTTTCAAAGATTTGGTGTTACCCCATGCCCAACTATATCGGCAGTGCCGCCGTTGGACTAACCATGTGGCGCTTCTTTTTCTCCACCCAGTTTACATACAACAGGTTCTATTTCCGTAGTCGTGATGCCTTCGATGTCAGCCAGTTCGACTTTCCTGACTATGTGGATGACATCAACTTCCGTGGCACTTTCCACGACTGGATGCTGAAAGGGATTCTGATTTACAGGTTTTGAGAAAAAACGAATCATCCCATCGTAACTTTGCAACCCAGTTGCAAAAGTTTTGCCGCATTTTTGCAGCCGAATTCAAAAGGAACAATAAAACTGTAAAAATATGGCACATAATCATCACGAACACGAATGCTGCTCACACGAGCATCATCATGAACATCACGACCACGAGGGTTGTGAACATGAACATCACCACCATCACGACCACGAAGGTGGTTTAAAACAACAAATCATCAAGATTGCCGCCACGGTGGTTCTGTTGGTTGGCGCGATCATCATCGAGAAACGCTGTGACTTGTCCACATGGCAGATGCTCCTCATCTATCTGATACCCTACCTGCTCATAGGACTCGACACACTCAAGGAAGCCGCCGAGGGTTTGGCACATGGAGAAGCCTTCAACGAACATTTCCTCATGTCAGTTGCCACCATCGGCGCGCTTTGTATTGGCTTCCTCCCAGGGGCAGAGACACAGTTTCCGGAAGCGGTTTTCGTTATGCTGTTTTTCCAAGTCGGTGAGCTTTTCGAAGCTTACGCCGAGGGCAAGAGCCGTGACAGCATTGCTCACTTGATGGACATTAGGCCGGATGTGGCCAATGTTGAACGCAATGGACAATTGGAAAGCGTCAATCCAGAGAAAGTGGAAGTGGGGGAGACCATTGTTATTAAACCAGGCGAGAAAGTGCCGTTGGATGGAGTGATTCTTGAAGGGGCAACAGCCTTGAACACGATTGCCCTGACTGGCGAGAGCCTTCCGCGTGAAGTCGCCGAAGGCGATGAGGTCGTCTCGGGTTGCGTCAATCTTTCTGGCCTCATCAAAGTGCGTACTACCAAGAGTTTTGGTGAGAGCACGGTTTCAAAGATTATCAACCTCGTGGAGAATGCCACCGAAAGCAAGTCGAGGAGCGAGACCTTCATCACCCGATTTGCCCGCGTCTATACACCTGTCGTGGTCTTCGCTGCTTTGGCTTTGGCCTTGTTGCCTCCGTTGTTCTCCGGCGATTTCACGGGTACTTTTGCAACATGGTTGTATCGTGCCTTGATGTTTCTTGTGGTCTCTTGTCCTTGCGCCTTGGTCATCAGCGTGCCGCTGACTTTCTTTGGCGGCATTGGCGGTGCCTCGCGTAAAGGCATCCTTGTCAAGGGCTCTAATTATATGGATGTGTTGGCCAAGGTTGAAACGGTGGTCTTCGATAAGACGGGGACCTTGACTTGTGGTCAGTTTGCGGTTACTGCGGTGCATCCCGAGAAGTGCGACGAACGTCATTTGTTGCACCTTGCTGCCCATGTGGAGCATTATTCCACACACCCCATTGGAGCTGCCTTGCGTGATGCTTTCCCCGATGAGGCCACCGATGGCTGCAAGTTGAGCGAGGTGGAGGAAATTGCTGGACGGGGAATAAAAGCTAAAGTGGAGGATTGGACGGTCTGCGTGGGCAACACAAAGATGATGGAAACCATTGGGGCGAAATGGCATGATTGCGACCATGTTGGCACGATTATCCATGTCGCCATTGATGGGGAATATGCAGGTCATATCGTCATCAACGATAAGGTGAAAGATGACAGCGCGGAAGCCATTCGGAGCCTGAAGTCATTGGGGGTGAGTCGTACGGTGATGCTCACAGGCGACCGTGAGGAGGTGGGCAAGGATGTGGCTGAAAAACTCGACATAGATGAATACCACGCAGAATTATTGCCCGCTGACAAGGTGGCTTATGTGGATGAATTGCTCAACGCCCAGCGTTCAACGCCGAACTCAAAACTTGCCTTTGTAGGCGACGGCATCAACGATGCTCCTGTTTTAGCTCGCGCCGATGTGGGCATTGCTATGGGTGGTCTCGGCAGCGATGCTGCCATCGAAGCCGCCGATGTGGTGCTGATGGACGACAAACCTTCTAAAATTGCCCTTGCCATCCGTATTGCCCGACGTACCTTGCGTATTGCCAAGCAAAATGTCTGGTTTGCCATCGGCGTAAAGGTTGCAGTCCTGGTCTTGGCTGCTTTCGGTATCGCTACCCTTTGGATGGCTGTTTTTGCCGATGTAGGGGTCACGGTACTGGCCGTGCTCAATGCCATGAGGGCCTTGAAGGTAAATCAATAAACGAAAAAAAGAGGTGTTTCAGCACCTCTTTTTTCATGTCTTTATGGTAACAAACTGGATTAGAAAGAATGACCGAAACTGGCGAAGAAACCGTAAGCTTTTTTTGAGGTTCCCGTGTTGCGCTTGTTGAGGTCAAGGAACCCGTAACGTCCTCCTAAAGATAAGGTGAATCGATAGAAGCTGACCTTTATCCCAGCCACGCCGTAAACATTGAAACGATTGATTACACTGTTGTCACCATACCATTCGTGACGGGATTCTGTGCCAATAGGGTAAAGCCATTGCTCTTTGGTCTCTCCTGTGATTCCCCAACTCAGCATGGGTCCCACGAAAGGGCTGATGGTGATTTTTTCACTTGCGGCAATGTAATAATTAAGCGTGATAGGGACGTCAATAAGCGTCTGTCGTTCATTGGTAATGTGATGGGAAAAGACGGTGTCAAGGTAAATGTGTTCAACCGAATTTCTCAGGTTTATCCTGTATTGCGCACCCGTAGTGAGACTGAGATTGTCAGATAGGTTGAATGTCCAGTTCAAGCCCAAACTTATACCATGGTAGAAAAGTGAAGTATCGTGTGTGGGGGTCTTGGCCGTCATCAACTCGGGCGCATATCCCACATTGAGGTTCAGTTGGGCTTGAGCTTTTTCGGTAATGAAAAATGCGGTCATGAAAGCTGCGATAATGAATAGTTTTTTCATGTTCTTTTTGTGTTTAAAATGCGTTTGGGTTATTTCAAAGGCAAAAATACACAAAAAAGTGACGGGAAGTCTTTTTTTTCAAGATTTCCGTATTTTTGCGGTCAATAATCATTAAAAACCACTTAAATGTCATTAAATACTATGAAACGATTTGTTTTGGTGATGCTTGCCGCCCTACTTTTCTGCGGTAGTATACAAGTTAAGGCTCAAAACGAAGAAAGGAAATTGTACTTCAGCACTGAAGAGTTGCCTGACCTCATCAAGTGTTTGCCACCGCCGCCATCTTTTAACAGCCCGGAATTCTCCTACGATGTGGTACGCTACCAATGGGGGAAGATACAGCGCCTCGACTCAGTGCGTGCCGCCATTGCCAGGCGTGATGCCGTATGGACATACGATGCACTGCTGGCTGAGTTCAGCAATCCCTTTGGACTGACCCTCTCTAGAACGGAGACCCCAGAGATATGGAAACTCATGGAGACCAGTTTGGCCACCACCGACCAAATGCGAGTAGCCCCCAAGGCCTACTATCACAGGCTGCGTCCATTTGAGTTGTATGAAGAGCATCTGCTGTCTACGGAAACGGAGGCGGAGTTGAGCGGTGAAGGCAGTTATCCTTCGGGTCACACTATGCGAGGTTGGTTGACTGCCCTGCTTTTGGCGGAAATCAATCCGGCGCGGGCCGACACCCTCTATGCCCGAGGCTGGATGTATAGTGAAAGCCGGGTGATTGAAGGTGCTCACTGGCAGAGCGACATCGACGCCACCCGTGCAGGGGCCAGCATTGCTTTTGCAACCCTGCATACCAGCCCTGAGTTTCTCACACAACTCCAGAAAGCTAAAACCGAGTTTAAGTGGCTGACTGGCGCATTGTCGTCCACCGACGATTTCAGTCAGTTTGTGAATCTGGCCGAGGCAGTCCCTGATGTTATCTTGGAAATTCGCTATTACAGTACCTACAATTTCGTTGGGGCACGTGTTGACGGCTACGAAGAGCCCGTCGCACTGCTCACCCGTCAAGCCGCCGACAGCCTTCGTGCCGTGAGTGATGATTTGGTGAAACAGGGCTATCGTTTAAAGATATATGATGCCTATCGTCCGCAGTGTGCCGTTGATCACTTCGTGCGTTGGGCTGCCGACGTCAACGACACGCTAATGAAACCCTATTTCTATCCCGATGTGCCTCGTGACAAACTTTTCAAGTTGGGTTATATCGCTGAGAAGAGCGGTCATACACGCGGCTCAACTGTCGACCTGACCCTCTTCGACATGGCCACGGAGAAAGAATTGGACATGGGCGGCACCTTCGACTGGTTCGGATTGGAAAGCCATCCCGATTATGGCGGTGATCCTGATACTGGTGTGTACAAAGGCAATGCTCAAATCACCGCTGAGCAGTTTCACAACCGCATGATCCTGCGTGAAGCCATGATGCGTCACGGCTTCAAGCCCATCGGTGAGGAATGGTGGCATTTTACCTTGAAGAACGAGCCTTTCCCGAATACTTATTTCACTTTCCCGGTGAAGAGGCTTGAATAACATAAAATGTAGTTGGCCATGCTGCGCATCGTTGCTACCCTTGAAGAAACGGATGAAGTCTACAAGGCATTAGACATTAGAAAGTATCGACCAACCATGTCTGTCCAAATCGCCTGTTTAGGCCTACTGTTGTCGCGACATGAGTTGAGAAGGATGGAACCCTATATGTAAGTGTCACTGTGGCGATTGTGGCAAGAAGTGAATGAATGGTTAACCAATAAGTAAAAACTACTATGTCTGGAGTATTGGAATTTGACGCGGTCATCCTTCAAAATGAAGACATGGACGCTGCCTACGTGGAGGTGCCTTTCGACATCAAGGCGCTGTTTGGCAAAGGTCGTTTGCTGGTTCACGCCACTTTCGACGGTGTGCCTTACGACGGTCAAATCGTGAAGATGGGTACACCTTGCTTCATCATCGGGTTACGTAAGGACATCAGAAAACAAATCGGCAAAACCTTTGGCGACACGGTTCACGTCACATTTTGCGAAAGGTGATTCGTCGTTATGGCTGAACTGAAAGCCATACTATCTACTATTTCGGCTCAACGTGAACCGCCACATGGGTCTCTTCCCCGCACTGAAGGCCTCGCGCACCGACCCGATCAATGCATTGAGGTACGAATAAGAACACGACCTACGGTCGCTGAGAGTGTTCTCAGAAAGTATGTCCAAAGCTGAGGAAGAAACCGTAAGCTTTGGTTGTGGTGCCTGTGTTGCGTTTGTTGAGGTTGAGGAATCCGTAACGCCCGCCGAGTGTAACAGTGAATTGTTTGAATTCAAATTCTGCACCAGCCATGGCATACACGTTGAAGCGTTTCAAATAGCCATCGTCGCCGTACCATTCGTGATGCAACTCGGTATTGCTTGGCCAAGTGAATATTTCCGTGGTTTTGCCTTGAATGCCCCAACTCAGCATAGATCCGATAAATGGAGTGTTGGTGATTTTGTCAGTAATGGGGAGTTTGTATTTCAATAAGATGGGGATGTCTACAAGGGTCTGCCGTTCTCGAATAAGGCCGTGGGACATCAGAGGAATGACAATTCCATAGTGCTCAGACACATCTCTTAAGTTCATTCGATACTGGGCTCCTGCGGTGAGGTCGAGGTGGTCACTGAGTCTGAAAGTCCGGTCTAAACCGAAGGAGATTCCATGGAAAAACAGCGTGGTGTCGGCCGTTGGCGTATATGTTTCAATCAATTCAGGCGCGTATGCAGCATGGATGTTCAACTGTGCTTGCGCTTTCTCGGTGATGAATAAGGCGACTGCGAAAGTCAGAACGATAAGCAGTTTTTTCATTGTTTTCTTATTTTTACTTGTTAAACTCATGTTGAATACAAAAGTACACATTTTTGAATGTGTACAGTGTGTCTTTGTGTATTTTACTCATTTTTTGGTTCCACATGCACGGCAACATGTGTCTCTTCGCCGAAGTGTCGGCGGAGCAGATTTTCCACCTCCGAGGCTTTGTCGTGTGCTTCCTTGAGGCTGATGTCTCCGTCCATCAAGATATGTAATTCAATGGCATAATGGTTTCCGATGCGCCTTGTGCGCAGATCGTGCGGCTCGGTGACCCCTGGCACTTCAGCTGCAAGTCTTAGGATTTCGTCTTCCACTTCATCGGGTAGCGACTGTTCCATCAAGTCACCGATGCCGTTTTTGAGCAAGTCGAAAGCCACCTTGACGATAAAGGCGCCCACAACCACGGAGGCAATAGGGTCGAGGATGGTCCAACGTTGGCCGAGGAAGATGGCCCCACCGATGCCCACTGCCGTGCCGATGGAGGAAAGGGCATCGCTGCGATGATGCCAAGCATTGGCTTCCAATGCTTTGGAATTCAGTTTTTTCGCTTTGATGATGGAATAACGATATACGGCCTCTTTCAGCACGATGGAGACAACAGCTGCCCAGAAAGCCAGCATCCCTGGCGCTTCAAGCACTTCTCCATTGGCCCATCCTGCGATTCTTATCGCTCCTTTCACGATAATGCTGATGGCCACAGCCATCAAAGCGATGCCGATGATGGTCAGTGCCAGAGTCTCATATTTACCATGCCCATAGTCGTGCGATTTGTCCTGCGGCTTGCTGCTGATCTTGACAAAGACCAACACGATGATGTCCGTGACGAAGTCGGAGAGTGAGTGAATGGCATCGGCAATCATGGCCGAACTGTGTCCCAAAACACCCGCCACAAACTTGAACACCAGCAGAAGCATGTTTACTGCTCCGCCGATAAGCGTCACTTTGTAGATTTCTTTTTCTCTGCGCTCGGTTTTCATCTGGAAGGAAATTGAACTGCAAAAGTAGGGGTTTTATTATTAATGGTTATCTTTGCCGTCGATTTTTTATGCTTACAAGATGGTAGTAAAAAAGACCCACTGGGGTAGATGTGTTATCATAACACTCGTTTTATTGTTGTTGGTTTGTGGCTGCATGATTGGCGCCTGCAATGTGGTAGTGAAGCAACAGGCAAAGGGTAGGGTGTATACCGATGTAAGCGAGATTCCTTACCGTAAGGTTGGTTTGGTTTTGGGGACAACACCAATCGTGAACGGTTACCAAAACCGGTATTATAATTATCGTATGGATGCCGCTGCAGAGCTGTATTTCGCCAACAAAGTCTCCTATCTTTTGCTCAGTGGCGACAACCATGTGCGCCATTACAATGAGCCCGAGTCGATGCGTAAGTCGCTCATCGAAAGGGGAGTGCCCGATTCGGTCATCTATCTCGATTGCGCCGGATTTCGCACCTTCGATTCTATGGTGCGAGCCAAAAAGGTCTTTGCCCAAGATTCGGTGACGGTGGTTTCGCAACAATGGCACAATGAGCGGGCTGTTTTTATAGCAGGACATTATGACCTTGATGCCATTGCTTTCTGTGCCAAAGACTATACTGCGGGCAGAAAAATCTATGTGAAGAACCACCTCCGTGAGGCCTTGGCCAAGGTGAAGGTGGTTCTCGATTTGATGGTCAACAAACAGCCGCATTTTTTGGGCGATATTGAACCAATCCCAAGTCAGCAGCCTTGCCGCTGTCCTTAGGTTGTCACATCTGTTTCAGCTGCTCCACAAATTCATCGATACGGTGCATCTCCGCGGGGATGTCGATTTCTTGCGGGCAGTGCTCAGTGCATTGGTTGCAGCCGATGCAATGGCTGGCTTGCCGCAATCCAGGAATGTTGCGGTCGTAGCCGATAAGGAAACGTTTCCTCGCTTCCCAATAGGCTTTTGCCTCGCGATTGCCGGTGGGCATATTGCCATGGATGATGCTCTCGTTGTAGTAGCCAAACACAGCCGGAATGTTCAATCCGTAAGGGCAGGGCATGCAGTAGTTGCAGGCAGTGCACGGCACGGTTTTCAGTTTGATGAATAGTTCGGCCACTTGCATCAAAAACTCGTCTTCTTCGGGCGTGATAGGTCGCAAAGGTGAATAGGTTTCCACGTTTTGCACCAGATGTTCCATGTAAGTCATACCGCTCAGCACGGTGAGGATGCCTTCAGGTGTGCCGGCAAAGCGGAAGGCCCAGCGGGCGACGGGGGTCTCGGGCTCGCGCTCTTTCATCTGCTTCACGATGTGGTCGGGTTGTTTGGCGAGGCCTCCTCCAAGTAACGGTTCCATAATCACTACGGGGATGCCACGACGATGCAGTTCCTCGTAAAGGTATGACGAGTTGACACCTTCGCCTTCTATCTCCCCGAAGCTCCAATCCACATAGTTCAACTGGATTTGCACGAAGTCCCAATGGTAGCGGCCTTCGTCGTGCCATTGCATCATGGTGTCGAACAGCTTCGGGTCACCGTGGAACGAGAAACCGAGGTTGCGGATGCGGCTTGCCTTTTTCTGCTCCACGAGCCAGTCGAGGACGCCGTTGTCCATGAAACGGGTGTTGAACATCTCCATGCTGGTCATGTCTTTGCCCGAGCCACCGATGCTGTGCATGAGCAGATAGTCGATGTAGTCGGTCTGTAGTTGCTTGAGCGAGTTCTCAAACATGGCTTTCGAAGCCTCTGCACTCCATGTCGTGGGACTGAAATTGGAGAGTTTGGTGGCAATGTAATAGCTGTTGCGCGGGTGCCGCGACAAGGCGATGCCGGTGGAAGTCTCAGAATAGCCTCTTGTATAAACAGGGGCAGTGTCGAAGTAGTTGACGCCGTGTGCCAATGCATAGTCCACCTCCTCGTTGACCATTTCCTGGTCGACACGGGCGTTGGGGTCTTTTCGCATGTCTGCGCCGTTTTCGATGGGCAGACGCATCATGCCGTAGCCCAATAGCGACACCTTGTCGCCCGAGTTAGGGTTGGTGCGGTAGGTCATCTCGCCTTGGCCGTCGATGACGTTTTTGGCGATGGGTGTTGCTTCGCTATCGTTGTTTTTGCAGGCGGAAAGCACCACCGAAGTGGCTACCGCCGCACTGCCTATATGCTTTATGAATTCTCTTCTATCCATGATTTCTTGATTTAAAATTCAAAATTCAAAATTCATCATTCCGCATCACCCATTATGGTGCATTTCATTTCCTTCCACGTAAATTGCGCTGAACGGTCGGGCAGGGCAGAGGTGCTCGCAAGCACCGCAGCCGATGCATTTGTTCTCGTCGACGGCAGGCACTTGTACCTTGCCGTTCGGGCTTTCGTAGTCCACCATCTGGATGGCACCAGTGGGGCAGTGACGTGCGCAATTGCCGCAACTGACACCGTCGGTCAGCACCACGCAGTTCTCTTTGATCCAAACGGCATGTCCGACATGGATGTCGGTCTTTTCCTCACGGGAAATGGGTTTGATGGCACCGGCAGGGCAGACCTCGCTGCAGCGGGTGCATTCGGGGCGACAGTAACCGCGCTCAAACGACATCATAGGTTGCATGAAGTGCATCAAATCGGTGGAAGGACGCAAGACGTTATTTGGACACGATGAAACGCAGAGTTGGCAGGCCGTGCAATGCTTTTGCATGTGGCGCGCCGAGACGGATCCAGGAGGCGTGATGATTGTATTGCGCTTTGGCGCCTTCTTGTCTTCAATCACGGCCAAGCCGCCATCGACCTTCATTTCGGTCTGGGCCAAAGCTGCAGAGGTGCCGGCCACTGCTGCACCTACGAGGAAGGCACGACGCTCGGCATCGACGGGCTTCGATTCAGTTTTAAATGCGGATAAGTCCCTACCATATTTCAGCGCGTCGAATTTGCATTTGTCGAGGCAGTCGCCACAAACCACGCAGCGCGAATAATCGATTTTTCCTTCTTTGAAGTCGATGGCCTGTGCCTTGCAGTTCTTTTCGCACATACCGCAGTTCTTGCACTTGTCCTTGTCAAAGCGGACGCGAAGCAGGGAAAAACGGGAGAAGAAGCTGAGGAAAGTACCCACAGGACAAATCGTGTTGCAATATAGGCGTCCTTTGCGCCAGGCGAGGAAGCCTAATATGACTAAAGTAAGGATGGCCACTATGAAGGTCGTCACGCTGCGGGTCCAGATTTGCACCTCTGTGAAGTTGTAACGGTCGTTCGCGGCATCGAGGCCTGCGAGCCAGTTGTTGAGCAGGTCGTAAAGCGGCTTGAACAGGCTGTTGACGATGCGGCCGTAGGCACTGTATGGCTCAAACAGGGTGGTGAGGGGCGCAAAGCCGATGATTAAGGCAAGGATGAAGACACCGAAGAAGCCGTAGCGCAACACCTTGTTTTCCTTGGCGTAGCTGAAACGGTTTTTCTTGACTTTGCCACCAAGCCACGAGAAGAAGTCCTGCATGATGCCCAAGGGACATACCACACTACAATAGATTCTCCCCAAAAAGAGAGTGGTCATAAATATAACCACCACAACAGAGCTGAAGGCGAGGAAGGCAGGCAAAAACTGGATTTTGGCCGCCCAGCCCGCCCAAAGATGCACTCGGAAACCGATGCCGAGTAGCAACAGGGTCACTATGGTCATCATGACCACTTGTAGACAGATTCTGATTTTTCGTAACATATTAGATCGATTTTGGATTAGTTCTTTTCACAATAAGTATACTTGCTTCATACAGCAAATAAATCGGCAATGTGACCAGCGTTAGCGTCACGGCATCGCCCGTCGGGGTGATGATAGCCGCCACGATGGCGATGCCCACGATAGCGTGGCGGCGGTATTTCTTCAAAGTTTCAGCTTGGAGCAGCCCTGCCTTGGCTAAGAGATAGTTGACAATGGGAATCTCGAAGAGAATGCCCATCAGCAGGCTGAGCATGAGTAGATTGGAGATGTAGGACGATAGTGAAATCTGGTTATACACCTCTGAATATACTTGGTAATTGAAGAGGAAACGGAAAGCGAAAGGGAAGATGATGAAGTAGTTCATCAGCACACCGAGGATGAAGAGCAATGTGCCCCATATAATAATAGGTGCGGCATGACGTTTTTCCTGATCGTATAAAGCTGGCGCAACGAAACCATAAAGTTGCACGATGAGATATGGCGAAACCACCACAAGTCCCGCCCAAAGTGCCACTTTGATGTGCGTCATGAACTGCGCCGCCAATTCCGTGTTGATGAACGAAGCCTGAAAACTGCCTGGACAGAGCGACTGCCAACCTGTTTGGGCACACAGCCAAGCCAGACCTTGATAGGAGACAAAACTATCCATGGATGGGGCAAAAAGCAGGCGAAACAAAATGTCCTTGAAACAAAATGCCGCCGCAGCCCCGATGGCCCAGGCAATCAAGCAGCGGAACAGCACTTTCCGAAGCACATCAAGATGGTCCCAGAAACTGCTGACCTCCTGTTCGCTCATCCCTTGCTTTGTTTTTCCTGTTCCTTTTTTTCGTTGAGGTCTTCATCGACGCCGTTCATGCCGTCCTTGAAGTTCTTCACGCCCTTGCCGAGGCCTTTCATCAGCTCTGGAATCTTGCGACCGCCAAAGAGCAGCAGGACAAGAATCAGGATGATGATGATTTCTGTCGTTCCAATAGTAAGCAAATGCATATTTCTAAAGGTTTAGATGAATAAAACTGCAAAATTAGAAAAAAGATGGTTTTTGTCAAATGTTTGTCAATAGATTCAAAACTTTTGCATTTTTCCGCAATTTTTTGTTGCACAAAAAGAAAAAGTTGTACTTTTGCAGCCTCAAAATCAAACCATAGTATTAACAATTTAAAAGAAGGAAGTGTTTTAAAATGATTATTGTTCCTGTAAAAGAAGGCGAAAGCATCGACAGAGCTTTGAAGCGCTACAAGAGAAAGTATGAAAAGACCGGCGTTGTGAAAGAATTGCGCAAGCGTCAACAGTTCACCAAGCCCTCAGTCATCAAGCGTGCACAGCTGATGAAGGCTATCTACGTGCAGAAACTCCGTCAGGCTGAAGAGAATATGTAATTCGTTCCGTAGTTGATACGGAAGCGCCCGCTTAGGAAAAATAATTTTTTTAGGCAAACTTCGCTGTGAATTGGTAAATTATTACTAATTTTACGGCGAAGTTTTTGTTATGCTCATTGAATCGTTCATATCATTCATCAAAGCAGAGAAACGATTCTCAACGCTAACGGTTGAAGCCTACAGCCGTGATATGAGGCAATTTGCTGATTACATACAACATACATACGAAACCGAAGACCTTACCAAGGTGGAACCAGCGATGGTGAAATCCTACATCGTCAAATTGAAGGAGGAAGGACTAGTTAACCGCAGCATCAATCGGAAGGTATCCACATTGAGAACCTTCTACAAATACTGTCTCCGTGAAGAACTGATGGAGAAGTCACCGATGACGGGCATCAGGGCGCTGAAAACGCCCAAGACCTTGGTGAAATTTGTCACGGAAACAGATATTAATAAGGTGTCATTCGATGGGGACAATGATTTCGTCACGCAGCGCGACCGGCTTTTGTTTGAATTGCTCTACCAAACGGGGATGCGTCAAGCTGAGCTGCGCGGACTTCATGATGCAGATGTTGACCAGGCAGGCATGCTGCTAAAAATTCACGGCAAGCGTAATAAAGACCGATTTGTTCCGTTATCTATGATGATGGTAAAAATGATTGCACAATATCAGGAATTGCGTGATGCAACATTTGAAGAGAAAGCCGACCGATTGCTTTTGAACGATAAGGGCAAGGAAATGTCGCCGACCTTTGTATATAATAAGGTGCACCACATGCTGGAGGGTGTGACCACCTTGAAGCAGAAAAGTCCGCATGTGCTTCGTCACACTTTTGCCACCCATCTATTGGATGAAGGTGCAAGTCTGGTGGCCATTCAAAAGTTGCTTGGCCATGAGAACTTGGCCACCACCCAGATCTATGCCCATAACACTATAGAACAACTTAAGAAAATTCATAAACAAGCCCACCCGAAAGGGTGATTTAAAGAAAGGAGTTTATTATGAAAGTCATGATCAATTCAGTTCACTTCAAGGCTGACCAAAAACTTGAAGACTTCATCACACAGAAAGTGGAAAAGCTTTGCGCCAAGTACAGCGAGGTGATTAGTGCCGAGGTCACGTTGAAACTCGACAACACCGACACCCCCGAAAACAAGATTGCCGATATTCGCCTTGTGCTTAGGGGCGACGACCTTTATGCCAGCAAGCAAAGCAAGACTTTTGAGGAATCCGTCGACTCCTGCATCGACGCATTGAAGAAACAACTTGAGAAATACAAGGGTAAAAGCACCAAATAAACCCTCACGTTAGTATCAAAAAAAGCACAAAAAAGGGGAAGCCAATCCGAAAAAGCCGGTTTGGCTTCCTTTTTTTATCGATTTTATTGTTTATTTAAATCATTGATTATCAATTAAATTATGGCAAAACGTGATTTTTTTTCGAAAAAAATGCCGAAAACGTATTGTCAATTCAGGAAAAAGCTCTATTTTTGCACACCTTTTCAGACAAGAGGGGAGGTAAAAAAGAAACAAATTGTTCTTTCACATCATGCCGGTATAACTCAGTTGGTAGAGTAGCTGATTTGTAATCAGCCTGTCGGCGGTTCGAGTCCGTCTACCGGCTCAGTTATTTGATAAACACGGGGGAGTCGCATAGTGGCAATTGCAACAGACTGTAAATCTGTCCGGGTATCCGTTCGGTGGTTCGAGTCCACCTTCCCCCACAGTCAAGCGGACAAGCGGAAGTAGCTCATTTGGCAGAGCGAAAGCCTTCCAAGCTTTAGGTGGCGGGTTCGAGCCCCGTCTTCCGCTCAGATGAACAAACAAGCCGATGTAGCTCAGCGGTAGAGCACTTCCTTGGTAAGGAAGGGGTCGGGAGTTCAATTCTCCCCATCGGCTCGATTTTTATGGGATAAAGTTATAACCTTAAATAGAATAGTAAAATGGCAAAAGAAAAATTCGAAAGAACTAAACCGCACGTCAACATTGGTACGATTGGCCACGTTGACCACGGTAAGACCACTTTGACCGCTGCTATCACCCTGCACCTTGCAAAGAAGGGCTTGTCAGAGGTTAAGAGCTTCGACTCCATCGACTCCGCTCCGGAAGAGAAGGAGAGAGGTATCACCATCAATACCGCTCACGTCGAGTATCAGACTGAGAAGCGTCACTATGCACACGTCGACTGCCCCGGCCACGCTGACTATGTGAAGAACATGGTTACTGGTGCTGCTCAGATGGACGGTGCTATCATCGTTGTCGCCGCCACCGACGGTCCCATGCCTCAAACCCGTGAGCACATCCTGCTCGCCCGTCAGGTTGGTGTGCCGCGCCTCGTGGTGTTCCTGAACAAGTGCGACCTTGTTGACGATGAAGAGTTGCTGGAGTTGGTTGAGATGGAAATCCGCGACCTCCTTGGCAAGTACGAATTCGATGCCGAAAATACGCCTATCATCCGTGGCTCTGCTCTGGGTGCCTTGAACGACGACCCGAAGTGGACTCCCGCCATCGACGAACTGATGGACGCTTGCGACACTTGGATTCCTGAACCTCAGCGTGCCGTTGATAAACCGTTCCTGATGCCTATCGAGGACGTGTTCTCCATCACTGGCCGTGGTACCGTTGCTACCGGTCGTATCGAGACTGGTGTCATCCACGTTGGTGACCCCGTCGAAATCCTCGGTATGGGTGCTGAGAAGCTGAAGTCAGTTGTGACTGGTGTGGAAATGTTCCGCAAGATCTTGGACGAAGGTGAAGCTGGTGACAACGCTGGTCTGTTGCTCCGTGGTATCGACAAGGATGAGATCCGCCGTGGTATGGTTATTGCCAAGCCCGGTTCGGTGAAGCCTTACCACCACTTCAAGGGTCAGGTCTACGTCCTGAGCAAAGAAGAAGGTGGCCGTCACACCCCGTTCCGTAACAAGTATCGTCCTCAGTTCTACTTCAGAACCACCGACGTTACCGGTGAAATCACCCTTCCCGAAGGTATGGAAATGGTCATGCCTGGCGACCATGTCACCATCGACGTTAAGTTGATTGCCGACATCGCCATGGACAAGGGTCTCCGTTTCGCTATCCGTGAAGGTGGCCGTACCGTTGGTTCCGGTCAGGTGATCGAAATCATTGACGATTAATACACAATCAAAACGTAAGGGTGGGGCAACACCCACCCTTATCCTACGGGCGTAGCTCAGTTGGTAGAGCATCGGTCTCCAAAACCGAGTGTCGAGAGTTCGAGCCTTTCCGCCCGTGCTTTTTATTAAGGTTCAATAGAAGATGAAAATTATAAACTACATTAAAGAGTGCTATACTGAGCTCACTGAGAAGGTCACCTGGCCAACTTGGGAAGAGCTCAGAAGCAGCGTGATTGTTGTGTCCATTGCTTCCCTATTAATCGCCTTGGTGGTTTTTTTGATGGACATCTCTTTCAAGAATCTGTTAGAAGCGTTTTATGGACTGTTCTGATAGATTGTACGTTGAATCTTGATGAGCATTTTCGGCTAACTTAGTAATTTTTTCTGGAAGATGAGCGAAAAGAACGAGATGAGGTGGTATGTGGTCAAGGCTATCTCTGGTAAGGAGAAGAAGGTAAAGGAATACCTTGAATCCGAAATCAAGAGACTTAACCTGCAAGACCTTATTGCTACTGTCTTGATTCCTACTGAGAAGTATTTTGAAGTCAAGAACGGTAAGAAGGTGTGCAAAGAGCGCAACTACTTGCCGGGTTATGTGCTTGTGGAGGCTGTTCTCGTAGGTGAGGTCGTTCATGTGATTAAGGATGTTCCAAATGTGCTCGGATTCTTGGGCACAAATGGCGAGCCTGACCCGCTCCGCCCGCAAGAGGTGAAGCGGATTCTCGGCAAGGTGGACGAGCTACAAGGTATGGGTGCGGGCAGCGATGTCACATTCATGGTAGGTCAGTCTGTAATAGTTAACGATGGTCCTTTCAGTACTTTCAATGGTATCATCGAAGAAGTGAACGAGGAGAAGAAGAAACTGAAGGTCGCTGTTAAGATCTTTGGCCGTAAGACGCCTTTGGAACTGAGCTTTTTCCAGGTCAAGTTGGAAAGCTAAGCTGATTTATGCGAGTTAATTGTTGCCTAATTACACTTAATTAAGGATTTAGAAATGGCAAAAGAAGTAAGCGGATTAATTAAACTGCAAATTAAAGGAGGAGCCGCGAATCCCGCTCCGCCCGTCGGTCCCGCTTTGGGTTCGAAGGGTGTGAACATCATGGAATTCTGCAAGCAGTTCAACGCCCGTACACAGGATCAGGCTGGCAAGGTGTTGCCCGTCATCATCACTGTGTATAAGGACAAGTCTTTCGATTTCGTCGTTAAGGCTTCGCCCGTGGCTGTCTCCATCATCGAGGCCGCGAAGATCAAAGGCGGTTCCAAGGAGCCTAACCGTACGAAAGTCGGTTCGTTGACTTGGGATCAAGTGAGAGAAATCGCCACCAACAAGATGAAGGACATGAATTGCTTCACCGTCGAGTCAGCCATGTCAATGGTTGCCGGAACGGCACGCAGCATGGGAGTGAAGATAACCGGCGAATCACCTTTAAAGAAAGACTAAGATCTTTCATGCATTTGTAGAACAAAAAAAGTTAGTTAAATGTCAAAAGTTAGTAAACAAAGGAAAGAGGCTTTGGCTAAGTTCGACAAAAGCAAGAGTTACTCCTTGAGTGAAGCGGTTAATATCGTAAAACAAATCACTTACACCAAATTCGATGCTTCGGTTGACTTGAACATCCGTTTGGGCGTTGACCCCCGTAAGGCCAATCAGATGGTGCGCGGCTCGGTGACGCTTCCTCACGGAACGGGTAAAGTCGTCCGTGTTCTGGTTCTTTGCAACCCGGACAAGGCTCAAGAAGCTATAGACGCTGGTGCTGATTACGTCGGTCTGGATGAATACATCCAAAAGATCAAGGACGGTTGGACCGATATTGACATCGTGATCACTACTCCTAACATCATGCCTAAGGTGGGTGCCCTGGGCCGTATCCTCGGTCCTCGCGGCTTGATGCCGAACCCCAAGACTGGCACTGTTACGATGGATGTAGCTAAGGCTGTGCAAGAAGTGAAGGCCGGTAAGATCGACTTCAAGGTCGACAAGTACGGCATCATCAATGCAGGAGTCGCGAAAGTCAGTTTCTCTCCCGAAAAGATTTTTGATAACGCCAAGGAACTGATCCAAACCGTTATCAAGTTGAAACCAGCAGCTGCTAAAGGTACGTATGTGAAGAGCATCTATATCTCTAGCACGATGAGCCCGGGTGTGCAGATCGATGTCAAATCAGTAGCAAACTAAATGAAAGGAAGTTATTGAAATGAGAAAAGAAGATAAACAAGTCCTCATCGACTCCATCCTGAGTGAATTGAAAGCCTGCCCCAACTTCTACCTGACCGATGTCTCCGACCTCAATGCCGAGAAGACGAGCCAGTTGAGAAGACAGTGCTTCAATAGTGGTGTGAAAATGATCGTTGTGAAGAACGCGTTGCTCCATAAGGCTATGCTGCAGATGGAGAAGGACTATGAGGGCCTTTACGATGTTCTGAAAGGATCAACTGCGCTGATGCTTTGCGAGACCGGTAACGCTCCCGCCAAGCTGATTAAGAATTTCCGTAAGACCAATGACCGTCCCATCCTAAAGGGTGCTTTCATTGAGGAGTGCTGCTACATTGGCGACGACATGATTGACGCTTTGTGCAACATCAAGTCGAAGAACGACCTCATCGCCGATGTCATTGCTCTGTTGCAATCGCCGATGAAGAACGTCATCAGCGGCCTGCAGTCGGGTGGCCACAAACTGAGCGGTATTCTCGAAACTTTGTCTGAAAGACCAGAATAAATATCGAATGTATATCATTCAAACCATTAAAGCAAGTATTAACAATTAAAAATAGAATTAAAAATGGCAGATCTTAAAGCTTTTGCTGAACAATTAGTCAATCTCACCGTGAAGGAAGTGAACGAACTCGCTAACATCCTGAAGGAAGAGTACGGTATTGAACCTGCAGCCGCCGCTGTTGCTGTTGCTGCTCCTGCTGCTGGTGGCGCCGCTGCCGCTGCTGAAGAGAAGACTTCTTTCGATGTCATCCTGAAGAGCGCTGGTGCTCAGAAGTTGGCAGTCGTGAAGTTGGTGAAGGAACTCACCAGCCTCGGCCTGAAGGAAGCCAAGGAACTCGTTGATGCAGCTCCCAAGCCCATCAAGGAAGGCGTGAGCAAAGACGAAGCTAATGCACTGAAGAGCCATCTCGAAGAGGCCGGTGCAGAAGTGGAAGTGAAATAAGGATTCAACCCCGTAAATAACGGCATTCAACCTCAGTCCCAATAGGGGGCTGAGGTTTGTGCCGATTTTTCGCTTTATGCGAATTTCCTCTTTTCGTTTGTTCGTCTTTCTCTTTACATCACCTAAAAAACAATACTACCTTGGCAACAAAATCACCAGAAAGAATAAGCTTCGCGTCCATAAAGAAATCTTTCGAATACCCTGATTTCCTGGATATTCAACTTCAATCGTTTCAGGATTTCTTCCAATTGGAGACCAATCCTGACAACAGAAAAAACGAAGGCCTCTACAAGGTCTTCGCTGAGAATTTTCCCATCACCGACGCAAGAGGCAATTTTACTTTAGAATTTCTTGACTACTACATCGACGCTCCCCGCTACAGCATCGAGGAGTGCATCGAACGTGGACTTACTTATAGCGTTCCCCTCAAGGCAAAGCTGAGACTTTCCTGCAACGATGAGGAACACGAAGACTTTGAGACCGTCGTCCAGGATGTTTACTTGGGCATGATTCCGTATATGACCCCCCGCGGTACCTTCGTAATCAATGGCGCAGAACGTGTCGTGGTCTCACAATTGCACCGTTCCCCCGGTGTTTTCTTTGGCCAAAGCCAACATGCCAATGGCACGATGTTGTATTCGGCTCGTATCATTCCCTTCAAGGGCTCTTGGATGGAGTTCTCGACCGACATCAACAATGTCATGTATGCCTACATCGACCGTAAGAAGAAATTGCCTATCACCACATTGCTGCGTGCTATCGGCTATGAAAGCGATAAAGACATCCTCGATATCTTCAACCTGGCTGAGGAAGTGAAGGTGTCGAAGGCCGGTTTGAAGCGTGTCCTGGGGCGTAAGCTTGCTGCCCGTGTGCTTCATTCCTACACTGAAGACTTCGTCAATGAGGATACTGGCGAATGTGTCTCCATCGAGCGTAACGTGGTTATCATCGACCGTGATGTGGTACTTGAGGAAGAACATATTCAGCCCATCTTGGATAGCGGCGTGAAGACCATCCTGCTGCATTGTGAGGCTGAACGTGATGAAAATGACCGTGTATCTGACTATTCCGTCATTTTCAAGACTTTGGAAAAAGACACCTGTAACTCTGAGAAAGAAGCTGTCGAATATATCTATCGCCAATTGCGTAACGCCGAACCGCCCGATGAGGAAACGGCACGTGGCATCATCGACAAGCTGTTCTTCTCAGACAAGAGATATGATTTGGGTTTGGTGGGCCGTTACCGTATCAACCGTAAGCTTGGTCTTTCCATCCCTGACGATGTCAAGGTCCTGACCAAGGAAGACATCATCGCCATTATCAAATATTTGGTCGAGCTGCTGAGCAGCAAGGCCGAAATCGACGATATCGACCACTTGAGCAACCGTCGTATCCGTACCGTGGGCGAGCAACTGCAAGCCCAGTTCGGTGTCGGTTTGGCTCGTATGGCCCGCACCATCCGTGAGCGCATGAACGTGCGCGACAATGAGGTGTTTACCCCTATTGACCTGATCAATGCCAAGACATTGTCGTCGGTCATCAACTCGTTCTTCGGCACCAACCAGCTGTCGCAATTCATGGACCAGACCAACCCGCTGTCGGAAATCACGCACAAACGTCGTATCTCCGCCTTGGGTCCTGGCGGTCTGTCGCGCGACCGTGCCGGTTTCGAAGTTCGTGACGTGCACTACACCCACTATGGTCGTCTGTGTACGATTGAGACCCCTGAAGGTCCTAACATCGGTCTGATTTCCTCACTCTGCGTGTTCGCTAAGATCAACAACTTGGGCTTCATCGAGACACCTTACCGTGAGGTGAAAGACGGTGTGGTCGACTTCAAGAACGAGCCGGTTTATTTGACTGCCGAACTTGAGGAAGACAAGATTATCGCCCAGGCCACAACACCTGTTGATGATGAAGGCAGGTTTACCGATAAAGAAATCAAAGCCCGTTATATTGCTGACTATCCTATCGTTGCCCCTGAAGAAATCAACTTGATGGATGTGGGTCCCAACCAGATTGCCTCCATCGCCGCTTCGTTGATCCCGTTCCTGGAGCACGACGACGCCAACCGTGCTTTGATGGGTTCGAACATGATGCGTCAGGCTGTACCTTTGATGAATCCCGAAAGTCCTATCGTGGGCACCGGTATTGAACGCTCTGTTGCCAAGGATTCACGCGTTCTTATCACTGCCGAAGGCGAGGGCGAGGTCATCTTTGTTGACTCCAAGAAGATCACAATCAGGTATGACCGCACGGATGAACAACGTTTGGTCAGCTTCGACGACGATGTGAAGACCTATTATCTCACCAAGTATGCCCGTACCAACCAAAACACAAGCATCAACATCAAGCCTATCGTGCGTCGCGGCGACCACGTGACCTTCGGCCAGATTCTTACCGAGGGTTACGCCACACAGAACGGCGACTTGGCTTTGGGTCGTAACCTGAAAGTGGCCTTCATGCCTTGGAAGGGTTACAACTACGAGGACGCCATCGTGATTTCGGAGCGCATCGTGAAGGAAGACCTGTTCACCTCCGATTTCGGAGCGCATCGTGAAGGAAGACCTGTTCACCTCCATCCACATCGAGGAGTTCACCCTCGAGGTGCGCGACACGAAACGTGGTTTGGAAGAGTTGACCAACGACATCCCGAACGTGAGCACCGATGCCACCAAGGATTTGGACGAGCACGGTATCATCCGCGTGGGTGCTGAGGTCAAGGAAGGCGACATCCTCGTGGGTAAGATTACGCCTAAGGGCGAATCGGATCCCACTCCTGAGGAGAAGCTGCTCCGTGCCATCTTCGGCGACAAGGCTGGCGATGTGAAGAACGCCTCCCTGAAGGCAGGTCCTTCGATGAAGGGCGTGGTCATTGGCAAGCGTTTGTTCTCACGTCTGCAAAAGGACCGTAAAGCACGCGCTAAGGACAAGGAGGATATCGCTAAGATCGATGCCGCCTGCAACAAAGAGTTGGCTGCCCTGAAGGACGTTTTGGTGGAGAAACTGATGACCTTGCTGAACGGTCGCGTTTCTTCCGGTGTTCAGAACAACTTCAAGGAGACCCTCATCCCCAAGAAAGCCAAGTTTACGGCCAAAGCACTTTACGACATCGACTATCTGTCGGTTAATCCAGGCAAGTGGACTTCTGACGAAAAGACCAACAAGCTGATTGGCGCCATCATCGACAATTACACGGTGAGACACAAGGAAATTGAAGGTAAGTTCAACCGCGAGAAGTACGTGGCCAGTGTTGGCGACGAACTGCCGAACGGCATCGTTCAGATGGCTAAGGTGTATGTGGCCAAGAAGCGCAAGCTGATGATTGGTGACAAGATGGCCGGTCGTCACGGTAACAAGGGTATCGTTTCGAAGATCGTCCGTGCTGAGGATATGCCATTCCTCGCTGATGGTACTCCTGTCGACATCGTGCTGAACCCGTTGGGCGTGCCTTCACGTATGAACCTCGGTCAGATTTACGAGACTGTGCTCGGTTGGGCTGGTCACGAACTCGGATTGAAGTTTGCCACGCCTATCTTCGATGGTGCCACCCTGGAGGAGATTAACCAGTACATGCGTAAGGCTGGTTTGCCTGATAACGGACGTATGCAACTCTATGACGGTGAGACGGGTGAGCCCTTCGACCAACCTGCCACTGTGGGTTACATCTACATGCTGAAGTTGCACCATATGGTTGACGACAAGATGCATGCCCGTTCGATTGGACCATACTCATTGATCACGCAGCAGCCTCTGGGCGGTAAGGCTCAGTTTGGTGGCCAGCGTTTCGGTGAAATGGAGGTCTGGGCACTCGAAGCCTTCGGAGCCAGCAATGTGCTGCAAGAGATTCTGACCGTGAAGTCGGATGATGTGAACGGTCGCGCCAAGGCTTACGAATCCATCGTTAAGGGTGACAACATGCCTACTCCAGGCATTCCTGAGTCCTTCAACGTGTTGATTCACGAACTCCGTGGCTTAGGCCTCGAAATCACCTTTAAGGATAAAGATGGTAAAGTCTTGAATTGAGTTTAATAATGCTAGGATAAAACAAACAGAAATATGGCAACTAACAATATAGTCAATAGCAACTTCGCTAGCATAACGGTGAGTTTGGCTTCGCCGGAATCGATTCTTGCCCGTTCACACGGTGAGGTGTTGAAACCTGAGACCATCAACTACCGTACTTATAAACCCGAACGCGACGGCTTGTTCTGCGAGCGTATCTTCGGTCCTGTGAAGGACTGGGAATGCCACTGCGGTAAGTACAAGCGCATCCGTTACAAGAACATCATCTGCGACCACTGCGGTGTGGAGGTGACGGAGAAGAAGGTCAGACGTGAACGTATGGGTCACATCTCATTGGTGGTGCCCGTCGCCCATATCTGGTATTTCCGTTCGCTGCCCAACAAGATTGGTGCCCTGCTTGGTATCCCTACCAAGAAACTTGATGCTATCATCTATTATGAACGCTATGTGGTGATTCAAGGAGGCGTCTTGGAAGGCCAAGCTATCCCGAATGACAACGAAGGCCGTAAGGTGTCGAAGCTCGAATTCCTCACCGAGGAAGAATACCTCGACCTTATGGAAATGGTTCCGATTGAGAACCAATATCTCCCTGAGGACGACCCGAACAAGTTCATCGCCAAGATGGGTGCTGAGGCCATTTATGACCTCCTTTCCCGCCTGAATATCGATGAAGAGGCCAACCGCCTGCGTGCCGAAGCCAATGAGGTGAAGGCACAACAGCGTAAGCAGGACTTGCTGAAGCGCTTGCAGGTGTTCGAGGCTTTCCGCGAGGCCAACACGCACATCGAGAACCGTCCCGAGTGGATGATTGTGAAGGTGGTGCCCGTGATTCCTCCGGAGTTGCGCCCGCTCGTCCCGTTGGATGGCGGCCGTTTCGCCACTTCCGACTTGAACGACCTCTACCGCCGTGTCATCATCCGTAACAACCGTCTGAAGCGTTTGATTGAAATCAACGCTCCTGACGTCATCATGCGTAACGAGAAGCGTATGTTGCAGGAGGCCGTCGACTCGTTGTTCGACAACTCACGCAAGTCGAGCGCGGTGAAGACCGACTCGAACCGTCCGCTGAAGTCGTTGAGCGACAGCCTGAAAGGTAAGCAAGGTCGTTTCCGTCAGAACCTGCTCGGTAAACGTGTCGACTACTCTGGTCGTTCCGTTATCGTGGTTGGTCCTGACCTGAACATGAACGAATGCGGTCTGCCTAAGGACATGGCCGCCGAGCTGTTCAAGCCCTTCGTGATCCGCAAGCTCATCGAGCGCGGCATCGTCAAGACCGTGAAGTCGGCCAAGAAGATTGTCGACCGCAAGGATCCCGTCGTTTGGGACATCCTCGAATGGGTATCCAGGCCTTCCAGCCGAAGCTCATCGAAGGTAAGGCCATCCGTCTGCACCCCTTGGTATGTACAGCTTTTAACGCTGACTTCGACGGTGACCAGATGGCTGTCCACGTACCGTTGGGCAACGCCGCAGTGCTTGAGGCTCAGATTCTGATGCTGGCTTCGCACAACATCCTGAACCCCTCGAATGGTGCACCTATCACGCTGCCTTCGCAGGACATGGTTTTGGGTCTGTACTACATCACCAAGCCTCGTAAGAGCACGCCTGATCATCCCGTGAAGGGCGAAGGCATGTCGTTCTACTCTCCAGAAGAGGTGATCATCGCCCACAATGAAGGCCGTGCCGACATGCATGCCGTCATCAAGGTGCGCGTCAAGGTGCGTGAGGAGGACAAACTCGTCACGAAACTGGTCGAGACCACCGTGGGCCGTGTCATCTTCAACCAAGTGGTTCCCGATGACTTTGGCTTCATCAACGAACTGTTGACTAAGAAGTCACTTCGTAGCATCGTCGGCGACATGGTGCGTATGGAAGGCACTGCCGTCACGACCAAGTTCCTTGACGATATCAAGAACATGGGTTACTATCAGGCTTATAAAGGTGGCTTGTCGTTCAATTTGGGTAACGTCCTTGTTCCCCAGATGAAGAGCAACCTCATCTCCGATGCTAACTCGAAGGCCGCTGAGATCCGTGAGTTCGAAAAGATGGGCTTCATGGGTCCCAACGAGCGTTATAACCAAATCGTTGACCTTTGGACCGACGTCAACGCCAAGCTCACCCAAGAGGTGATGAAGGTGTTGTCGAGCGACGACCAAGGCTTCAACCCAGTGTATATGATGCTGCACTCTGGTGCTCGTGGTTCTGAAGCTCAGGTGTCACAGCTTTGTGGTATGAGAGGTCTGATGGCCAAGCCTATGAAGGCTGGTTCAGGCGGCTCCGAAATCATTGAGAACCCGATTCTGTCGAACTTTCAGGAAGGTCTGTCCGTGTTGGAGTACTTCATCTCCACCCACGGTGCCCGTAAGGGTTTGGCCGATACCGCTCTGAAGACCGCTGACGCTGGTTACTTGACCCGTCGTCTGGTCGACGTGGCTCACGATGTCATCATCACCGAGAAGGACTGCGGCACGCTCCGTGGTATGACCATCTCGCGTGGTGAAGAAATCAAGGAGCCTGGCAAGCACTCCTTATTATATGACCGTATCCTTGGTCGTGTGGCCTTGCACGATGTGTTCCATCCTCAGACGGGCGAACTTATCGCTGCCAGTGGCCAAGAGCTTAACGAAGCCCTCGCCGAGGCCATTGACGAATCGCCGTTGGAGAGCGTTGAAATCCGTTCCGTGTTGACTTGCGAGTCGAAGCGTGGCGTGTGTGCCAACTGCTACGGTCGTAACCTGTCGTCGAGCAAGCTGGTGCAGAAAGGTGAGGCTGTGGGCGTCATCGCCGCTCAGTCCATCGGTGAGCCTGGCACCCAACTGACCCTGCGTACCTTCCACTCTGGTGGTAAGGCTTCGAAGGGCCTGGTGGCCAACAGCACTGAAGCCAAGTATGATGGCTATCTCGAAATCGATGAGCTCCGTTCCGTTGAAGTCGACAAGGAGGGTGACAAGTATCAGATTGTCATCGGTCGTTCGGCTGAATTGAAGCTGCATGACAACCATACCGACGTCGTTTTGATGACGACCATCATCCCATACGGTGCCAAGTTGTTCTTCAAGTCTGGCGATCAGGTGAAGAAAGGCGACAAGATTTGCGAATGGGATCCTTACAATGCCACCATCATTTCTGAGCACAGTGGTAAGGTTCGCTTCGAGAACGTGATTGAAGGTGTGACCTATCGTAATGAGACCATCGCTGAGACTGGCTTCATTGAGCGAGTCATCATCGAAGGTAAGAGAGGCGCCAAGAACCCGCTCATCGATATCGTTGATGAAAATGGCGAGATTTTGGTCTCTTATGACTTGCCCGTTGATGCCCACGTTATCGTTGGCGAAGGCGATGCCATCACCGCTGGTGACCAACTGGTGCGTATCCCGCGTAACGTTTCTGGTGGCGGTGATATCACGGGCGGTCTGCCGCGTGTGCAAGAGCTGTTTGAAGCCCGTAACTCCATCGACCCAGCCATCGTTTCCGAAATCGACGGCATCGTCCACCTTGAGAAGAAACTGAAGCGTGGCAACCGTGAGGTCGTGGTCACTGCCAAGACTGGCGAAGAGAAGCGTTACCTCATTCCGACTTCGAAGCAGATCCTGGCTCAAGAGAACGACTTCGTGAAAGCTGGTCAGCCGCTTTCGGAAGGTGTCATCACACCGGCCAGCATCTTGGCCATCATGGGCCCGATGAAGGTGCAGGAATACATCGTCAACGAGGCGCAGAGCGTGTACCGTCAACAAGGTGTGGTCATCAACGACAAGCACTTTGAGGTCATCGTGCGCCAGATGATGCGTAAGGTCGAGATCCTCGATCCAGGCGACACCCGCTTCTTGCAAGGCGAGCTGGTCAACAAGCTGACCTTCCAAGAGGAGAACGACGACATCTACGGTAAGTTCTTTGTTGAGGACAATGGCGCTTCCGAAAAGTTGCAGAAGGGCGAAATCGTTTCGGCCATGAAGCTGCGCGAGGAAGAGTCCGCACTGAAGCGTAAGGACTTGACCCTGCCTACCGTGCGTCCTGCACGTCCGGCAACGGCTACCCAGGTGCTGCAAGGTATCACCCGTGCTGCTTTGGCTACCGACAGCTTCATCTCGGCTGCCTCCTTCCAGGAGACCACCAAGGTGCTGACCAACGCCGCCATCGCAGCCAAGAGCGACTTCCTGCTCGGCATGAAGGAGAACGTGATCGTCGGTCACAAGATTCCTGCCGGCACAGGTCTGCGCGAGTATGAGGACTTGATTGTGGGTTCTCGTGAAGAGTACGAGGAACTGCAAGAAAAGGCCGCTCTCTAACAAGTGTTGAACTGAGCGGGGACGGCCACTGGTTGTCCCCGCTTTTTAAATAGAAAAATTTATGGAAAACAACAATCAGAAAAACCAACTGAATATTGAAATCAGCGACGAAGTGGCCGAGGGCAAATACTCCAATCTCGCCATCATCACCCACTCGCCCAATGAATTTATTGTTGACTTCGCCCAGATGATGCCTGGCACACCTAAGGCGAAAGTACGCTCAAGAGTGATTTTGAACCCCTTGAACGCCAAGCGTCTGTACAAGGCTTTGGCCGACAATATCGCCAAATACGAGCAGCAGTTTGGCACCATTCAGGATGTGGGTAGCAATGTCGCCCAGTTCCCGATAGGCACGCCTACGGCACAGGCTTGATCAACATCACGTGTCATTGTGAAATCGACCGTCTATGTCATTCCCTTTGGGAATCTATAGGCGGTCGATTTCGTAAACATAAGCATCTGTAATGCAATGAAACATATCCTCTTTTTACTGCTAACGTTGATGTTCGGCCCTTTCTTGCTGGCTCAAGAAAACGAAAATCAATTGCCCGGTACAAGCCTGTTTGAAGCCCATCATCATATCGAAGGTAATGACACGCTTCCGTATCGTCTCTACCGCTCAGAGAAAGCCGATACGATGACAGAAGCCTTGCCCTTGGTCATCTTCCTGCATGGCGCAGGAGAGCGCGGCAATGACAATTCTATGCAGTTGAAGCATTGCATCAAGTATTTCCTTGATGACACTGTGACAAGCCGTTATCCCTTCCTGTTGATGGTTCCGCAATGCCCAAATGACAGACGCTGGGCGAATACCGATTGGAGCCTGCCAGAGCACACGATGGACAGCATGCCCACGGCAGAGCTGCGTGGTGTGATGGCCGTGCTTGACAACCTTGTTGATGTTGGTGCCGTGGATTCGACTCAAGTTTACATTTGTGGCATTTCCATGGGAGGTTTTGGCACTTGGGATGCCTTGCAGCGTTGGCCAGAGAAGTTTGCGGCAGCCATTGCCATCTGCGGTGGGGGAGACCTTGCATACGCCGAGGCCATGAAGGACATTCCAGTATATGTTTTTCACGGTTTGCTTGATGGCGTGGTTATGCCTTCGCGGAGCATACAGATGTACAACGCATTAAAGGATGTCGGCAATGAGGAGGCCATTCTGGTCACTTATCCCGAAATGGGTCATGTGTGTTGGAATGAGGCTTTTTCTACGGCGGGGTTGTTTGAGTGGTTGTTTGGGAAGAGGAAAGAATTGTATTAAGGTTGCATTCGTCGAAATAATTTGTATTTTTGCAATCTAATTATCCTTGAAAATGGAATACAATCAGAATGATAATGTGATAACCAAGGCATCGGAGCCTGCTGTTGCTTATGAGGTATTAACACCTCAAGTGGACTCTGTGGAAATCGAAAGGGAATGCCTTTCTTTGGAAGAGTCAAAGCGGTTGTTACTTGAGAAGGTTCACAAACATTATCATTCGAAATCATGAAAGTCTTTATTGACAAGGCCGTACATGAAGAAATTGTGTCGTTCTATGAAGCGGCAATGAATCACCATATTACTCTTGACGAAGCTACCGTTCTTAAAAAGATTGACAGGTTGTATGATGCATTAGAGTCACTTGGCATTTATGCTGAGAATTACCCTATAGCCCGCTTGAAATCAGATTGGATTTCAAAAGGTTATCAAGAGTTTATCTGCGAGGATTTTCATTTTGCATATCGCATATATGTGTTAGAAGATGGTGAGAGGATTGTCCGTGTGCATGATGCGGTTCATAGTTTGTTGTATCATTGAGGTGTTGATAAAAATTGGTTTTGCAATGTATTGATTATGTGTATTTTATGTTGTAATTAACAAAATTCTTTGTTGATTTAGTCTGAATATCAGACCTTTTGTGTACTTTTGAAGTCCCTTGTGAATGAAACAAGGCACCGAACCTGGAGAAAACCTCCTGTCATATCAAAGGCGGCAGTCGGTTGATCATTCTTTGGTTGGTTCGGCACCTTGACTCAACACATAGAAGCGTCGTCTGCTTTATTCTTTGGCGGGAATTTCAGACGGCGTTTCTTTTTTGCCCTTACGACGGCGCACCTTGGCGTTCTCTGCCCTGATTTGGGCATCGACGAGCCGGGCAAATGCCGCGTAAGTGGCGAGGTCCTCGTTGCACTTGGCTTCGAGATGCACCACCAGCTTCTGGTTGATGTATTCGACAATCTCGTCCTTCAGGTCAGTGGCCGATAGGGTCTTGTCCTTC